>NZ_CDSE01000065.1 GCF_001373415.1 Paenibacillus dakarensis | reverse complement strand
TGGATCTTCGGTCATCCTGAAGTATATATCCTGATTCTTCCTGCCTTTGGTATTATCTCCGAAGTAATCCCGACCTTCTCGCGCAAGCGTCTGTTCGGATACAGTTCAATGGTGTTTGCAACGATCCTGATTGCCTTCCTGGGCTTCATGGTATGGGCTCACCATATGTTTACAACAGGGCTTGGTCCTGTAGCTAATGCGTTGTTCTCCATTGCAACGATGCTGATTGCGGTACCTACCGGTATCAAGATCTTTAACTGGCTCTTTACCATGTGGGGCGGACAAATTCGCTTCACAAGTGCCAACCTGTTCGCAATCGGTTTTATCCCAACCTTTGTAATGGGCGGCGTAACAGGGGTCATGCTGGCATCTGCTCCAGCTGACTTCCAGTTCCACGATACGTATTTCGTCGTAGCTCACTTCCACTATGTCATCGTAGGCGGTTTGGTATTCGGACTCTTTGCCGGATTGCATTACTGGTGGCCTAAGATGTTTGGCAGCATGCTTAATGAAACCCTTGGTAAATGGACCTTCTGGGCGTTTGCCATCGGATTCCATATGACGTTCTTTGTACAGCATTTCCTTGGACTGCTTGGAATGCAGCGGAGGATCGTTACATATCTTCCGAATCAGGAACTGGATCTGATGAACTTTATCAGTACGATTGGTGCCCTTCTGATGGGAGTCGGTGTCATTCTCTTCCTGGTCAACATTGCTATTACGGCACGCAAGCCGAAGGATGCTCCGGCAGATCCGTGGGAAGATGGCCGTACATTGGAGTGGAGTATTCCTTCTCCTCCGCCAGAGTACAACTTTAAACAAACTCCACTGGTACGCGGTATTGATGCTTTCTGGAAAGAGAAGATGTCAGGCAATAAGGAAATGACTCCGGCAGAGCCGCTTGGGCCGATTCACATGCCTTCTCCGACCATCTTGCCGTTTGTCATGAGTCTGGGTCTTTTCATTGCTGGTCTCGGGTTTATGTTCAGTGACGAGCCGTTTACGAATTCTTTTATGAGCTTTATCTTTAACAATTATATTGTTCTGATTATCGGTCTTGTGATTACGTTCGGTTCAATGATAGTACGTTCTCTGATCGATGATCCAGGCTATCACATTGATCCTGAAGAACTGGAAGAGGAGGTAAAAGCATGACATCCGCACACGCTGAACATGTAAACGGAGAACTACCTCACGAGCCGGAAAAAGCGACCTTGGAAGGTCGTAATAAAGTGCTCGGCTTCTGGCTCTTCCTTGGGGGAGAAGCAGTACTCTTCGGTACCTTGTTTGCCACGTTCCTGGCATTACGGAATCAGACGAATGATGGTCCAACTGCAAATGAATTGTTCTCGCTGCCAATTACAGCAGTAGCGACATTCCTTCTCTTGCTTAGTAGTTTGACAAGTGTATTCGCCATTCAGGCGATGCATCGTCATAATGTAAAATCACTAAAAATATGGCTGGCAGTTACAGTTGTATTGGGCTTGGCATTCTTGGGCCTTGAAATTTACGAGTTCTATGAGTACATTGTTCATAAAAATTTCGGTATGACGACCAGCGCGTTTTCCTCCGCCTTCTTTACTCTGGTTGGATTCCACGGAGCTCACGTAGCGTTCGGGGTTGTCTGGATCGGACTGTTGATCGGTCAGCTGTTCACTAAAGGACTTACAGTTGTAACAGCACCGAAGGTCTATGTGTCTGCTATGTACTGGCACTTTATCGACGTCGTATGGGTGTTCATTTTCTCGGTCGTATACCTACTTGGAAAGGTGGGCTAAGGAATGACAGCAGATCAGCATCAATCAGAGGGTCATGCAGTTAAGCATCGCCATCGTCATGAAGGTCCGCAGAAACATATTATTGTCTTTATCTTCTCCATTGTACTGACAGCGATCGCCTTTGCGGCGGTTGCTGCTGGTGATGTGAACCCAGCCTTTACGATCATTATCTTGCTCGTCATGGCAGTTCTGCAGGTGTTTGTCCAGATGGGGTATTGGATGCACTTGAAGGATAAAGGTCACATGATGCCGATCTTGTTCATGGTTGGTGGATTTTTCGTGGCCGGCACAGCTATTGTCATGGCAATATACTGGGTTTGGTGGTAATATAAGTAGAGGTGGCTTTATACGCCACCTCTTTTTTTCAAAATAAAATATGTGCATGAGATTCAGAAAGTTCTGGGCTTATGCTTCCCTAAGAAACGGTTACTGTCCGCGGTGTGGACGGAAAAACCGTTTCTCTCTGTTAGAAGGCCATTGTCACAATTTAGACAGAAATTCCGCCTGGTAAGGGGAGGTTTTTAGCATGCTCGGTTTAGAATATTTTTCATTTGCGGCAAAATGGAGTCCTATCTTTCTTGCATTTATGCTGCTTGTGACTGCAGGTTATTTCTTGATTACCGGACCGCTTAGTCATAGATTGGGGGGCGAGCCTGTATCAGCAGGGAGAAAGACACTTTTCGTTGCTGGTATGTTAACGATGTATCTAGCTCAAGGCGGGCCAATCAATTTACTCGGTCATACGATGTTTTCATTTCATATGGTAAGTATGGCGATGTCCTATCTTATGGCTACACCGCTCTTGATTCTTGGTATTCCGGTATGGTTATGGCGGGCTGTAGACCGAAAGAATCCGTTCAGGAAACTTGGTTTCCTGACGCGCCCGGTTGCTGCAGCTCTCATATTTAATGGTTTGTTCTCGTTCTACCATATCCCTGTCATTCATGATTTTGTCATGCTGAATTTATGGGTTCACCGGTTGTATTATATAATCTTGTTTATCACTTCGGTTACGATGTGGTGGGCGATTATTCAACCAATCCCTGAGAAGGACAAGACATCCGGCTTGATGAAGATGGCGTATATTTTCTTGAACATGGTCCTTTTAACTCCGGCATGCGCTTTAATCATCTTTTCCAGTGAGCCGATGTACGCAACCTATAGTGATCCTAACGCATGGGTAAAAGCAATGGGGTACTGCGTAGCTGATACATCCACTTTACTGGATCAGTTTGGCGGGCCATCCTTCTTCGGATATCTGGAGCCAGGGGTCGACCAGAGGGTAGGCGGGATCATTATGAAGTTTTTCCAGGAGATTATCTTTGCGTCCATGCTCGCCTATGTATTCTTTCATTGGTATAAGAGCGAGAACAAAGGGGATGATCCTTTGCCAAGTGAGATGCTAGATAGTAGACTAAATCAAGTGTAATGTTTAAGGAGGATGTTCATGGATTTGTTCTTTCTGTTTCCTACCATTAGTACAACCTTTATTGTAATTAGTGCTGTGCTGGTGGCAATTGGTTGGAGGCTTATCATCAAAGGTAAGAGAGAAGAACATAAGAAGGTTATGATATGGGCTGCAATTGCCGCAATCATCTTTTTCATTATTTACTCTTCACGGACTGTATTTATTGGTAATACATCTTGGGGTGGACCAGACAGCCTGCAGCCATATTATCAGGTGTTCCTGATCTTTCATATTACGCTCGCAACCGTGGCGGCTGTGTTCGGGATCACAACGCTTGTCCTTGGATTCAAGGAGAAGTATGCCAAGCACCGTAAATGGGGACGGGTTACTGCGACGATCTGGTTCTTCACAGCAATTACTGGCGTTGCCGTATATACACTGCTCTATCTCTTGTATCCGGGCGGTCATACACAGCCGGTATGGAAAGTTATTTTTGGAATGTAGATAACCGTAAAGGAAGAGATGGAAGAGACTGTTTCCACAGTAGAGAAATCTGCTTGGGGACAGTCTTTTTTTATGTGTATTATTGGCAAATTTAGGGTTGACACCTGTTGATCAGCACTGTATACTGTGTATAAAGATATATACAGTAAGCACAGATAAATAGATCATATATACACCGATGGAAGGGTGAGAGCAAGTGCAAACCGTCAACCAGGCGATGAAGATTATTTCTAAAGATATTAAGAACGACAAGATGCAAGTGGTATGGACGATTGTATTCACGCTTTATATGGGGGTTGTACTGAGCTTCAATATAAACAGCATGTTTCAAGAAGCGGAATACGTAAACAATCCTTTTTCTGATTTTCTCATGCTGATATTTAGCCCGATGATGGGATATTACATATCACGCAGAACGTTTAAGTATCTGAACGAAGATTCTTTTACACAAATGCTGTCCTATTATCGAAGCATTCCTGTACCTATGAAATCCGTCATCATGAGCAGAGCACTTATGGGGATCATTGGTTTTATAGTGAATGGGATTATATTCTTCGGCATTACATATGCCATCGCTGCTGATCTTCAGGCGAGCATGGATCTGGCGGAATATGCAGTCTTTGGCCTCACATGGATCGGAATTGGAATTTTGATAAATGGCTTTTATATATATATGGAGTTCACGCGGAGCGGCAAGGCATATTTCTGGCTTAATATTCTGCTTTTTGTAATCATTGCGCTGGTCATCATCGGTTTATTCATATCAGGAGCCCGCTTTAGTATGTTTAGCTATTTTGTTGATGCATCGAAGGAATGGAAATGGTTATCGCCTTGTATGTGGGGCTCATTAATTATCGGGATTTCAGGGTATGTACTATTTTGTCGGCTGACTTACCAGCGGGTACGGCTAAGAGATCTGTCATGAATGAGTTAATTACGGATGCACCGCGGAACTGCGGATTATGTAGACAAGGTGAGGTGAGATAAGTGCGAATTCCTATTCAAATTAACGAGCACAGTGCCGAGCCCTTATATCACCAAATTGAGACACAGTTAAGATCGCTTATTATAAGCGGACAGATTGAGGAGGGAACGCTCTTGCCATCCATAAGGGAGTTTGCGGGTAGCTTGAACTGCAGTGTCATTACGGTTCGCCGGGTGTATCAGGACTTGGAGGGTGAAGGGTTACTGAGAACGCGGCAGGGCACAGGGACCTTTGTGGCTGGTGTCGGCGACCAGACGAGAGAAAAATTCAAACGGGAAACGGTTGTTGAAGCATTAGAAGCCGCAGTTGAGACGGGGCTGTCTGTACATTGCAGCGAAGAGGAAATAACATCGATTTTTAAGGGAATTGTGAAGCATAAATATCATCAGCTAAAGGATGGTGAAGCGTAAGTGGAACCCCCATTGATTGAAATGCGTAATGTCATGAAACGGCGTCGTACCAAAAACATAGGCCCTATCAATCTTTCCATTCCGGAGGGTTACATTATCGCCCTTGTGGGGCCGAATGGCTCGGGGAAGAGCACGATCCTTAACATGTTAATGCAGATGATTCGGCCAGATGAAGGGGAAATCACCTGGTTTGGAGAAGCGTCTAAGGAACTGCCCATGGCTATCCGCCAACAAATTGGCTTCGTTCCTGAGCAGTTAAGTGCCGAAGAGAAGTACATGACTGCCGAGGAAGCGGCAGGGTTCCGGTCGCTCTGGTACAGCACCTGGGATGGCTATTATTTTGATGAGCTGCTGTCCAAGTTCGATGTCCCCCGTGGTGTGAAGCTGCGCAAGATGTCCAAGGGGGAACGGCGAAAATTCGAGATTGCCGCTGCCTTGGCACCAAGACCCAAGCTCTTGCTGCTGGATGAACCGTCTTCGGGTCTGGACCCTTTTGCCTGGAAGCTGATGATGGATCAGCTTCGGGATTGTATGAAGGATGGAAACACAACCATTGTCCTGTCCACTCACATTGTAGATGAGGTCCGCAGGCTTGCCGATTATATTGTCCTGATACATCACGGGAAAATGCTTGGTATGGTGGAGAAGGACGGACTGCTGGACAATTGGAAGGAATGCTGGATCACCGGAGATGCCGATATGATCAGTGAGCTGCCCGGCATTGTGAGCTGGAAGCAAGAGACAGCAAACACGGTTTCTTTTATTACAACAGAATGTCTAGATGTTGAGACAATATTGCATTCTGCTGGAATATCCTTTATACAGACACGCAGTTTGGAGCTGGATGAAGTCCTAAGTTTGTGGATTCAGGGGAATAAACCTGCAGGGATGCAGGATTAAGAGAGAGGAGATCAAACCATGCAACGATTGCAATTGGACAATGTGGTTAAGGTGTATGCTGACAAAACAGCAGTGAATCAAATTTCGCTTCAAGTAGAAGAGGGAGAAATATACGGACTTCTCGGTGCGAATGGCGCTGGTAAAACGACGACTATGCGTATGGTGCTAGGGCTTATTTATCCTGACGAAGGTACGATTCTTTATAATGGCAAGCCGTATAGTAAAGAGCTGCGGAGAATTATGGGGTACCTGCCGGAAGAACGCGGACTATATCCGAAGGTCAAGGTGAGTGAACAAATTATCTATCTGGCACAGCTTCGGGGGATGTCCGCGAAGGATGCGGATAAGAGTCTCCGTTACTGGCTCGACCGGTTCGAAGTGCCTGAATACTATAATAAGAAGATTGAAGAGCTGTCTAAGGGTAACCAGCAGAAGATGGGCTTTATAGCGGCGGTTGTACATAATCCTGAAATTTTGATTCTGGATGAGGCGTTCAGCGGATTGGACCCGGTTAACGTGGAACTGCTGAAATCTACGGTGAAAGAACTGCGTGATCAAGGCACGAGCATCCTGTTCTCGACACACCGGATGGAGCATGTGGAGGAGCTGTGCCAGAACATTACGATTCTGCATCGTTCGAATACCGTTGTAAAAGGGAATTTGAAAGAGATTAAGTCCCGTTATCCTCGGGAAGAAGTGGTGTTAGGTACTTCGGGTGAAGTAAACGGACTAGAGAAGCTGCCGGGTGTAACCGGAGTGCAGCGGACAGAGGACGGTTACTCCATACGCATCAATGATGTCAATGCCGCGCAGGCAATTTTGAATACAGCAATGTCGCAAAGTGTACTCCACCGATTTGAAGTAAAAGAACCAACGTTAAACCAAATATTCATTAAGGCGGTAGGTGAATCCAATGAATAGTATGTGGACTGTAATTCGATTTACATTTATGAATAAGGCGAGAACCAAGTCTTTTATCGTCTCTACTCTAATCTTTGCACTTCTCATTACCATCGGTATTAATCTTCCATTTATTATTCAATTGTTCAGTGGCGGTGACAAAGCAGAGGGACCTGCCCGAATTGGTCTTGTGTATGAACAGCAGCAAGGTCTGGCAGAAGATTTAACGAAGTCGATGAGTACTATTACTCCGAACTATGAGCTGGTGAAATATGATACATTCGACGAAGCTACCCTTAACAAAGATGTGACTGAAGGTGTAATTGAAGGATATATTCGATTTGAAGCGCAGGAAGGGAGCTCATTTCCGGCCGTAATTTACAGCTCGGAAGACGATGCGATAAGCCCGGAGCTCCAGTCAACACTGCAAGCGGCTCTCCAAGGGCCGAAGATCCGGGCTGTAGTAGAAGGATTAACGCTGACAGATGAGCAGATTAATGAAATTAACATGCCTGTTATCATTAATGCTCAGAGTGTAAGCGATCCGGAGAACGGGGAAGCCGGAAATGCTTCTGGAGAAGGCGAGCATAGTGACCCTATCAATTATGTGGTTGTATACGTACTTGTTATTTTGTTCTTCGTTACGCTGATGGGAACAGGTAATATGATTGCTTCGGAAGTGACAACGGAGAAAAGCTCCCGCATTATGGAGATCTTGATTACAAGCGTGTCTCCGCTGAGCCAAATGTTTGGTAAAGTCATCGGTATGTTCCTGCTTGGGTTGGCACAGATTGCTGCCTTTGGCGTGGTTGTAGCTGTGAACCTGGCGCTGCCGCACAATATTGATGCCTTGTCGGAGCTTGATTTGAATCTGGGTGCAGTGGATCCGATGCTGCTGGTATTCGGGCTTGTGTTCTACATCCTGGGATATTTCCTCTACGCAGTCATTTACGCTGCAATCGGTTCTATCGTGAGCCGTACAGAGGACCTTGGTCAAGCGATTATGCCGGTTACAATGCTATCTCTTGCGGCATTCTATGTTGCGATCTTCAGTCTAAGCGCACCGAATTCCATGCTGATGAAGGTATCGTCTTACATTCCATTCATCTCGCCAACTTCCATGATCGTACGTATTGGACTTGGAGATCCGCCATTATGGGAAATCCTCGCTTCCGTTGCCGTTCTGATCGTCTCGATCTTCCTCTTGGGCTGGTTGTCAGCGAAGATTTACCGCACCGGCGTACTGATGTACGGAAAGCGTCCGAGCTTGAAAGAGATCGGTAAAGCGATGAAGGCTTATAAGATGTAATAAGGTATTAGAACAAAGAAAGAAGAAGCAGGTAGTGTAGTAGTCCAATGTAGTAGTAATTGGTTTGAAAAGTCGTGCAGATAGAAGACAGCAGGATAAGACATAAGAAGAGCGACTATATCATGAGTTAATGTGTTTGGAAGTTGTACGGATCACACTAGTATTCATAACTAAAGGAGAACTAACATGAACATGTGGAAAAAATCGCTCTTATCACTCATTATCTCTGCGAGTATGCTTGTATCGGCGGCGCCGGCATGGGCTGCTCCGCAGCAGCCTGTACTGAAGATCAATAACGAGCAAGTCAAATATGCAGCAAACGCACCGGTAGTTGAGCAGGGTACAACGATGGTGCCGCTGCGAACAACACTTGAAGCAATGAATGTGAAGCTGTCGGGTGTACAGGATGGAACCATTCATGTTGTCGTAGACGGCAAGCAGATCACAGTGAAGGGCAAGACCAAATCGATTAAGGGCGTAACTTATGCGCCAATCCGAATCATTGGTGAGGCTGCTGGCTACGAAGTACGATGGGATCAGAAATCCCGAACGGTGCTTCTTCTCTCTAAAGCAGCCAAGGAAGGTGCCCGGGGCTTTATGTGGGAAGTGGAGCATAACGGAAATACCGTGTACCTCGTCGGATCGATTCATGTGGCAGACGATAGCTTCTTCCCGCTGCGTGAGGAGTTTGAGGAAGCTTTTGCCGAGGCCGATTATCTTGGTGTAGAGATCGATATCAGCAAAGCGGCAGATGAAAAACAGCAGCAGCTTATTACGAATATGAGCATGTATCAGGATGGTACAACACTGAAGGATCATGTATCCAAGGAAACGTATGAGCAGTTAACAGCCATTCTGAAGCAATTCAAGCTGGAGACAAATGCGATGGATGCTTTTAAGCCATGGGTTGTCGAGTCAACCCTCAGCAGTCTGCAATGGATGGCTGCAGGCTATGAAGCGGATGCCGGGATCGATCTGCATTTCATACAGAGAGCAATAGAGCGCAAGCTGCCGATTGTAGAGCTGGAATCCTACCAATCTCAACTGGGAATGTTCGATAATTTCTCTAAGGAGCTTCAAGAGAAAAACCTGAAGAATACGCTGGACAATTTCAATGTCCTCGATGATAGTATGGAGCTAATGGCCGATATGTGGAAAACAGGTGATGACCAGCGGCTGCTTGAGTTTACCGACAGTATGGCGGTTGATCCGGAATATAACAAAGCGATGCTGATCGACCGGAATATCGGTATGGCTGATAAAATCGAGGGGTATCTTAATAGCGGCAAGAAAGAAGAGTATTTCGTGGTTGTTGGTGCAGCACATTACCTGGGTGAGCATGGAATTATTAAGCTGCTGCAGGATAAAGGCTATAACGTAATTCGCAAGTAGTACCTTATATGGATAAAGACTAAAAAACTCCGCCGCTTCGGCGGAGTTTTTTAGTCTGCGTGAAAAGGATGGAGGAATACACTGTAATTCTTAATCGTAATCCTTCCGTTTTTCATAACGCTCCTATACAATAGAGAGGAAAGTGCAGAACAGGAATGGTGGTGAAAGAATGGAGAACAAGGGCCCTTCTCAGGATGAATGTGATGTAACATGTCCAGGTACAGAAGCTGATCTCATGCAAGTGAAAACAGCGATGATGGATGAAGATACAGCGATTCAGGTAGCGGATTGGTTTAAGGCATTCAGTGACCCGACCCGGGTGAAATTGATTAATGCTTTATTGCAGAAAGAGCTATGTGTTCATGACCTTACGGTCTTGCTGGACATGGGCCAGTCGGCGATTTCCCATCAACTGCGCTATCTTCGCAACATGAGAATTGTTAAGCGGCGTAAAGTAGGGAAGACGGTATTTTATTCGCTGGATGATTCCCATATTGAACAAATATTTACGCAGACAATTCAGCATGCTATTCATGATCAATGAGTGCGGGTGGAGTGAATGCTCCCTTTTCGACAAAATAAATAATGAGAACTCAAACTGACCGTTTCCGGGTATTTTACCTGAAACGGTTATTTGACTTTCTGAACCTATGTTTTAAACCTACGCTCGTGCATGATCGCTGGTAATATTTATTGAATTGATCATTGACACGAGTGTTTCAGGATGCATATAATATGGTTAACATATGAATAGTTGCTCATGTGTTTGTTATAAATAAAATCGTTGAAATAAAAAGGGAGAGAATTCAAATGTCTGGACACAGCCACGATCACAGTCATGCTCAAGGCCATAACCACGTGCATACGAACAACAAAAAGGTATTACTGGTCTCATTTATTATCATTACTATCTATATGATTGTTGAAGCCGCTGGAGGAATTATTACGAACAGCCTTGCGCTGTTGTCCGATGCGGGGCATATGCTATCTGATTCCATTGCATTGGGAATTGCACTGCTCGCGTTTACCTTTGGAGCAAAAGCTGTAAACAGCGGGAAAACGTATGGTTACAGAAGATTTGAAATTTTGGCTGCCACACTAAATGGCATTACGTTAATTGGGATTGCGCTATATATTTTCTATGAAGCTATTGAACGGTTCGTGAATCCTCCAGAAGTTGCCACTGTCGGTATGCTGATTATTAGTACGATTGGCTTGCTTGTTAATGTGTTAGTCGCCTGGGTTATGATGCGGGGAAGCGATACGGAGAATAACCTGAACATGCGCGGAGCTTATCTACATGTTCTTAGCGATATGCTCGGATCTGTTGGTGCTATTGCTGCAGCTTTATTGATGATGTTCTTCGGCTGGGGCTGGGCAGACCCGCTTGCAAGTGTTATTGTTGCGGGGCTCGTTCTGCGCAGCGGGTATTTTGTTACCAAGTCATCCCTGCATGTATTGATGGAAGGTGCTCCTCAAAATGTTGATCTAAATAATGTTGTTGAAGCAATGGAGCAAGTTGACGGTGTTAAAGGGATTCATGATGTCCATATTTGGTCAATCACCAGCAGCTTGAATGCTCTCACAGCTCATATTGTTGTCGATGGTAGCAAAACGATTTATGAAACAGAAGCTATGCTTCGGGATATTGAGCATCTGCTCGAACATAAAGATATCCATCATACTACCTTGCAGATTGAGTCAGAGAAGCATTTGCATGATCATTCCATATTGTGCACGGTCAAGGCAGGTACTCCAGATGCGCATGCACATCATCATCATTAATATGGATTGAAGGATGATTGGATCACAGCGAATAGCTTTAAGTATGGAATAAGGAAGAAAGGAGATAGAATAAATGAACAACAATAAGATCATAACCGGCATCATATCAGTAGCTACTGTCTTTGCTTTAACTGCTTGCTCTGGAAATGATACCCCGACAACTCAAGAATCCCAAGGGGATTCGACGACCAATACGGAAATGAATAATGATACCAGTTCTTCACATCATGGCATGAACCACTCCGGTTCAGGAGAAGTCCCAACCGATTTAACCGTTGCTGAAAATCCGAAATATCCTGTTGGCAGTCAGGCAGTTATTCATGCGGATCATATGGAAGGCATGGATGGAGCCGTTGCAACCATTGCGGGCGCTTATAATACTACGGTATACACCGTTTCTTATACTCCCACTACGGGTGGCAAGAAGGTAGAGAATCATAAATGGGTCATTCATGAAGAAATCGATAACCATCATCATGAATCCTATAAAGCCGGAGATGAGGTCACATTAAATGCTGACCATATGGAAGGTATGCACGGTGCTCATACAACCATTGATTCCGCAGAAACAACTACTGTCTACATGGTAAACTATAAGGATACCAAAACTGGTGAGGAAGTCATGAATCATAAATGGTTAACGGAAGAAGAGCTGGCCCCTGTAAAATAAATGCAAGTGATAAGCTCCCCCTTGTGGTAAGCAGGTGAATCATAACCTGTTTACTTAAAGGCGGGGGCTTTTTTGTCTAAGCTGGGAGATGAACCTTAGATAGAAATAACGGGTAAGTCGACCCGCAGTAATCCACTTTATTCCATGACCATTAAAACGCTTGCAGACGAAAAAATGATATGTTATTGTATACCTGTAACCGGTTACACATTAGTGGGGAGAAATGAATATGGCAACGATTAAAGAGGTAGCAATGACAGCTGGAGTATCGGTTGCAACCGTCTCAAGGGTCCTGAATCAGAATGGATATGTTCATGAAGATACCCGCAGGAAAGTGGATGAGGCGATTGCGAAGCTGAATTATACACCCAATGAAGTAGCACGTTCCTTATTTAAGAGAAAATCGAAGCTGATCGGGCTGCTGCTGCCGGACATTACGAATCCTTATTTTCCACAGCTGGCACGCGGCGTTGAAGACGAGATGCAGGAGAATGATTACCGTTTAATCTTCGGAAACAGCGATGAACGACGGCAGAAAGAGATGGATTATATCCAGACCTTCGTTCAGAACAATGTAGTTGGCGTAATCTCATCTACGAATGATCCGGATACAGATATCTACACAGGGTTAAAGATCCCGATGGTATTCCTGGACAGAACCTCAAGCGGCCAGCCATCCGTGTACGCAGACGGACGGGAAGGCGGCAAAATTGCTGCCCGGGAGCTGGTGAAGCGTGGCAGTAAGCGGATCACCGTGCTGCAAGGTCCGACACATGTACAGCCTGCCATAGATCGTTATGAAGGCGCGATTGAAATTCTTGAAGAACAGGACGTCCACTATAATGTGCTTGAGACGACATCCTTTTCTTTAACCGACGCCGAGGTTTGGGCTAAAGATTTGTTTGGTAAATATCCGGATACCGATGGCATTATAGCCAGTAATGATATCGTTGCATCCGCGGTGCTGCAGGAAGCGCATCGGTTAGGGAAAAGGGTGCCGGAAGAAGTACAGATTATTGGGTTTGATAATATTCCTTTAAGTAAACTGCTTGCCCCATCACTTTCGACTGTTCATCAGCCGGCATATGAAATGGGACGGGCAGCGGCACAATTACTTATTCAACTGATTGAAGGACAATATACGGAACAACAACATATGAAATTTCCCGTGAAATTTATAGAGAGAGAGACAACGAGAAAGGTGGATTAAGATGACGAAGATTACGGTGGTTGGAAGCGCTTCAATGGATCTGGTTGTGACCTCCTCGAAGCGTCCGGCTGCAGGGGAAACGGTGCTTGGTGAAAGCTTTAAGACGGTTCCCGGCGGCAAGGGAGCTAATCAGGCGGTAGCTGCAGCAAGGCTTGGAGCCGAGGTAACGATGATTGGACGTGTCGGTGATGATCACCTTGGGCAGTCTATTCTGGATAATTATAAGGCCAACGGAATTATTACGGAATATGTGGAACCGGTTACAGGTATGGCAAGCGGTACAGCTCACATTATCCTGGCTGAAGGGGACAACAGCATTGTGGTGGTGAAAGCAGCTAACGACATGGTTACCCCGGCATATGTTGATCAAGCAGTAGAGGCGATCAGGGCAGCGGATATCGTCCTGGTTCAACAAGAAATTCCGGAGGAAACGGTAGTTCATGTAAGTGAATTATGTGCGAAGTACAATGTACCCTTGATGCTCAATCCTGCACCTGCACGACTACTGCCGAAAGCTGTTATTGAACAGGCGGCTTATATTACGCCGAATGAGCATGAAGCAGCGATTTTGTTCGGAGATGAGCCGCTCGGAGATATCCTCCGTCGTTATCCTAACAAGCTGATTGTGACGGAAGGCAAGAAGGGAGTCCGTTATTTTGATGGTACGGATGAGGTTGTCGTATCTGGCTATAAAGTTGAAGCGGTGGATACAACCGGTGCCGGAGATACGTTCAACGGTGCATTTGCTGTAGCGTTGGCGGAAGGGAAGAGTCTTACGGACAGCTTGAAGTTCGCGAACCGGGCCGCGTCCCTGTCGGTTACGAAATTTGGAGCACAGGGCGGCATGCCAACTCGCAGTGAAGTAGAAGGGAGCCTCTAATATGAAAAAGAACGGGATACTGAACAGTCATATTGCTAAAGTACTGGCTGATCTCGGACATACGGATACCATCGTCATTGCAGATGTTGGTTTGCCGATTCCGCCAGGGGTACCCAAGATCGATCTTGCTCTTAGATTAGGGCAGCCCAGCTTCAGCGAGGTGGTTGACGCGGTTGCTGAGGACATGGTGATCGAGAAAGTGACGATTGCGGAAGAAATGAAGACGGACAATAAGGCAGGACTTGCGTATATCCAAAAACAATTTCAGGATTGTGAATTAGAAGCGTGCTCGCACGAACAATTCAAGGCGTTGACTCGAAATGCCAAGGTGATTATCCGTACGGGCGAAGCGAAGCCTTACGCGAATTGTATTTTACAGGCAGGCGTCAATTTCGGTTAAGAAGGAGGGCGGCATCATGAATATTGAAATGAAGAACATCCATAAAGCCTTTGGTACGAACCGTGTTTTGACAGGAGTGGATTTTGATCTCCGTGAAGGAGAGGTCCATGCATTAATGGGTGAGAACGGTGCGGGTAAATCCACACTGATGAATATTTTGACCGGTCTTCACAGCCGGGATGAAGGTACCATTCTTATTGATGGGCAGGAGACGTATTTCGACAACCCGAAGGAAGCAGAAGAGAAGGGTATTGCTTTCATACATCAGGAATTGAATATTTGGCCGGAAATGACCGTCCTGGACAACCTGTTTATCGGAAAAGAAATGACATCTAAATTCGGCCTGCTGAATATGAAACAGATGAAAGAACTCGCTAAAGAGCAATTCCGCAGATTGTCGGTGACCATACCGCTCATGCAGGAGGCCGGTGAATGCTCCGTTGGACAGCAGCAGATGATTGAGATCGCCAAAGCCTTAATGACACACGCAAAAGTAATTATTATGGATGAACCGACATCTGCTCTGACAGAACGGGAAATTGAGAAGCTGTTCGAAGTCATTCAAGCACTGAGAAAAGAAGGAGTCTCCATCGTATATATTTCACACCGTATGGAAGAGATTTTCGCTATTTGCGACCGGATTACAGTCATGCGTGATGGCAGAACGGTCGATACGAAGGCAATCCCGGACACTCATTTTAATGAAGTCGTCAAAAAAATGGTTGGACGGGAGCTTACAGAGCGTTATCCGGAGCGCCATCCGTCTCCTGGTGAAGTGGTGCTTGAAGTGAAGAACATCAGCAGTAAGGGACGGTTTGAGGATGTAAGCTTCTCGGTTAGAGCAGGAGAGATTGTCAGCTTCTCAGGTCTGATGGGAGCCGGACGCACAGAGATCATGAGAGCGATCTTCGGTCTGGACAAGCTGGACAGCGGTGAAATATGGGTTCGAGGCAAAAAGATAACGATCAAAAAACCGGTGGATGCAGTTAAGCACGGCATTGGTTTTATTACAGAAGACCGTAAGGATGAAGGCCTTGTACTGGATTTCTCGGTACGAGAAAATATGGCTCTGCCGAATCTGTTCAGCTTCTCTTCCAAAGGCTTTATATCCGAGAAGAAGGAGAAGGAATTTGTAGATACCTTGACGAAACGCCTGATGATTAAAACACATTCATCAGAGACGGCTGCCCGTAATTTATCAGGTGGTAACCAGCAGAAGGTAGTCATCGCGAAATGGATCGGCATTGGTCCGAGCGTACTTATCCTGGATGAGCCGACACGTGGTGTAGACGTCGGAGCGAAACGGGAAATTTACCAGCTGATGAATGAGCTGACGGATCGGGGTGTTGCGATTATCATGGTCTCCTCCGAACTGCCGGAGGTCCTCGGAATGAGCGACAGGATTCTGGTCGTGCACGAGGGCAAGATTACCGGTGAAGTAGACCGCGAGCATGCGACACAGGAACATATCATGACTTTAGCTACAGGAGGACAGTAAAATGACAACAATGAATGATGCTAAGGCTGGAAAAGGGTTCAAGGTGTCGAACGTAACGCAGAAACTCGGACCGCTTCTCGGATTAATAATCCTGATCATTATCGTGTCTGTCTTAAATCCAAGCTTTTTAGAGCCGCTTAACATTCTGAACCTGCTTCGTCAGGTATCCATTAACGCTTTGATTGCTTTTGGTATGACGTTTGTTATTTTGACAGGCGGTATCGATCTTTCGGTCGGTTCCATACTCGCACTCTCCAGTGCATTTGTCGCTAATATGATGGTATCCGGGTTTGACCCGATTCTTGCGATTATTCTCGGCGTTGCGCTTGGCGGCGTGATGGGTATGATCAACGGCTTGATGATTACAAAAGGAAAAATGGCTCCATTTATCGCAACACTCGCAACAATGACGATTTTCAGAGGACTTACGCTTGTCTATACAGAAGGTAATCCGATTACCGGTCTTGGTGACAGCATGGCCTTCCAGCTGTTTGGCCGCGGCTATCTGCTCGGCATTCCGGTTCCGGCAATTACCATGATCATTACATTTGCAGTGCTGTGGGTTATTTTGCACAAAACTTCGTTTGGTCGAAAAACGTATGCTATTGGCGGTAACGAAAAAGCTTCGATTGTATCGGGTATTAAAGTATCGCGTGTGAAGATCATGATCTACTCCCTGGCAGGTATGCTTTCTGCTCTTGCCGGTGCGATCCTGACTTCCCGTTTGAATTCCGCGCAGCCAACAGCTGGTACTTCGTATGAGCTGGATGCTATCGCTGCTGTAGTATTGGGTGGAACAAGCCTTTCCGGTGGACGAGGACGGATTGTAGGTACGCTGATCGGTGTACTTATTATCGGAACATTGAATAACGGACTGAACTTGCTCGGCGTCAATTCCTTCTATCAGATGGTCGTTAAAGGTGTCGTTATCGCGATTGCCGTACTGCTCGACCGGAAGAAATCGGCTTAAGGGGAGAACTAACGATGAAAAAAACAACTTTGTTCCTTGTATCATTGATGCTGGTCTTTTTGACAGGCTGCTCTCTCGAACCGCCTGAGTGGGCGAAGCCTAGTACCGACGGAGATGTAAAGGATTTGAAAATCGGCCTTTCCATTTCGACACTGAATAACCCGTTCTTCGTATCGCTGAAGGAGGGCGTTGTATCCGAGGCATCCAAACAGGGCATTGAGGTCGTCGTGGTGGATGCTCAGAATGACTCTGCTAAACAGAGCAATGACGTGGATGACTTGATTCAGCAAGGCGTGAATATGCTGCTGATCAACCCGACCGATTCATCTGCGATTTCTCCGGTGGTTCAGACGGCGAACAGCTTGGGTATTCCCGTGATTACGCTTGACCGTTCTGCAGAGAAAGGTGACGTAGAAACCCTGGTCGCTTCAGACAACATCAAGGGCGGACAGATGGCCGCTGAATATATGGTTGAAAAGCTTGGTAAAGGTGCCAAGGTCGTTGAGCTGGAAGGCGTACCGGGTGCTTCCGCTACCCGTGAGCGGGGCAAAGGCTTCCATGACGTGGCAGACAAAGAGCTGAAGGTGGTTGCCAAGCAATCCGCTGAATTTGACCGGACAAAAGGATTGAACGTAATGGAGAATCTGCTTCAGGGAAATCCGGGTATTAAAGCCGTGTTCGCTCACAATGACGAAATGGCGCTTGGTGCAATTGAAGCCATTCAAAGTACAGGTAAAAACATTATGGTTATTGGCTTTGACGGAAACGAGGATGCGTTGAATTCCATCAAGGCGGGTAATCTGACCGCAACGATTGCACAGCAGCCTGATTTGATTGGACAGCTTGCCGTGAAGGCCGCTGTAGATGTACGCGAAGGTAAAGAGGTAGAGAAAATGATCGCGGCACCGCTGAAATTGGTGGTTAAAGAATAAAGGCAGTTTACATGAACATAGTCTGCTTTCCTGGATGCTGTCCGGGAAGGCAGGCTTTTTCTTTTGGAAACATTCAGCGAACATTCAGCTTATCCTAAGCCTCTTATCATCTTCCACTAAGTTTGTCCTCAGGTTAATTCCTTATACTTCGTTATGTAAGGCGAAAATATATTGATAAGGAGACTTTACATGATGAATCATATCGGAAAGAAAGTACTGGTAAGCAGCATTGCTGCCAGTGTATTGCTCGGAGGAGGCTTGTACGTGCAAAATAATACATTTGCAGCAAGCACAGATTCATCCACCGTCAATACAGACAAGAACACTTCAGGAACAGCCTCCTCATCGGTTGATGAGAAGAGTAAGAGGGATGGGGATAGAGGGAGACACCACGGCGGGTTTAGAGGCGGGAATTTAATGAGCAATACCGCCGAAGTGCTTGGTATGGAGGAGAGCGAGATTCGGACACAGCTCGGGGCAGGTAAGACTTTTGCGGAGATCGCGGAAGGGAAAGGCGTGACTAAAGAAGTCTTTTTGCAAAAACTAATAAATAAGGAAACCAGCAAAATCGAAGAGCGCCTGAGCGAAGGCAAGCTTACAGAGACCCAAGCAGCAGAGCAGAAGGAGAAGCTTAGTGAACGATTGTCGCAAGCCATAGAGAGCAGTGATATGGGACGAGAAGGACATGGAAAGGGAAAAGGAATGGGGCATGGCCCAGGCCGATTCGTGAATCCAGAAGAAATTGCTGAAATACTCGGTATGACAGAGGATGACCTGAAGGCAGGACTTCAGGAAGGAAAGTCACTTGCTGAGCTTGCGTCTGCAAAAGGAATTTCCGAGGATGATCTGATTCAGAAGATGAAAGATCAAATGACAGAACCCCTGAAAGAGTGGATAAACGAGAAGCATACCGCGTCCGACAAGAAGGCAGACACAGAAGAAGCTGAAGCTAATTAATAGAGCAGCATTATAGCTATGATGATTAGATCGGTGCCGAATAATGGTTATCGGTCTTTTTTACATAAACAATAAAATAAGTGTTGACCTTAACGTTACGTCAAGGTGTAAATTGAATTTGTAAGGAGGTGAACGCATGGAATACACCGTACAGAAGCTGGGACAGCTGGCAGGGGTCAGTACAAGAACGCTCCGCTATTATGATGAAATCGGTATTCTGAAGCCAACAAGACTGAGCTCATCCGGTTACCGTATTTATGGTCAGGCAGAGGTGGACCGATTGCAGTTAATTTTGTTTTACCGGGAGCTTGACCTGCCGCTGGACCAAATTAAAGAAATCATCACATCGCCTTCTTTTGACAGCATAACAGCGCTTAAGCATCACCGGGAGCAGCTTCAGCACAGAAGAAAACAGCTGGACCTATTAATAAGAAATGTGGACAAGACGATTGCATCCACGGAAGGGAGAATTATAATGAGTGATCAAGAGAAGTTCGAGGGATTTAAACAGAACATGATTCAGGAGAACGAGAAGAAGTATGGCAAGGAGATTCGCGGGAAATATGGTGAGGATGCAGTTAATCAATCCAACGCGAAGCTGAAAGGAATGACTCCGGAGCAGTACGAAGAGGTCACCAGACTTGAGAAGGAAGTGAAGGCAGCGCTGTCCGAGGCGTTCAAGCAGGGAGACCCGGCAGGTGATCTTGCTCAGAGAGCAGCAGACCTTCACAAGCAGTGGTTGACGTATTACTGGCATGAATACAACAAGGAAGCCCATGCAGGCCTGGCTCAAATGTATGTTGATGATGAGCGTTTCAAAGCGTATTATGACGCAGAGCAGCCGGGAACAGCCGAGTTTCTGAGAGATGCCGTTTTGATTTATACGAAAATGAATGAGTTTGGGAAATAATCTAACAAATATAGGTCATCCTAAGCATGGGATGGCCTTTTTTGTATGGAGGAGCACTTCAGTAAATCTCCACAATTAACCGCTTTTTAATAAGGATGTGTGCAGGTTATAATATGACTTTCAGAGATTTATTAGTGACTAGATTATACAACGAGAGGAACATCATATGGAGCAAGCTATTCAATCTTTTATCAATGCTACGAATGATTTTATTTGGTCAAAGTTGTTAATTGTGATGCTGATCGCTGGTGGTCTGTATTTCACTTACAAAATGAGATTTATGCAGTTCCGCCTCTTTAAAGAAATGATTCGGGTTATAAAGCATTCCACGGATAGTAAGCCCGGCAGCATTTCACCCTTTCAGGCTTTTGCGATTAGTATGGCAGCCCGTGTTGGTACCGGGAATATTACCGGTGTGGCCATAGCTATATCGCTTGGAGGCCCGGGAGCGGTCTTTTGGATGTGGATTATTGCGATCATAGGATCGGCGTCCAGCTTTATTGAAAGTACTTTAGCACAGATTTATAAAGTTAGGGATCATCATACAGGCGAATTCCGCGGCGGGCCTGCTTATTACATGGAGCAGGGCTTGAAAAAGCGCTGGATGGGTTCACTATTTGCGATCCTCATTACGCTGTCCTTCGGCCTAGTATTTAATGCCGTTCAATCGAACACGATCAGCGTTGCATTTAAGAATTCATTCGGTATAGACCGATTAACGCTGGGCGTTATTATGGCAGTATGTTTTGCAGTCATTATTTTTGGCGGTGTAAAACGAATTGCGAAGTGGTCTGAATGGATTGTCGTTGTATTGGCTGTGGCTTACGTGGGTACGGCGTTGTTTATAGTCACCGTCAATATTACTAAACTGCCGGAAGTCTTATCCCTGATCGTGAAAAGTGCCTTCGGCCTGGAGCAGGCTTTCGGTGGGGCAATTGGTGCTGCACTCATGAACGGAATCAAGCGAGGTCTGTTCTCTAATGAAGCAGGTATGGGTAGCGCTCCTAACGCGGCGGCAACCGCAAGCACAAGCCATCCGGCCAAGCAGGGTTTAATTCAGTCCCTGGGTGTGTTGATCGACACGCTTGTCATCTGTACAAGCACAGCGTTTATTATTTTGTTCACAGGCGCATACCAGATTACCGGACTGGATGGAATTGAATTGACTCAAGCAGCGCTTGGTATGCAATTGGGCCCTTGGGCTTCCGATTTTCTGGCTATCATGATTCTTTTGTTTGCCTTCAGTACGCTGCTGGGGAATTATTATTACGGAGAGACTAATATTGAGTTCCTTAATTCGAACAGGATCTGGCTCTGGCTGTACAGAGGATGCGTGATCTTTATGGTACTCTTTGGTTCAGTAACAAGCGTAAAGCTGGTATGGGATATGGCCGATCTGTTTATGGGATTGATGGCAATTGTGAATTTGATTGCCATTACACTGCTATCGAAGATTGCTTTTGAGGCGCTTAAGGATTATACGAAGCAGAAGAAAGCAGGTCTGGACCCTGTGTTCAAAAAGGACAGCATTCAAGGTCTTCAAAATGTGGAGTGCTGGGGCGAGTCAACAGATCAAAATTAATGCTATGAATGATGATTAAAATAATGAAACGCTGTAATTTGCGCTACGTGCCGCGAATACAGCGTTTTTTTTTGAGTGGAATTAAGTTGCTCTTGCCCATACCAGGTGAACCATTCCACCATAATAACGCTCGGATTTAATGATCTCCACACCAGAAGATTGAATGATACCGAGAATATCCCGGTTCAAGTGACAGCCGGATATTCGTCGGGCAGCAGGATTAACGAGATGCTGTACCGTGCCTAGCAGCTTGTTATCACTGATTCCATGCTCCATCAAGCGGATGGAGCCTCCCGGTTTGCACCACTCATTCATCATATTAATGGCGCGCAGAGGGTCCTCATAACCGCAGAGAGATAGGGTGGATACTACGCTGTCAAAGGATCCTTCGGGCAGTTGGAGTGTTTCGATATCATGCTGCTTAAACGTCACATCGAGATGTAACTCTGAAGCCATTCTCTCTGCACTTTTCAGCATTTCCGGACTGAAATCAACTGCGGTAAGGTCTACAGCATCCCGATTGTAGTAAGGGAAATTCGCACCCGCTCCGACAGCAACCTCCAGAACATTTCCTTCTATACCTTGGAGCAGCGCGCTTCTCCACTTGCCAAGCGTACGCTGTCTGCTATTGCGCTCGTAAGTGGGGGCCTGTTTATTGAATTTTCGAACAAGTGAGTCTTTATTCATCATACCTACTCCTCAAGGATATAATTGGACACCTGATTATAGAGCAGCTGGTATAGAGAAAGACCGGATGCATCAAACATCCGGTCTTGAGTTTACTCTACTTGTCACGCGGAAGCTTACGGGCAACACCGGAGCTTACCGCTGCTTTAACCACCAGCTCACGGATCGCCTTTACAACATTCTGGTTAAACACACTCGGAATGATATAAGAAGAATTACGTTCTTCATCCGATACTGCGGAGGCAATCGCTTCAGCAGCAGCCAGCTTCATTTCCTCATTTATCGTAGTTGCTCTGCAGTCCAGCGCTGCACGGAAAATACCCGGGAAGCACAATACATTGTTAATCTGGTTTGGATAATCGGATCGGCCAGTAGCCATGACACCGACGATATCCTCTATCTCTTCCGGGCGGATTTCCGGTGTCGGATTGGCCATTGCGAACACAATGGGGTTGTCCGCCATAGACTGTACATCTTCACGCTTAAGCAGACCCCCTGAAGAAAGGCCGATAAAGACATCTGCTCCTTTAATGACTTCTTTCAAGGAGCCTTGAATACGGTTCGGATTGGTGTTCTCGGCATACCACTGCCACATGCTGTTATTATAAGTATTTCCTGCTGTAATGGCACCCTCCCTGTCAACACCGATCAGCTCTTTAACTCCTGCAGACAAAAGAATTTTACTGCAGGCAACACCCGCTGCTCCGATACCGCACACCACGATTTTCACTTGATCAATAGTTTTGCCTACCACTTTCAGCGCATTGATGAGAGCCGCATACAGTACGACGGCTGTTCCATGCTGGTCATCGTGGAAGACCGGAATATCCAGCTCACTGCGCAATCTTTCCTCTATCTCGAAACAGCGCGGAGCAGCGATGTCCTCCAGGTTAATGCCTCCAAAGCCCGGAGCGATTGCCTTAATGCAAGCAATAATCTCTTCAGTATCCTGTGTATCCAGACAGATCGGGAAGGAATCGACACCAGCGAGCTGCTTGAATAACATGGACTTACCTTCCATAACGGGCATGGCTGCATAAGGGCCGATATTGCCCAGGCCAAGAACGGCGCTTCCATCAGATATGACAGCAACTGTGTTTCTTTTGATTGTTAAGTTATAGGCTTTCTTCGGATCCTCCTGAATAGCAGAGCATACGCGGGCTACATCAGGCGTATATACTCGGGACAGGTCGTCACGGTTCTGGATCGGTACTTTGGGCTGTGTTTCAATTTTTCCGCCCAGATGCATCAGGAAAGTACGGTCTGAAACATTGACGAGCCGGACGCCCTTCAGGTTCTTAACTGCGTCAGTGACTTTATGTATATCACTACTTTCGTTGACCGTAATGGTAATGTCGCGGACGGTAAGATGGCCGTTGGCTTGAATGACATCGATGGCGACCATATCTCCGCCTGCATCAAATATCGCAGAAGCGACCTGTCCAAATTTTATTTCCTGCGTATTCATTTCAAGCCTAAGAATAATGCTCTTTCCTCCGAGTCCTGTGTTCTCCATGATTACCTCCAGTTTGTATTCAATTTACTTGATGCGTACCTTAACAACTGTTAACATAACAACTGTTCGGGATTAGTGCAACGGTTCCTTTAAAAAGTTATGTGAATGAAAATTATTCATGTGGGGAATGAACGGAGCTGTTGAGTTTTCTGTGTCAAAATGACAATACATATACAGGATAGGAGTTGAATCGCTATGGGTAAAACACTAAACGAGCAGGAGCTTGTTGATTATATCTCAGGCAAGACACAAGCGGCCCCTCAGAACATTCGTCTGGTATTGAAGCATGAACAGGCGTATATCGATAATGCACATAAAGGCGCTAAGGGCGACATAGATATCGACAGCGATGATCTTGTGGATTATGTGATGAGCCGTAAGGATGTGAAGCTGGACGAGCTGACCGTGGAGAACATCCTGGATGCGGAGATGGATTATCTGATAAAACAGGGTCTTGCCGGTTATATGGATTAAGGAATAGAGAAGGTTTATCTCTGTGGGACAGACCTTCTTTTTCTATGTGATTTGATATTGATTACGATTACGAAATCCAGTAAGTTTATTAACAAATACAATGAAGGGAAGGGAATTTAGGATAAGAAATCGAATAATTAAAGCAGGACTAAGCAATTGTCCAATTTCTTGCTGTTAAATTTGATATCATCAGGAATTCACTCAGGAAAAGTGAGGTACAGAATGAAGCGCTGGATTGGAATCGACATTGGCGGGACAGAGATTAAAGGGGCTTTGGTTGATCCGGACGGGAATATGACAGAACCGATCACTGTGAAAACTCCAGCCCTGGAAGGCAGTAAACGAATTTTGGAAGCGGCTTCAGGGCTGATTCATACGCTTGAACAGCAGGCAGAGAATGCTGAAATTATCGGGATCGGCGTTGGTACAGCAGGTCGTGTTGACCGTTCTACAGGCAGCATCGTTTACGCTACGGATAATATGCCGGGCTGGACCGGAACAGAAATTAAGAAAGAGATCGAAAGACAGTTTCCATACCGAGTATCGGTTGAAAATGATGTAAATGCGGCTGCATGGGGAGAAGCATGGCTTGGGGCAGGCAAGGGAGTTCATTCCTTTATGCTTGTCGCACTCGGTACGGGCATCGGCGGCGCTTTTGTATACGAAGGAAAGGTTATACCAGGGCTGCGCGGCGGTTTTGCTGAAATCGGTCACCTCATTGTTGATAAAGATGGAGCTGCATGTACCTGCGGCCAACAAGGCTGCTGGGAAACGAAGTGCTCAGGTACTGCGCTCAGCCGGATTGCGAGTTCTGTGAATCCGGAATGGAGCAGCAGATATCTCGTTCAGGCGTATGAGGAAGGGATTCAAGAAGCAGCAGAAGCAATGGATGGTTATTTGTCCGACCTGGCCAGAGGTTTGATCTCTGTTCAGCAGGCATTTGATCCGGAATTAATTATTCTTGGCGGAGGGGTATCAGACGGATATCCGGGGTGGAGTAAGGAACTGAATGAAAAGCTCCAAGAGAAGTGTGTGCTGCCTGTTCGGCTTGCCAAGGCGGAACTGGGCAATCGGGCCGGTATTATCGGAGCCGTAAAGTGGGCAATGACGGATCAAGCTAATTAAGAACACAGAATGGAGGTTCTACTATGAAAATTGCTATTATTGGATGCGGAACAATGGGGATGATCTATGCCCGTAATTTAGCGACTATGCCTGACGTTCAAGTATGCGGAGTTGCAGACCTGATACAAGGGCGTGCGGATCGGGCGGCGCAAGCAAGCGGCGCTACCGCCTATACGGATTGGGAAGAGATGATTAAACAAGAGCAGCCGGAGATTGTTGCCGTATGCTTGCCAACATATTTACATAAAACCTTTGTGCTGAATCTTGCCGAGCGCGGCTTGCATGTTATTTGTGAAAAGCCTGCAGCTCTTACTCTGGAAGATGCCACAGAAATGGAGACGGTTTGCCGCGAGAAGGGTGTCCGGTTATTTATCGGACATGTCGTCCGTTTCTTCCCCAATTACCGGGATGCATACAAGAATGCGAAGTCCGGCAGAATTGGAGAGGCCAAAATGGCTCATTTCAAACGTTTTGGATCCTATCCGAAGGGAGTGGACATGTGGTATCATGACCGCACCAAAAGTGGCGGTGTCATTATGGATCTGATGATTCATGACATCGACTTTAGCAGCTGGCTGTTTGGTGATGTGGAGTCTGTATACGCTTCGATTACGAAGCCTTCTTCATCCGAAATGGAATATGCCCAGGTAACGATGAAATTTGTAAACGGAGCCATTGCTAACCTGACAGGATTTTGGGGTTATCCCGGGGAATTTACCACGCAGTTTGAGATCTCGGGTACAGACGGAATTATTCGTTTTGACAGCAATCAAGTTCAGTCGCTGGACGTCAAGAGAGTACACGAATCAACAGGTGAAAGCTCTGCAGTACAAGTACCTTCCAGTCCTATGGTGCATGATGCTTATTATCATGAACTACAACACTTTATCGATTGTATTCGTGATGGAAGCGAGCCAATCGTTAGTGCGGCAGATGCCTGCCGAGCTGTAGAGATCGCCTTGGCCTGTGAACAATCGGCGAAGACAGGACAGCCAGTTCGTATAGGAGGAATCACATCATGAACAAGATAAAAGTAGGTTTTATCAGCTTTGCACATATGCATGCAGCCAGTTACCTGCATGCAATGCTGCAGAGAAGTGATGTCGAAGTGATTGGTATTGCGGATGAGAATGCTGAACGTGTAGCTCCATTTACGACAGCTAATGGAATTGCATACTATGCAGATTATCAAGATTTGCTTGCACAGGAAGTGGATGCTGTTGTGATCTGCTCCGAGAATTCCCGTCATGCAGAGCTTACGCTTAAAGCAGCTGAAGCAGGCAAGCATGTACTATGTGAGAAGCCGCTCGGCCTGTCTGAAGAGGAGATGCTTCACATGATTCAGGTGTGCAAGGATCATGGGGTCCAGCTGATGACGGCGTTCCCATGCCGCTATCTGACATCTGTTCGTCAGGCGAAACAGGCAGTTGATGAGGGTGTCATCGGAGAGATTGTTGCAATGAAAGGGACGAATCGCGGTACGATGCCGGGCGGGTGGTTCATAGATAAGGAGCTGTCGGGCGGAGGAGCAGTGTTCGATCATACCGTTCATGTCATGGACCTGATGCACTGGTTTACAGGCAGTGTTGTCCAGGAAGTATATGCTCATGCTGAAACGCTGTTCCACGATACAGACATTGATGACGCAGGCATGGTCCACGTGAAATTTGCGAATGGCGTGTTTGCAGTTCTTGATCCAAGCTGGTCCCGGTCCCGCAGCTTCCCGACATGGGGAGACGTTACCCTGGAGATCATCGGAACCAAGGGAACTCTAATGGTCGATTCATTTGCTCAGAAGAACGATGTTTACAGCGATGCTGCCCAGAAAGCCAACTGGAGTTATTGGGGAGATGACATGGATTCCGGGCTCGTGAACAGCTTTGTCGACAGCATTATTCAAGGTAAGCCTGTTCAAATATCGGGTGAAGACGGTTATCTGTCCGCCCGCGTGGGGCTTGCAGCTTACGAGTCAGCCCGCCAGGGTAAACCCGTTCAGTTAAGATCAATCTGATCGTAAACAAGAGAGACATCTGTGAAGCATTCGCTTTGCGGATGTTTTTCTTTTTATTATGACATTTATTTACCTGCTCCTGATAATACGATTAACGTTGGATAACTAATAATCTCATCTTCATTGGTTTGATACTTTAGATTTTTGATTCCATCTTCCATTTCCTTTTCTGTCTGCTCGCTTCCATAAGTGAATTTATCTTGCTCCACGTCGGTAATAAGCCAGTTTTCGCTATGCTTCTCCAATGTATACTTCTTAGTAGTTGCGGTGAATGGGAGCTCATTCATCTCTTTATTCTCAATTGTATATATATTGACTTGATTGGACGAATTTCCTTTATACACATCCGATATACGAACCGTCGCACTGAGTTTATCCATACCCACTCCATGAATTAAATTAAGCATATGTTTCTTATGTTGGTCGTACTCCTCTTGCGACATATTCGCCAGATCATCTCTCGTGTAGGTTACATTATCATATCCGAATACGATCTCATCACTGATCGACGCCCAGTATTCCTCACTTACAATTCCATTTACAACTTTATGATATTGTTCATATGATTTGTTAAAGTAAATAAGATCATACTCACTCTCTTCAACTGACTTCACATTTTCCACCATCTGCTTCTTCTCCGACTGTCCCAAAGACGAATCAGAGGAACACGCAGCTAAAATGGTAATGAACAATAAAAGTAACCCGCGCGCAAAGATTTTAAATCTCATTCGAATCCACTCCCTTATTTTCGCCCATTTGCTTAACTAGAATACGCAAAAAGCCGAAGTTTGGTTTATATCTGTCTCAGTAAACAGGCGAGATCAACCAGCTTATGCTTCTTATTCGATGTGTTACTCTCATATTCCTGGCTGACTAGCCTTTCATATGTTGTTATCCATCGGACCTGGATCGACAGCCTATCATAAAAAGGATTTAGCACATCCATTCGTTGTAATAAATATTTCAGTGTCCAGGTAACCTTGTGCACGCTGGCAGCGTTTTATATGAAAAAGGAGGGAGCATCTGTGCAACGAAAAATGTTCCTGTTTGCTCTAATCGCACTCTTTGCAGCAACTCTGCTAACAGGCTGTAATAACTCCAGTTCAGCCTGCTACGCCGGAATTCTGATCGTTAACGACCAAGAATATTTGTTGAGTGGTGATGATGATAATAAATTTACAGCCGGAGAAAAGATAGGCGAGGTACAAACTAAAGTAAACGCCGATGTATTCCCTAAAGGCAATTTCTCATCCAATATATTAGAAGTTGGTGAAGAGATCTTTTCCTCAAACGAGGACAACGAGGTTCTGATCGTGAAGCGTGAGGATGAGGGCTACTTTAAGCTTAGTCGAAGAAATAAAGGTGATTGACCAGCACGAAGCAGCGGAACGGACGAAACAATTCCGGAGAAGCGAAGCGTTCGGCTACAAGCTTTCTGTAAGAAAGCTACATCGGAAGCATAGGCTGTCCTCGAATTTCAACATTGAGAAAATAAATCATGAAATTCGAGGACAACAGCGATTGGAGGAATGTTTCGACCGTGTAGCGTCTCACATCGCCCCAACAGAATGTTTCGACCGTGGAGCGGTCTCTACACCGCAACAATAAAGCATTTGTATCGCCTACCAAATAGAAAAACGCCCCCACAGGCCATACTGACCTGAGAAGGCGTCCTTTTCAGCTTGATACCAAGCATTAAAACCAAACGAAATAAATAACAACCGCCAGCAAAATAC
>NZ_CDSE01000064.1 GCF_001373415.1 Paenibacillus dakarensis | reverse complement strand
TGTGCGGTGGCGCGCCGCGCTGCGGGGCGCGCCGCCGTGGGGCACGGTGCTGTTAACTGCAGAGCTCTTGCTCACAAGGCCATTGCCCTTGGATTCGTTCCCCGCAAGGCTGCGGCGCTCTTCGCTAGAGGACAGCTTGGAATCGAGCTGCTCATTGCCAGGTGGCCATGCGCGTAAAGCCTCCTGACTGATGGGGATACTGGAAGCTTCATTTATATTTGTCATGCCGGGCTTTGTCTTCAGATCATCCTCGGTTAGAAGCTTACACTCCAGCACTCTAGCCGCCGAGCCTTCCGTTTTATGCATTTGAATTTGTATCCGAACCTTCGAATCTTTCATTTTGGCTCCCTCCTTAAGCAGACCAAGTATTAGGACCTAACCATGAGAACCCAATTATCACGGCTTCTATTCCTTTTTTGCTAGCTGCTTATAATTATGAGAGCCTTTCAGTTGATAGAACCTTTTAAGAGAGAGAATGAGCAATGATTCGGATAACTTCTATACTTTAAAGAGAGCGGTACACTTCTCATATCCCCGATTTCGACAAGGGTTCGACTCCATCAAAAAAGGGTCCTGCCGCTTGGCAGAACCCTTCGCTTGATTATCATATTTACAATACATGAATCGACAAGCCTGATCTTACACCCATGTTGGCTGTACTTTAAACAGCTTGCCTTCCTCCACCTTCGCAGGCGCAGGCTTTGGTGCTTTCTCGAAAGAAGTATCATCTGTCGAAATACGCCAGATATCCGCACCTAATCCGGACAGCTTCTCTGCCAAATGAACATATCCGCGGTCAATGTGATGTGTACCACTAACCTCAGTTGTTCCCTCAGCCACAAGTCCTGCCAAAATCAGAGCAGCACCCGCGCGCAGATCCGTTGAGCATACCTTCGCACCCGTCAAATTAGCTCCTCCGGATACAATTGCTGAACGGCCTTCCACTTTGATGTCAGCATTCATTAAATGAAACTCATCGACATGCATGAAGCGGTTCTCAAACACCGTTTCAGTAACCACTCCAGTTCCTTCGGAAACAAGCAGGAGAGCCATCATTTGAGACTGCATATCCGTAGGGAAGCCCGGATACGGCAGGGTCTTAATATCGACAGCCTTTAGCGGTTTATCCGCAATAACACGGACTCCGTTCTCGTCAGGCAGAATCGTAACACCCATCTCTTCCATCTTGGAAATCACAGGACCCAAATGATCTGCAATTGCACCCTCAACATACACATCTCCGCCTGTAATCGCCGCAGCAGCCATAAAGGTCCCTGCTTCAATGCGATCCGGAATGACATGATGCTTCGCGCCATGTAGTTTCTCAACGCCTTCAATACGGATCACACCCGTACCTGCACCGCGAACCACGGCGCCCATGGCGTTCAAATAGTTGGCTAAATCGACAATTTCCGGCTCTTTCGCCGCATTTTCGATTGTAGTAACACCTTCCGCTAATGTAGCGGCCATCATAATATTCTCGGTAGCTCCTACGCTGGCAACATCCAGGTACACCTTCGCGCCGCGCAGTCTTCCGTTACTTTTCGCTTCAATGTATCCCTGACCCAGGCTGATCTCCGCACCCAGTGCTTCAAAACCTTTAAGATGCTGATCGATCGGTCTTGTACCAATCGCGCATCCACCAGGGAGTGAAATACGGGTCTGGCCACAGCGAGCCAAGAGTGGTCCCATGACCAAAAAAGAGGCGCGCATCTTCCGCACCCATTCATATGGTGCTTCACATGTAGCTATGTGCTCTGCATTTACACGTATGACTTCGTCTTTATATGTAACGCTCGCACCAAGCGACTCCAACACTTTACTAATTGTGATTACATCGTCAAGAGGAGGCGCATCTATAATGACACTTTCTCCTACTTCCCCTAAAAGAGAGGCAGCGATGATCGGAAGAACTGAATTTTTTGCTCCGCTGACTTTGACGCTTCCGGTCAGTTTTTTGCCACCGCGGACGATAAATTTGCTCATCATGGTTTCCCTCCGCGTCCATATTTTTCCTGTAATTTTAAAATCATTGTTTGTCTTGCTTGTTAAATCTCCAAGTGCCATCTTATCTTATTGATTTCAAGGTTACAAGCGATTATTGGACTATTTTCTATGCCAGGAAAACATTACCTGATAAATGATGTGTATTCCTGACACGTTAGGTAAATAAGATGTTGGTATGTGCTGCCAGGTTCTCAGTGTTAGCCTATGCAAGATCTTCATCTTGGTGACGCAGATTATATGAGCAATTCGCTTATAGTCCGGAAGTCGCGTTGTTTCTCGGACCATATTACTTATTTTCAGTGTTGACATAATAAAATGCGTTTATTCGACATCTTGTGCTGAGTTCCTATAGACATATAACCATTCATACAACAATTCAAACAACTTAGCAAAAGCACCAAAACCAAGCTTCATTTAACCCGGAGATGCCCAGCTTTTATCAATTATTAACTCGTCCTAAAATATATATCGGATCATTTGGCTCCACGTAACATAGTCAATTAAAAACTCGGCTACAAAACGGCCAAGGACTACAGCAAGCAGCAGATGAAGCAGCTTACCTTGTGGACTTTTCGGATTACGAATCACCAAATCTAGCTTTAAAGTTTGCAATGCCCACCACGCCAATGCTATGCAGACAAGCGAAATCACAATAGATAATAATCCGCTGACGCCAACTGCACCATTGACCGTGTTTGAAATTTCTTGTTCCATTTCTCCCTCCCTGCCTATCTCAGAAATATCGACCTAGATAGACCGACCCTTCTATAATACCTTGCCGCTGCTATAAGAATCCAGTACTTTCTAATACCATTTCCTTGGAAATAAAAATAATTGATTGCGATGTCATATAAACGCTCTATTTATAGAATAATCATCCATTTATAGTTCCATAACTTACCTCTATATGAAAATATATAAAAAAGACAGCCCGGCTAATATAAGCGGACTGCCTTTCATTCTATTGATATTTACCACTGGATACCTTAATCCGGTTCATAGCCCGTTGCAGAGCTAATTCAGCACGACGATGATCAACCTCATCTTGTCGCTTGCTCGCCTTCAAGCGGGCTTCAGCACGTTCTTTCGCGGCTTCCGCACGCTCCAGATCGATTTCATCCGGATTCTCGGCACTCTCCGCCAGAATAACAACCTTGTCCTTGCGGACTTCCACGAAGCCCCCTTGTACTGCAAACGTGGTTCTTTCGTTTCCAGTCTTCACGAACACAGGTGCTACCTGAAGTGGAGTAACAAACGGGATATGTCCTGGCAAAATGCCCAGTTCTCCTTCAACCCCGCGCACCGTAACACTATTAACCTGCTCTGAATAGAAGAGTCGGTCTGGTGTTACGATCTCTAACAAAAAGGTGCTCACTTCCATCCCTCCTCACCGTTTTCCGCAGAAAACTCGCGCAGCAGGCTTCGTTCGTAATTCTACGGACGACCCGCATAACACGGAGCGTCAGCTTACATATTTTTTGCTTTTTCCACTGCTTCTTCGATGGTTCCGACGAACAGGAATGCCGCTTCCGGAAGATTGTCATGCTTGCCTTCCAGAATCTCTTTGAAGCTGCGAATGGTTTCTTTAACTGGTACATAAGTACCTGGCATACCGTTAAACGCCTCTGCAACGTGGAACGGTTGGGAAAGGAAACGCTCGATACGACGAGCACGGTTAACGATCGCTTTATCGTCTTCACTAAGCTCATCCATACCCAGAATCGCGATAATATCTTGAAGCTCGTTGTAACGAGCAAGAATTTGCTTAACGCCTTGAGCTACATTGTAATGCTCTTCACCTACGATTTCAGGTGACAGAATCCGTGAGCTGGATGCGAGTGGATCTACCGCAGGATAGATACCTTTCTCGGAAATCTTACGCTCCAGGTTCGTTGTTGCATCCAAGTGAGCAAATGTCGTTGCCGGAGCCGGGTCTGTATAGTCATCCGCCGGCACGTAGATCGCCTGAATGGAAGTAACAGAACCTTTCTTCGTGGAGGTGATACGCTCTTGCAGACGACCCATTTCCGTTGCCAGTGTTGGCTGGTAACCTACAGCGGAAGGCATACGGCCAAGGAGTGCGGATACCTCGGAACCTGCTTGTGTGAAACGGAAGATGTTGTCGACGAACAGAAGAACGTCTTTTCCTTCCTGATCACGGAAGTACTCCGCCATCGTCAAACCTGTCAAAGCTACACGAAGACGTGCGCCTGGAGGCTCGTTCATCTGACCGAATACCATTGCTGTTTTACTGATAACGCCGGAATCTGTCATCTCATGGTACAAGTCGTTACCTTCACGGGTACGCTCACCTACACCAGCAAATACGGAGATACCGCCGTGCTCTTGAGCGATGTTGTTGATCAGCTCTTGGATCGCAACGGTTTTACCTACACCCGCACCACCGAAGAGACCGATTTTACCACCCTTTTGGTAAGGAGCAAGCAGGTCAATAACCTTGATTCCTGTTTCAAGCATTTCTGCTTGTGTGGAGAGCTCATCATAAGCCGGAGCCTCACGGTGAATTGGATCATTAACTTCAGATACAACAGGTCCTGCATTATCGATTGGCTGACCCAGAACGTTAAATACACGACCCAGGGTTGGAGCTCCGACAGGAACTGTAATCGGTGCACCCAAATCTACAGCTTCCAAACCACGAGTCAGACCATCGGTTGAAGACATCGCGATACAACGAACGAGATTGTCTCCCAAATGGTTGGATACTTCCAAAGTCAGATCGATCGTACGGCCGCCTTCCACGGAGCCTTCAATTTTGATAGCGTTGAAGATCTCTGGAAGCTGACCGCGCTGAAATTCAATGTCAACTACAGCGCCTGTAATGCTGACAACGCGTCCTTTGTTCATCTTTTCGTTTTCCCTCCTACTCGTTCGCCTATATGACGAACGATCATCGTAAAAACGGCACAACGTACCGTATATCTGTTAACGGATTGTATTCAACACAATTATTGAGCGTCGGCTCCAGCCACAATCTCGGAGATTTCCTGAGTGATGGCAGCCTGACGGGCACGGTTATACGTCAGAGTCAGATCGCCAATCAGCTTGCTTGCATTCTTCGTCGCTGCTCCCATTGCCGTCATCTTCGCACCAAGCTCACTTGCTTTCGCATTCAGCATTGCACTGAAGATGAGTGTTTCCGCATACTTCGGAAGTAAGATTTCCAGTACGCCTTCAGCAGATGGCTCATATTCGTAGCTTGCTGCAATTGCATCACCGCCAATGTTCTCCATTGGCAGCAGCTGAGTGACTTCCGGATCCTGCGTCAATGCATTCACGAACTTGTTGTAGCATATGTACAACTCATCAATTTCAGCTTTCTCGTATTGAACAACAGCTGCGTTTGCAACGCTTTTGATGTCCGCGAATGTTGGGCTGTCAGACAGATCTGTCAACTCTTCCACAACCGGAAGTCCACGGCGGCGGAAGTAATCGCGGCCTTTACGTCCGATCACGAAGATGCAGTACTCATCTTTTGATTGATGGCGTTCTGCAATAATCCCCGATACTTTACGTAAAATATTCGAGTTGGATGCTCCAGCAAGTCCGCGGTCGGAGGTAATGACCAGATAACCGGTTTTCTTAACCGAGCGCTTCTCCAGCATCGGGTGACTTATTCCTTGGGTTCCAGCCGCGATGCTGCCTACAACTTCTTTCAGCTTTTCCGAGTACGGAAGGGCAGCTGTTGCCTTTTCCTGTGCTCTTCTCAGCTTCGCTGCGGCAACCATCTCCATCGCTTTGGTGATTTGCTTGGTGCTTTGGATACTTTTGATCTGCCGTTTAATGTCACGTAATCCTCTTGCCATGTTTTCACCACCTCAAAACTTTGGCGGAGCCAAAGTTACTTCGTAAGCATTAACCTAGCTTTGGCGAAGCCAAAGCTAACTTCGTAAGCGTAAACTTAACTTTGGAGGAGCCAAAGTTACTTCGTAAGCATTAACCTAGCTTTGGCGGAGCCAAAGCCTTCATCCATATGTTGAAAGAGGATGCCAGGCCTTATTGCCCGGCTCCTCTCCTAATGCACAGCCGAGGCCGAGAAGCTTACTTCGAAGCTGCAAAGCCCTTTTTGAATTGATCGATTGCACTCTTCAGTGCATTCTCGTTATCCGCTACGAGATCCTTCGTATCGCGGATGGATTGCAGAATTTCAGGTTTGTTGCTCTCAACAAACGCGATGAATTCTTTCTCAAAACGGCGAATGTCAGAAACCTCAACATCGTCAAGGTAACCCTTAACTGCGGTATACAAGCTGACAACCTGCTGTTCAACAGAAAGCGGCTGGTTAACGCCCTGTTTCAAAATTTCCATCAGCTTCGAACCACGGTTCAGACGAGCCAATGTAGATTTATCCAGGTCAGATCCGAACTGGGAGAACGCCTGAAGTTCACGATATTGAGCCAGGTCGAGCTTCATACCGCCCGCAACCTTCTTCATCGCTTTAATCTGTGCGGAACCGCCGACACGGGATACGGAAATACCCACGTTGATCGCAGGACGCTGACCGGAGTAGAACAAGTCGGACTCCAGGAAGATCTGTCCGTCAGTAATCGAAATAACGTTCGTAGGAATATATGCGGATACGTCGGAAGCTTGTGTTTCAATGAACGGCAAAGCGGTTAATGAACCTCCGCCAAGCTCATCACTAAGCTTCGCAGCGCGCTCCAGCAAACGGGAATGCAGGTAGAATACGTCACCCGGATAAGCTTCCCGGCCTGGAGGACGACGAAGGAGCAAGGACAATTCGCGGTAAGCCGCTGCTTGCTTCGACAAGTCATCATAGATGATCAGGGCGTGCTCGCCTTTGTACATGAAGTACTCACCCATTGCGCAGCCCGCATAAGGTGCGATGTATTGCAAAGGAGCCGGCTCGGAAGCCGATGCAGTTACGATGATTGTGTACTCAAGCGCACCATGACGGCGCAGCGTTTCAACAACCTGTGCAACGGTGGATTGCTTTTGTCCGATCGCAACATAGATACACTTCACACCGTTACCTTTTTGGTTCAGGATGGTATCAATTGCAATCGTTGTTTTACCTGTCTGACGGTCACCAATGATCAACTCGCGCTGTCCGCGGCCGATTGGAACCATCGCGTCGATCGCTTTAATTCCTGTCTGCATTGGTTCATGTACGGATTTACGGTCGATAACACCCGGTGCGTTATTCTCAACCGGACGATATTCGGAAGCCGCAATCGGACCTTTACCGTCAACAGGCTGACCCAGCGGGTTTACAACGCGGCCAAGCATTGCTTCACCTACAGGAACCTGCATGATGCGGCCTGTACGTTTAACCTGGTCGCCTTCTTTAATCTCCGTATAAGGTCCCAAGATTACGACCCCGACGTTGCTCTCCTCAAGGTTGAGCGCCAAACCTACGACGCCGTTAGGGAATTCAAGCAATTCCCCGGACATAGCGTTCTCCAGGCCATATACGCGAGCAATACCGTCACTTACTTGAATTACTGTACCCACTTCAGAGACAGCAATGTCGGATTTATATTCTTCAATCTGACTTTTAATTAAAGTACTAATTTCTTCAGGTCTGATACTCAACGTTTTCACCCCTATCTACTATGCTTGTCTGTTAAAAGACTTTTCAAGACGATCCAGCTTGCCGGCCAAGCTTCCATCATACAGCTTGTCACCGATTACGACCTTCAGGCCGCCAAGCAGAGTTTCGTCAACGACATTGGTCACACGAATTTTTTGCTGTACCATCTGTCCGAATTCTGAAGCTACTTGTTCCTTCTCCCGATCACTCAACGGGTATGTGGAATATACAGTGGCATCAGCCATTCCGAGGCTGGCTCCCTGAATTTTCACATAGCTGTTCAGTAATTCAGCGAACAGATCTGTGCGTCCTTTTTCGAGAAGCAGCTCAATCGTATTCAGAACAGGCTTCGATATCTTCCCTGCAAGTGCCTTGGTCAAGACATCCATCTTCACGGAACGGGGGATATTGGGTGTGGAGATGAACTTCTGTGTATCAGCGTCTCCTTCGATAGCTGATACAATCGCTCTCAGCTCCTCTTCCACTTCCAGACCCTTCTGCTGCTGAGCCGCTACTTCGAACAGCGCCCGCGCATACCGCTTGGCTGCTACCGTATCCTGGCTCATGGTCTGCCTCCTACCTCTTTCAGGTATTGATCTACCAATTCTTCCTGAACGTTATCCTTCTTCACTTCGCGCTCAAGCAACTTAGAAGCGATCTTAACCGATACATTGCCAAGCTCGCTGCGAAGTTCTGCAACTGCCTTGTTCTTCTCGTTCTCAATGTCGCGCACGGCTGCTGTTTTGATACGTGATGCTTCTTCGTTAGCCATCTCCATGATCTGTTCAGCCTGTTTGTTACTTGTTTGTCTGGAGCGTTCGATGATTTCGTGAGCATCTTGACGAGCTTGTTCAAGCGCTTGCTTCTGTTGTTCAACATAAGTAATCGCCTGCTCCCGGGTCTGGGCAGCTTCATTCATTTGACTCATGACCAATTCACGACGCTGCTCCATGATCGCGAACAGTTTACTGAATGCAAACTTGTGCAGAAGAGCATACAAAACACCAAATGATATAATCGAGATTACAATCGTTTCCCATACTATTTCCACTAAAGTCACTCCTTTCCGTTAGTACGATGTGCAGTTCCTAACAAAACGAAGGCGCGGATGGCATCGGCCCTCCCCGCCAAACCGTTGTATTGTTATTAAGAAAACATGATCAAGAAAGCAATAACGGTAGCAGCCAATGGAACTACCTCTACGATACCAACACCGATAAACATTGTCGTTTGCAATGGGCCACGTGCTTCTGGCTGACGAGCGATAGATTCTACTGTTCTACTTACGATCATACCGTTACCAAGACCTGCGCCAAGTGCGCCCAAACCTACTGCAATAGCTGCTGCTAAAAATTCCATTGTTAAATATCCTCCTCAAAATTGTTTGAAATTTGTGGTTTTTATAATATATCTCTGTCGAAACCCTTCGCAGGCAGCGATGAATTTCTCGGAGTTTATTAATGTGCTTCTTCTTCGTGAATCGTTGTCTGTGCAATGTATACCATCGTCAATATGGTGAAGATAAAGGCTTGCAATGCACCAATGAATATACTGAAGCCTTGCCACGCTGCCAAGAATGGAATCCCGAAGAATCCCATCTTCAGAATCACCGTGATCAGTACCTCACCAGCAAAAATGTTAGCGAACAAACGGATTGCCAGTGCGACCGGTTTTGCCAGGTTCTCAATAATATTGAGCGGCAGGAACACCGGATACGGCTCAAGGTAGTGTTTGAGGTAGTGCTTGCGGTTCAGCTTCAGACCCAAAATGTTCATGAGCAGGAAAACGACAATCGCCAGCCCCGCTGTAACATTAATGTCTGCTGTCGGCGACTTCCACCACAATACGTGTGCGTAGTGACCCGCCTCAAGTCCCACGGTTGCCTCTATTGTATGACCGAACACCTTGAAGTTTGCCGGTAAGTCGGTAATAACAGCAAAAGGCAGTCCCAGAAGGTTAGCTACAAAAATAAACAATATTAACGTCAATCCGAGCGATATGTACGCCTTGCCCTTCTTCAAGTCCATAGCACTAGCTACGATACCCTGTACGAATTCCACAACCCATTCCATGAAATTTTGCAATTTGGAAGGGTTTTCTACAGATAGATTTCGAACAGACAATCTTGCTAAGACGAACACAATAGCTCCGGTTACGAAGAGCATTAGCACGGCTGACAGATCAATATTGAATCCGCCAATGTTAATAATTGGTGAACTATGCATGTATTTGTTTTCACCCCTTTCCAATTAGCGTTGATCAATTCTTATTTCGCAAGCTAACAAAAATGCTGACTGGAATGGTCAACAGTTGGGGGATGAACAGTCCCGCAATGGTTGCACCGAGCGATACCTGCTCGAATTTCACCGCAATCATTACAATCAGAAACGCGATGCAAAGTCTTGTGACAAATCCAAAGCTGAACCGTTTACGCTCCTGACTAATCGCCAAGTCAGCCAACTGCCGCACTTTAACGGAAAGAAAGCGAACATTGATCAAGCCCCCCGCCAGACCTAATACAATCCCTACAAATACAGGACGGTGGTCTTCGTACAAAGCCCATCCTAAGAAAGAGGCGGACAATAAGAGCAGCGTCACTCTCGTTACAGCGTTCACAATGGAAGTGGTCAAATCATTCACTTTGCGCCCCCAAAAACTTTTTAATGAGAAGAGCAATATTCAAAATCCCAACAAAGAGCCCTGTAACGGTTCCAATCGCGAGCCAGTATGTTGGCCCGTCCAGCAATTGAGCCAGCCACTTCCCGGCGAAAAAACCGATCAGGATGTAAGTTGCCAGCAATCCTCCGGCACCACTGATGTAAAGTGCAATCAACCAAGGGGAATCTTGACTTTTTGGATTTTTCATATAAACCTCTAATCCCAACTCATTTTACTGAATCTAACAATGCTTTGTCAATGAATCGATAATCGCGTTTTAGCATGTAAATCCAAGGATTTTACGCATTCTGAACCGCCCGAAACGCCGCCAAAACCGTACAGTTCAACTGTATGCTGTGACCTTTGTCACAAGAATAAAAAATATTATGCTTTTGTGAACATTGTGTGAAATTCCTCAGGGCGTTCACTTTTGATGCCAAAGTGGTGCAAAATCGCATTGACAATGCGCTCGGAGGCATGACCGTCGCCATATGGATTCGCCGCCTTGCTCATGGACTCATACAGCTCTTTATCCGTAAGCAATGCCTTCGTCCGTGCATAAACATCCTCTTCATGGGTACCCACAAGCTCAAGAGTTCCTGCATCAATTCCTTCCGGACGTTCTGTGGTATCCCGAAGCACCAGCACTGGAACGCCGAATGAAGGAGCTTCTTCCTGAAGCCCGCCTGAATCGGTCACGATGAGATGCGTATGCGGATAGAAGTTATGCAGATCCACCACATCCAGCGGATCAATCAGCTTGATACGCGGATGATTGCCCAGTATTTCATGAGCCGGCTCTTTAACTGCAGGACTTAAATGCACCGGATATACAATTGCGATATCCTCGAACTCATCTGCAATTCGCTTGATTGCACGGAAGATGTTGCGATGCGGCTCTCCCTGGGATTCCCGGCGGTGCGCTGTCATCAGGATCAATCGCTTGCCAGCTGCCCATTCCAGTACAGGGTGGGTGTAATCAGGCTGTACGGTATATTGAAACACATCCGTAACGGTGTTGCCTGTGACGTAAATGGTTGACTCATTCTTGTTCTCTTGACGTAGGTTGTTCGCAGACCGGTCTGTAGGTGAAAAATGAATATCTGCAAGAACTCCCGTCAATTGCCGGTTCATTTCCTCCGGGTAAGGAGAAAGCTTGTTCCATGTACGGAGCCCGGCTTCCACATGCCCTACCTGAATCTGTTGAAGGAACGCAGCATAGCTCGCAAGGAATGTAGTCAGCGTATCACCGTGAACAAGCACGATATCCGGCTTGGCTTCCTTGAGAACAGGCTCCAGCCCTTCCAGCACACGCACCGTAATTTCATTCAGCGTCTGCCGGTCCTTCATCACATCCAGATCATAATCCGGGACAATCTTAAACACGTCCAGCACTTGGTCGAGCATTTGGCGGTGCTGCGCCGTAACGCACACAACGGACTCGATATGTTCAGGATGACGCTGTAATTCCAGAATAAGCGGCGCCATTTTGATCGCCTCTGGACGAACACCGAAAATGGTCATCACTTTCACTTTAGACATGTTTTGTTACCCCCTGTATAAAACAAATTCATCTCTTTTTACTGTTCATTGCTTCTTATTCACAACTATTTACTTGGTACCGTATAAACGGTCTCCCGCATCGCCGAGTCCAGGAATGATATAACCATGGTCATCCAGGCCTTCATCCAGGGCAGCCACATAAATATCCACATCAGGATGCGCTTCCTGTACAGCCTTTACGCCTTCTGGCGCTGCCACCAGGTTCATCATTTTAATCTGGGTGCAGCCGCGTTTCTTCAGCACATCAATGGCTGCAATCGCAGATCCCCCTGTTGCAAGCATAGGGTCGATCACGATCAGCTCACGCTCCGTTACATCTGTAGGAAGCTTCGTATAGTATTCTACCGGCTTCAGTGTCTCCGGATCGCGGAACAAGCCCACGTGGCCTACCTTAGCAGCAGGAAGCAGCTTAACCACTCCATCCAGCATTCCAAGGCCCGCGCGCAAAATCGGAATCAGCCCCAGCATACGCCCGGAAATGACTTTGCCTTCTGTCTCTGCGACAGGAGTCTGCACTGAGATGGATTCCAGCGGAATATTGCGTGTAATTTCATAAGCCATGAGTGTTGCCACTTCGTCAACCAGCTCGCGAAAATCCTTCGTGTTGGTCCGCATATCGCGGATAAATGTCAGTTTGTGTTGAATTAACGGGTGATCACAAATCACCAATTTTCCCATGTCAGGTCCCTCCGGTTGATTACGATATGTTCTTCAATATGGATATTAATTCTAGTGAGCTCCATAAATCCTATCTATTATATCATCACCAGAGGCGCTTTTGCACGTCCAAGCGTCATGTTTCTTCTGTCTGAAAACAGCCTCATGGTTTAAAGCAGATCCTAGCATACTATGTTTTCCATTTTGGTGAAAATAATGCTTATTCCTGTCGGCAAAAAAAAGAGGCCGTCCCAAAAGATCCTGGATCTTGAGGACGGCCCCGTCTTGTTGAATTAAATTAATATTTCATTTCCGGATAGAGAGGATACTTATCAGTCAATGCTGCTACTCTGCCGGCTGCTTGCTTGAGGGTTTCCTCATCATTCGGCTGGCGAAGCGTAAGCGCAATGATCTTGCCGATCTCCACCATGGCATCCTCATCCATGCCGCGGGAAGTTACAGCCGGTGTACCAATCCGAATACCGCTGGTTACAAAAGGACTTGTAGGATCAAACGGAATCGCATTCTTGTTCACTGTGATTCCGATGGAATCCAGCACTTTCTCCGCATCTTTACCGGTGATGTCGAGATTACGGGTATCGACCAGCATCAGGTGGTTATCGGTTCCGCCGGAAACGATATTCAAGCCTTCAGCGATCATCGTATCTGCCAATACTTTCGCGTTCTTTACCACTTGCTGGGCATGCTCTTTGAAGGATGGCTCAAGCGCTTCACCCAGAGCTACCGCTTTAGATGCGATAACGTGCATCAGAGGACCACCTTGGGAGCCCGGGAATACAGCCTTGTCAATCGCTGCTGCCCATGGCTTCTTGCAGAGGATCATACCGCCGCGCGGTCCGCGAAGCGTCTTGTGTGTTGTTGTCGTTACAAAATGGGCATGAGGCACCGGACTTGGGTGCACTCCTGCCGCAACAAGGCCGGCAATATGGGCCATGTCAACCATGAACAATGCACCAACATCGTTCGCGATGGAAGCCAGGGCTTCGAAATCGATTGTACGCGGATAAGCACTTGCACCGGCTACAATCAGTCGCGGACGGTGCTTAAAGGCCGCCTTGCGCACTTCATCATAATCGATGAGGAACGTATCTTCCTGTACTCCATAAGCCACGAAGTTATATAAAAGGCCGGATGCGTTGACAGGGCTTCCGTGCGTCAAGTGACCGCCATGAGCCAGGTTCATACCGAGAACCGTATCCCCAGGCTTCAGGGCTGCCAGGTAAACCGCCATATTCGCTTGAGCGCCGGAGTGAGGCTGAACGTTGACGTGCTCTGCGCCGAACAATTCCTTCGCACGATCACGGGCCAGATCTTCAACAATATCCACCCGCTCGCAGCCGCCGTAGTAGCGTTTGCCCGGATATCCTTCCGCATATTTATTCGTCAATACAGAACCCATGGCCTCCATAACCGCTTCACTGACGATATTCTCGGAAGCGATCAGTTCAATATTGCTGCGTTGACGCTGCAGCTCCAAATTCATGGCTTCCAGCACTGCCGGGTCTTTCTTGCGCAAATTTTCCATCATCTTCAAATCCCCCTCAAATTTAAATGATATTGTCAATCGCATGCGGATGAATCATTCGCTTGCTCCAGCCGGTATACCGCCCGTTCGCCGCCGATCAGCTTCGGCCGGGTCCAGGCTGCGGTAACCCTTGCTTCTCCGATATAACGGATACTCGGACGAAACGGAACAGCTACACGCCGCAAATGCATCCCGATCATCGTCTCTCCAATGTCGATACCTGCATGAGCCGAGATACTATCGGCGAGACAAGGATCGGTAAAGCTTCGATAGGCTGCAGAAGCCATGGAGCCGCCCGCATGAGGAACAGGAACAGCTGCAACCTCTGTAAGGCCCAGCCGTTCGAGCAGCTCGCGTTCAACTACAAGTGACCGGTTCAGATGCTCACAGCACTGAAAGGCGGTATGAAATCCGTACTCAGCCTGCACTTCCGCGATCCCTTCGAGTACCTGGCGCGCCGTTTCCAGTGCACCGCCCGTACCGATCCGGCGGCCTGCAATTTCACTTGTGCTCGTTCCAATGACCAGTATTCTGCCCGGCCCGAGGCCGGCAGCCTGAGCCAATTCCCTTACAATCGTCACCGTCTGCTCTTTCAGAGCAGGACCACTTGAGAGATCTGTCATGTCATAGCCCTCCATGAAAGCGATAGTCTAAATGAAAGCTGTCCGGTCCTGATGGAAGCCTTCATCGTTGCAGCGAGCTTATCCCTTCAGATAACGTTCCTCAATGGCTTTGATCTTGTTTACCCTGCCGACATGTCTTTCACCTTGACTAAACTCCGTGCCGAGCCATGCGGTTACGATTTCAGCCGCCAACCCTGGGCCTACTACTCGTTCACCGAGAGCAAGTACGTTGCTGTCATTATGCTCACGGGTAGCTTTTGCCGAAAATACATCATGTGTCAGCGCACAGCGAATACCTGGAACCTTGTTCGCTGCAATGCTCATGCCGATTCCTGTTCCGCAGATCAGAATGCCGCGGTCCGCCTCACCGGAGACTACCTTCTCACACACCGGAAGCGCGTAATCCGGATAATCTACCGAATCCGAACAGCCGCATCCCAGGTCTTCAACCTCGTGTCCAAGATTCTGAATTACCTGCACAATTTCTTCTCTTAAACGAATACCTGCATGATCAGTGCCCAATGCGATTTTCATATGAAAAACCCCCTTAAATGTTTCGTCTTTGGTCTTTGGCCATTGCAATCATCATTGCAAAACGCCCATTAAACAACTTGTTTCATTATAACCCAAATTGCCGTTAAAGACGAAAAAAGAGCAGTCCGCGCACGTAAAATGTGCACCAAATGCTCTTTGCCCAGGCGACCGGCCGTATATTCCGGTGCTCCATCGTGGTTTCATCCACTTCGTCGCCAGTTACACCGAAATCCATGTTTTTCCCCTTCATCTTAAAACAAACCCCGCGGAAAAGCAACGGGTAAATATCCAGTATTTCGAAATATGGTAAGGCTTGCGATCTATTACGGCCGGTCCTGCTGCTCCTCATTCTCCAGCTTGTCCAGCAGGCGAAACAGTGCCGTGCGGATTTCCGCTGCAGTAGCCTGGTAGTCTTCCAGTGTGCCGCCGAACGGATCCGAAATATCAAAGCTCGGGATGCGCTGTCTCAGTTCAATCAATCTAATTCTGTCTTTCTCCTGAAGCTCTTCACCCAGTGATCTTGCCATCTCCATCGATGCCAGCAGCTGATCCTGCTCCTCAAGATCCCGAAGTACGCTCTCGTCATTCTCTGTGAATTCCTTCAGTGTATGCACCTTATCCGCAGCATGGGGGAACTGGCGAATCGCATACTGCTTATGAGATAACGTCAGGGTTAAAATAAGGTCTGCCCATTCCACCAGATCTGAACTCAAAGGTTTTGAAGCCAGCTGATCCTCAATCTGCTGGTCTTGAAGCACCGCTTCAGCATGCTGTGAAATCGGCATTCCTTCCATAGCGGCAACGCCGGCAGAACGCACATCCAGCGATATCCCTCTCCCTTGGGAAAGCTTGCGCAGCATGCCTTCAGCCATCGGACTGCGGCAGGTGTTGCCGGTGCAGACGAACAGGATGTTTTTCATAGTCTCCACCTTCCTCAAGTCTAGGTAACATTTCCGTTATTGTATCAAAATATAAACATCAATCCAAATACAAGCAGTATAATACCGCCGATCATTTCTCCGTATTCACCGAGCTTTGCACCCATATGCCGGCCAAGCGTAAGGCCCAGGATCGACATGATGCCTCCAACCGCACCGAAGGAAATGACAATCAGCAGCACATCATTCACGAACATTCCAAGCGAAATGCCGACGGAGAAGGAATCGATGCTCACACTAAGGGCAAACAGCAGCATTCCCGTCAGCGTCGCATAGTTCATGATCTGCTCTCCCTCTCTGCGAAAGGAATTCCAGATCATATGACCACCAAGAAGCACCAGCAGTCCGCCTGCTGCAAGCCCCGTGACTTGTCCAAGCAGAGTGCCGACATAACGGCCTGCAAACAGTCCGAGCAGCGGCATAAGCATGTGAAAAAAAGCGATCAGCAGACTGATATTCAGAATATACCGGAGCCTGACCCCTCTCATCCCCACGCCGATGCCTAATGAAAATGCGTCCAGCCCCAGCGCCAAAGCCATAATCAGGATGGTCGCGAGTTGTCCGGATTGAACAGACGATACGAACATGCGATTTTCCCCCAAGTCCAAAGTGGTCTTGTACACCATATGCGGACAAGAGGGGAATCATTCCTTAATTCGCTTCGTACTGCCGGGATGCTCCGGTTACTCCGCTTGCAAAATATGATGGCCGGCTGCCTTAAGGAGCCGGTTCATCACCGCAGCGCCAATCCCTTTATCCGGGCAGGACTCTGCCAGCATAAAGGTTGCGCCTTCTTCATCGAATTGGCGCAGCCCGGCGTACAGCCGGTGGGCCGCTTCCTCCGGTGCGGCCAGGCTGCCGAGCGAGACGACAACGTCCGCGCGGTAGTGACCGATGTGCTCGTCGAATGACAGCACACCGGTCTTCTCCCCGCGCGCTGCGGCGGCGTCAAGCTCGGCCTGGATCTTGGCGGACACGGCTTCGGCCGTCCGCCCCTGCACGAGGCACAGCGCACCCTTGGGTGCGTAGTGCGTGTACTTCATGCCCGGCGAGCGCGGCGCCGGGCTGTCTGCGCTACCGGCGCGCGAAAGCGCCGGGTCGCGCTGCACGCTTGCCGCGATCGCGGCAAGCTGCT
>NZ_CDSE01000063.1 GCF_001373415.1 Paenibacillus dakarensis | reverse complement strand
TGATCCTTATGTGTGTAATCGTTAAACAGGAACATATCAATCACAACAAACTTACGGGATTCTTCAATAATCTGACCGATTCGCTTATAGATTTGCTGATCGTGCACGACCTGTCCATCGGCACCTGTATAAGTCAGGTCAGTCCAGAACTTCACATCATCTGTATGATAAAGAGGACTTTCATAGGATATACCCGGGGGCAGAGGTTTATGAGTCTGGTATACCATAACAGCAATGAGCCAGAGGATGAGAAGTAGAGCGGCGATCCCTGCCCAACGCCGCCATTTTCGCTGCTTATGCAGAACATTACGAGATGAAGGACGAAAGGGCATAATAAACCTTCTTTCCAGGGGATTAAGCTCGGTTTAGGTTAAGCTTGTTTCAAGATTTATATAACAACATGGGTGAACTTTTGAAGCAAAACTGGAGATTACCCTTCAATTAAGACAGGCCGAAAGGACAACGGCCGTTTGTTCGACAGATATGTGGGGAATGGGTATAATCAATGTACTTATGTGGGAAATGGGTATAACCATGTACTTAATAGTATGGAGTCGGATGAAGAGACTCATCGGTGAAGTGATAGCTTATGAATACAGCTCGGGAGGGAAGTATGGACAAGCAGAGTGGAAAAGACAAGCCTGCAGTAGGACAGGCAGGTGAACAGAGCGGCATGCTGCTGCCGGAGAGACCGACAGGGGAACGGAAAATCGAACATGTCCGCCTATGTCTAGAAGAAGAAGTAGGCGGCCAAGGGGTGACCACCGGTTTCGAGAAATACCGGTTTCGCCATGCGGCATTGCCTGAAGTGGATTTTGACGACGTGCGGCTGGATACGTCGTTTCTTGGATTTACGCTTCGGACACCATTTCTGATCAGCTCCATGACAGGCGGCAGCAAGGCAACAGGCGAGATTAACATGCGTCTGGCAGCGGCGGCAGAGGAGCGGGGCTGGGCGCTTGGCGTTGGTTCAGTTCGTGCTGCCGTGGAGCATGGAGAGCTTGCTCCGACTTTTCGGGTGCGTGAGAAGGCGCCAAGCATCCCCGTTATTGCGAACCTTGGGGCGGTGCAGCTGAATTACGGCTTTGGAGTAGATGAATGCCGCCGGGCGGTGGATATTGCAGGGGCAGACATGCTGGTGCTGCATTTAAACGGACTGCAGGAGGTGTTCCAGCCGGAAGGAAATACCCGATTCGGCGGACTGCTGTCCAAGATCGAAGAGCTGTGCCGGGTGATCGGTGTTCCGGTGGGGATCAAGGAAGTGGGCTGGGGGATTGACGTGTATACAGCCCGGAATCTGCTTAATGCCGGTGCCGCATTCATTGATGTAGCGGGAGCTGGAGGCACCTCCTGGAGCCAGGTTGAGAAATTCCGAAGTCTGGATCCGGTACGCCGTGCGGCAGCTGAGGCTTTTGCAGATTGGGGCAACCCGACCGCGGAGTGCATTGCCGAGATTAGGGAGGCCATCCCTTCGGCAGCATTAATAGGAAGCGGCGGCCTGAAGAACGGGGTGGATGCTGCCAAGGCCATTGCCCTGGGTGCTGATCTGACCGGCTTCGGACGCGGACTGCTCGGATCTGCAGTTGCTTCCGAGGAAGCGCTGGACCAAAGGCTGGCGCAGGTTGAGCTCGAGCTGCGAACGGCCATGTTCGGCATTGGAGCTGCCGATATCGCTGCACTTAAGGAGACGAATCGCCTGGTTAAGCGATTATAGATGAGCGATATTATTGGTTTGAACAAAATCGATGTTCTGATATAATTAATAAGATTGTTTAGCGAAACTTTAGAGAAACTATAAGGAGTTGTCACATAAATGGCTTTAAAAGCAGGGATCGTCGGTCTGCCGAACGTCGGTAAATCCACATTGTTTAATGCAATCACACAGGCGGGGGCAGAATCGGCTAACTATCCGTTTTGTACGATTGACCCTAACGTCGGCGTGGTGGAAGTGCCGGACGAGCGTCTGGACAAGCTGACCGAACTGGTGGTGCCGAACAAAACTGTGCCGACTGCGTTTGAATTTGTAGACATTGCAGGTTTGGTTCGCGGTGCAAGTAAAGGAGAGGGCCTCGGGAACAAGTTCCTTGCCCATATCCGTGAAGTGGACGCCATCGTGCATGTTGTAAGATGTTTCGAAGATGAGAACATCACTCATGTCGACGGCAAGGTGAATCCGGTCAGCGACATCCAGACGATTAACCTGGAGCTGATTTTGGCTGACCTCGACAGTGTAGAGAAGCGTATTGAACGGACGAAGAAGAATATGAAGGGCGGCAACAAAGCTTACGCCCAAGAGGTTGAACTGCTGGAGCGCGTGAAGGAAGCTCTGTACAACGATCAGCCTGCCCGCAGTGTCGAGCTTAGCGATGAAGAGAAGCTGATGATCCGTGACCTGCATTTGCTGACACTCAAGCCGGTATTATATGCAGCGAACCTGAGCGAGGACGGCGTAGCCGAAGCGGACAGCAATCCATACGTACAGCAGGTAAGAGAATTTGCAGAAGCAGAGAATGCTGTCGTTGTTCCGATCAGTGCCAAGGTAGAAGCGGAAATCGCTGAGCTTGAAGGTGAAGACAAGGCGATGTTCCTGGAAGAGCTGGGTCTTGAGGAATCCGGTCTGAACCGCCTGATCAAGGCAGCCTACAGTCTGCTTGGTCTGTACACATACTTTACAGCAGGCGTGCAGGAAGTTCGTGCGTGGACGATCCGTAAAGGAACGAAAGCTCCGCAAGCGGCTGGTGTTATTCACAGTGATTTCGAGCGCGGGTTCATCCGTGCCGAGGTGGTCTCCTATGATGATCTTGTGGCTGCAGGTTCCATGAACGGAGCGAAAGAACGCGGGCAATTGCGTCTTGAAGGTAAGGACTACACAGTTAAAGACGGCGATGTTATGCATTTCCGTTTCAACGTATAAGAGGCACAAACATATTAAGTGGATATGTAATTAAAGGGCGGCAGGTCTTCACTGATTGGAGATCTGCCGTTTTTTATCCGCATGAGCCTTCTAGCCAAACGGGTGGATATATGTTAAAATAAAAAGTCGTTTGCTGCTGCTCTCTGGCCGCAGAAACGAAGGTTTTTAAGGAATAAATGACTATCTATTGTTTGAACATACTCAGGAATATACATGTAGAGAGGTGAATACCCTTGTTGGACCGATTGCAATCCCTTGCGGACCGTTATGATAAGTTAAGTGAGCTGCTCTGCGATCCCGACGTTGCAAGCGACTCGAAAAAGTTGAGGGATTATTCCAAAGAACAATCCGATTTGCAGCCTGCTTATGAGGCCTATACTGAATATAAAACCGTAATTGAAGAGCTTGAAGCTGCCAAAACAATGCAGGGCGAGAAGCTGGATGATGAAATGCGCGAAATGGTGAAGATGGAAATCGATGAACTGAGCGCACGCCAGCAGGCGCTCGAAGAGAAGATTCGAGTGCTTCTGCTGCCGAAAGACCCGAATGATGACAAGAACGTTATCGTGGAAATCCGCGGTGCAGCGGGTGGAGACGAGGCGGCGCTGTTTGCAGCCGACCTGTACCGGATGTATACCCGTTATGCGGATAGTCAAGGCTGGAAGGTTGATCTCATGGATGTCAACTCGAATGACCTTGGCGGATTCAAAGAGGTTATCTTCATGATCAACGGACGCGGCGCATACAGCAAGATGAAATTTGAGAGCGGAGCGCACCGGGTTCAGCGTATCCCGGCTACCGAATCCGGCGGTCGGATTCATACGTCAACCTCAACCGTAGCTGTTATGCCGGAAGCCGAGGAAGTAGATATCGAGATCCACGATAAAGACATTCGCGTGGATACATTCTGCTCCAGCGGTGCGGGCGGACAGTCCGTTAACACAACGAAGTCTGCCGTGCGGGTAACTCACGTGCCGACAGGCATCGTGGCGACATGTCAGGACGGGAAGTCGCAGAACTCCAATAAGGAGAAGGCGCTGCAGGTGCTTCGTGCCCGGATTTATGACATGATGCGTCAGGAAGAAGAGGCTAAATATTCCGGCGAGCGTAAGAGCAAAGTGGGTACCGGAGACCGCAGTGAGCGTATTCGGACTTACAACTTCCCGCAGAGCCGGGTAACCGATCACCGCATTGGTCTGACACTGCACAAGCTGGATCAGGTGATGAACGGTGAAATCGAGGAAATTGTTTCAGCATTGACTCTTGCCGAGCAGGCTGAAATGATGGATAGAGGAGAATAACGCTTTGGAGCAACTAACATTTGTAGCGACGCCAAAGCGTAGTATAAGAGAAGCCTTGGTGGAGGCTTCTTCTTTTTTAGAAAGCTGCGGCGTGATGGAGCCCCAGCACAATGCGAAGCTGCTGCTGGAGCATGTGCTCGGCTTAAACGGGACAGCTTACTATATGGCTCTGCCAGAGCCTTTTCCGGAAGACCGACGTGCTGCATGGGAAGAAGCTGTGAACCGGAAGGGGAACGGAGTGCCGGCGCAGTATATTATCGGTGAACAGGAGTTCTACGGATTGAGCTTTGAGGTCACACCTGCTGTGCTGATTCCGCGTCCTGAGACCGAGCTTCTGGTCGAAGAGGTGCTGAAGCAGGCTGGCCAGATGAAGTCGGCGGGTCAGGAGAAGTCGGCAGATCAGGAGAAGTCGGCTGAGCAGGCATCCGGTCCTATGGTGCTGGATATCGGTACGGGGAGCGGCGCCATCGCTGTAACCTTGGCCTTGAAGTCACCGGACTGGCATGTGTATGCCAGTGATATTTCTCCGGAGGCACTTGAAATAGCGGTGCGGAATGCGAAGCGGCTTGGAGCCAGGGTGGATTTCCGTCTCGGGAACTTGCTTGAACCGTTTGCGGGTCTCGCGCCTGATATTATTGTGTCCAACCCTCCTTATATTCCAGCGAAGGATATTGAAACTCTGCAGCCGGAGGTTCGGGATTATGAACCGCGCACAGCGCTGGATGGCGGAGCGGATGGCTTGAAACCGTACCGGATCATGATGGAGCAGCTGACTCTGTTGGCCGCACCTCCGCGGATCATTGCGTTTGAATTAGGGATGGGTCAGGCCGAAGAAGTAGCGGAAATGCTGCGCAAGGCAGGATACTGGGAACAGATTATCACGGTACCGGACCTTGCCGGTATAGATAGGCATGTATTGGGAGTCTCGCTGTAATTGTCATGAGGTCCGTTTTTTCTTACAATAGGAAGTGAGTCTGTTCGTCAATGACCATAGAGTCATAGGAGCATAGAAGCTCAGCTTATAACAGGGGGACCGAATATGCTTCAAAAGTTTAAAAAAATCGATTTCGTTATTGTGACCGTATTAGTCATGTTAATGATTATGAGTATTACGTCGATATACAGTGTCACAAAGGGAGATCCGAAGCTGGATGGCTCCCATATCCGAATGATTGCTTATTACATTGTAGGCTTCATGGCGTTTTTTGGAATGAGCTTGCTGGATTATCGTCTGCTTATGAAAAACGCGCTTTATATTTACTTAGGCGGTATAGCGCTGCTGATCTATGTCATGTTTTTCGGAGCAACGATAAACGGCTCGCAGGGCTGGATTAATCTTGGTTTCCTCAGCTTGCAGCCGGCAGAGATGTTCAAGCTGATCCTGATTATTTTTCTGACATATGTATTGATCCGCAAAAATAAGCCGCGGCTGTCCTTTATCCGGGATATTATTCCCGTCGGCTTGCTGGCGTTTATTCCATTCGTGCTCGTGATGGGAATTAACGACCTCGGGAATGCACTCAGTTATGTGATTATCCTGCTCGGGTTATTATGGATTGGTAATGTTAAGCTGACACATGCGCTCCTTGGCCTGGTGCTGGTGGCAGGGACGTTCTTAGGAGCGGCCCAGGCTTATATTCATTATCATGATGATATCAAGGCGTTTATGGGGGAAGGAAGCCGGGCTCACTGGATGGAGCGGATCGACCCGTGGCTTGTTCCTGAGAAAGCGACAGCAAAGGCAAGCTGGCATACGAATAATGCGAAGCTGGCCATTGCCTCTGGCGGTATGGGTGGAGAAGGCTTTATGAAGGGTACATCCGTACAGTCCGGCCGTGTGCCTTATACGTATTCTGACTCCATCTTCGTTCAGATTGCAGAGGAATACGGATTTATTGGCTCGTCGGTGCTGCTGCTCTTGTACTTTATCCTGATCCACCGGATGATTCTGATCTCGCTGGAGTGCAAGGATCGCGCGGGTCCATTCTTGATCGTAGGTATTGTCTCGATGTTCCTGTATCAGATTTTTGAGAATATCGGCATGTTCATCGGTCTGATGCCGCTGACCGGGATTACGCTTCCGTTTATAAGCTATGGCGGTACATCGCTTGTAATCAGTATGGCAAGTATGGGCGTGGCGATGAGTGTAAGGCTTCACGGACGGGAGATTGATGAAGATTTCCCGGAGCCGAGCACGTATCGCACAGCTGCACAGAAAAGCTAGGACTTGTAAGTAAGTATCTGCGTGAAGCGTTCTTACCTATTGAAGCGGCTCAATTCTAGTGCAGAGAAGCTCGTCAATCTGTTTGGTTGTAATGATCGGTTATTGATCGTAAGAAAAGCCCTTCGGGGCTTTTTTTTTGTTGTTCTGCCCTGGAGTGCAAGGCTTCAACCAACGATGAACAAGACGCTTGTGAGTCCGAAAAATCACTCTATCTTTTTCAATTGAAAAATACTAGATTGCACGTTTAACTCTATCTTCTGCCGGACATACTGATAGACATCATAGATTATCAGGAGAGGCGGCTGAGCGCAGATGAACAAGCATAGTGAAACACTCCGTATTATCGTTAAACAAATGACCATGCTATTATCGATATTATTTATGATCGTCATGATTTGGGAAGGACAGCGGATTGATGCAGCAGTAGCAGGAGGTCAGATCCCGGAGGAATCGATCCGGCTTCGGATTCTGGCTAACTCCGATAGCCCATCCGATCAGTTGGTCAAGCGGGAGATTCGGGATGCAGTTGTGGCGCAGATGCAGGAGTGGGTACTGGAGCTGAATGACCCGCAAAGCCTGGAGGAAGCAAGACAGCTAACCCGCAGCCATCTGCCGCAAATCCGTAAGCTGGTTGGGGACGAGCTCTCCAAACGCGGCATCACCTATGCATATGATGTGAATCTGGGTACGGTTCCGTTCCCGACGAAGCTGTATGGCGGTACGGTATATCCGGCCGGAGAATATGAGGCAGTCCGGATTACCCTCGGAGAGGGTAATGGTCAGAATTGGTGGTGCGTACTGTTTCCTCCGTTATGCTTCATTGATGGAGGAAGCGGGGATGCGGCAGCTCAGCCGGCAGATGCGGAAGCAGTGAAGTTAGCCTCAGCACAAGGGCAAGGAGACGATGATGCTGTGAAGCGGAGCAATGCGGCTTCAAGCGAGCCGGAGGTTCGGTTCTTCCTGCTGGATGTACTGTTCGGAGTTTGGGAATGGATTACAGGCTTGTTCGCATAATCGTATTCAGGTGAAGTAGAATATGATACACTTTTTAGCAGAAGAGTGCTTTCTCTTTAGCGTTAGAGCCCGGGATGGGCTTCTGGATGCTGTAAGATAGTAGCGCTTTTTCTTTTGGCATAATGGATAAGGATGACCACTTATATAGAAAGCTTGGGATAAGAATGGAACATAAAGAAAACGAACGCCAGGAACAGCAGCAGAATCGGCAAGCCGGGGATCGGGTCACAAAAATGTGGCAGCTGAGTTTAAGCGGTGAGGCGCAGTCGGGAGACGTGCACGTGGAGACTACCGCTTCCGCACAAGCCGGGCATGAGCAAGCGAATGCCTTCGCAGCATTCGGCTTCAGTGATGAGGACATGCGTGCACTCGAGGAAGCGGGTCGGGTGCTTGCGGCTGGAGGAACGGTAGCCTTTCCAACCGAGACAGTGTACGGGCTAGGGGCGGATGCGGCGAACACGGATGCGGTCGAGCAGATATTTGCGGCAAAAGGCCGCCCCTCTGATAACCCGCTCATCGTGCATATTTCCGAGCTGTCCCAGCTGGACGGGCTGGTGCTTGGGGTCAATGAGACAGAGCGGCGCCTGATGGATGCCTTCTGGCCGGGACCGCTGACGCTCGTTCTGCCTGTGAAGCCGGGCGCGGTGTCAACGCGTGTGACGGCAGGGCTGGATACGGTAGCGGTCCGCATGCCGGATCATAAGGTGGCGCTGGCATTGATCAGCGCCGCCGGGTGTCCGGTCGCTGCGCCCAGCGCGAACCGCTCGGGCCGGCCAAGCCCGACGCTGGCCGGCCATGTGTATGAGGACCTGGCTGGTGCCATCGACGGCATTCTCGACGGCGGCCCCGCCGGGGTCGGTGTCGAGTCGACGGTCGTGCAGGCCAGCCAGGACGGCGCCGTGACGGTGCTGCGC
>NZ_CDSE01000062.1 GCF_001373415.1 Paenibacillus dakarensis | reverse complement strand
CACAGCAGGAGGTCATATTTGGCGGTTATGGTCAGAGCCTGAAGATAAGGCATGACTCCTATGAACGGGCAGGGTATATGCCAGGGGTGAAGATGGCTGTCGAGAAAGTAATGGAGTATACAGGTATGGTTTACGGATTCGATCATTTTATCGACTAGAGAGAAAGAGGAGAAGATACAATGAATATAGCTTTTATCGCTCATGACCGGAAGAAAGATGAAATGGTCAACTTTGTTATTGCTTATGAAAATGTGTTTACTGGCCATGATCTCTACTCAACAGGAACCACCGGAACCCGGATTATGGAGCAGACAGATCTGCAGATTCACCGGTTTATGTCTGGTCCGCTCGGGGGAGATCAGCAAATTGGGGCAATGGTTGCTAAAAATGAAATGGATCTCATTATTTTCCTGCGTGATCCGTTGATGGCGCAGCCGCATGAGCCTGATATCAGTGCGCTGCTTCGTCTATGTGATGTTCAAGGCATTCCGCTTGCCACCAATGTTGCTACAGCTGAAATTCTGGTGCTCGCACTTGACCGGGGAGATTTAGGGTGGAGAGAGCTAGTGGATAAATATAAGCCAGGTGTGGAGCTATGACTCAAAAGCTGGATATATTGATCTTCGGAGCACATGCAGATGATGCTGAGATCGGGATGGCAGGTACGATCTTTAAGCATACTTCAGCAGGGGCTTCAGTAGGAATCTGTGATTTGACAGCAGCGGAAATGTCATCTAACGGGAATGTGGAGCTGCGAAAGGAAGAAGCTAACCGTGCAGCTCAAGTATTGGGTCTTGCCATGCGAAGCAATCTGGGGCTGCCCGATCGGGGGTTATACATAACTCCGGACAATGTTGAGCGGATCACCGAAGAAATACGTAAATATTCTCCACGGATTGTATTTGCTCCTTATTGGGAAGACCGTCATCCCGATCATATTGCATGCAGTAAATTAGTGGAGGAAGCCGTATTCAATGCGAAACTTCGCCGCTACTTACCGGATCAGCCTGCCGTTAGGGTGGACGAGCTTTATTATTACTTTATTAATGATCTTGGAAAAGCAGATTTGCTCGTAGATGTATCAGCAGACTATGGAATGAAGATAGAGGCACTATCCTGCTACCGTTCCCAGTTTGAGAAACATGAGGAGGATGCTGTTTCTACTCCTCTTACGGAGGGATACATCGAGCGTGTTAGGGCCAGAGATGCACTGCTTGGACAGCGGAAGCTGATTCCATATGCCGAAGGCTTTGCAACAAAAACTCCATATATGGTTCGTCTATTTAACTGAAATAAAGCATAATAATTATGATCGTGTTATAAAGGAGAGGCCTCATATGTCTTCACAAAAGCCGTTAAAAATAGGCATTACATGTTATCCATCATTAGGCGGCTCGGGTGTCGTAGCTACAGAGCTCGGAAAATTGCTCGCAGAACAAGGCCACCAGGTACATTTCATAGCGCATAGCATCCCTTTTCGTTTAGGGAGTTTTCATAAAAATATTTATTATCATGAAGTGGAAGTCAATGATTACTATGTATTCAGATATCCACCATATGATCTTTCGCTTGCCACCAAAATGGCTCAGGTCGCCAATATGCAGCAGCTTGATGTGCTTCATGTCCATTACGCAGTTCCACATGCGGTATGTGCATTTTTAGCGAAACAGATGGTGGGAGATCAACTGAAAGTAGTAACCACCTTGCATGGCACGGACATCACAGTATTGGCGCAAGATGAATCTTTGAAAGATTTGATCAGGCTGGCCATAAACGAAAGTGATGCCGTTACAGCAGTCTCCCAGGATTTAATTCGGGAAACGAGAGAAGTACTGGATATTAATCGGGATATTGATTTGACATATAACTTTGTGGACCATCGTGTTTATTATCCGAGAGACTCCGCTTCACTAAGGCAGGATTTTGCTGAGCCGGATGAAAAAGTCTTGATGCATATATCAAATTTCCGCCCGGTGAAACGTGTAAGCGATGTTGTGGATATTTTTGCCCGGGTAAATGAACAAGTTCCATCCAAGCTATTGCTCGTAGGAGAAGGTCCTGATTTACCGAAAATTCAATGCCAAATCAACGAGCTTGGCTTAGCTGATAAGGTGCATTTCCTTGGCAAACAGGATGAAATTGCACATGTTATATCTATGGCGGATGTTCTGCTTCTACCTTCTGAGAAGGAAAGCTTCGGTCTTGTAGCTCTTGAAGCCATGGCTTGCGGAGTACCGACTGTCGGTTCATTGGCTGGAGGTATTCCAGAGCTTGTAACTCATGGTGAAACAGGCTTTCTGGCTCCTGTTGGAGATAGCGGACAGATGGCGGAATATGTTATCAACATTCTTAGAGATGACAAGCTGAAGGATGAGCTGCGGAAAGCTTGTCTTCATAGATCACAGACCGTATTTTGCAACGAGCAAATCCGCAGCAAGTATGAACAAATATATTACCGAGTATTGGGACGGGAGGAAACGAGTTAATCCGGCTTAAGGATAAGCTCGTCTCTCTCGTCTGTTTTTCGGATAGAAGGATCGGGTGACGGATGGCTGAACAGCACCAAAACATAGTGTGGAAGTACGCAGATTCCGATATGGCAGCTGGTAGTGCTGAAGTAATCCGCACGCTTCATGATCATGGTTATGAGGCGTACTGGGTCGGAGGATGTGTGAGGGATGAGTATATGGGGCGACAGGTAAGCGATATGGATATAACAACCTCTGCGCTGCCGGAAGTGACATGCTCAATCTTTCCAAGAGTAATCCCGACAGGGATCAAGCATGGAACCGTCACGGTTCTCGTGAATGGGCAGTCCTTTGAGGTGACGACATACCGGATAGAAAGCGGTTATGAAGACCACCGGCGCCCTGCTCAAGTTGTGTTTGTAAGTGAAGTGGAGGAAGATTTAAGACGCAGGGATTTCACTATGAATGCCATGGCACTCGGGATCGGTGGCAGCTGGGTGGATCCGTATGACGGTAGAAGGGATATTGACCTGCGCATCATCCGTTGTGTCGGCGATGCAACCGTTCGTTTTCGTGAAGATGCACTACGAATGATTCGTTGTATTCGTTTTGCGTCGATTTTTGGGTTCTCTATTGCTAAAGATACATGGAAAGGGATCTTAGCGGTTAGGGACACGCTGCCTTGGATTGCAATAGAACGAATCCGGGCAGAATTGGATAAAATGATGGCAGGACCGGATCCGTTAAGAGGGCTGGGTTTGCTTAAGAAGAGTGGCCTGTATACGAGGATGAAAATCCCCTTTCCTTATGCAATGAAGGATCCTGTTATTATTAATGCCATTCCCGCAATGGATTCAAGTCATCTGGATATTCGCTGGGCCATGCTTATCCTCGGTTTCGACATTCCGGGCAGTGAGGCGGAAAAGCTCTTACGTGAGTGGACCTTCTCAAACCAGCGTAAAGCTATGATTTCAGGATTACTTTCGTTTCAGGAGGCTTGGTTCTCCGGAGAACGGGGGAATGATATAGAAGCGGATCGGCTGCTCTGGATTCAACTTGTATTAAAGCATGGCGCTAAAACGGCAGAATCATGGCTATGTATGCACGAGGCTGTTAACACCACAGGTAAACAGCATATCGATCAAAATTCGCTTGTCCAGGCACGTCGTTGGCTCGAAGAAATGCCTGTCCAAAGCCTTAAAGATTTGACTCTGACCGGAAATGAGATTTTGCAGGCGTTGAATCGACGCGGAGGTCCGTGGATGGGGAAGGTATTACAGCAGCTGCTATTCCAAACAGCCGCTGGTTTATTCCCGAACGAGCGGGATCGTTTGATTGAAGAAGCAAAGCAGGTGATAGAGCATGAAGAAGAATGAAGGAATGACTCTTTTAGATATATTTTTGGAGCATAAAGGGGAATTTCTGTCCGGCGAAGAGATTAGTCAGCGGTTGTCCATTAGTCGTACAGCGGTATGGAAACAGATCAATAAACTGCGAAACGCCGGATACGAATTTGAAGCCATGCCGCGTCTTGGTTACCGTTTAACGGAGAAACCGGATCCCCTGGATGAAGACTTCCTGGCGGCATGTACGAAGGGACGGTTGTTTGGTCAGCGAATCGAAGTGCTTCCTTCCACGGTATCCACGCAAGAGGATGCCCGTAAGCTGGCAGAGGCTGGCGCTCCGGAAGGAACTGTCGTCCTCGCAGAGGAACAGACCGGCGGACGGGGGAGGATGGGCAAGAAGTTTTACTCGCCATTTGGCAAAGGAATATGGATGAGCTTGGTTTTACGCCCAACCCAGCCGCTGCATTTGACGCAGCAATTGACACTTTTAACCGGAGTAGCTGTACGCAGGGCTATTCTTAAAGCTACGGGTGTTGATACGGGTATTAAATGGCCTAACGATCTTCTGATCGATGGAAAGAAGGTATGCGGTATACTGCTCGAGTCGGCTACGGAGGACGATACCGTAAGATATTGTATTGCCGGAATTGGTATTAGTGTGAATTTAAGGGAAGATGATTATCCGGATGATTTAAAGCAGGTCGCTTCATCGCTCCGAATGGCAAGCGGAAGTAACCTGAATCGTAATGAGTTAATCTGTTCGATTTTGGATGAGCTTGAAACGCTGTACGACCTTTATAATGATCAGGGATTCGAACCCATTGCTTCGTTATGGGAATCGGCGTCAGTCACCTTGGACCGGGAAGTCAGTGTACATTCATCAATGGGTGTTTTAACAGGAGTTGCTGCCGGACTGCATCCCTCTGGAGCATTGCTTGTTAAAAATAATACGGGAGAATTAATTCCAGTATTTTCAGGCGATATTCGGCTTGCTTCTAGTCATGAAAACAGATGAAAATTTAACAGATATTTGGTATACTGTGTTCGGAGGCGGTATCTTCACTTAAGAAGAATTGCACTCTGAATGCAGGAATTAAGACATCAGGAACACCTTCATAACTGCTGTGCCGGTTACGTTGGATTCTGCTCTGAGCCGAAAGGACCGAGACAGAAGGGACGATCGCGAGTGACTCTTTTTTGCCTTTCGGACTTTTTAGCGTATGAATGCTAAAAGGTTTTTTTGTTGTCGTTAAACGCGAAATGAAAGGGGTTTTTAGTCACATGGCAAACAAACAGCCGCTAAACATTGTTAAAATGAAAAAAATGAAAAATGATAATGTACCGATCAGTATGCTGACCGCGTATGACTATCCATCAGCCGAGCTCGCTGAGGAAGCCGGAGTCGATATGATATTGGTCGGGGATTCCTTGGGAAATGTTGTTTTGGGGTATAACTCCACCATTCCCGTTACAATTGATGACATGGTTTATCATACACGTGCTGTTGCCCGGGGAGCCGAGCATACGTTTATCGTAGCTGATATGCCGTTTATGACCTACCACGGCAGTCTGGATGAGACTCTTCGGAATGTACGCCGCTTAATGCAGGAAGGCCATGCTCATGCCGTTAAGATGGAAGGCGGGGCTGAAATTGCGGAGACGGTTAAGCGTATCGTTCAATCCGGCGTTCCGGTGCTGGGACATATTGGACTTACACCACAATCCGTCAATCAAATTGGAGGTTACCGGGTACAAGGCAAGGATGCTGCTGACGCGGAGCGTTTAATGAAGGACGCTAAGGCACTTGAAGAAGCTGGAGCTTTTGCTGTTGTGCTTGAGCTGGTCACGGAAGAAACGACTGCCCAAATCAGCAGGGAGTTGTCCATACCAACCATCGGAATTGGGGCGGGCCGCTATTGCGACGGACAAGTACTTGTATATCACGATATTCTTAAATACACGACATCATATAGAGAAAAGAGATTTGTAAAAACGTATGCCGATATCGGCTCGTTAATCCAAGAAGGCATTTCGCAATATGTGAAAGAAGTGAAGGAGCGTTCGTTCCCGGCTGAGGAGCATGTGTTCTCGGTAAAAAGCACGACCAAACCTTCTGGTACGCTTTATGGAAACGATAAAGAAAAGGTGAGCTCACAATGAAAGTAATCCGGACGATAGAAGAACTGCGTGCGGAGGTTAAACACCGCACAAGCACAGGAGCCGGCCCTGTAGGGCTTGTTCCAACCATGGGATACCTGCATGAAGGGCATGCCAGTCTGATGAAACGAGCACGTGAAATGACGGGAACCGTTGTGCTTAGTATTTTTGTGAATCCTATTCAATTCGGCCCTGGGGAAGATTTTGAAACTTATCCACGAGATGAGCAGAGGGATTTGGCAGTTGCTGAATCAAACGGGGTTGATATCGTATTTATCCCGGGAGTTCAGGAGATGTATCCTAAACCGACAAAAACAAAAGTGGCTGTGTCCGAGCTGACATCACTCTTATGCGGAGCATCACGCCCAGGACATTTTGATGGAGTTACAACCGTTGTTAACAAGTTGTTTAATATTGTGAAACCGGACTTTGCTTTTTTCGGGATGAAGGATGCACAGCAGGTTGCTGTCATTGAACAGATGGTTTATGACTTGAATCTGGACGTGAAAATCGTCCCTTGTCCGATTGTTCGCGAAGCAGATGGGCTCGCTTTAAGCTCACGTAATGTATACTTGAAGCCAGAAGAACGTGAACAGGCGTTGGTGCTTTCAAGATCCCTGAACACAGCTCTGGAGCAGCTCGAAAAGGGAAGCATTACAACGGCTGGAGAAGTTCGGGACTTATTGACGAAGGTTATTTCCGAATCCCCTATAGCAGATATTGATTATGCAGAAGTGCTTTCTTTTCCAGATATGATACCGCTTGAGAATGACTCCAGGCTTTCCGGTACTGGAAATGCCACTATTCTCGCGCTGGCGGTTCGATTCGGTAAGACCCGTTTAATTGATAATGCATTATTCCAATCGAAAGAGGGGATCCCTCATGTTTAGAACCATGATGAAATCTAAAATACACCGTGCTACCGTAACGGAAGCCAATCTGAATTATGTCGGCAGTATTACCATTGATGAAGAATTGATGGAGGCTGCTGATTTGCTGGAGAATGAAAAAGTCCAGATCGTAAATAATAATAATGGAGCACGCCTTGAAACCTATGTCATTACAGGGGAACGGGGTAGTGGCGTAATTTGCCTGAATGGTGCTGCAGCGCGTCTGGTTCAGCCAGGTGATAATGTCATTATTATTTCATACGCGATGATGTCCAAAGAGGAATATGTGGATCATAAACCGACTGTGGTTATTGTTGACGGAGCAAATAAGCCGATTATAACCGAGCACCGGGAGATTCATGCAACGATCCGATAAAATTCTTGACTCCAAAATGTAACGCTTGCTTTGGGAATGAAATAGGCCGCTTAAACAAAAAATGAACCTAGGTCAACGCACTGATCTCATTTTTTCGTTAAGGGTGGGATGCAATCCATGTTTCAGCATGTATTCGACGAAATGAACAACATGTTAGATGATATTGTGAAGCATTACCCTTCCGCACACGGTCCCAAGAAACAGCTGCTTATTCATAACTGGAATATGCTGAAGAGCATGAGCGAAGGAATTATTGATGAATGGCTTCACTTTGAAGAGAAGATGGCCCTGTTCCGTGAGAGTACAGCTGCTGTTCCGGTATTTTCGCTGACCGAATCACCGGAATTGCAGCTGGGCAGTTTTATACGCGGTCAGGGCTACTACAAGTTGCTTATGTTCAGACCAGCGATCACTCAGTTTGCTGAGGCTGCGGTTGTTTATCCTGAAAGTTTACTCATTCGATTGTACAAGGCAATGGCTCATTTGCATTTGGGTGAACTGGAGGAAGCATCGGGTTATCTGTTGTCGATACTCCCGCTTGCAGAGAACAAAAGATTTTTGCAGGCTATCATCTATAATGCGCTGGGATGCATCCACGTTATTAATGGCCGGAATGACAATGCTTGTAATTACTTTACGCTTGCCATCCAAAGTGATCCAACACTGCCAGACCCGCTCAATAATCTGGAGGTTTGTCACAATAATTGCGGTCAGCTTCAGTATGGGAGTCAATTGATTTCGCTGTTATGAATATCGGTCTGTAGTAAGCGATGCCCGCTCGTAATTCCGAGCCTGCGGCATCGTCTTTTTTATGTCTATAATGTTCAAACGACGTGACATCTGGTATGCTGTTATTTAGACTGGAAGGAAAGGGTTTTATACGAACATGAAATTTGCCGTATTGGATTTTGAAACTACGGGCAACCAGTCAGCCGATGAAATCATTCAAGTGGGGCTGGCAATCATCGAAGAAGATCGAAGTATATCCCGAGTATACGGTTCTTATGTCAATCCGGGAATTCCGATTCCACCGTTTATTACAGGCTTGACAGGTATTTCTGATCATGATGTCGTGAATGCACCTACACTTGAAGAAATGATGATGGAACTGGTACCTATGCTTGATGATGTTGTACTGGTAGGTCATAATGTGGCCTTTGATTTTAATTTTCTGCAAAATGCGCTCGACCGCTGCGGATATTTACCCTTTAGCGGACGAATTCTTGATACGATTCACTTTTTGAAAATATGCTTTCCTTCGTTGACTTCGTATCAGCTCGGGATGGTAACGTCCTATTTCGGGCTGGAGCATGACCGTCCACATCAGGCGGACAGCGATGCACTGGCGACTGCTCATGTGCTACTGAAATGCCTGGAGGAGCTCGATCAGCTTCCGCTCATAACAATTCAGCGTCTAAGCGACCTTTTTGCCGAGGAGGACAGCGATTTAGGCTGGTTCTTCGACGGATTACGGGGCCACTTGGAGAATCAGGCTCTTCAAGATCCGGATGACTTTACGTATTTCAGACAATTCGCTCTGAAAATCGGAGATTGGACAGAATTGGAGCCTCCGCGGAGTGAGGAGGAAGATAATCCACTCGCTGAAGTAACCTTTGAAGAGTATATGACGCAGGTGCGTCATAATCTGCGTGAGACCCTTCCTCAATATGAGAGCCGGGAAGCACAGGATATCATGTTCGAGGAAGTTATGAGAGCGCTCGAGGAGGATAAGCATCTCCTGATTGAAGCCGGAACCGGTACCGGAAAATCGCTGGGATATTTGCTTCCTTCTATATATCAGAGTGTGAAACAGGAACAGAAGGTTATGGTCAGCACCCATACGATTAACCTTCAGGAGCAGCTTCGGGAGCGGGATATTCCGCTGATGACGAAGGTAATCCCGTTTCCGTTCAAGGCAGCCGTCTTCAAGGGAAGACAGCATTATTTGTGTTTGAGAAAATTTGAACATAAAATAAATAGAAGAGATTTTAGTACACCTAAAGAAGATATCATCATTGCAGCCCAAATGATTGTCTGGTTAACGCAGACAGAAACCGGCGATGACGAAGAGCTGAACCTTGGTGGCCGGGGCGGAGATTTTTGGGAAACAGTAGCAAGTGAATCAGATTCATGCCTTGGCCGTGCTTGCCCATGGTTTAAGAAATGCTTCTATCATCGTGCGAAACATGAAGCGGCTATTTCAGATGTAGTCATTACGAATCACTCCAAGTTATTTACGGATGTTAAGGCCAATCACCAGCTGCTGCCTTCCTATGAACGCTTGGTGATTGACGAGGCACATCATTTGGAGGATGTGGCTGGCAAACATCTTGGTCTTAACCTGAAATACTTTACAGTGATTCATACGCTGACCCGGCTTTATAAGGACAGCCGAAATGGCCAGCTTCCTGTTCTCCGCCAATTGCTTCAGGCTTCTGCCCATGAAAAAGCAGGGGACTGGACAACAGTCATTGATCGAATCTATCCCGATCTCATTACAGTGAGGGAGAATTGGGACCGTCTGAACGATCTCCTGTTTGGACTTATACCGGAACGTGCGGATGCATCGGGAGATGCGGGCCAATATACGCTTCGTCTCGCACCATCCAAGAAGCCTAAGGATTGGGAAACCCTGACGGAGATTGAGAATCAAATCTATCTTCTTTTAGGGGATGTGGTACGCCAAGGAGATAAGCTGACATCAGAAATTCGAGAAGAACTGGATGATTATAGTGCAGACAGTTTAATAACAGATATAAATGGGCTGTTTAAAGATTTGGCCTCCCATCGTGAAAGCTTGAAATTTTTCATGACCTTGAACGATGAAGGGATTGTCTACTGGATGGAAGCGAACTCTAACTTCCGCAGTAAATCTTTGCAGATGTATGCTGTTCCGGTGGATGTTAGCGGACAACTGAAGGAACTGTTTTTTGACAAAAAACAAAGTGTCATTCTGACATCTGCTACGCTATCTGTTGATAAGTCGTTCCAGTATATGATTGATAATCTTGGACTGCAGGAAGCCTCGGAACAAGGGCAGCTGAATACAGTACAGCTTCCTTCACCCTTTAATTACCGTGAACAAGCACTGCTGCTTATTCCAAGGGACTTTCCAAGTGTCAAGGGTACGGTTGGAGATCCGTTGTTCGTAAATATGCTTGTCGAATCTTTGGCAGGCGCAGCAATGGCAACCCGAGGGAGAATGCTGGTGCTGTTTACATCCTATCGTATGCTTCGCCAGGTATATGATCCATTGAAAGAAGCATTATCATCCAGTGACATTTCTGTTATGGGACAAGGAACGGATGGAACAAGCCGAACGAAGCTTATTCGCAGGTTCCAGGACAGCAGTGCCTCTGTATTATTAGGGACAAGCTCATTTTGGGAAGGTGTCGATATTCCCGGTGAGGCTTTAACCTGTCTTGCTATCGTTCGTTTGCCGTTCCTGCCGCCCAATCATCCACTTGTGGAAGCCAAGAGCGAGCTTCTAAAGCAGCAGAAGAAGAATCCTTTTATGAAGCTTTCTGTACCCCAAGCGGTCATTCGTTTTAAACAGGGATTTGGACGTCTTATTCGTACGTCACAGGACAAAGGAATTGTTATTGTCTATGATACCCGGGTGATCGAATCATACTATGGAAAGCACTTCTTGTACTCACTTCCCGGCCCCAAGATGGAGCATATGCCGACCGTGCAAATGGTACCTCGTATTTCAGAATGGATTCACGGGGAAGGGACATCTGGTTAAAAGATCGAATTAATATTTTTAAGTAGATTATATTGATAGGGGGAGCATGCATGAAATCGGATAAAATTTCAGAGGCCGTGGTTCGCAGACTGCCCGTTTATTTACGCTATTTGAATGAGCTTCATATACGCGAGGTAGCAACGGTGTCTTCTCAGGAGCTGGGGCAGAAGCTTGATTTGAATCCAGCGCAAATCCGCAAGGATCTTGCTTATTTTGGTGATTTTGGCCGAAAAGGAATCGGGTATGATGTTTCATACCTGATCGAGAAGATTCGTCATATTCTCAAACTGGACCAGCAGATTAACGTCGTGCTTGTAGGTGCCGGTAATCTTGGGCATGCCTTGTCGAATTATAATGCTTTTTTGAAGGATAATATGAAGATTGTAGCGATCTTTGATGCATATGAGCCTAAAGTGGGAACTACAATCAACAATCTTGTCGTTCAACCTATGGACGAGCTGACTTCTACAATAAAAAAGCTGGGCATTCGGATTGGCATTATTACTGTTCCTGATGTGGAGGCGCAGGCGGTTGCAGATGATCTAATATCTGCCGGAATTGAAGCAATTCTCAATTTTGCTCCAACCATTCTGAAGGCACCATCCAATATTCGTATCCACACTGCAGATTTTACTACCGATTTGCAGAGTCTTGCCTATTATTTAGTTAATGGAAAGGAAGATACTGAAGATGCGCAAGCATAAATGGATGATCAAGAATGGATCATTTGCCGTTCTTGAGAATGAGAAATCTACCCTTCGCGGTTATATGGTCGTTGAAGATCACCTTATCACTTATATTGGAGAAGAAGAGCCGCAGGTTGATGAAAATACGGAAATTATCGATGGCACTCACCTGTTCTTCATGCCGGGACTTGTTAATACCCATGGTCATACGGCTATGTCTCTGCTGCGCGGTTACGGGGATGATCTGGCGCTTCAAGTGTGGCTGCAGGAGAAAATGTGGCCTATGGAAGCTAAATTTACAGCGGATGATGTATATTGGGGAACTTCGTTATCTGTTATTGAAATGCTGAAGGGCGGTACGACCACCTTCCTGGATATGTATGATCATATGGACCAAGTGGCTGCAGTTACGGAGCAATCCGGTATGCGTGGCGTGCTGACTCGTGGTGTAATCGGCTTGTGTCCTCCTGACGTTCAGAATCACAAACTGGCAGAGGCTATAGCTTTTGCTAAGGATTGGCATGGAAAAGCTGGCGGCCGTATTACTACAATGATTTCGCCACATGCTCCATATACTTGTCCACCGGATTACATTGAAAAGTTCGTTCAGGCAGCACATGATCTGGATCTTCCTATTCATACCCATATGTCGGAAACGGCGGCAGAAGTGGAACAGAATGTCCAGGACTACGGACTTAGACCCGTAGCACATTTGCAGAAGCTTGGTGTGTTCTCAAGACCGACTCTGGTAGCTCATGCTGTTCATTTAACGAATGAAGAGATTGACATATTGGCTGCACATCAGGTTACTGTATCCCACAACCCAGGAAGCAATCTGAAACTGGCAAGTGGCGTTGCACGGGTACCTGAATTACTTAAGGCTGGCGTTACGGTATCGCTTGGTACTGATGGACCGGCAAGTAATAATAACCTGGATATGTTCGAGGAAATGCGCCTTGCTGCTCTGATTCATAAAGGTGTTACTGGAGATCCGACAGCAATTCCAGCTGCAGAGGCGCTCAGAATGGGAACAGTATACGGTGCAAAATCATTGTTCCTGGAAGGACTGGGCACACTTGCTGCCGGGATGAAGGCCGATTTTATCGCCTTGAATACAGACCAAGCTCATTTTCTGCCTCATACGGATTTCATCTCGCATGCTGTTTATTCGGCAAGTGCGAAGGATGTTGAGCATGTATGGGTAGACGGCAAACAAGTAGTGAAGAATGGGGTTTGTTTAACACTTGATGAGGAGAAGATTCGCCGTGAAGCCCAGAGTGCATTTGAACGGCTGTTGACCCTCTAGGGAATAACAGGGAGTGAAGAATCCAGAATGAAGAAAAAGACAAAGTGGGCACTCCTCAGTATTACCGGATTTTTACTCATAGTGCTTGGTATTCAAATATTTTACTCATACGTGATGGCTGACACCTGGAATGAAGAGAAGATGGCGATTAAAGCCGCTCAGGAATATGGCGGATTAATGAAGACGGGAAAAACTTATAAATCCGTATGGGACAAGGAGAGCATATACTGGGTAGTGTCCGGGCAGAATGCTGACAATAAGGATATTATGGTGTGGGTGAAATTCACAGAAGAACATAAACCAGCAGGGCAATCCGAAACCGTACATACGGAGTTGTTAAGCGATGGCATATCGGAAGCTCGGATGCGTAACCAGATCATGAAGGATTTACCTGGCGCAGCTATCGAAAGGCTTGTTCCAGGTATGTATGAGGGCGAGTATGTGTGGCAGCTCTTATATGAACTTAATCATGAAGCAAAATATCGGTTTTACCGGTTTAAAGACGGAGCGCCCATAGGAGAAGACCTGACTCTGCCAAACCAGTGAAAAAATAACACTCCATTTCAGTTAAAGGATGGAGTGTTATTGACTGATTCGTTATGAAAGCGTTTGCAGAAAATTTTAATAAAAGTTTTTAATATTTTCACAGCTTCAAATGAAAAAGTATATATAATGTGATATACTGATTGTTGTATTCAGATATATACTACAAATTGCAGTTTAAATCTTGCATTTAACCTTCGAAATTGATATACACCAACAATATTTCACTATATTACTAAGGAGGAACTTCATTGAAATTGCGTATTGTTCCGATTGTTCTAACCGTCATTGTTTCGGCATCGGTGCTATTTGGTGGATGGTATCTCTATCAGCAATTCGCTCTTCGCAGCCCGCTGGCTAATGTTGTATCAGAGTATGAAGGAGTGAAAAGCTCTCACATAGATATTAAACAAGATACAGTGACTTTGAAACTTGAACTTGAACCGGAAACGAATTTACGTGGATTGGTTGAACATATAAACAAAGATGGAAAATCAGTTATTGGCAAGCGAACGCTAAAGCTTGAGGTTGAAGATCACTCATCCGAACAGCTGAATAAATGGTGGGATGCTGCTATGCTCTCCGTTGCTGAGGCAATGGATAACAAGCAGTACACCGATATACAATCTTCACTCGACAATCTCGCGAAAGGCGCTGCTGAATTAAAAGCAACTGCGCAAATTGATGATCAGAACGTATATGTAAGCCTATCAGACGGCAAGTCGGGAAAGTTCATTATTTTACCTCGCCAACCGGGCAAAATGGAGGTGTGGAACCATGCCTAAATGGTCTAAAGAAGCTGTTATCGGATTTATCCCTGTGATGTTTGTCTTTCTGGCATTTATCGGTGTAAATATCGTTCCGTTACTGGTGGCGGGCATGTTAATAGGAGCTCTGTTCTTCATTGTAAAGATGAAGGGCGGAATCGCTGTTGGAGCAGGTGGTGAACGGAAACGCAAAAAAAATGGTCCAGCCAAGCTTACCTTTGAAGAAATTGGGGGACAAGATAACGCGAAGCAGGAGCTGCGTGAGGCGCTTGATTTTCTTATCCGTCATGAAGAGATTAAGAAATTTGGCATTCGCCCACTGAAGGGAATTCTGCTGACAGGGCCTCCGGGAACAGGTAAGACCCTGATGGCGAAAGCGGCTGCTCACTATACCAATTCGGTGTTTGTCGCAGCATCCGGCAGTGAATTTGTTGAAATGTATGTCGGTGTCGGTGCAGGACGTATACGTGATTTGTTTAAAGATGCACGTACCAGAGCGGCAAAAGAAAACAAGCAAAGTGCGATCATTTTCATCGATGAGATTGATGTGATCGGCGGCAAGCGTGAAGGCGGACAGCAAAGAGAGTATGACCAGACGTTAAACCAGCTGCTGACCGAAATGGATGGTATCTTTACAGCTGATGCTCCTAGAATTCTGGTTATTGCAGCAACGAACCGTAAAGAAATGCTGGACAGTGCACTTCTTCGCCCAGGGCGGTTTGACCGTCATATTCAGGTGGATCTTCCTGACAAAAAGGGTCGGGCTCATATCCTTAAACTGCATGCCGGAAACAAGCCCCTTGGTGCTGATGTAGATCTGGATAAAATTGCTGAAGAGGCTTACGGTTTTTCAGGTGCTCAGCTTGAAAGTGTAATGAATGAAGCTGCGATTTATACCATGCGTGCGAATGAAGAATATATACTGCAGCGTCATCTGTCTATGGCAATAGACAAGGTTATGATGGGTGAACGTTCAGACCGTGAATCGAATATCGAAGAGAAGAAAAGAGTTGCGATTCACGAGCTTGGACATGCGATCATGGCAGAACTTGTCCGTCCGGGAAGTGTAAAGCAGGTTGCACTAAGCCCTCGAGGCAAGGCATTAGGTTATGTACGCCATAATCCGCAGCAGGAGCAGTATTTATATACCAAGTCATTCCTGGAAGAGCAGATTATGATCGCGCTTGGCGGTGCTGCTGCTGAGGAAATGTATTACGGCGGAAGAAGTACCGGCTCTAGCAATGACTTTGAGCAATCCCTTAATATTGTGGAGACCATGATGAAGTCAGGACTCACTTCACTTGGCATTATTAACATGAATATGGTTACTACAGAAGAGCTGATGAAAGAGAATAACGTGATTTTGGAAGATTTAATGAATCGAACCAAATTCCTGCTCGGACAAAATCGAGCCATATTTGACAACTCTCTTGACATTCTCATGAGGGAAGAAATATTATCCGGGGATCAATTCAGATGTCAATTTCGTGAAAATACACTTTTACCAGCATAAATTGTTATGCTGGTTATTTTTTTTTACTTTTTCGTCATGCTAAGATATGATTATATCTTGTGCCTTAAAAAAATGTATTATTCGATAAATAAGGGTACAATATTGTATAGATATAAGGAAAGGGTGGAGCACAAACTATGTACTTCAAAAAAATCGGCGTTATAGGCGGAGGGACCATGGGTCAGGGTATTGCTGAAATGCTTGCCGCCAAAGGTCTTGATGTTATGCTGGTAGAGAAAACCCCCGAGAAGCTGGAATATTCATACGATATGATCGAGACAAGTCTCGATAAGCAACTAGAGAAGTGGGGCATTACACAAGCAGAGAAAAAATTAATTCTTGGACGAATTCAAAAAGTGACTCATTTTGCTGAACTAAGCGCATGCGATATGGTAATTGAGACCATTACTGAGGATCTGGAAGCGAAGAAGCAAGTGTTCGCACAGCTTGATCAAGTATGTCCAAGCAATATTATATTAGCTAGTAATACATCATCACTAAGCTTGACAGAGCTTGCAAGCTCTACAATGTATCCTGAGCGTGTTATTGGCCTGCACTTTATTCATCCTGTATCTAAAGTAGATCTGGTAGAGATTATTCGTGGCTTGAAAACTTCTGATCACACATTCGCGAACACGAAACGTTTTGTTGAAGAAGTAGCACATAAAAAAGGAATCATGGTATATGAATCACCTGGTTTTGTATCCAGCCGAATGATCTGTCTGTTAATTAACGAGGCTCTTCACCTTGTGGAGGAAGGCGTAGCATCTGCAGAAGATATTGATGATGCTATGAGAATCGGATACAGCTTCCAGTATGGACCTCTTGAAATGGCTGACCGTTTCGGCCTTGATTCTGTTCTTGCTGCCCTGGAGCGTATGTTCCGCGAATTTGGTGAGCTCAAGTACCGTCCATCTACTGTTTTGAAAAAGATGGTTCGTGCTGGACATCTCGGTGTGAAGACAGAAGAAGGCTTCTTTAAGTACGACAAGGATGGTGACCGGATATGAATATTCTAGTAATTAACGCAGGGAGTTCCTCTCTTAAATACCAATTGTATAATATGACAGATGAATCTGTTTTGGCTAAAGGCCTGGTTGAACGGATCGGAATGGATTCTTCAATTCTGACTCACAAACCAACCGGTAAACAGGAAGCTACAGAGGTTAGTGAAATTCTGGAGCATACGACAGCTATTCGTAAAGTCCTTGGCATGCTGACAGATGAAGAGTACGGTGTGATTGATTCGATAGATGAAATTCAAGCTGTTGGTCACCGTGTTGTGCATGGAGGAGAGTACTTCAAGGAATCTGCTCTTGTTGACAGTGAGGCTAAAGCTGAAATCCGCCGTTTGTTTGACCTTGCACCGCTTCATAACCCGGCGGCTATGCTAGGAATTAAAGCAGCGGAAACGAATATGCCTGGTGTTCCTCAGGTTGTCGTGTTTGATACAGCCTTCCACCAAACAATGCCTGAAAAATCTTATCTGTACGCTATTCCTAGAGTTCTTTATAATAAATATAAAGTCCGCCGTTATGGCGCTCACGGAACTTCCCATGAATACGTGAGTCAAGCAGCAGCTGAATTCTTGAACCGTCCAATTGAAGATCTGAAGATCATCACATGTCATATCGGTAATGGTGCTTCACTTACCGCAGTTAAAGACGGTAAATCGATAGATACATCGATGGGTATGACTCCTCTTGAAGGACTTATGATGGGTACACGCAGCGGCGATTTGGACCCTGCTATTGTGCCTTATGTGATGAATAAGGAAGAGTTGACGGTCAATGAAGTGAACTCGATGCTGAACAAGCACAGCGGTTTGCTGGCGATCTCCGGGATTAGCAGTGATATGCGCGAAATTACGGAAGGCATGGAAAAAGGAGATCCGAACGCTACGCTCGCCTTCGACATGTACGAATACCGTGTTCGCAAATATATCGGTTCTTATGCAGCAGCCTTGAACGGAGTGGACGTTATTGTCTTCACTGCCGGTGTTGGTGAAAATTCCGTTATTTTGCGCCAAAGAGTGCTTGAACAAATGACTTACCTTGGCATTGAAATTGACGAGGAACTGAACAAAGTGCGTTCAGGGGAACCAAGACGTATCTCTACCAAGAACTCTAAAGTGGAAGTGCTAGTTATTCCTACGAATGAGGAATTGGTCATCGCACGGGATACACACCGCATTGTGACAGCGTCAAAACAGTAAAGAGTAGTCAAAGGGAGAGATTTTGCATGTCCACCAAATGTGTGATTCGTCACGTCAGCCAGCATGTAGGGGAAACAGTTACCATCGGGGCTTGGATTAATAACAAACGCTCCAGCGGTAAAATTCAATTTCTCCAGCTTCGTGACGGAACCGGTTATATTCAAGGTGTTGTCGTAAAAAGTGAAGTTCCTGAAGAGGTATGGAATGATGCCAAAAGTTTGACCCAGGAGAGTTCCTTGTATGTGACCGGTGTTATTCGTGAGGAGCCTCGCAGCCAATCCGGATATGAAATGACGGTTACCGGCATAGAGGTCATTCACCTTACTGAGAACTATCCAATTACGCCTAAGGAGCATGGTGTCGATTTCTTGATGGACCATCGTCATCTATGGCTCCGCACCCAGAAACAGCGTGCAATCCTCGTCATTCGTGCGGAAATTATCCGTTCGATACAAGAATATTTCGATATTCACGGCTTCACACTCGTTGATCCTCCGATCTTAACGCCAACTTCGGCTGAAGGAACAACGAATCTGTTCCATACGAAGTATTTCGAGGAAGATGCTTATCTGACACAAAGCGGACAGCTTTACATGGAAGCGGCAGCAATGGCACTTGGCAAGGTGTATTCCTTCGGTCCGACTTTCCGCGCAGAGAAATCCAAAACTCGTCGCCATTTGATTGAATTCTGGATGATCGAGCCGGAAATGGCCTTTACAGATCATGAGGAGAGCCTGAAGGTTCAGGAGCAATTCATCAGCCATGTCGTACAATCCGTTGTGAAGAACTGCCGTAAGGAGCTGGAGACCATTGGGCGGGATATTTCGAAGCTTGAAGCAATCCAGGCTCCATTCCCTCGAATTTCGTATGATGAAGCGATTGAATTCCTGCAATCGGAAGGTCATGAAATTTCCTGGGGTGAGGACTTCGGTGCTCCCCACGAAACAGCTATCGCTGAAAAATACGAGAAGCCTGTGTTCATAACTAATTATCCTGCGAGCATTAAGGCATTTTACATGAAGCCGGACCCGAATCGTCCGGAAGTCGTGTTGTGTGCAGATATGATAGCTCCGGAAGGCTATGGAGAGATCATCGGCGGATCCCAGCGTATCGATGATCCGGAACTCCTGGAAGAACGGTTTAAAGAACATAACCTGCCTATGGAATCCTATCAGTGGTATATGGATCTCCGAAAATACGGCACCGTGCCGCATTCCGGCTTCGGTCTAGGCCTTGAGCGTACCGTTGCTTGGATTTGCGGTTTGGATCATGTCCGTGAGACGATTCCGTTCCCTCGTACACTGTATCGGTTGTATCCGTAAGTGGTGAGCGAATTGATGAATCACGCGAGCCGTGCCGGAGAAACGAATACATGGGCGGCCGGCGCATCAGCGGGTATGAATCAAGGCATGGCCGTAATTCCTTACGCATTACTTCGCTATTATCATGCTATGGGTATGAACAGCAGTGAATGCATGCTATTGATTCATCTGCTTGCATTTCAGCAGGTAGAACATAACGGTTTTCCTTCGCTTGAAGAGCTTCAGCAGGTGACGGGTACGGGTTCCGAGACACTGGCTATGTCTCTGCAAAAGCTGATGAAAGAAGGATTCCTGGCGATCGATGAGCATACTGACGAAGAACGTGGTATTCAGTATGAGCGATACAATTTGAATGGGTTATATACCAGACTGGGCCAGCTTCTTGCCAAGGAGAGTGAGGAGGAGGCTGAGAGGCTTAAGTCTGCGGGGATGAGTTATAGAGGCATTGACGCAGTGAATCGTTTTAATTCTCCTGCCTCTCCCAAAGCTGCTCCTGAACAAGAAGAGCCAAATCTGTTCCGCATTTTTGAAAAAGAATTCGGCAGACCTTTATCTCCAATGGAGCTTCAAATGATCTCAGGCTGGGTGGATGAAGATCGTTATCCGAATGAGCTTATTTTATTGGCTCTGAAAGAAGCTGTGTTCGCCGGAAAGGTTCATTTCCGGTACATTGACCGCATCCTGCTCGAATGGAGCAGAAACCGGGTGCGTACGGCTCAAGATGCCAAGGCGTACACACAGAAATTCAGAAATATTGGCAGATAGTTTGAAAGCAAAGCACGTCCATTAAGGGCGTGCTTTTTTTATATGTGAGAGCTATTCCTCTCATTAATTTCTTAGTAGAGCAGAACGGAATGTTAGGTTATGATCAAATGGGATTACATACTTGTAACAGGAAAGGCTGATCGACGATGTACTCGTTATTTTTATACAATTGGCAGGTTCGCGATGAATGGTTTGCCGTGCTGAAGGATGTACCAAACGAAGAATTGACAGCAGAACGAACGGGAGGAGTCGGATCGATACTGAGGACTCTCTTTCATATCCTGGATGTGGAATACAGCTGGATCCGTGGAATAGAGGGATATGATGACCCTGAACCATTATTTGAGGATTACTCAACCATTGAATTAATTCAACAACTGTCAGACGATTACAGGAAGGACCTGAAGCCTTTATTAGATAAAGTGACTGATGAACGTGAACAAATGATCGTGAAGGTTCCATGGGATGTAAATACATATCAGTACGGGGAAGTGCTCCGTCATGTAATTGCTCATGAAATTCATCATATAGGTCAGCTGTCGGTATGGGCGAAAGAGACGGGTGTGGAGCGTGTATCTGCTAATTTCATAGGGAGAGGGCTTGGCAAAAAGATACCGTAAGATGGAGGATGGAGCAGTTGAAGAGTAAGATTTCTGTTAAATTATACTTGTTTGCAGCTATATTATTCATTATGACCGTGGTGCTCGTCCAAAATAGATATTTATATATTCCTCTTGTTTGGGCCTTCTGTTTATTACTGTTAACCGGCTTACTCACTCAACCGCAAGTGAAAGAAACAGCGAAGATAAGTTTACTGTATATTGCAGGCTTCTTGCTGTATTATTCTCTAATCGAAAGCATAAAGTGGTTTGTTCCACATACAGAATGGTCTATTATTTTATCCAGATTTAGTCTAGCAGGCTTACTTGTTTGCTTTTATATGTTTCGAAACAGGGAAGTTACTTATTTATCATTAGGAAAAATGAATAATCGTATTTATTTTCCGTTTATTTTTAAGGGATTTATTTCAGATCCGATATGGCGGTTT
>NZ_CDSE01000061.1 GCF_001373415.1 Paenibacillus dakarensis | reverse complement strand
ATCGGTAAACTGAAAGGATAGAGCTTCTGCCGCCAAAGGCAAGGGCTAAGTGGTTAGAGTTAGGAGTTTGCATATGATAAGAGTGGATGAAAGTCTTTCCGAATCGATGGATTTAAATACAGCACGTGCATATTTGCAAAAATATTACGGATATCCTGATTTTCGCGAAGGTCAGAAGAAGATTGTGGCGAGCCTTCTGGATGGCCGTGATACGCTCGGTATTATGCCGACAGGTGGAGGTAAATCGATCTGTTATCAGATTCCGGCGATGATGCGTCCCGGTTTAACACTCGTCATTTCTCCGTTAATATCGCTAATGAAGGACCAGGTTGATGCGCTGACGACAGCTGGAGTATCCGCGGCATATATTAACAGCACCTTGAGCGGCAAGGAAGTGAATGAGCGAATTCGTGCTGCGAGACGGGGCGAGCTGAAGCTGCTGTATGTTGCTCCTGAGCGGCTTGAACTGGACTGGTTCCGGGATGAGATGGCAGAGCTTCAAATTTCCTGTGTAGCGGTTGATGAAGCGCACTGTGTCTCCCAGTGGGGGCATGATTTCCGGACAAGCTATTTATCAGTAGCCCCGTTCGTGAAGGGATTACCTGAGCGCCCGATTCTTGCAGCCTTTACAGCAACAGCTACGCCGGAAGTTATGGAAGACATGCAGCGCCTTCTTCGTCTGGAGGACCCGCAGGTATTCGTTACAGGTCTTGGGCGTGACAATCTGGAGATGTCTGTCCTGCGCGGGGAAAACAAGCGGGAGTACGTGCTGAATTATGCAGCTTCACACAGGCATGAGTCAGGTATCATTTACGCGGCTACACGCAAGGAAGTCGATGATTTATGCCAGCGCCTTCAGCTGCAGGGCTTGGCTGCTGGACGCTATCATGCGGGGATGAGCGATGAAGAGCGGGCTTCCAGCCAGGAAGCGTTTTTGTATGATGATATCCGGGTGATCGTTGCTACCAATGCATTTGGTATGGGGATTGATAAATCAAACGTTCGATATGTCATTCACTATAATATGCCGAAAAACATGGAGTCCTACGTTCAAGAGGCTGGCCGTGCGGGCCGTGATGGTGAGCAGAGCCAGTGTATTCTGCTGTTCAGCGCACAGGATATCATGACACAGAAATTCCTGATTGAGCAGAATCCGCAGGATCCGGAACGCAAGCATAATGAATACCGAAAGCTGCAGCAGATGATCGACTATTGCTATACAACACGCTGCCTCCGCAGTGCCATGCTGAACTATTTTGGCGAAGCTCATGATGATCAGCCGTGCGGAACCTGCAGCTCATGCACAGACGACCGTGAACTCATTGATATTACGGTGGACGCACAGAAGATTTTCTCCTGTATTCACCGGATGCGTGAACGCTTTGGCGTATCGATGGTTGCATCGGTGCTGAAAGGCTCGCGTGCCAAAAAAGTGCTGGAGTACGGCTTCGACCGGTTACCAACCTACGGTGTTATGTCGGGTAGAACCGAGAAGGAAATTTCGGAGACGGTCAATGTGCTAATATCCGAGGGATTTCTTTCCCTTTCGGAAGGGCAGTACCCAGTAGTGAAGCTGCAAAGCGCTGCAGCAGAGGTACTGAGAGGGCAGAGAGAAGTGATGCAGCGGGTGCCGCGCCCATCCAGAGCAGCATCCTCAGCGTCACAGCGTCGCAGTTCACGCCGAGATGCCTCTCCATCGGCTGTTAATGAGACCGTGTTTGAACAGCTCCGTCTGATCCGCCGTGAGCTGGCAAGCCGGGAGCATGTACCGTCATATATTATTTTTAATGATGCGACATTGCGTGAGATGAGCGTAGTCTGCCCGCAGAACGAAGATGAAATGCTGAACGTTAAAGGAGTCGGCGAAGTGAAATTCCGCAAATACGGAAAGCCGTTTCTTGATTTCTTCCTGAACCAGTCAGAGGGGGACGCCCATCATGACGATCCTTATGAGTATGAATAGATGGAATCAAAGAAATAACGGTAAATAAGAATTAACGTAATCATTAGAACGAATATGGACGAATAAGAAACCGGAATAATTTTTAGCGAAGGTCGTGAACCATGAAGGTCATTTTATCCACATTGAACGCCAAGTACATCCATACATCACTCGCTATCCGCTGCCTCAAGGCATACAGTGAGAAGGATTTCGATATCGAGCTGACCGAATATACAATTAAGGATCCCGTGATGAACATCGTTTCCGATCTGTTTCAGCGGAAGCCGTCAGTCATTGGATTCGCCTGCTACATCTGGAATATCGAAGAGACAATCAGGGTCATTGATATTGTGAAGAAGGTTATGCCGGAAGTTACGATTATTTTGGGTGGACCTGAAGTGTCCTACGATACTGCCTACTGGATGGAGCGGCTTCATAACGTTGATTTCATCATTATCGGGGAAGGAGAAGAGACGCTGAATCATCTTCTGAAGGAGATTGAAGGCGACCGCAAATATCATCTTGTATTCGGAGCAGCTTACCGGAAAAATGATGAAGTGATCATTAACCCGCCGCGTCCGAAGGCTGAGCTCGGTGATCTGCCTTCTCCGCACCGGTTTGCGGAGGATATACCTCATCTGGGCAAGCGTGTGGTGTATTTTGAGACAAGCCGCGGCTGCCCGTTTAACTGTCAGTTCTGTCTCTCGAGCATTGAAGTGGGTGTTCGTTATTTCGATATCGAGCGGACCAAGTCCGATATTCTATATCTAATTGAAAATGGTGCGAAGCTGATCAAATTCGTGGACCGCACCTTTAATATCAAACGCGATTATGCGATGGAGATGTTCCAGTTTCTGATTGAGAATCATCAGGGGTGTGTGTTCCAGTTCGAGATCACGGCTGATATCATGCGACCGGAGGTGCTGGAGTATCTGGCTGAGAATGCTCCTCCAGGCATCTTCCGCTTCGAGATCGGTGTTCAGTCTACGAACGATCCGACGAATGAGATGGTAAAGCGGCGCCAGAATTTCACCAAGCTGTCACGTACCGTGAATATGATTAAGGAAAGCGGCAAGATTGACCAGCATCTGGATTTAATAGCCGGCCTTCCGCTGGAAGATTATGATACCTTCCGCAAGACGTTTAATGATGTGTTCGCACTCGGTCCGGAAGAGCTTCAGCTTGGCTTCTTGAAGATGCTGCGAGGTACCGGACTTCGAATTGATGCTGATAAATACAATTATACGTATATGGACCATGCGCCTTATGAGATTTTAAGCAGTGATGTACTGCCTTTCTCGGACATCGTAAAGCTTAAACGTCTGGAGGATGTGCTGGAAAAGTACTGGAATGCACATCGTATGGACCATACCATTCAATATTTAATGGCACATGAATTTACGTCTCCATTCGATTTCTTTCAGGAGTTTGGTGATTATTGGGAAGCGCAAGGATGGCAAAAGATCGGCCATCAGCTGGAGGACCTGTTCACAAGGCTGACAGCGTTCCTCAAAGATCGTCAAACGCCTCGAATGGAGGTTATTGTTGGACTGATGAAATTCGATTATTTCCTGGGACATAAATATAAGCCGCGGAAAATTTGGTGGGATTTCGTACAGGACAAAACGGAATGGGCTGCTCATTTGAAACAGGCTGTTGAACAGCAGGCTGAGTTCTCTGAAGGCTTCGCTGAGCTTGGGCTTGGAGAACGGGAGCTGCAAAAGCATGCGATGATCGAGATGCTTCCTTTCAATCTGGAAGAAGTCATTCACCATGGCAGCAGCGGAGTATCTGAGAATGGGGAACGTCCATCCCAGACCATGCTAGTTGTGCTGTACCAGCAGACAGAGGATGGGCGTCCGTTATATTTCACAAAATCGGTTTAAAATCACCTGGGATCCGGCATTCTAACGGATAGAGGGGTGATGGTCATGATCGACGATAAGAATCCCGGACGTAAAGATGAGAATGAACCCACCGTTGCACCTGGGCTCGACAGCAATGGCATGCTTCGGGAGGAAGCGACCCGGGAGGAAGTGGAGCGAGGGGACTACACCGAAGTCACGCAGCTCATCATTGATCGTACGCCGGAGGATTAAGTTATATTAAAGAAAAATTCATCGTAATTGAACAAAAACAAGCAGGCCGCCCAGAGTCTTCATCTCTTGGCGTCCTGCTTGTTTTTAGTTTACAGAGTAGTTTTCAACCCCACGTGTTAATGGGATTAGGAAATTTGCTTCTGACGAAGCTGACCGTCACGGCGTAACTCTTCGCATTCCCGGAATGCACACTGCGTGCATGATGCACACTGATTATACTTAATGTTCCGGAGAGCATAATTCAAGGCTTCTCCTGTATGCTCAAAGAAATGCTCATCACCAATCACCGGGTAACATCCTGTTTTCATGAGCAGCTGTCTAGGCTGCTGCTGAATGCCGGAGATGACAACCAGGACCCCTTGCTCTTTGAGGTTGTTAATGAGTCTGGAGAAGTTCGATTCGCCGGATGTATCCATGTAGGGAACGTTCTCCATCCGGAGCAAAGCGACTTGAAGCTCAGGATCTGCGAGCAGCTTTTGTCCGAAGCTTCCGAATGTATGGGTAGCTCCAAAGAATAGAGGCCCCTCGATATTATACATACCGATCTGTGGGCAGTTGTGTTCTTCCGTTACAATATGCGGCTGCACCTTTTCTTTATGAGAGGAGTGGTCCGGTAATACCTTATTTACCGCCATCATGCTGCTCATTCGTTTAAGGAACAGCACTACAGCCAAGGCCAGTCCTATTTCAACCGCAACTGTCAATGTCGTGAATACCGTCAGCAGGAAGGTGACAACCAGAATAAGCGAGTCTCCTGTCCGGGTCTTGAGCATATGTCGAAACGATTTATGTTCACTCATATTCCAGGCTACAACCATAAGAATCGGAGCCATACTAGCGAGCGGGATATTCGAAGCATAGGGTGCGAACAGAACAACAATCAACAGAACGACAACGCCATGAATAATGCCTGATACCTTCGAAGTCGCCCCGCTTTTAATGTTTGTTGCTGTACGAGCGATCGCACCTGTAGCTGGGATACCGCCAAACAGGGGAGCGGCCATGTTCGCTACACCTTGTCCGATTAGTTCCCGGTTGCTGTTATGCTTCGTTCCTGTCATTTCGTCGGCGACAACAGCTGACAACAGAGACTCAATACTTCCGAGCAAGGCGATAATAAGCGCAGGCTGAATCATGGTCATAACCCGGTCCCAGGTCAGATGAATAGGAGTGAATTGTGGCAGTCCAGCGGGAATCACTCCATAAGCTGAGCCAATCGTCGTAACCTTGCCGGGAAATAGCCATGCAGCAATCAATGTGGTTACGATGATCCCTACCAGAGATGCCGGGACCTTTGGCAGGAGCTTAGGTGTAATGATCAATATAGCAAGACAGATGACGGCGATAAGCACACTGTATACATTAAGTGAAGAAATGCGTAAGAAGATCTCGCGCATGTTATCGAAAAAATACTCATGACGTTCTACACCTTGCAGCCCCAGAAAATTAGCGATTTGACCGCTGAAAATGGTGACCGCGATGCCTGATGTGAAACCGATGGTGACCGGCTTCGGTATGAAGCGAATTAATGAGCCGAGGCGCAGAAGCCCCATCAACACGAGAAATATGCCGGCCAGAAATCCGGCAATCAGCAGATTTTCATAGCCGTATTGAAGAACGATTGCAAGCAGGATCGGTATGAATGCCCCTGTTGGGCCGCCGATCTGAAATTTCGAACCGCCGAGCAGAGAGATTAATATGCCTGCGATAATAGTAGTGTACAAGCCATACTCGGGCTTAACGCCCGAAGCAATAGCAAAAGCCATCCCTAACGGAATGGCGACGATCCCTACGATGCACCCAGACATTAAATCCTTACGAAAAGCATTTACTGAGTAATTACTGAATTGTCCCATCCATTTCATTAGTTATACCCTTCTTTTTATTAGTATTCATTCAAGTGTTACTTCCATGTATTAATTTCATGATAGCTTCCTGATATCCTCCAGAAGCGAGATGGACTCTACCAGATGATTGTTAAATATTTGACGTGCTACTTCCAATAGATCGCTAATCAAAGGATCGCGCAGTGAATAAATAACGGTTGTGCCTTCCTTTACCGTATTGACCAGGTTTTTAGAGCGAAGTACGGAAAGCTGCTGCGATACAGCGGACCCTTCTGATCCAAGCAGGGCCTGAAGCTCATTTACATTCCGCTCTCCCTGACTCAATATCTCCAGGATGCGGATCCGCATGGGATGGGAGAGTGCTTTGAAAAAATCCGCTTTAAACTGTTGAATCCCTCGGTCCATAATTGTTATCTCCTTGATTTCTAATGTTTATATATCTGAATTTTTGAATATTTGAAAAAGCGACGTTCATCATGGTAACACGACTGTTTAGTTTTGAATGTTACAAACTTAACACTTTTTAAAAAAATAACAGTGCCTTCCATGAATTGGTTTCAATCCGTAGAAGGCACTGTTATTTCTAAACTACTGTTCGTATAATTTACCCTTATTCATGGATTTGCCGTTCCAGCCATTCAAGAATATGGGCAGCAACCTCATCCCGGTTCGTCTCGTGCAGCATTTCATGACGTCCGCCGGGGTAAAGTCGATATTCCAGATGTTTAACACCAAGTTTCTTGTATAGCTCGATGAGCTTTCGAACGCCTTTTCCGTGCATCCCCACAGGATCTTCTTCACCGGAGTAGATATAGACCGGCTTATCTTTTTCAAGCCTGCTCAGCATTTCAGGTTTATGAATCTGCTGGAGCAGCTGAAAGAATTCCCGGAAGAAACGGGCAGAGCATATTTGTCCGCAGTAAGGATCATTTATATAGCGGTCGACTTCTTCCGGATCGCGGGATAACCAGTCGAATGGTGTCCGAATCGGTCCAAATCCTTTGTTATATGGGCCGAATACAATGGCATTAATTAGGATGCTTCGGTGAGTATCTCCCTTTATTTTGGCCTGGGTTGCAGCAAGAATCTCTCCGAACTTCAGCAAACCTCGTGGACCGTTAGATCCTGACAGGATAAAACCATCAAAATGCCGGGAATCAGTGCACATAATTCTCTGCGTTATGAAAGATCCCATGCTGTGGCCAAGCAAGAAATGAGGAATATGAGCGTGCTTCTGCTTAATGATCGAAGAGAGGAGGATAATATCATCTATCATTCCTTCAAACCCGTTCTCTCCCGCGTCTCCTAAAGCTTGAAGGTTCTCCGCTGTTCTGCCGTGTCCGCGATGATCATTAACATATACGGCATATCCATGCTTCGTCAACAGAGAGGCGAGACCTTCATATCTTGCTCCGGTCTCACTAACACCGTGAACAATCTGCAGAACGGCCTTCACATCCTTGTCAGGATCGGGAAGCCATTGATATACAAATACGTTCATTGCCTGATTGTTAGGCATCGTAAACGTTTCGGATTGCATACTTCCCCACACCTCCACAAAACAATATTTTTGCCTCGTGATACTAAATCCAAATCAGAATATTAAGGAAGATAAGAACGAAGAACTGTTGAGTTTCCTTCCAGTGTGTAAGAACCAAGGTTTGCAGGCAGCAGGAAGCATTGTCCTGAGGTATAGGCTATGGAGCCGCCATCCCATTTCAATGTGCCTTCACCATCACATATTACAAGGATCGTGAAGCTGTCTTCTGTAGTCGAGAGGCTCCAAGGGCTTTCAAAAATACCTTTTTCAACGATAAAATAAGGGGATTTAGCTAATTGCAGCCATTCTCCTGGTACTGCGCCTTCAGTGCTCATGGTTGAAGCGCCGGAGCCTTCATATGCCGTGACATTCAGGGAATCCTCAATATGGAGCTCACGCGGTTTACCGTCAAGACCTGGACGGTTATAGTCGAAAATGCGGTAGGTTGTATCCGAATTCTGCTGGATTTCAGCTACCACAACGCCGGCACAGAGGGCATGGACAGTTCCGGCAGGTATGTAAAATGTATCGCCAGCCTTGACAGGAACTTCTTGAAGCGTCTCCATAACAGTTCCGTTCTCGAGTGCTTTCCTCAGGTCTTCACGGGTAACGCCTTCCTTCAGGCCATAGATGATTTTAGCATCAGGCTTGGCAGCCAGGACGTACCACATTTCAGTTTTGCCCAACTCGCCTTTAGGTAGTCCTTCATAATCATCAGTAGGATGTACTTGAACGGACAGATCATCATTGCAATCAAGAAGCTTGATTAAAAGGGGAAAACGTCCATTAACCTCGGAGAAGCCCTGTTTGCCGAACCATTCGGGACCGAATTGCTCGCGGACTTGATCTAGGCCAAGCCCAGCTAATTCACCGTTAATCACGGTTGTAGTACCGTTAGGGTGATCGGCAATCATCCAGCCTTCACCAATATGACCTTCAGGAATGCTAAGACCGAACTGTTCTAGAGCCCGGCCACCCCATACACGTTCTTTAAATTCTGGTTGAAATAACAAAGGATACGGTTTTGTCATGATGCCTCAACTACCTTTCAACATGTTGTAGTATTCTATAACTGCATACGCTTACGAATTGAATCACATTTCCTACCTGCTTATCATAACGGCTTTTTTCGCTCGAGCGCAATAAGGAATGGTGCATTAGGACGCTGCAGACCCCGGTACACAATAGCTTGAGCTGTGCGCTGGGGGAGGGCTGAGGCCCAAGCCTCGACAGCAGCGGCTTCTTGTCCTCCGCCTTCATGTCCCGGGTAAACAACAATCGTAACGATACCTCCAGGTGAAAGCAGCTTAAGGCTGGCTTCGAGTGCGGGCAAGGTGCTGTCAGATGAGGTAATGATCTTTTTATCCGCTTGCTCCGAGGGCAGGTAGCCCAGATTGAACATAATGACTGAGATTTTACCGTGATATTCTGCAGGTATATGCGCTTGCATATTGGAATGGCTGTCCTGAAACAGGGAGACTTCTGCTAGTCGTTCAGAGGGCTCCTTCATAAGCCTGCGGCGTGTCAATTCCAATGCTTCCTGCTGAATGTCAAAGGCAAAGACGCGGCCGCGAGGGCCGGCTGCTTTCGCCAGAATGAGGGTGTCAGCCCCCGTGCCTGCTGTAGCATCGACCGCAATTCCGCTTGACTTGAGACGCTCTGCTGCAAGCTTGTGAGCAAAACTTAACACAGAAAGAAAGCCCATCAGCATTTCCTCCACATTTTACCCTGCCAGGTATCACGCTCTTTTAACTCCCGATCAATTCCGTTTAGAACTTCCCATTTCTTCAAGCTCCAGGTCGGTCCAATTAACAGATCACGCGGCGCATCTCCGGTGAGGCGATGAACGATCATTTCCGGAGGAAGGAACTCCAAGGTATCTACAATGAGCTTGGTGTACTCGTCCTGTTCAAGGAAACGGAGGAGACCGGCTTCGTATTGCTTCACCATTGGCGTCTTGCGCATCAGGTGAAGCAGATGAATTTTAATTCCTTGAACGTCCATATTAGCCACGGCTCGTCCGGTTTCGAGCATCATTTCATGACTCTCCTGAGGAAGGCCATAGATGATGTGTGTGCACACCCGAATATTATGCTTGCGAAGTTTCTCAACGGCCTCCAGGTAACATGCGGTATCATGTGCCCTGTTAATTAGCTCAGAGGTGGAGTCGTGGATTGTCTGAAGACCCATTTCGACCCACAGATAAGTTCTTTCGTTCAGCTCGGCCAAATACTCGACAACATCATCCGGGAGACAATCCGGACGGGTGGCAATCGATAATCCTACAACGCCAGGCTGTTCTAAAATAACCTCGAAGTATTCCCTTAGCTCCTCCACAGGCGCATACGTGTTGGTATAAGCTTGGAAGTAGCCAATATATTTGGCATGCGGCCATTTCTGATGCTGCTTGTCGCGAATAGTATTGAACTGGGTTACGAGGTCATCGCGTCTGCGTCCTGCAAAATCGCCAGAGCCCCGAGCACTGCAAAAGGTGCATCCGCCCTTGGCAATGGTGCCGTCACGGTTCGGGCAAGTAAAGCCTGCATCAAGCATCACCTTGAAAACTTTGTCCTGGAACTGGTTTCTCATTTCATAATTCCATGTATGAAATCGTTTATCGCCCCAGAGCAGCGGGGCGGATGTAAGAGATGGTTTCATGGTTTCTCCTTTTGAAATCTTTAGGATATTTCTCACAGCTTAAAACGGATACTTGATATATTGTATCAAAAAAAAGATCCTTAAGTCATGCCCGGAAAACTTCCGCCTTCCGTCACTTGCTCGTATTTCATGAAATTGCTATTATTAATTTATAAAGTAGTTTTTTTTATGAATGATTGGTTTCACTGCAGCGAAGAGTGGTTAATTAAAAATCAGCAAATAGAATTCATATTCATGTTGTTTTGTGGATATACTGTCATCATAGAGGTGATCAGAATGAATTCAGCTCAAACCACCATGAAAGATCAGAAAGCAAGAATCACTGTGGAGTTTACCCCGGATGAAGCTTTAGCTCTAACTGGAGTGGAATTTAACGCCAATCATGAGATTAAAGCCTCTGCACAACGGAAAATTCGGGCTGCATTTGAGAAGTCGTTTGACTTTGCAGTTGAAGAACGGTAGACAATTCGCAGTTTAACTACCGCGGAACCCCAATTCCAAATATACCGAAAAAGGAACCCTTTATTTTGTCTTGTGCAAAAGAATGAGGTTCCTTTTTCTTTTGGCCCTTTACATTTGGAGATAACTTCGTCACAATGTTTCAGTATAAGTCAATTCATAGGATAAGTTTCGGAGGTATATCATGCGTCTACGTGGAAGAAAAGGAATCCGGGAAAGTTTGGAGCAGCAGGAGGATTTGGTTGTTCTGGATCCCCGGCAATATAAAGGGAAATGGGCTTCATTGTTCGGTAACGATAAGCCGATTCATGTTGAATTCGGTATGGGTAAGGGACAATTTATCAGTCAGATGAGCTATAAACACCAGGATGTAAATTTTATCGGGGTGGATATGTACGATGAATTGATCCGCCGGGCGAGTGAAAAGGGCCGTGATGTCTGGGCAGCTGAAGGATTGGAGACACCTCCAAATCTGAAGCTTGCCTTGATGAATATCGAGAATGTCGAGGAAGTGTTTGAACCGGGCGAGATTGAGCGTATTTATCTCAATTTCAGTGATCCTTGGCCGAAAACCAAGCATGCTCGCCGCCGTTTAACCCATCCAAGATTTTTAGATAAATATAAGATAATTATGAATGAGCGAGGACAAATTCATTTTAAGACGGATTCAGTCACCCTGTTTGAATTCTCGTTGAATTCTTTTGCAGATTATGGATTGCAAATGACTAACATTTCGCTTGATCTTCACCGGGAAGGGCTGAATGAACAATTTGTAATGACAGAATACGAGACCAAATTCGTAGGACAAGGCGTCAAGATTAACCGCTGTGAAGTGATTGTCGGTTCAGAAGCGCTTGCTGAGTATCAGGCCATTCGCCTGGACAAATACGGTAAATAAGAAGGGCCTGCTTCCTTCTTATATGACTGAACAGACCATGATAGCGCTTGCATTATTATAATAGAAGAAATATGTTTTTCAGTATGACAAAAAAAGGTGCCCCCTGATCATCAGGAGTGCACCTTTTCATTTTCCAGCATATCCAGAATACTCCGCGCACTTTGCATGGGATGATATCGCTGAATGTCCTCTAAATTTTGTGATCGGCGCATGGAGATTTCATCGTATTGATAAATCAATTTGTTCATCCATTTGCCAATTACCTCAAGAGAGGTTATCGGCTCACCAAGGCCCTGCGCAGTGAAATAGTGGAAATTCTCCTCTTCCTGTCCGGGGAGAGGATGATGAAACAGCATGGGAATACCTTTAGCAAGTCCTTCTGTGCAGGTCATTCCTCCCGGCTTGGTTACAAGCAGGTCAGAAACCTCCATCAATTTATCCACTTCCCGTGTAAACCCGAATATCCTTATATTAGGGTGCTGGTAGCGTGGATTGCTCTCCATTTCGTACCTTGCCTTATCATTATTCCCGAAACAGAATATAACCTGAATCTCTTCACGCCATCTTGTCAAATATTCATGAACGACCTGGTCATTCATCATTCCCCAGCCGCCGCCCATTACCAGGACAGTAGGCATGTCAGAAAGATTAAATTTCGCCCGAATCTCCTCTTTGCTGGGACGTTCCCAGAAATGAGGGTGGATCGGAATGCCTGTCACTTGGATTTTCGCCTGTGAAACGCCGCGATTAAGCAGTTTGCGCCTTACCTCTGGTGTTGAGACGAAATACCGATCGACCTCTGGACTGATCCAGGTATCATGTGCATCATAATCCGTTATGACCGTGCATAAAGGAATATTTGTCCCTAAGCGCTTTAGTCGGGAAATAACAGCGCTTGGTATGAAGTGTGTGCATACAATAATGTCGGGTCTTAGCTGTCTCACCACATTTTTGGTGCTTGTATAGAAAATCCGGTGTAACGCCAGCGTAGTGAACCGGTTAAAGGACTTTTGATGCCGATACATATAACCGATCAGTCTAGGTTGCGACGTTAGGGTTTTGCGATAGGCCGAAATGATCAGCGGTGCTATCTTCGGGTTTAGAAAACTTCCAAGTTCCAGGACCCTTGTTTGAACATTCGGGGATAACTGACGTAAACTGCTTGAGAGCGCGTGAGCGGCCTGTGTATGGCCTGCGCCGAAGCCCTCCGATAACAGTAATACCCTTTTTTTAGCCACTCTTTTCACCCGTTCCTGCAGCGTTATTACATATCCATAACATATCGGCTTTAAGGAAAGAATGCAACTGACTGGCGCCCGATTTCTTGAGAAAGGGCTTCTGCAAAAGATTGCCGGCGTTGTTTCGTTGTCTAAAAAATGGAAATAAACAAATTGATAAACGCATAAAGGACTTTTGTCCTGTTTTGCTTATATATCATACGTTATAAGGGTCTGCAGGTTTTAGTCATCAGAATAACAGATGCAGCTGGTTCGAAATTTGACGAAAATAAAGGACTGTGGTCTTTTGACTTGAATCAAAGTTATCGCTACAATGGTTCAAATGAGAGACAAAAGTTTAAAAAAAATTGAAGTGTATAATCCAAACTTTTTCTCCCGTTCATCTGTTAAAGATATAAAGAGCACATTTTTCTGAAGTAAAAGACGTGCAGAGAAATAAAAAGTAAGAAAACAGATGAAAATAAGAACTAATGCCGTTTGAATCGAAGCTTGCTGGCATGCCGGAGGCAAGTGGCGCTCTATTTAACAATATACTTGGAAATTAGAGCAATTCACGCTTTTGACAAATGATCTTAAAGTGTGGAAAATCGATATGACGTGCGAAACAGCTTCCGTGACACCGGAGCTGAATGTAGACAAAGACAGTAACAAAGGGTCATGAAACTAAAATAAACTAGAGAAATAGAAAAAAACACATTCTCAGGGTATTAAAAGGGGGTAATGGGGAATCATGACAGACGCCATCTTTATCGCGCTTCAAATATTATTGGCCGCGGTTGGTGTGTACCAGTTCGTATTCTCTTTATTTGGTCTGTACAAGAAAAAGAAAAAGAAGAATTTCGAACCGACGAAGTCATTTGCGGTACTGGTTGCAGCCCACAATGAAGAGCAAGTGGTCGGAGCGCTGATGGAAAATTTAAAGAAGCTCAACTATCCAAAAGAATTATACGAAGTGTTCGTAATTTGTGATAACTGTACGGATCGCACAGCCGAAATCGTCCGTGAACACGGAATGAATGCTTGTGTCCGTACGAATCAGAATCTCCGTGGTAAGGGCTATGCGATTGAATGGATGCTGAAAGAATTGTGGGCTATGCCTCGTCAGTTCGATGCAGTTGTTATGTTCGATGCCGACAATCTGGCTCATCCGGATTTCCTGATTGAAATGAACAATGATCTGTGCTCTGGGGCCAAGGTTATTCAAGGTTATATCGATACGAAGAACCCGGAAGATTCATGGATTACAGCAGCATATGGTGTATCTTACTGGTACATCAACCGTCTGTGGCAGTTGTCCCGCCATAATTTGAATATGGCTAACTTCCTCGGGGGTACAGGGATGTGCTTTGAGACCAACCTGTTGAAGGAAATTGGTTGGGGAGCAACCAGCCTGGTTGAAGATTTGGAGTTTACAATGCGTAGTGTCATGCGCGGTATTTATCCGAAATTTAACTATGACGCCAAGGTGTTCGATGAGAAGCCATTGACCTTTAAGGCATCCGCAAGACAACGTTTGCGCTGGATGCAGGGTCACTTTACGGTAGCGCGCCGTTATTTCTTCCCGCTGCTCTGGCGTGCGATTAAAGAGCGCAGTATCGTCAAGCTTGACCTGGCGTTATACGGAGTCAATGTATATATTGTATTGCTCACGTTTATACTAACTGCGGTGCTGTGGGTCGATTCGGCATTCTTTGATGGTCCGAATATCGCGAACCTGTACGGTCATCTGCCGGTATGGCTCAGCTTTACAGCGATTGCTGCGAATGTCTTTACCTTCATGATCGCTATGATCCTGGAGAAAGTAACGTTTAAGAAAGTTTATGCTTATCTGATCCTGTTCCCGGTATATCTGCTGTCTTGGTATCCGATTACGGTTTATGCGTTCTTTACACAGAACAACAAGCAGTGGAGCCATACAGAGCATACCCGTGTGGTTCGTCTGGAAGAAGTTCAGAGTAAGCAGGGCTGATTATAAACATTGCAGAATGTTGTTGACACTGGGATGATGATGTGTTAAGATACTTTGGTGTCAAACTGAATACTGATTGTAAGCAGAAGCGCCGCTTCTCACCTGACCGACAACATGTTGGCTGGTTTGATCACGAAATCTACGAATGAATGAAAACTTCATTTCTTGAGATGTGTATCAAATAGGGATGCCGGTGATTAAATCGGTATCCCTTTATTTTTGTCTTATGACAATAGGAATTAAACAATTTGGAGGTGGAGTACTATCAGTAAGGAACATATGATCAATGACGAAATTCGGGCGAAGGAAGTACGTTTGGTTGGCGCAGAGGGCGAACAGATTGGTATCAAACCGATTCGCGAAGCGCTTCAAATGGCAATGGATCTTAATCTTGACCTGGTGAACGTGGCTCCTCAGGCAAAGCCGCCTGTATGCCGCATCATGGATTACGGAAAATTCCGCTATGAGCAGCAGAAGAAAGAGAAAGAAGCCCGTAAGAACCAGAAAATCGTTGATATCAAGGAAGTATGGTTCCGAGCTAACATTGAGGAGCACGATTATCAAACGAAGCTTCGCAATGTCGTAAAGTTTTTGAAAGACGGCGATAAGGTGAAATGCTCTGTGCGTTTCCGCGGTCGTGAAATCACTCATGCCAACATTGGCCAGAAGATTTTAGAACGCGTTAAAACTGAAGTTGCTGATCTATGCATCGTGGAGCGCCAGCCTAAGCTGGAAGGCCGCAGCATGATTATGATCTTGGCTCCTAAAGCCTAAGAGACATTTATGAGGAGGAAGTTGTTACTATGCCTAAAATGAAAACACACAGCAGCCTGAAAGGCCGCTTCAAAATTACCGGTACTGGTAAAGTGAAACGTTACAAAGCTTACAAAAACCACTTGCTTTCCCACAAATCCAAGCGTGCTAAGCGTGTCCTCGGGACTAGCCCTGTTATGGCACCTGGAGATGTTAAACGTTTGAAGCAAGGCTTGGCTAACTTGAAATAGTAAACAACAATTATTGGGAGGTCTTTTAATATGGCACGAGTTAAAGGCGGATTCGTTGTTCGTCGTAGACATAAAAAAGTATTGAAGCTTGCTAAAGGTTATTTCGGTTCTAAACACCGTATCTTCAGAACTGCTAACGAGCAGGTTATGAAATCCCTGGTATACGCATACCGTGACCGTCGTCAGACAAAACGTAATTTCCGCAAATTGTGGATCGTACGTATCAATGCTGCTGCGCGTCAAAATGGCTTGTCTTACAGCAAAATGATGCATGGCCTGAAACTGGCTGGCGTGGATATCAACCGCAAAATGCTGGCTGATCTGGCTGTAAACGACCTGAACGCATTCAATTCTTTGGCAACTGTAGCTAAAGAAAAAGTGAATGCTTAAGATATAAGCATAGAAAAGAACCGCTGATTAATCAGCGGTTCTTTTTTTGTGTTATCTGCCCTTTATTGCTCATACAGGCGATAAAACAAGCGTTCAAGTTCTTCCGGAAATATACTGAATCGTATAAATCGAAGGAGGGATTTTATGCGTAGGCCTGTCAGTAAAGCTGAAGTAAAACAATATGTGGGTAAGCAGATTTATGCGTATACGAAAGACGGGAGTTTTGTAACCGGCAAGCTCGTTCGTGTCTCTGGAAATCGGCTTTTGCTGGAGCCGGTAGAAGGAAAGAAAGTGAAGACGAAGGCGTTAGCGCCGCTTGTGCTTTTTGATCTGTTGGCCATAGGAACGTCACCATTTGGCTTTGGTGGTTTTGGACCTGGATTCGTTGGACCTGGATTTGTTGGTCCTGGCTTCGTTGGCCCAGGATTTGGTTTTGGAGGTTACCCAGGCGGATTCTTTTGGTAAACAAGCGCTAGATTTTTTTCCAGTTCATAACATTTGTTAGGCGTTATAATCCGGACGATTTGGTAGCCCATTTTTTGATAAAAGGAGAGCCCCTTATGATTGCCCCAATCGACCATGACCTTGGCTCTTTTACATCCGCGGGATACAGCGAAATTTTCGGCATATTCCATCAAAGATTTTCCCCAGCGCTTCCGCTGAGCGGCTGGTTCAACGGCTAACATATCAATAAATAAAAGCTCGCCATGAAGCATAAAATGGACAAAAGCGACCGAAGAGGCCTTTCTGCTCGGAGAGGCAACAAAGGTTACGCCTCGCTGGAGTCTTGTCGGAATATCCTTGCGAATAAGTTCTATCTCTTTGGGACTCAGATGCGATAGAGGTACGAGCTGCGACTCGATTAATTGCATAATAATGGGATCGTCCTGCTTGGAATTTCGGTAGCGAATCATCCAATCCTGCCTCCCTTCACACCTTTAATAAAGCCTCGGATTATCATATGTGGCAAGGGTTAGGAGCGTGTTAGAACACTCCAGTTACTGGATAATCAACAGTAATTCCGCGCAAGAAGTAAAATAAATATGTTGACTTCTAGAATCAACCAATCATATAATGTTTCTAAACATTTTAACGAATAATTTGATCGGCAATGATGAGGACGAAGTTTAAAGGGCTCTTTTGCTCAGAGAGTGGATGGATTAGCTGCAACCACCACCAAAATCCCTTTTATACGAGCTCACCTCGGAGCTGTTTCCCTGAAAAAGGATAGGCTAATGCTTCAACGCATTAACAGGTCAATACTCTATTAGGGGAAATCGTATGGTTCTCGTTACGAACCGCAGATATTGAAGCGATGGTTTCTTATTGTTTTATGCTTCATACCTGCTGAGGCTTTGCATTGCGAGATGTGAAGCAAAAATGGGTGGTACCACGGAAGCTAAACCTTTCGTCCCTCACACGGAGAAATCCGGAGTGGAGGGCGGAAGGTTTTTTTATTATTCATGCTTGAAGAAAAGATCCATTATTTGAGAGGAGGATGACTGATGAGCGCGCAAACTCCAGAAGTGCGGTCTACAGAACAATTACGAGAAAAATGGATGAAGCCCGAAGTGATTACAGGATCGGAAATCCTGCTTCGGAGCCTTCTTTTGGAAGGTGTTGAGTGTGTCTTTGGATATCCGGGAGGGGCCGTACTATACATTTACGATGCCATGTATGGATTTGAGGATTTCAAGCATGTCTTGACCCGCCATGAGCAAGGTGCAATTCATGCAGCTGACGGATATGCCCGGGCAAGCGGCAAAGTCGGTGTCTGCATTGCAACGTCAGGACCTGGGGCAACCAACCTCGTCACTGGCATTGCAACGGCATATATGGATTCAGTCCCGTTGGTTGTGATTACGGGGAACGTAGCCACATCGCTAATCGGAACAGACGCGTTCCAGGAAGCCGACATCACAGGCATTACAATGCCGATCACGAAACACAGCTACCTGGTTCGTGATGTGGAAGACCTGCCGCGAGTCATCCATGAAGCCTTTCATATCGCATCGACAGGACGTAAAGGGCCAGTGCTGATCGACATTCCGAAAGATGTTTCGGCAGCCAAGGCGCTGTTTACCCCGGGTGAGCACATCAATCTGAGAGGATATAACCCTTGCACGATTCCGAATCGTTTACAGCTCGATAAATTGTACCGGGCGATTGAAGATGCAGAGCGTCCAATGATTTTAGCTGGCGGCGGCGTAATCTATTCAGGGGCACATGAAGAGCTTTACGAATTCGTTAAGCAGACCCAAATTCCGATTACAACAACGCTATTGGGTCTCGGTGCTTTCCCGAGCGGACACGAGCTGTGGACGGGGATGCCGGGGATGCATGGTACGTACACCTCTAACCATGCGATTCAGAACTGCGATTTGCTGATTAACATAGGAGCCAGATTCGATGACCGGGTAACCGGAAAACTCAATGGTTTTGCTCCACATGCCAAAATTGTTCATATCGATATCGATCCTGCTGAGATCGGTAAAAACGTCCCTACTGATATTCCGATAGTCGGCGATATCAAAACGGTACTCGAAATGCTGAATCCGGACGCACCGGCAGCAGTAAAAGCGGACGCTTGGAGAGAGCAAATCAGTAAGTGGAAGGCAGAATACCCGTTCAGATATACGGATTCTGATACCGTGCTGAAGCCGCAGTGGGTTATCGAAATGCTTAACGAAACGACTAATGGTGAAGCGATTGTAGCAACGGACGTAGGTCAGCATCAAATGTGGGCGGCTCAGTATTATAAGTTCAACCATCCGCGTTCATGGATTACATCCGGCGGTCTCGGAACAATGGGCTTCGGATTTCCTTCAGCGATTGGTGCCCAGATGGCACATCCGGAACGGTTAGTTATCTCGATTAACGGCGACGGCGGCATGCAGATGTGTTCACAGGAGCTAGCCATTTGCGCCATCAATAACATTCCTGTAAAAATCGTGGTCATCAATAACCAGGTGCTCGGAATGGTTCGCCAGTGGCAGGAACTGATCTATGATAACCGATACAGTCATATCGATCTTTCAGGAAGCCCGGATTTCGTAAAGCTTGCTGAAGCATACGGAGTAAAAGGGCTCAGAGCTACCACGAAGGAAGAAGCGCGTGCAGCTTGGGCAGAGGCGCTTGAAACTTCAGGGCCTGTACTTATCGATTTTGTAGTAGATAAAGGCGAAAATGTATATCCGATGGTAACCCAGGGCTCAACAATTGATCAAATGCTGATGGGGGATGCGTAAGATGATGAGTATGAAACATACCATTGCCGTACTCGTAAACGATCAGCCTGGCGTCCTGCAGCGGGTGTCCGGACTGTTCGGCCGCAGAGGCTTCAACATTGAGAGTATTACGGTAGGTCAATCGGAAGAGATTGGATTGTCCCGTATGGTCATTGTGACAACAGGGGATGACACTACACTGGAACAAATCGAGAAACAGCTTTACAAGCTGATCGATGTAATCAAAGTGATTAACCTGAGTTCGAAACCAATGGTAGCTAGAGAATTAGCACTGATTAAAGTCAAGGCTGATCCAGCGGCAAGACCAGAAATACTTGGTGTAGTTGATACATTCCGTGCATCGGTTGTTGATATCGGAGCGGTCAATATGATGATCCAGGTTGTTGGTGATACAGGGAAGATTGATGCGATGATTGAACTGCTGAAGCCTTATGGAATCAAGGAACTGACCCGTACAGGCACAACGGCAATGATTCGCGGCAATGCTTAATAGCTGGATATATTTATATAACAATTAGAATGAGATACACACCCGGATGCATGAGGAGCGGGTGTTTCAGGAGATCGGGGCAGCCGGGTCTGTTGAAATACCCGCTCATTCATGAAGGGTTTTAAATCAAAGGAGGACTTATAAAATGCCAGTAACTACTTATTATGAACAAGATGCAGAATTAAGCGTTCTGAAAGACAAAACGATTGCAGTAATCGGATATGGAAGCCAGGGTCATGCCCAAGCGCAAAACCTGCGTGATAGTGGAATTAACGTGGTCATCGGTCTTCGCGAAGGAAAATCTTTCGATAAAGCAAAGAATGACGGTTTCGAAGTGCTGTCAGTTGCTGAAGCAGTAAAACGCGCAGATGTCGTTCAAATCTTGATGCCTGACGAAACTCAAGCAGCTGTTTATAAAAATGACATCGAACCTAACTTGAAAAAAGGCGCGGCACTCATGTTCTCTCACGGCTTTAACGTACATTTCGGACAGATTGTAGCTCCTAAAGATAATGATGTTCTCCTGGTTGCTCCTAAATCCCCAGGTCACATGGTTCGCCGTACGTATGTTGAAGGCTTTGGTGTTCCGGGCCTCATCGCTGTTGAGAAGGATGCAACTGGACAAGCAAAAGAAATCGGTCTTGCTTATGCAAAAGGTATTGGCTGTACACGTGCAGGCGTTATCGAAACTTCGTTCCGCGAAGAAACAGAAACCGACCTGTTTGGTGAGCAAGCTGTATTGTGCGGTGGTGTATCCGCATTGATCAAGGCCGGATTTGAAACGCTGACTGAGGCTGGCTATGCTCCTGAAATGGCTTACTTCGAGTGTCTGCATGAACTAAAGCTCATCGTTGACATGATCTATGAAGGCGGACTTGCTTCCATGCGTGATTCCATCAGTAACACGGCGGAGTATGGTGATTATGTAACTGGACCTCGTATTGTAACGGATGAAACGAAAAAAGCGATGAAAGCGGTATTGTCCGACATTCAGCAGGGTAAATTCGCTCGTGACTTTATCCTGGAGAATCAATCAGGCCGTGCATTCCTGACGGCAACTCGCCGCAATGAATCCGAGCATCCGGTTGAGGTTGTTGGTTCCCAACTGCGCGAAATGATGCATTGGATCAAGAAGTAAGAGCGTATAATGTACTACTAATTCATAAACTGCCGGCGGTATGGGATGTAAGATATTCCAGCCGCCGGAAGTTTATGTAGAGCCATAAACTTCGAGGAGGTGTCGGCATGCGTAAGATATATGTTTTTGATACGACGCTGCGGGATGGAGAACAGTCACCCGGCGTAAACTTAAATACCCGCGAAAAAGTAGAGATTGCCCTTCAGCTTGAAAAGCTGGGAATCGACCGCATGGAGGCTGGCTTTCCTGCAGCTTCGCCGGGAGATTTAGCAGCTGTTAACGCCGTGGCACGAGCAGTAAAAGATGTGACAGTCATCGGTCTGTCCCGTTCACGCGAGCAGGATATCGATGCCGTCCGCGAAGCGCTCCAAGGTGCGCAGGATCCTTGTATTCATGTGTTTCTTGCGACATCGCCTATTCATCGTAAATTCAAGCTCCGGATGGAGAAAGAACAAGTACTGGAGACGGCGCAGGCTGCGATCCGTTATGCCAAGAAATATTTTTCTAAAATCGAGTTTTCACTTGAGGATGCTGGACGTACAGAGTACGACTTTATGGCTGAAATGGTTGGCATGGCAGTACGAGAGGGAGCGAATGTTGTTAACATTCCGGATACAGTAGGCTATTTGAATCCTTCGGAGTATGGTGCAATCTTTAAATATTTGAAAGAAACCGTTCCAGATATAGAGAAGGTGCAGCTGAGCGCCCATTGCCATAATGACCTGGGCATGGCGACAGCGAATACACTTGCGGCCATTATGAACGGAGCAGATCAGATTGAGGGTACGGTAAATGGAATAGGTGAGCGAGCAGGGAATACTGCGATCGAAGAAATTGCGATGGCCCTGGAGACTCGTCATGAATTTTTCCAAGCTAAGACGGGACTGAATCTGACTGAAATTGCCCGTACGAGCCGTCTTGTCAGCAAGCTCACCGGAATGGTTGTTCCTGGCAACAAGGCGATTGTAGGAGCCAATGCATTTGCACATGAGTCTGGAATCCATCAGGACGGAATGCTGAAGGAAAAAACCACCTATGAGATTATGACACCTGAATCGATCGGCTTGAAGGAAAGCAAGCTGGTGCTCGGCAAACATTCCGGACGCCATGCGTTCCGCGAAAAGCTGCTTGATCTGGGGTACGATCTGGATGAAGAACAAGTAAACGAGGCTTTTATTAAGTTCAAGGTTCTGGCCGATAAGAAAAAAGAAGTATCCGATGATGACCTGCTGGCCCTGCTGGAAGAGAAGCTGACAGATACGCCTGAAGTATACAGGCTGCAAACCATGTTTGTTACTTATGGTAATGCTTCAACGCCTACGGCCCGGGTTACAATCGAGACAGAAAATGGAATGGTCGAGGAAGAGGCTGAAGGCAATGGATCTGTTGATGCAATATATAATGCCATCGATAAGGTGACTGCCGAGGAAGTAACTCTTGCCGATTACTCTATCAAATCTGTATCGCGAGGAAAGGACGCCTTAGGTGAAGTGCATGTGGTGCTGTCTCAAAATGATGTGGCAGCTCAGGGACGCGGACTTAGCACCGACATACTGGAGGCAAGTGCGCGTGCTTATGTGGATGCAATGAACCAATTGCTGGAGAAACGCAAAACCTTTAGCAAGCGCGATCGTATCACACTGTAACGCCCTTTCTACAGGCTTCCGAATTAGTTCGGAGGCCTGTTTTTAGAATGCTTATAGGAAAAACTTATAAAGGCCATAGATTCTATATCTTGGTCAAACCATTTGGTTGTGTGATACAACAATAACTAAGGATAAAACGGACGAATACATTATACATACCTTAAGGAGTGATTGACCATGACAGAGACGAAGAAAATCGCTGTAATATCGGGGGACGGCATTGGCCCGGAAGTGGTAGCGGAAGCTGAGAAGATTATTAAGCGCACTGAAGAAGTATTTGGCCTTTCGTTTACAACGGAACACGCATTATTCGGAGGAATTGCGATTGACCAGAAAGGTACGCCGCTGCCAGAAGAAACGTTGAAGGTGTGTAAAAGTGCAGACGCTGTGCTTCTCGGAGCTGTGGGTGGACCTCAGTGGGATAACAATCCGAAAGAGCTTCGCCCGGAAACGGGTCTCCTCGGCATTCGTAAAGAGCTGGGCTTGTTCTCGAACCTTCGTCCAGCGGTTATTTTTGATTGCTTGAAAGACGCATCAACCTTAAAGCCGGAAGTGCTTGAAGGAACAGATTTGATGGTGGTCCGTGAGCTGACAGGCGGTATATATTTTGGCGAAAAGTTCAGACGCGAGGGAGCAAACGGCGAAGAAGCCGTAGATACTTGCGTATACAACGTAACAGAGGTGGAGCGGATTGTGCGGCAGGCTTTTGAAATTGCCCAGAAGCGCCGTAAGAAGCTTGCCTCTGTCGATAAGGCAAACGTGCTTGAAACATCCCGTTTATGGCGTGAAACGGTAAATCGGATCGCTCCTGAATATCCGGATGTAGAGCTTGAACATGTGCTGGTAGATAACTGTGCTATGCAGCTGCTCCGCCGTCCTGCAAGTTTTGATGTCATTGTAACTGAGAACATGTTCGGTGATATTTTGAGTGATGAAGCAGCAATGTTAACAGGCTCCATTGGGATGCTGGCATCCGCTTCAATGGGTGAAGGCTCTTACGGATTATATGAACCGGTTCACGGATCAGCTCCGGATATTGCGGGTCAAGGATTAGCGAATCCGATCGCTACTATCTTGTCGGTTGCACTTATGTATCGTCTGACATTTGGATATGCTGAAGCGGCGGACGCGATTGAGCGGGCTGTAGCCGAAGTGCTTGATGCAGGACACCGTACGGCTGATATCGCTTCAAATAAAAGCAGTGCTTTAAGCACAACGCAAATGGGTGATTTAATCGCTGAAGCAATTCGTAAGTAATGAGAACGTAAGGAGATATACGATAAGACTATATAGATAGTTCGCTATGGTGTTTCATTGTGGTATTTCATATGGTGATGCTCCCCATTGTCTGTCATTTTGCAGGCAGTGGTTTTTTTTTTTTTTTT
>NZ_CDSE01000060.1 GCF_001373415.1 Paenibacillus dakarensis | reverse complement strand
CCCCGCCAATTTCAACCTGAAGTGAATCCATTAAGCTTAAACGCTGCTCCAGTTCATCAAGCACCTCAGTGATCGGTTTACCGCCGATGCTCCAGCCTGACAATGTGACATGATCTGGAATGCTTTTTTGATTAACATATACATTCAAGCCTCCGTAACCAAAAGAGCCGATGAGCAGCAGACAAATAACAATAATGAGACTTAAGTGTATTTTTTTCATGGGAATCCACCTTTTTTTACTTCTGGTTAACCGTAGTTCAAGCACCTTTTAATGTATATGTCACAAGGCTGTTAAACTTTCGGGTACTCAAAAGGTAACAAATTTGTTACAATAGGTGTTGTCTTGAGGATTTATCTTGGATTTTAAAGGAATTAGATGGAAAGTGTCGAATATATAAGGGCTAATTAAGTAATGGGAAGTGATGAAGTGATAGAAATGCAGGATGTGTGGAAGACCTATCCGAATGGCACCCACGCACTTAAAGGGGTCTCGGTAAAGATTGACCGAAATGAGTTCGTTTACGTCGTCGGACCGTCCGGCGCAGGTAAATCGACATTTATGAAATTAATTTATAGAGAAGAAGTACCGACTAAAGGACAAATATCAGTTAACGGATTTAATATCGGTAAGCTGAAGCAGCGGAAAATTCCTTATGTTCGCCGTAATATCGGGGTGATATTCCAAGACTTCCGCCTGCTTCCGAAGTTAACGGCTTATGAGAATGTCGCTTTTGCGATGGAAGTCATCGAGGCACCTACAAAGCTTATGAAGAAACGGGTCATGGAAGTGCTTGACCTGGTTGGTTTGAAATCCAAGGCAAACCGGCAGCCGTCACAATTGTCTGGGGGAGAACAGCAGCGAATTGCCATAGCCCGGGCAATAGTTAACAATCCTTCGGTGATTATTGCGGACGAGCCCACGGGTAACCTGGATCCAGAGACTTCATGGGGGATTATGCAGCTTCTGGACGAGATTAATTTCCGGGGTACCACCATCGTGATGGCCACCCATAACAAAGATATCGTAAATACAATGCGTAAACGCGTTATTGCTATAGAGAATGGACAAATTGTCCGAGACGAGGCGAGAGGGGAGTACGGGTATGACTTTTAAAACCTTCCTACGGCACTTGCGGGAAGGGGCCAAAAGCGTATTCCGGAACGGCTGGATGTCCGTAGCCTCAGTAACCTCGATCGTAGTGTCATTATTTATTTTAGGCGTATTCATTTTATTGGTATTGAATGTAAATGCTTTGGCCGATAAAGCCGATAGTGAAGTGCAGGTAAGCGCCTATCTGAATCTGAATGTAGATGAGAAGATGCGTGCAACCGTTGAGAAGGAAATCAAGGCAATGCCTGAAGTCAGCTCCATTCATTTTGTATCGAAGGAAGAAGGAATGAAGGAGCTTACCGAAAGTCTTGGAGAAGAAGGCAAGGAAATACTGGAGGGATTTAACCAGAAAGACCAGAACCCTCTTCCTGATTCATTTGTAGTCGAAGTGGTTGAACCGACAACGGTCTCTCATGTAGCTGACAAGATCAGTGCTTTGAACGAGAAGCATCCGGAAAAGCCTATTCTTAGAGTGAAATATGGAGAAGGCACCGTTGAAACATTGTTTAAGATTACCCGCACAGTGCGGAATATCGGATTTATTTTTGTTGGTGGACTTGGCCTGATGTCCATGTTCCTGATCTCCAACACCATTCGGGTAACGATATTGGCCCGCCGCCGTGAGATCAGCATCATGAAGCTGGTAGGAGCGACGAATAACTTCATTCGTTGGCCGTTCTTCGTTGAAGGTGCTTTGATTGGATTCCTCGGCTCAGTGATTACGGTTGCCATTCTGTTCATGGGCTACAGCCGTCTGCATGAGGCCGTGAAGGGCGATATTACGCTTGCACAAAGCCTGATGCCTCTTGGTGACATATGGCTGCCGCTAGGCGGAGTCATTATTCTGCTGGGAATGGTCATCGGCATTTGGGGAAGCACCATGTCCATCCGCAAGTTTTTGAAAGTATAACTGCATTACGACAATAACGACATTTAGTCTTACTTAATATATAGACCATATTTTAAATAATCTAACTAGAACATTGATAAAGGATGGGGAGCGCAAGTTGAAAAAGATCGCCGCCGGATTAGCCGCCTTTCTATTGGCCGCAGTCGTATTCCAACCCTCTGCCGGATTAGCTGAAAGCAAAACATCTGCTGATGTTGAACGTGAGATTCAAACACTTCAGGAGCAGGTCCGTCAGGCCCGCAACCAGAAGAACAAAGCTGCTGAACAGAAACAAGAGGCTCAGCACTATAAGAATAAAACCACTAAATCGCTTGAATATGTGATGGATCAGATTCATACGGTAAGTAATGAGCTTTCTAAAATCTCTGTAAAGATCGATGAGACGGAAGATGAGCTTCGCACAACGAAAAAAGAATTGCAGGCGGCAGAAGATCGTATTGCTGCAAGAGAGAAACTTTTGGAGGAGCGCATTCGTCTCATTTATATGGACGGCGAAGTTTCCTATCTGGATGTACTCTTGTCATCGACAAGCTTTACAGACTTCCTGGAGCGTGCAGACTCCCTGAAGACGATTGTCGATCAGGATCAGGATTTGTTGGTACAGCATAAGCAGGACAAGCTTCTTGTTCTGGATAAGAAGAAAGAGCTTGAAGGTCAATATGCAAAAGCCAAAGACCTGTATGCTCAAATGGAAGACCGTAAGAGTGAGTTGAATGAGAAAGAGCAGGAGAAGAGAGTTCTGATTGCCGAGTATGACCAAAAGATCGAAGTTTCTGACGATATCTCCGCTGAACAGGAGCAGATGCTCGTAACATTGGCTACGAAGCGTTCGAACCTCCAGCAAGAGAAGAACAAGCTCCTCGCAGCCGAAGCGGCGCGCAGAGCAGCTGCAGCAAAAGCAGCAGCTGAAGCCAGAGCGAGAAAGGCTGCAGCAGCTGCCGCAGCGAAGAAGCAGCAAGCTGCTGCCTCAGCCTCATCGTCTTCCAGCTCCAGTTCCAGCTCCAGACCATCATCTGGCGGTGGCGGCTCGTTCACAGGCAATGGCGGTCCATTCGCGATGCCGGTATCGGGTGCTTATCTTTCCTCAGGTTATGGAACGCGTACTCACCCGGTAACGGGCCAAGTAATGTCCATGCATACTGGACAAGACTTTGCAGCACCTGAAGGTACTGATATCCGCGCAGCTGAGAGCGGTACGGTTATCCTGGCTGAATGGTGGAGCAGTTATGGCAACGCCGTAATTATCGATCATGGCGGCGGTGTATGGACGCTTTACGGACATATCCGTAATGGTGGCACGAAGGTTAAAGAAGGACAACAGGTTAGCTGTGGTCAGAAGATTGCTGAAGTCGGCTCTACTGGACGAAGCACAGGTCCTCACTTGCACTTTGAAGTGCGAGTTAACGGTTCTGCTGTAAATCCAACGCCTTATCTGTAAACGAGAACAAGGAACCGCTGTATAAATATTCCCGGGAAGTTAATCATATACTAGGACAACCGGGAAGTTACGAAGTGAATGAGCTGATAAAAGGCGGTGAAATCCATGTTAAAAAAAAGAACGGCCGTATTCCTAGTTGTCGCCGCCATGCTGTGCGGCGGACTCCTGACGATGGTGTTCATGCAGCTGCCGAATCTGGCGGGTTCCAGTGCCGGCGGAGAAGGGCTGTTCGCCAGCATAGCCAACAATAATGGACTGGAACAGGATGAGGCCAAGAAGATTGGTACCGCCCTTGATTTAATCGAAAAGAATTACTATAAGGACATCGACAGGGAAAAGCTTGTCGACGGAGCGATTAACGGAATGATGGATTCACTGGGTGATCCGTATTCCAATTACATGGGCAAGGTTCCTGCCGCACAATTTGAAGAGAGCATTGAGGGCTCCTTCAGCGGTATTGGGGCAGAGGTATCCTCCGTTGATGGCAACGTGGTTGTTGTCTCACCGATTAAGGGATCTCCTGCAGACAAAGCCGGAATTCGGGCGAAGGATATTATTTTGTCAGTGAACGGAGAATCGCTGCAGGGAATGGATTTGAATACGGCTGTAGGTAAGATCAAAGGTCCCAAAGGCTCCAAAGCGGTTCTTAAAGTGAAGCGAGCAGGGTCTACTGATCCGATCGAATTTGTCATTGTACGGGATAATGTGAACCTTGAGACCGTAACTTCTCGCATGGAAAGCGATAAAGTTGGCATCATTGAGATTTCCCAGTTCTCCCTGAATACCGGTGATCGCTTTAAGGAAGAGCTGAAGAAGCTTGAGGATCAGGGCATGAAAGGACTTGTGATTGACGTACGGAACAACCCGGGCGGGGTTCTCTCCGTAGTCATTGATATCGCAGAGCAATTCGTGCCGAAAGGCAAGTTGATCGTTCAGGTTGAAGATAAAGAGAAGAGACGGGATAAGCATCCTTCAAAAGGAAGCTCCAAGCCGTATCCTGTGACGCTTCTGATGAACAAGGGAAGTGCCAGTGCATCCGAGATCCTGGCCGGGGCACTTCAGGAGTCGGCAGGCGCTGTATTGATCGGTGAGAACTCTTTCGGTAAAGGTACGGTTCAAACCAGCTTTGAGAAGCAGTTTGGAGACGGTAGCCTGCTGAAAGTAACAATTGCCAAGTGGCTGACACCGAATGGCACATGGATTCACGAAAAGGGAATCAAGCCGAACTTGAAAGTTGCCCAACCGGCGTACTTCTCGGTGGCACCGATTGATAAGAAGAAAGTGTTGAAATATGATATGAATAACTCTGATGTCATGAATGCTCAAATCATGCTTGAGGCTGTCGGCTTTAAGCCTGGCCGTAAGGACGGTTATTTTGACCGTGCTACAGAGAAGGCCGTGAAGAGTTTTCAGAGCAGCAAGAAGCTGAAGGCGACGGGTGTGGTGAATGCCGCAACAGCTGAAGCGCTTGAAGCGGAGTTAATCAAGAAGATTCAAGATCCGAAGAACGACAACCAACTGAACCGCGGAATCGCCGAAGTTCGGAAGGAAATCGCGGCTAAGGCGTCGAACAAGTAAGAAGGCTAACCTTAGCCTTCTTTTTTTATTGTATACTTGCAAGAAGCGTTAAACAGGAAGGAGTGTGTCATACTTTTGGAGACAGCGAAGGAATTGCTGTGGCTTGGGCTTGATGCCGGATTACAGCTGCTGATGCAGCCGTTTTATTATATTTCCATTATTTTTATTGTCTTGCTATATCGCAGACAGGTACTGCTGGAGCGCAAGCTGTTTCATGTTCGACTGAACGGATGGGGGCTGCAGACCTGGAGAACGTTTATAGGGGGGCTTATCGCAGGTATCGCCGTCTCGGTGGTGATGGCATTTCTCGGGATCACCCTTACTTTTGGGGCTGTCCTATGTATATGGGCAACTGCGCTTATACTGATGCTCTTCCGGGTAAGGTTCCTATGCTTTGCTTATTCTATAGGGGTTCTTGGTATCATTCAGTTTATACTTAGCTGGTTTCCTCATTGGGAGCCTGCAGGCTTTGCAGGTGATGTGAGATCGACCATTGCAGGAATGGACATTCCATCGCTGCTCGCATTGGCAGCTGTACTTCATTTTGCAGAAGCCGTGCTGGTTTATTTACAGGGCTCGAAGTTTGCTACACCGCTGTTCCTTGACGGGAAGAGAGGCAAGCTTGTTGGCGGATATCAAATGCAGAGCTTCTGGCCGCTGCCGTTGTTCCTGCTCATCCCCGCTTCAAGTGGTAATCTGGTGCTTCCATGGACGCCATTCTTTGGCGGTGACGGCTGGAGCGGCGGGATCAGTATACTGGTGCTGCCTGCACTGATCGGATTCGGAGAAATGACGCAGAGTATGCTTCCCCGGCAGAAGGCTGCAATTACATCGAAGAGACTCATTATTTACAGCGCTGTGCTGCTTGCACTGAGCCTGCTTGCGGAATGGTGGTCTCCGCTCATGATTGTCGCTGCAGCAGCAGCGCTCGTTCTTCACGAAGCACTGATCTGGTACAGCCGTTATGAGGAATCCCAGAAGAGTCCGATTTTTGTGAATCCGCCGAAGGGCGTTCGCGTGCTGGCAATACTGCCGGGCGGGCCAGCGGATGAATTAGGCATTCAGGTGGGCGAGACGATTCTGAAGGTGAACGGAACGCTGGTTCATAACAAGGAAGAGCTGCATGCTGCACTTCGTCAGAACCCGGCATTCTGTAAGCTGGAGGTTCAGAATCACCAAGGCGAGAGCAAATTTATGCAGCGGGCGATATACGAAGGTGATCACCATCAGCTTGGTGCCATCGTTGCACCTGAACCGGATGACCTTTTGTCTGTGAAGATGAAGCCGCTCAGCCTGTATGCAATCCTGGGCATGAAGCTGAACCTTCGTAATAAAGGGATCAAGGCTCCTGCTTCTAAGCAGACAACAGCTGCCTCGCAGGACAAGCAGGAGACGATTGAGCTTTAGGAAGGTTAAATCTCTCATAGGGCAGGCCGCCCTCACACATAAGAAGAAGCTCTCCGCTATGGAGGGCTTTTTTTATTGGGAACAGGTATAAATGTGCAACATCATCCTCCTTCAACCCGTCAAACATATATCAGCCCATAACGAGGAACATAGGGTTAAAGAGGAGAGTCACGTCATGAACGTATTACATAAATTATTCTTACTGTTTATCGGATTGTCAGTTGCGCTAACCGCAGGGGGTTGTACAGGGAACGGATCACAAAATGCGGATCGCGAGGTTCCTGGGGTAAAGTCTCCCGCTTCGACTGCACCGGCAGAGCCCAAATTGTTGGAGAATCCTAATGAAAATAAAGAGCCTTACTTTGAAGGAATGGTGGCAGCGAAACGAAGCGGCGGCATGGGGGGGACGGTTCTTGTCATTCAAGGCTTGAGTGAGGACACAGCGGTTAACTCCAGCTGGGACGAGCTTGCGAAGCACGCTCAGAATAACGACAGTGGAGCTTACTATTTTGTATCGAATGAACAGTATAGGCAGCTTAAAGTGGGACAGCTTGTGGGAATTCATTCAAACAAAGAGGATTCCTCTAATCCACCGTACAGAAACACATCCGCTTTAAAAATCATCCAGGAGCCTCAGCTGGTTCAAGTAACGGGGTATCGAGATGATGTGGTGACGGGATATGTATCGTGGATAGATCCCAAGAAGAATACAATCTCTTTAAATATCAGTGGTTGGGCAAACCGAAATAACCATGGACCTGTTGAGGATATCATGCATGGTATCAGTGTTCCGTTAAACGAGGATACGAAGCTTGTGGATGGACTGGGTCAGAGTATTGAGTTTTCCTCCTTGAAGGTCGGAGATAAGCTGGAAGTGATTCCAGACAAGACATGGTCATATGACCGTATGAATAAGGAACCATTCCAGGCAGAGCAAGTGACGCGAGTTACGATGCCGCGAAGTGAGAAGCTAAGGCATATGCTGGCAGGGTCAGGAAAGATCCACACGGTCGTGATCTACAGGGAGAATACGATTCCTCCCCACGATGAAATGGATTTTGACCGTTACGTACCTGGTGCATTTACTGGCGGGATTTCGTGGGTTCCTTACCGTAAAGGTGAAGTCGTGGACTTCAAAGAAGAGCTGATGCTGGGTAAGCTGCCGACGATCATCGTGTTTGATGATGAGGATGCTATATACCAGACCGATTCCATCCGCGAGCTTCAGAAATGGTTTAATGACCGGGCGGCTGCGGTCAGGGAGTCAGCAGGAGGGAAGTAGTGCCTCCTCTGGAAAGCGGCGATGTGTTCAACTCAAAAAAGAAGTAACCCCTGAGACTGTCAGCCTGCAGCGGGTTACTTCTTTTTATGATTCTAATCACGATACAGTCACTTCTCGCGCAGCTGTCTCAGCACCGTAATCTCAACCCGGCGGTTTTTCTGTTTGCCTTGGACAGTTTCATTGCTGGCGGCAGGGCGGGTGTCCGCATATCCTGCATATTGAAAGCTTTCCGGTTTCAGCTTGCTTACATCCAGGAAATAGCGCAGTACAGACATGGCGCGTGCGCCTGAGAGTTCCCAATTGTCCTTATACGGTGAGTATCGACCCACGGGAACGGTATCGGTGTGGCCTTCGATACTAATCGTCGTATCCAGGTCCTTGAATAAGCTTGCGAGCTTCCCCAGCACCGGCTCAGCACCGTCCTTCAGTTCAGCTTTACCGGCATCGAACAGGAAGCGGTCGCTGAGTGTTATGGCAATGCCTTGAGGCTCATCTGCAATGAAAATATCATTTTCCAGTTGGTTATCCTGCACATATTGTTTAATTACATTCATAAAGGCTGCGAGCTCTTCCTCCTGTTTGCGGAAGGCAAGCTCCCTTTCGGTTAATGGCTCGGGGTCCTTCTTACCCGTCGTGTCTGCTGGCGGATTCTTGTGTTTCTCGGTATCGGCGGTCCCTGTTATGCCGGAGCCCTGTTCCAGAATGGAGTCTCCACTTCGAAAGGTGGATTGCAGGGATTCCGTTACGAGCTTGTACTTCTCGGTATCGAGCCGGCTCATGGCATACATGATGACAAAAAAGATCAGCAGAAGAGTGATTAGATCCGCATACGTGATCATCCAGCGATCATGATGTCCGCTGCCGCTGCTGCTCCGCTTCCGGCGACGTCTTCTAGTCGGCTGTTTCACGGGCGGCCCCCCTTGCCTCCAGATTGCGGGAAGAATGAGCGAAAGAAGCGTAGGAAGCCAGCTTTTTACGAACAAGAAGCGGGTGCTCACCGTTCTGAACAGCTAGAATTCCTTCAAGGAGCAGCTCCATATTCTGAATTTCTTCTTCTCTGCGTGCTTTAATCTTGGTTGCAATGGGAAGAAAGATAATATTAGCGCTTGCAACACCATAGAGTGTAGCAGTGAAAGCAACGGCGATAGACGGGCCGAGCTGAGTCGGGTCCTGCAGACTGCCCAGCACATGAATGAGGCCCATCACGGTACCGATGATTCCCATGGTCGGGGCATAGCCGCCGGCAGACTCGAATATTTTGGCGTAACCTTCATGCTTCTGCTCTGCCGCCTGAATCTCCAGCTCGAGAATTTGCTGCACAAGCTCGGCATCGGTGCCGTCAACGACCATCTGCATGCCTTCCCGCAGAAAAAGGTCAGGGTGTTCCGATGAAGACCGCTCCAGAGCGAGGACGCCGTCTTTACGGGCGATCACAGACATGTCTACAATATCTTCAATCAGCTCATGAGGCAGACGGGTACGCCGTCCGAAAGCGGTACGCAGAGCATCGGGAACTGTTCGCAGCCGGGAGGCCGGAAAGCTGATCAGCACCGCTGCCAAGGTGCCTCCAAAAACAATCAGGGCTGCGGTTCCCTGCATAAGCCCGCTGACATGACCGCCTTCCCACAGGAAGCCTCCGACCAGTGCGGCCAGACCTGCTAATATTCCAATAATCGTTGTCATATCCATGGGGGAAGAACCATCTCCTTGTATATAAAATTGGTGTATATATTGTTTGCATACAAAAATTGAAGAGAGTATAATTAACGGGAACACGCATTCTTATAATTGGGAAGCTGAAGGATGATTTTTCCTTAATTATATTACTCGGAAAATTTCGACAATTTATTAATATACTTATTCTAGACGATAAGGGTGATAAAGGACAAATGAGTGATTTAGTTGTCAGTACAAAATCCTTTGAGATCGAATCAGAATTTCAGCCTCAAGGTGACCAGCCCCGTGCAATTGAGGAGCTGGTGGAAGGGGTGCGAGAAGGCAAGAAGCACCAGACACTGCTTGGCGCAACCGGTACGGGAAAGACATTTACGATTGCGCAGACGATTGCAAAGCTAAATCGCCCTACATTGGTCATTGCGCATAACAAGACACTTGCCGCACAGCTGGCCAGTGAGTTTAAGGAATTTTTTCCGAACAACTCGGTTGATTACTTCGTAAGCTACTACGATTACTATCAGCCGGAAGCCTACATTCCTTCTTCTGATACGTATATTGAGAAAGATTCAAGCATTAATGAAGAGATCGATAAACTCCGTCACTCTGCCACAAGCTCATTGTTTGAGCGGCGTGATGTTATTATTGTGGCGAGTGTATCGTGCATATATGGTTTGGGTTCACCGCAGGAATATGGAGAATTGCTGTTATCCTTGCGGGTAGGGATGGAGAAGCCGCGCAATCAGATTTTGGCGCGGCTTGTTGATATTCAGTACCAGCGTAACGACATGAACTTTGTCCGCGGTACGTTCCGTGTGCGCGGCGATGTTATAGAGATCTTCCCGGCATCGAAGGGAGAACACGCTGTCCGGGTGGAATTGTTCGGTGATGAGATCGAGCGTATTACGGAGATCGATGTGCTGACGGGTGAGCTCGTTGGCGAACGCGAGCATGTTGCCATCTTCCCGGCCTCTCACTTCGTTACCCGCGAAGAAACGATGCGTGCTGCGCTCGTTAATATTGAACGGGAACTCGAGGAACGGCTTGAGGTGCTTCGTGGCGAAGGCAAATTGCTGGAGGCGCAGCGTTTGGAGCAGCGGACGCGGTATGATATTGAAATGATGCAGGAGGTTGGGTTCTGTTCCGGTATTGAGAACTATTCAGGTCCACTGACGTTCAGAGAGCCTGGAGCAACGCCGTTTACGCTGATGGATTATTTCCCTGACGATATGTTGATTGTTGTGGATGAGTCCCACGTGACACTGCCGCAGATCCGGGCGATGTATAATGGTGACCGCGCGCGTAAAACGGTCCTTGTCGACCATGGCTTCCGTCTGCCGTCAGCTCTCGACAACCGTCCTCTGAAATTTGAGGAGTTCGAGGAAAAGGTCAAACAGATCATTTATGTGTCAGCAACTCCGGGGCCGTATGAATTGGAGCATTGTGATACGATGGTGGAACAGATCATCCGTCCGACAGGTCTTCTGGATCCAATGATTAGTGTAAAACCTTCGGAAGGTCAGATTGACGATCTGATTGGAGAGATCCATACCCGGATCGAACGGGATGAGCGTGTGCTTGTCACGACGCTGACGAAGAAGATGGCCGAGGATCTGACGGATTATCTGAAGGAAATTGGAATCAAGGTCCGGTATCTGCATTCGGATATTAAGACCTTCGAACGGATGCAGATCCTGCGCGATCTTCGGCTCGGGACCTTCCATGTTCTTATCGGTATTAACCTCTTGAGAGAGGGTCTTGATCTGCCTGAGGTATCGCTGGTAGCTATACTGGATGCCGATAAGGAAGGCTTCCTCCGTTCGGACCGCTCGCTCATCCAGACGATCGGCCGTGCGGCGCGGAACTCGGATGGCCAGGTTATCATGTATGGAGACAAGATTACAGACTCCATGGATCGGGCCATTAAGGAGACTGAGCGCCGCCGCAGTGTGCAGATGGCTTATAATGAGGAGCACGGAATCACACCTCAGACGATTCGCAAGAAAGTACGTGACGTTATTGAAGCGACGAAAGCAGCTGAGAGCAAGGCCGATTATCTGACGGGAAATGCAGGCAAAATGTCCAAGAAAGATCGTCAATCGGTGATCGAGCGTCTGGAGGCAGAAATGAAAGAAGCCGCGAAGAACCTCCAGTTCGAGAGAGCAGCGGAGCTTCGCGATGCATTGCTTGAGTTAAAGGCTGAGTAATTAGTTGTATCTAGGTAAGCAGAAATATCAGGAGAGCGGCCGGACGGTCGTTCTCTTTAAAATATAGATCCATAGATCGTAGCTGTGTGAAGCAGTGAGGAGATGATATGTTTTGGCGATTGAGAATATTGTAATCAAGGGCGCCCGCGCCCATAACCTGAAAAATATCGACGTAACCATTCCGAGGGACAAGTTCGTGGTGCTTACCGGTCTAAGCGGTTCCGGCAAGTCGTCGCTTGCGTTCGATACGATTTACGCGGAAGGGCAGCGGCGGTATGTCGAGTCGTTGTCCGCTTATGCACGCCAGTTCCTGGGCCAAATGGAGAAGCCGGATGTGGATTCTATCGAAGGATTGTCCCCGGCTATTTCCATTGATCAGAAGACGACAAGCCGCAACCCCCGTTCCACGGTGGGGACGGTAACGGAAATTTATGATTATCTGCGGCTGTTGTTCGCACGTATTGGTCACCCTCATTGTCCGGAGCATGGCATTGAGATTACATCCCAGACTGTTGAGCAGATGGTCGATCGCGTCATGCAGTATCCGGAGAAGACGCGTCTTCAAATTCTGGCTCCGGTCATCAGCGGGCGCAAGGGTGAGCACAAGTCATTGTTCGCGGATATATCCAAGCAAGGTTTTGTCCGCGTACGTGTAGACGGAGAAATGCGTGATCTGTCAGAGAATATTGAACTGGAAAAGAACAAGAAGCATACCATTGAAGTTGTGGTTGACCGTATTGTCATCAAACCGGATATCGAATCCCGGCTCGCAGACTCCATTGAGACTGCACTCAATCTGTCAGGAGGACAGATTCTGGTCGATATCATAGGACAGGAGGAGCTGCGTTTCAGCTCTAACTTTGCTTGTCCGATCTGCGGGTTTAGCATGGAAGAGCTGTCTCCGCGAATGTTCTCCTTCAATACACCGTTCGGAGCTTGCCCGGATTGTGACGGTTTGGGCATGGAGATGATTGTTGACCCTGACCTGCTGGTGCCGGATACAAGCAAGAGCATTGAAGACGGTGCTTTTCAGGCTTGGGCTGGCGGTACATCTAACTACTACCCGCAATTTCTGAAGTCGGTCTGCCAGCATTATAAGATTCCACGGGATGTTCCGGTGAGCGAGCTTAGCTCGGAGCATATGGATAAATTGCTGTATGGTACAGGAAATCAAAAAGTCCATTTTAAATACGAGAATGATTTTGGTCAGAAGAAAGAAGCTTATGTAACGTTTGAGGGGATCATTCCGAATCTGGAACGCCGTTATCGCGATACGAATTCCGAAGGAATTCGGGAATATATTGAAGGTTATATGAGCTCGAAGCCCTGCGATACATGTAAAGGTCACCGATTGAAGAAAGAGAGTCTCGCCGTTACGATCAACGACCGGAACATGGCTTATGCAACCAGCTTGTCCGTGGGGGAAGCTTCGCGCTTCTTCGAGGGTCTGGAATTGACTCCGAAGGAACAGCAGATTGCGAATCTGATCTTGAAAGAGATCAACAGCCGCCTGGGATTCCTGGTCAATGTCGGACTGGATTATCTGACGCTGAGCCGTTCAGCAGGCACATTGTCCGGTGGAGAGGCACAGCGGATTCGGCTTGCGACCCAGATCGGATCAAGCCTCATGGGCGTGCTTTACATTTTGGACGAGCCGAGTATTGGACTTCATCAACGGGATAACGACCGCTTGATCTCTACGCTTGAGCATATGCGTGATCTTGGTAATACACTGATCGTTGTAGAGCATGATGAAGATACCATGATGGCAGCGGATTATATAATTGATATTGGTCCGGGTGCAGGGATCCACGGGGGTAAGGTAATTGCCCAAGGTACACCGAAAGAGATTATGGAAGATGAAAATTCTCTGACAGGCCAGTACCTGAGTGGACGCAAGTTCATTCCGGTGAACAGCCAGCGCCGGAAGACGGATGACCGCTGGTTGGAGATCCGGGGAGCTAAAGAGAACAACCTTAAGAACATTAACGTCAAAATCCCGATCGGTGTCTTTACAGCCGTTACCGGCGTATCCGGCTCGGGTAAATCTACGCTTGTGAACGAGATCCTGTATAAGACGCTTGCACGGGATTTGAACAGAGCCCGGGTTCGTCCGGGACAGTATAAAGAAATGCGCGGTCTGGAGCATATTGAGAAGGTTGTTGATATCGACCAGTCTCCGATCGGTCGGACACCTCGATCTAACCCGGCAACCTATACCGGCGTGTTCGATGATATCCGTGATATTTTCTCCCAGACGAATGAAGCGAAGGTTCGCGGATATAAGAAGGGCCGTTTCAGCTTTAACGTAAAGGGCGGCCGCTGTGAGGCTTGCCGCGGAGACGGAATCATCAAGATCGAGATGCACTTCCTGCCGGATATTTATGTTCCGTGCGAGGTATGTAAAGGCAAGCGTTATAATCGTGAAACGCTGGAAGTGAAATATAAAGGGAAAAACATCTCTGACGTGCTGGAAATGACGGTTGAGGATGCTACTGAATTTTTCGTAAACATCCCGAAAATTCACCGGAAGATGCAGACGTTAATGGATGTGGGCCTGGGCTATATTAAGCTTGGACAGCCTGCGACAACCCTTTCAGGTGGTGAAGCGCAGCGCGTGAAGCTCGCTTCCGAGCTCTATCGCCGGAGTACAGGCAAGACGATGTATATTCTCGATGAGCCGACAACCGGCCTGCATGTGGATGATATTGACCGCTTGCTGCTGGTGCTTCATCGCCTGGTTGATTCTGGCGAGACCGTCCTTGTGATTGAGCACAATCTGGATGTCATTAAGACCGCAGATTACCTGATCGACCTTGGGCCCGAAGGCGGCAGCGGCGGTGGCACAATCATTGCTACCGGTACACCGGAGCAGATCGTCAAAGTCCCTGAGTCCTATACAGGCAAGTACCTGAAGCCGGTCCTCGAACGCGATACGAAGCGGACTGAGGAATTAAATAAAGCTATTCAGGCTAAAGAAGAGTCAGCTGTGAAATAAACAGCAGGGATGGCCTTTCACTACTTCACGATTGGCCAACTCGCTTAATGAAATACGCATAAACTACCAAAGTATGGCGGTGCCAGGGAGCTTATCAGCTTTCCCCTGCACCGCCATTTCTGGTTTGGTCTAGTCAAGAGCAAAATACGTTGAGTACGGTAAACGAGGCAAATGTACGGGAAAAATCGAGTATATGATGCGTAAGGGACTAATAAGTGGACAGGGAGAGTGAGTTAAGTATTCTTTTTTTTAAAATGGATGGATATGCACGAAGCAGCGGAGGGGACGAATCGATTCCGGTAAGAGCTTTCAGAAGGAAAGCTAGCATCGGGAGTGTAGGCTAAAGCGGTAGCGGTCGCCTTTGTGTTCCAATTTCCTCCTCGACAAAAACCAGTTCAGGAAATTGGAACACAACAGCGATGTTAGGAATGATTCGTCCCCGCAGCGTCCAACAACAGCAAAATGATCACCCAACCGACCACCGTAAACAGCTGTAATCCACCAGGTCAAGGAACAAAGTCATCAAGAAAACAAATAAATTGGGTTAATTTGAGAAAAAAATATGACTTTTTTGCCTTTTTTGGAATGAAAGGCTTGCATCCAAGCGTGGGCGCGGATAACATATAAGAAGATGTGAAAATGACCGAGAAACCACGAGGAGGTAAATCCGATGTTCCTTGCAGCAGCTGCTGAAGCCGGTTCCAACTTTAAGACATTTGATATTTTTATGATCTTGTTTACGATTTTGATCTTTGTCGGTGTAGTTCGCTTGCTAACTGCCCGCCAGAAAAATAAATTCGCAATCGCTTTTGGCGTGGTCAGCCTGCTTGTTTTTCTTTACTCGGACTATGCGATGATTACCAATTGGTTTAGCAGCAACTAGGAAATGATCAGTTACATAGAAGGCGTCTCTCGTGGTGAATACTGCGGGGACGTCTTTTTTTATATCTGTGTTCGTGTGTTCACATATCATCAGGAAAATAAAGGAATAAATTAGGTCTTTCAGCAATGGTACAAGCCCTGGCTGTATGGTAGATTGAAGAGTACACGTAGCTATGCAGGCTAACGTTCGGAGAGGAACGGGTGAAGAGATGGATTTGAAGAGAAAAAGAAGACCAGTAAGCATACTGCTCAGCCTGACATTGCTGCTCAGTGCGGGGTTATCAGCAGTTCCAACACCCATTGCAGAAGCCAAGAGTGTCAGCAGTGCATCTATAAATGACCCGGTTCCGCAGGTAGTTAAGAGTCTGTCCCCATCGGTAGTTGGAATCATCGGCAAAACCCCTGGAGGAAGCAGCCAAAGCAGTGAGGACCGTTATAATCTGGCTCACGGAACAGGCGTCATCCTGAAATCCGATGGATGGATTATTACGAACGCGCATGTGGTGAATGGACTGACAGGGGTTACGGTGGTTACTTCCGACGGTAAAACATACAAGGCCAACAAAATTTTCAGCGATTACGTAAGCGATATAGCACTCGTCAAAATCAATGCCAAATCCCTTACGCCAGCCCGGTTTGCAAGCAGCAGCACAACAGCCCAAGTCGGGGAGAAGGTAGTGGCGATCGGTACACCGATTTCGTTCTCGCTCCGCAATTCGGCTACGGCAGGTGTCGTTAGCGGACTTGACCGGAGTGTGGACGGATCCTACCGGCTGATTCAGACGGATACGGCAATCAATCCGGGAAATAGCGGAGGGCCGCTGGTGAATATGAAGGGTGAAGTGATCGGAATTAACAGCATGAAGTTTTCAGCCATTGGAATCGAGAATATGGGATTCGCTATTCCCGTTGATACCGTTCAATATGTGACGGGCCATCTGCTCAAGTATGGCAAGGTGAAGCGTGCTGACCTGGGAATTGAGCTGGAAGAAAGCTGGTCTGCGATTGTCGGACTGCCTAGCGATGACCCGTTAACGGTAAGAAAAGTAACCGCGGTCCCGGCACAGAAGGCCGGAATTAAGGAAGAGGATGTGCTTTACGCGATCAATGGTAAGAGAGTGTATTCCATCGTGGATATTAATGAAATGCTCAAGAGTTATATGCCCGGAGCGAAGGTGAGCGTGCTGATGCAGAGTGACGGGGATATTGTCATTCGCAGACTTACCCTGAGCAGCGGCAGTCCGGGAGCTATAGCCGCTTTGGCACCTGCAAAGGAGGAGCTGTAATGATGAGAGAAGAGCAGACAGTTCATCCTGCCAAGAAAGCTAAACCATGGCGAACAGCTTCTGCATTGCTGGCGGCTGTGGTGCTTAGCGCCTCATTGTCTCTACCGGTATGGGGAGATTCCAGCGAAAAGCGGGTGCTGACACTTCAACAGGGCAGCAGCAAAGCTGTTGTGAATGGTACGTCCTATACCATTGCCAAGCCTTTTATCAGGCAAGGGACGATTATGGTTCCGGTCGGTGTGTTCAAAAAAGCATTTGGCAGTGAAATCAGACTCGAGGGCAGCAGTCGTGTTCGCGTTCTCCATGGGCCTCATACGGTTGTTCTATCCATTGGCAGCACGACAGCATGGGTTGATGGCAGGAAAGTTGTGCTTTCGGTTGAACCGCAAATGGTATCAGACACACTGATGGTTCCCCTTCGCCCAGTAGCCGAGGGAATTGGCGCGAAAATGAGCAAGGACAAGAATGGCAAGCTGAGCATCAGCTTGAACGTCACAGATAAAGATGTGCCTCAGTCTGATACCGGAATTGATGCGACCGCAGGCAAGACACGAATTGGCAACAGTTATTATGAATGGAGCATGAATTACCCGTCGGGCATGGTCATCGGAGGCGGATCGGATAATGAGAACGTTGCGGTATTTGCGGATGCAACCGGCCGCTATTATCTGGAGGTTCATGCAGAGCCGGATCAGGTCAAGCTGGATGCCGATGCACTTTTGCAAAGGCTGGAGAGAGATGCGCGCAGCTCCGGGGATGTTGTGTTGGATCGTGAAACGGTAACCGGGGCAGGAACCCCTTATGCACGAATTATTTTTCGGGACATGGAGGGGATACTCTGGGAAGGGCGCGCATATTATGCGAACAACAGGGTTTACGGGCTTTATTTTGCCGATGAAGAGGCACTGCATTATAAAGACTTGGATAAATATGCAGGGCTGCTGAATTCCTTCAAGCCATCTTTTAACACAGCAGACAAGAGCCTGAAGGATCTTTCGTTCATTGAGGACGGGCTTCGTATGGTAATGAATATGGATTATGGCATCATTGCCGGAGTCCCGGCGAAGTGGAAAGTGAATGAACAGGAGATGTTCTACGGTGATGAGGAGAATGGATATTTGTCCATTCGGGTAACCTCTGCTCCCAAGGGGCCGGCAGGAACGCTTGAGGGCTGGATCAATCAGATGAAGGGCTGGCTGGGGGAATCATTTGTAGCTGAATCGTACGAGATCGTTGGACTGAAGCCTGTTGAGATTTCGGGCGTGAAGGGACAGATCATGGAGGTCCGTTATAATTTTGGGGATGGATGGACAACGGAGTATGAGGTGATGCTCCAAAAGAACGGATACCGCTATTATCTTGAATATGCTATACCTGATGGAAAAGAAGAGACAGCAACAGCATGGAACGACGTACTTGCATCTATCGCCATTGATTATGAAGCAGTCCGAGGCACATTCGGCCGGCTTGGTGAAGAAGAGCTTTGGATGGACAAAACGTTGGTAACGACCAGAAGCTCGAATGCGTATCGCTATAAGGTGGCTATTCCACGTTATTGGACAGCCATCAATGACCGTTATGAGTCAACCAAGGTGGAGTATGGTTTCGCAGGAGGCAGCTTTGAAATTACCACCGATAAGGAGACCGAGGCGGAGTATGTGATCAGCGGGCTGAAGCAGTATTTTAATGAGGCAGCATCCGGTAAAGGCAAGAATCAGGTAAAGCTTCTTGGTACGGAGAATATTACATTTGCCGGGGTTCCTGCCGTACAATTTACATCTCATCATAAGAAGAATGGGGTGGGGTACACGGCAAGACAGATCATTTTTGAAAATGGCGGCATAACGTATACGTTGTCAACTGTAATCAATGATGCGAATGCGACAGAGGCCCAGAAACAGGCGATCGGGAAGGCACTTCAATCATTTGAGTGGCTTAAACAATAAGTGGCCGAAACAAGCAGGAATATGAAAAAAGTGGTATAATAAACAAATCGTATTATTAATTAGATAGTTCTTATGGTTAAAGAGCCAACAGTATACAACTGCTTGGCTCTTTATATCTTTATATCCATATGACCGCTTCGTTGTTCATTGTTATAGATCGATTCATGACTAGGAAGGAAGAATGTACGAGATGAGAGAGTCTTTGAAGGAACTGTTCTCCGAAACATTTATTGAGTCTGTTGCAGATAAAGTGAAGGCACAATATCCGGCTTTTCATAAGGAGCGTTTTCAGACGCTTGTGCAGGATGAGAGCTGGGAGACAGAGGAGTTTAAACAGCGGATACGCCATATTGCACGTGCTTTGACAGAGACCTTGCCTCCTTCTTATGAAGAAGCATTGCATGTTCTGTATGAGGTTGCACCCGAATGCAAAGGACTTGAAGGTTTGTTTGTCCCTGATTATGTTGAATTGAACGGGTTGAACAATTTTGAACGATCGATACAGGCACTGGAATATTTCACGGCGTTCTCAAGCGCGGAGTTTGCGGTTCGGCCGTTTATTATTCAGGAGCAGGATCGAATGCTGGCCCGGATGACGGAGTGGGCGAAGAGCGATAATGAGCATGTCCGCAGGCTTGCCAGTGAGGGGAGCAGACCGCGGCTTCCTTGGGGACAGCAATTGCCGGAGCTGATCCGCGATCCTAAGCCTGCCCTGCCGATTTTGACACTGCTCAAAGAAGACCCGTCCCTCTATGTTCGAAAAAGTGTGGCTAACCATCTGAACGATATTTCGAAGGATCACCCCGAACTCGTATTGGACCTGGCGGCGGAATGGTACGGTCATCACCCGCTCACCGATTGGATCGTAAGGCATGGGCTGCGTACGCTGCTGAGACGCGGAGACCTGCGCGCACTTGCTGTGTTCGGCTATGAGAATCTGGAGGAGAACAGTGTAGAGGTAACAGGGCTGCGGTTAAGTTCTCCTGTCATTTCTGTAGGTGAGGACTTGGAGTTTTCCTTCATCATCATGAATTGCGGCGATCACTCGCGCTCGCTGCGCATTGATTATGAGATCGGATATATGAAGGCGAATGGAAAGCAGGCACCGAAGCGTTATAAATGCTCGGACAAAATATATGATCCAGGCAGTCATCATCTGGCGAAAAAGCAGTCCTTTAAATTGATATCTACACGCCGCTTCTATCCTGGAGAGCACACTCTGAGTATTCTGGTAAACGGAAAGCGGCTGGCGACGGCTTCGTTTGAGCTACAATGAAGGTGGATTAGGCAGATGTATGGTCAGGGAGTACAGATTTAGTGAGCTTTCAAGCGAATTTATCAATTCGCAGAAAAGCTTAGTGTATGCTTCCGATGTAGCTTTTCAAGCGAATTTATCAATTCGCAGAAAAGCTTAGCTTATGCTTCCGATGTGAGCTTTTGAGAGGAAATAGATATTTCCTTTCAAAAGCTTTTAGTATATCCCCACTTTTGGTAAACTAGAAAGGTTCATGAATTATTGTTGGTATGTCGGATATGATGGAGTTAACGAACTACAGTAACCGGTCAGAAAGCCGGTTTGGGAGGATATAGATGGATACACAGGTTTTACGAAGAGAAGACGTGGAGCTGCTGGCGCCGGCAGGGGATTGGGACTGCATGCGGGCAGCCGTGGCTAACGGGGCGGACGCGATCTTTTTTGGAGTGGAGAAGTTTAATGCACGCGCGCGTGCCAATAACTTTGTGATGGACGAGCTGCCGGAGATCATGGCGTTCTTGCACAGCTATGGCGTAAAGGGCTTCCTCACGTTTAATATTTTGGTGTTCGAGAATGAACTGGAGGATGCGAAGGAGCTGATCGACGCTTGCGTAGACGCGGGTGTGGATGCGGTTATTGTGCAGGATCTTGGCTTGGTCAAAATGATTCGTGAAATCTCGCCGGACTTCCCGATCCATGGCTCAACGCAGATGACGATTACTTCACCGGAAGCGGTAGAGTTTACAAAGCCTTTTAACATCGAACGGGTGGTACTCGGCCGCGAGAACAATCTGAAGCAAATTCAGAAAATCGGCGAGCAGGCGAAGATGCCGATGGAAGTGTTCGTGCATGGGGCGCTGTGCGTGTCCTACTCCGGTCAGTGCCTGACCTCCGAAATGTGGGGCGGCCGTTCAGCGAACCGCGGTGAGTGTGCGCAGGCATGCAGGCTTCCGTACGATCTGATGGTGGATGGCGAGCAGAAGCCGATGGGCGATGTTGCGTATCTGCTGTCTCCTAAAGATTTGGCAGCCATCGACCTCATGCCGGAGCTGATCGAAGCGGGTGTAACCTCCTTCAAGATTGAAGGACGGATGAAGACGCCGGAATATGTGGCGAATGTCGTCAGCAAATACCGGAAGGCGATTGACCGGTATTTCGATGGAGATGACTCGAAGCCGAGCAAGGAAGAAGTGCGCGAACTGCAGCAAAGCTTCTCCCGCGGCTTTACACACGGTTTCCTGGAAGGCACGAATAACAAAAAGCTGGTGGAAGGCACATTCCCGAAAAGCCGCGGCGTATACTTAGGACGAGTAGAGCAAATTCTCCGCGATGGCGTGGTATGTAAGCTGGAGGCACCTTTGAAGCGCGGCGACGGGATTGTGTTTGACGCTGGCGATCCGACGAAGAAGGAAGAAGGCGGCCGCGTATATGACGTGCGTCGTAAGGGCGTGAAGCTGGAAGGCGAGGCAGAGGAAGGCTGGATCATCGACATCGTGCCAGGCCGCAGTGACGTAGATCTGCGCAGGATTCATGTCGGAGACCGGATCTGGAAGACGAACGATCCGGCGCTGGACAAGCGTCTGCGCCAGACCTATGAAACAGAGAAGCCGTACCGGGTATTCCCGGTACAGGTGCGTGTCAGCGGCAGTGCAGGGCAGCCGCTGTCAACGTGGTGGACCGACGTGCAGAAAGGCACAACGGTCCAGGTGGATTCGGAGCTGGAACTGGAGATTGCCCAGAAGCGTCCGATGACCCGAGAGCTGCTCGAGGAGCAGTTCGGCCGTCTGGGCGGTACCGTGTTCCAGCTGGAGCAGTTGGACGTCGAGCTGCAGGGCGACGTCATTGTCCCGATGCGCGAGCTGAACAGCATCCGCCGCCGTGCGGTGGATATGCTCGCAGGCGAGCGTCCGAAGCCGCCCGTATACGTGAAGCGGGCGGTGTCGGTCTATGGCGATGCGGCGAAGCCGGCAGCGCCGGTGGCGCGCGGTGAAGCGAAGCTTACCGCGCTGTGCCGCAGCCTGCCGCAGGTACAGGCTGCGCTGGAAGCCGGCGTAGAGATGATATACGCCGACTTCGAGTTTATCAAGCAGTTCCCGGCAGCGGTGGAAGCCGTTCATGCTGCCGGCAAGCAGATTGCTTTGGCTACGCCGCGCATTCATATGCCAGGCGAGAACGGCTACCATAACAACATCCTGCGCCTCCAGCCGGATGCCGTGCTGGTGCGCAACACCGGTGCGCTGTATTTCTACCTGCGCCACCGGCAGGAGAATCCGGACAAGCAGCATCCGCGCTTGATCGGAGACTTCTCGCTGAATATGGCTAACCATAAAGCTGTTGACCTGTTCCTTGAAGCAGGCTGCGACGCAGTCACACCGTCTTATGACTTGAACATTCAGCAAATGGTTGATCTGCTTGGCAAAGCCGACACATCCCGCATGGAGATTGTTATCCATCAGCATCTGCCTATGTTCCATACGGAGCACTGCGTGTACTGTACGTTCCTGAGTGAAGGAACAGACTTTACGAACTGCGGCCGTCCTTGTGAAGAGCACCGAGTCTCTCTTCAAGACCGGATCGGCATGTCGCACCCTGTACGGGTAGATGAAGGCTGCCGTAACACCGTGTATAACGCCATCGAGCAGTCGGGGGCAGAATACCTGGCTAACTTCATGGAGCTTGGCGTATCCAGCTACCGTGTAGAATTCCTGGAAGAGACACCGGAGCAGGTGCATGAAGTTATTGACCTGTACAACCGCGCTCTTCGCGGCGAAATCAGCGGAACTCAAGTCTGGAAGAAGCTGAAGGCAACGAACCAGCTTGGTGTAACGCGCGGGCAATTGGTGAAGTAAGCATCGAACGAGACGATTATATATAAGAGGAGCACGAGAGGCGATAGAATGCCTCATCGTGCTCTTTTTTTTATGCGAGGGTATACGAACAGGACGTATACTGAAACATCCTTTGCTTACGAACAGATCAGAGTCATGGGACTAAGGGGTTTACCATATGATAAAAAGAGGGCAGGGGTTTTGGTCATGCCACTTATGTATATAATGAGCCGGCCTTTTTATTATAGGCATCTATTCATGAAGCGAAGGAGTTATGGATGATGAGAACAACTCCTCTAAAATTACACGGAGCATGTCTGGTGGAACCGGTTGTTCATCAGGATGCTCGCGGATTTTTTATGGAAAGCTATAATGTTACCGAACTTAAGCGGCACGGAATTGGTCATGCTTTTATCCAGGATAACCATTCGCAATCATTAGAAGCAGGGGTTATTCGCGGGCTTCATTATCAGCTTCTCCCGAAAGCCCAGACCAAGCTGGTTCGAGTCCTTACAGGTGCGATCTATGATGTTATTGTGGATATACGCAAAAATTCACCTTCATTCGGCCAATGGACCGGCGTTATTCTATCCGAACATAACAAGCGTCAGCTCCTGGTTCCACAAGGCTTTGCCCATGGTTTCTGTACACTTGTGCCTGACACGCAGGTACTCTACAAGGTGGATGAGTTCTATTCGCCAGAGCATGACCGGGGTATATTGTGGAATGATCCGGCGCTTGGAATTGACTGGCCGGTGAGTGACCCGATTTTATCGGAGAAGGATCAAAGGCATCCACTGCTGCACGATGCGGAAATGAATTTTGAGTAGGGGGATGATCCGTTGGCTATGAAGCTCCTTGTAACTGGCGGTGCCGGGTTTATCGGCAGTAATTTTATATTATATATGATGCGTCAGTACCCGAAAGCTCAGATCATTAATATGGATGCACTCACGTATGCAGGCAATCTGGAAAATTTGAGATCAGTCGAGCAGGAAAACAATTATTCTTTTGTGAAAGCTAGTATTACGGATAAGCAGGCTGTAGATGAGATTTTCAGTCAGGGAATTAATGTGGTCGTAAATTTTGCGGCAGAATCCCATGTTGATCGAAGTATTTTGGAGCCTGATGTGTTTGTGAATACGAATGTATTAGGTACACAGGTCTTATTGGATGCAGCCAGAAAATACGGCATAACAAAATTTGTCCAGGTTTCAACCGATGAAGTTTATGGTTCCCTTGGGACGACCGGTCTATTCTCCGAGACGACACCACTGGCACCGAACAGTCCCTATTCCGCGAGTAAAGCGGGAGGAGATTTATTGGTCCGTGCCTACCATGAAACGTATGGGCTGCCTGTGAACATTACCCGCTGCTCGAACAATTACGGTCCCTATCAGTTCCCCGAAAAATTAATACCTTTAATGATATCACGTGCTTTGACCGATGAACCCCTTCCTGTATACGGGGATGGCTTGAACATACGTGACTGGCTTTATGTTGAGGATCACTGTAGCGCAATCGATCTGGTCATTCATCAGGGGCGCAGCGGAGAAGTCTATAACATCGGGGGAAATAATGAGCGAACGAACATCCAAATCGTCAACACGATTTTACAGCAGCTTGGCAAACCTGAATCTCTGATTACTTACATAGAGGATCGGCCGGGACATGATCGTCGATACGGCATTGATCCTGCCAAAATTACAAAAGAGCTTGGGTGGAAGCCACAGCATCACTTTGAAACCGGTATACAAGAGACGATTGCATGGTATTTAAGCCATAAAGACTGGTGGGAACGGATTCAATCCGGCGCTTACCTGGAATATTCAGCGAGGCAGTACGGGAGCCGTTTAGGAGAGTCTTTATGAAGGTGCTTGTAACGGGAGCGCATGGTCAGCTCGGGCAGGACGTTGTCGCTATATTTACCGCGGCAGGCCATGAGGTGGCAGGCTGTGGCAGGCAGGAACTGGACATTACGGATATGGGGCTTTGTCAGCAGACGATTGCAGCCTATCATCCTGACGCGATTATTCATTGTGCATCTTATACGGCGGTGGATGCAGCAGAATCGGATGCAGATCTGGCTTATCAGATCAATGCTGTGGGAACACGTAATATCGCTCTTGCTGCTGAGAGGGTGGGGGCTAAACTTGTATATATGAGTACCGATTATGTTTTTAATGGGCAAACGGATCAGCCATACCATGAATATGATCATCCGGACCCCCGCAATATTTATGGAAAGTCCAAGCGGGCCGGAGAGATTCTGGTACAGAGTCTATGCTCCAGATGGTTTATCGTCAGGACTTCTTGGCTTTATGGTCTATATGGAAGTAATTTCGTAAAAACCATGCTCCGTCTTGGACAAGAGAAGCCTGCTATTCAGATTGTGAACGATCAAAAAGGATCTCCTACATACACCGTTCACCTTGCACGCTTCCTTATATGCTTAACAGAGAGTGACAAGTTTGGAATCTATCATGCTTCCAATAGGGGGGCCTGCACATGGTACGAGTTTGCACAGGCTATTTTTGAAGAGGCGCAGGAGTTGATGGATTGGACTGCTTCTGCCGTGCTTGAGCCGTGTTTAACCGGGCAGTTTCCCAGACCCGCTCCGCGTCCGGTAAATTCGGTTATGGAGCACTTCGCTCTACGAACGAATGGATTCGAAGATCTCCCTCCTTGGCGTGAAGGGTTGAAGGAGTTTTTATTGGCTTTGAAGTGACTGATATACATTATAGACCTGCCTAAAGGCTGGTCTTTTCTTTTTCTATGGAGTACGGGAAGCATTATACGGACGTCTTTTTTCTCAATTCCAAGAGGCTAACCCGCACACCAACCAGATCACCGGCCCACGCACGGGATTTTACACGATTACCAATAAAAATGTTCGTATTTTATACGAACACAAATTGACTTGCTCCCGCTGCTATCATAGACTTAATTAGTAGTAGACCGTTAACGTGGAGGAATGACGTTGAAAGACATAATAAAGCCCTGGAGGCATGTATTTAAGCTAGATCCTGAGAAAGCAATCAGTGATGAGGCACTCGATGAATTATGCATGTCGGGCACCGATGCGATTATGGTGGGGGGCTCCACAGGTATTACGTATGAGAATACAGTAGACCTGCTCTCGCGTATTCGAAGGTACGAATTACCTTGTGTGCAGGAGATATCCGATCTTGAGGCCGTTGTGCCCGGTTTTGATCTTTATATGGTACCGATGGTGCTCAATACCTCGGACCCGACATGGATTCTGAAGCGTCATCATCAGGGGATCGAGCGGTACGGATATATCATTCCTTGGGATTTAGTAGTGACGGAAGGTTATATTGTGCTGAATCCGGATGCGACTGTTGCCAAGCTAACCTCAGCTGAGGCACAGATGAGCGAAGAATCTGCGGCAGCTTATGCCCAGATTGCGGACAAGCTGATGAGCCTGCCGGTCGTTTACCTGGAATACAGCGGTACTTTTGGTGATATGGATACGGTACGTGCTGTCCGCAGATCTCTGGATCATTCACAGTTGTTTTATGGCGGTGG
>NZ_CDSE01000059.1 GCF_001373415.1 Paenibacillus dakarensis | reverse complement strand
ATTGGCGGGACTAGGACTTTATATTAACAAGGGGTTGTAATGATGAAGCATCCAGAGTTTTACCGAGATAAAGAAGTTATTGTCTTAGGACTTGCCAAAAGCGGAGTGCAAGTAGCTAAAGTTCTCCATCAAGCGGGAGCACTTGTAACCGTCAATGATCAAAAAGAACGGGAAGCATGTCCCGAAGCTTCGGAGCTCGAAGCTTTGGGTATTTCCGTTATCTGCGGGGAGCATCCGGAAGGACTTGTACATGAGGGAGTTTCGCTTATGGTGAAAAATCCCGGTATTCCTTATCATGTACCACCTGTAGTGAGAGCTCAAGAACTGGGTATTCCGGTTGTGACGGAGGTGGAGGTTGCCTTCCATCTTTGCCGTGCTCCCATTATTGGGATAACGGGTTCGAATGGTAAAACGACGACTACAACATGGGTAGGCAAGCTGCTGGAGGCAGCAGGCATGGCACCGATCGTGGCCGGGAACATAGGGACACCATTGAGCCAAGCTGCCCAGGAAGCGAATGAAAATAACTGGATGGTCGTTGAGCTCAGCAGTTTTCAGCTTAAAGGGACAGAAGAATTTCGTCCGCGGATTTCCTGTCTGCTAAACCTGGCGGAGACGCATTTGGATTATCATGGCGATATGGAGGATTATATTGCTTCCAAAGCCAAGCTGTTTAGCAACCAGACTGCGGACGATACAGCAGTACTTAATTGGGATGATCCGGTATGCCGGAGCCTCGTGCCTTATATAAAAGCTCACATTCTACCTTTTTCGATTAATGAGAGCCTTCGGGAAGGTGTGCATGTGGTTCCGCCATACTTGCCAGGTGTAGAAGATGAAGCGAGCCGTACAATTGTTTATACGGACGATAAAGGCTTCAGCCATGAGATCCTTTCAGTTGACGATATCGGTCTGCTGGGTAGATTCAATGTTTCCAATGCAATGGCTGCTTGTGCGATCGCAATCGCTGCTGGAGCTGACATTTCAACACTTGCAGGTCCTCTTAAGAATTTCAAGGGGGTTGAACACCGTCTTGAATTTGTGATGGATATTCAAGGGGTTTCCTATTACAACAACTCGAAAGCAACAAATTCAAAAGCAACATATAATGCTTTAATGTCACTTGAGCGTCCGATTGTTCTGATTGCGGGTGGTCTTGACCGTGGCTTGGATTACGAAGAACTCGTACCAGCTTTACGCGAAAGAGTTAAATCCGTGGTACTTCTTGGCGAAACAAAGGAAAAATTAGCGAAGGCTGCGCAGCAAGCGGGATTAAAGGAAATCACACTCGTCGATAATGGTGAGGACGCCGCCGCTGTGCTTACCTATGCCGTAAAGAAAGCAGCAGCCATAGCTGAGCCTGGAGACATTGTTCTTCTATCACCAGCTTGCGCAAGTTGGGATATGTTTCCTTCTTTCGAAGTGCGTGGAAGCATTTTTAAAGAGGCGGTGCATAATCTGTAAGTAGGGGGGTGGATAAGCCCCTACTTCGTATGCTAAAGGTGGCCTCTTCATGAACAAGAATCGTCCGGCGCCTGATTTATGGCTCCTGATTAGTATTTTGGCCCTGCTGGCCATTGGAATTGTTATGGTGTACAGCGCTGGTTCCGTACTCGCTTTTCATGACTACGGAGATCGATTTTACTTTGTGAAGCGGCAGCTGCTGTTTGCCGGACTTGGACTTGCTGCTATGTACTTCACAGCCAGTATGGATTTTCGTGTATGGAAAAAGTATGCGAAGCTTGGCTTGCTGATTTGCTTCTTTATGCTGGTCATCGTGTTGATTCCCGGTGTAGGAGTTGTGCGGGGCGGAGCCAGAAGCTGGCTTGGAATCAGTTCATTCGGTATTCAGCCTTCAGAATTTATGAAGCTTGGGATGATACTCTTTCTTTCAAGGTGGCTTAGTCGTGAAGATTACAGCATTACTTCCTTCTCAAGAGGACTTTTGCCCCCTCTCGGGCTGATCGGTCTGGCTTTTGGCTTGATTATGCTGCAGCCCGATTTGGGAACAGGAGCAGTTATGCTGGGTGCAGCGCTTATGATTGTATTTACGGCTGGTGCAAAAATGAAGCATTTGGGTATTCTTGCATTGGGCGGTGTTGCGGGGTTCATTGGACTCATTTTGACAGCACCGTACAGGCTGAAACGAATTACCGGCTTTCTTGATCCTTGGGCAGATCCTCTTGGGACAGGGTATCAGATTATTCAATCGCTTTATGCAATTGGTCCGGGCGGTCTGGGCGGTCTGGGCCTGGGGATGAGCCGTCAGAAATACAGTTATGTTCCCGAACCCCAGACGGATTTCATCTTTGCGATTTTGGCTGAAGAATTAGGTTTTATTGGCGGATTAATCGTGCTGCTGCTCTTCCTGACACTCGTCTGGAGAGGTATGCGAATAGCGATGACCGTAGAGGATGGCTTTGGGAGCCTGCTGGCTGTAGGAATTATTGGTATGGTTGCGATACAGGTCGTTATCAACATAGGCGTAGTTATCGGTTTGATGCCTGTTACAGGCATCACGCTTCCGCTGATAAGCTATGGGGGCAGTTCCTTGACGCTGATGCTGACCGCGCTTGGCATTTTATTAAATATATCCCGTTATGCGAGGTGAACGGCATGCGTGTCGTATTAACCGGCGGCGGAACAGGGGGACATATTTACCCCGCCGTCGCTATTGCTAGACAATTTGAAGCGGAAGATCCGAACACCGCTTTTTTATATATCGGAGGCAAGAATGGTCTCGAAAGCAAGCTTGTTCCACAGGAAAATCTTCCTTTTGAAAGCATTGATATTACCGGCTTCCGCCGGAAGATGTCATTCGATAATGTAAAGACTGTAATGCGCTTTTTAAAAGGTGTATCTACAAGTAAAAAATTACTTAAAAAATTCAAGCCGGATGTGGTTATCGGTACGGGTGGTTATGTGTGCGGCCCGGTTGTGTATGCAGCCGCCCGGCTCGGTATTCCTACGATGATTCATGAGCAGAATGCAATCCCCGGATTGACTAATCAGTTCTTGAGTCGTTACGCCTCTACTGTAGCTGTTAGCTTTGAAGGATCGGAGAAATCCTTCCCGAAGGCCAAGAGAGCGATTTATACGGGCAATCCGAGGGCAACTACAGTCCAATCCGCTAACCGTGAACGGGGCTTCGCTTCACTCGGCATTCCGATGGACAGCACTGTTGTGCTTGTTGTTGGAGGAAGCCGAGGGGCAAAGGCAATTAATACAGCGATGATCGGTATGGCACCTTTGCTAAAAAAACTGCCGGATGTGCATTTTGTTTATGTGACGGGTGAACTGTATTTTGAAGGGACTCGTGAGGCGGTTCGCAGTCAATTGGGTACAATGCCGAATCATCTTCATATCGTTCCTTATGTGCATAATATGCCGGAGGTTCTGGCTTCCACCTCGTTGATTGTTAACCGGGCAGGCGCTTCATTTTTGGCAGAAACGACCTCGTTAGGCATTCCGTCTGTGCTGATTCCCTCTCCGAATGTGACGAACAATCACCAAGAGGCGAATGCACGGCGGCTCGAAGACGCGGGTGCGTCGAGAATGATTCTTGAAAAAGATCTGACTGCCGAAACGCTGTTCTCCCGAATTGAAGAAATTATGGAGGATAAAGCGACACGACAATCGATGTCTGAAGCATCAAAACGGCTTGGAAAGCCTGATTCTGCAGCTGTTATTGTTAAGGAAATTCGGCGGCTGGTGAACAGCCGTTAAAACGGCTGGGCGATTGTCACACACTTATGGAGCTTTACATAAGATACTCTATAATCGTGACAATCTCACCCAAAAGGCCGGAATCATCTAGGGCGGCCATCTCTTCGTTAAGCCGGGGAATGGCCTTTTCGGTTTTGAAGTTAAGGGAGGTTTTGTAAGATGCAGCAGTGGGAATCACAGCTATCGCAATCAAACGTTGGAGCAATATTCCGGAATGAACCGCTGGCTAAATATACAACGTGGAAAATAGGCGGTCCTGCCGATGTTCTAGTTGTCCCGGAAACGAAGGAACAATTGGCAGAACTGATGTCCATTCTCCATTCCCACAGCATCCCGTGGATGCAGCTAGGTCGTGGATCCAACATGCTTATATCCGATAAAGGAATACGCGGAGCCGTTATCAAGCTGGGTCAAGGGTTCGATGAGGTAGTCTTTGACGGAGACATGGTTATAGCCGGAGGAAGCATGTCATTCGTTAAACTCAGCGTTCTAGCCGGTAAAAATGGTTTAACCGGTTTGGAATTCGCAGGGGGAATACCTGGATCTGTTGGAGGGGCTGTTTATATGAATGCCGGTGCCCACGGGTCTGATGTGTCACGCATATTTAAGTCCGCTGACATTGTACTGGAGTCAGGAGAATTGGTTCATTACTCTGCGGAAGACATGGAGTTTGATTATCGCCATTCTGTTCTTCATGGACAGAAAGGGGTTGTAACTCAAGCGGTATTTCAACTTCAACATGGTGACCGAAAGGAAATCTCAGCGGCTATGGCTTCCTATAAGGACCGCCGGCGCCGTACACAGCCGCTTCAATCCGCGACTGCGGGCAGCGTATTTCGTAATCCGCCAGGAGATCACGCCGCACGATTGATTGAAGCGTCCGAACTAAAGGGATTTCGAATCGGAGGTGCCGAGATTTCGCTCCAGCATGCCAATTTTATCGAGAACACCGGTCAAGCGACAGCAGAGGACGTGCTCGCCTTAATGAAGCAAGTTCAGGAAACCGTTAAAGAGAGATACGGAATTACTCTGGTACCTGAAGTTTACGTCATGGGGGAGCGGTAAACTCGGAGGTGATACATTGGACAAATTGGTGATTGAGGGCGGAAGCCCCCTGTCAGGAACCATACGTATCCATGGAGCAAAAAATGCCGCTTTACCGATTCTGGCGGCGAGTCTTCTTGCCGACGGAAACGTTCGGCTAAACAATGTACCGCATTTGCTGGACATTGAAGTGATGCTGGATATTCTGAGTCGTCTTGGTTCAAAGTGTAAGCATGAACTGGAGACGGTTACTGTGGATACTTCATCCGCCAATTCGTTTCATGTACCGGAAGATTTAATGAAGCAGATGCGATCCTCCATCTTTTTGATGGGCCCTCTGCTGGCTCGATTCGGTGAAGTAACGATTTATCAGCCAGGAGGCTGTGCGATCGGTGAACGGAAAATCGACCTGCATCTTCAAGGACTTCAGGCATTAGGTGCTGAAATCGAGGAAAGTGATCATAAGATCCACTGTAAAGCAGCCCGTTTAAGAGGTGCGGATATACATCTTGATTTTGCTAGTGTGGGAGCTACGGAGAATATTATGATGGCCGCTGCCACTGCAAAAGGCACCACGGTGCTTACCAATGCAGCAAGGGAGCCGGAAATACAGGATCTCCAGCATTTTTTGAATAAGATGGGTGCAAATATATTAGGAGCCGGGACAGACACCATCACTATACACGGGGTAGAACGGCTGGAACCATGTGAATATGAGATCATCCCTGATCGCATTGTTGCCGGAACTGTAATGATTGCGGCAGCAGCCACGCGCGGCTCAGTGACGCTGACAAGGTGCAATCCGTCGCACTTAAATTCTCTTATACATGTACTGAAGCGCGCAGGTGTTCAAACTAGTATCTGCAATGATATAATGAATATTAGCTGCATGGGCCGCCCTAAGTCTATTGAGAGGATTGTAACTTCTCCCTATCCGTCATTCCCAACTGACCTGCAGTCTCAAGTGATGGTACTTCTGTCACTTGCAGATGGATTCAGTGTTATGAAAGAAACCGTATTTGAGGGACGCTTTAAGCATGTAGAAGAACTGACCCGAATGGGCGCTGATATTTCTACAGATATGAACTGTGCCTTTATTCGCGGAGTACAGAGAATTTATGGTGCTACTGTAGAGGCAACTGATCTTAGAGCGGGTGCTGCCTTAGTTATTGCAGGGCTTGCTGCCCAAGGCACAACGGTCGTAGAACAGATTCATCATATTGATCGCGGCTACGACCGGATTGAGAATATGTTCCAGGGTCTGGGTGCTAAGATTTACCGCCAGTCGCCTATACCCAAACCGCTAGATTTAGCGAATTGATAATGATCCTGAATCATCCCTCCCATGGCGGGAGGGATGACAGGTGTTCCTGGAGAGAAGAGGATATGCCAAAGACTCAGATCCCTGTACTGAAAGAGGACAGGCCTAAACCCAAAACTGGCAGAAGAATTATATTTATATTAATGCTTCTGTTTATAGCGCTGCTTGTTGTGCTTTTTTTCCGTTCGCCTGTAAGCAAGGTTACGGAGATTCACTTTACCGGAAATACGTTTAATTCAGAAGGGCAACTGAAAGAAAAGACGGGGATTTATGCTGGAGTTCAGTATTTCAGCGTATCAGAGGGGAAAGTGAAAGAGCAGCTGGCTTCATTAGGGACTATTCAATCTGTTGAAGTGGACAAGCAGTTTCCCGGAGTGATCAATGTTAACGTTGTTGAATATCCAACCGTAGCCTACGAGCTGGATAAGGATGGAGGTTTACAGGCTATTCTGTCCACTGGCAAGTCGGTTCCAGTATCTGCAAGTGGAATCGCTGTAGAGAAGCCGATTTTGACGCAGTGGGAGCAAAAGGATCCAAATAAAGCTAAACTTAGTAAAGTATTAGCCGATATTCCTAACAGAATGACATCTGATATCTCTGAAATTATTCCATCACCAACGCCTTCTTTTCCTGACCGTATCAAGCTGTATACGAGGTCCAAATTTGAAGTAATAACAGCTGTTTCTCTGCTGCAGGACAAGGTTGAATATCTTAATCAAGTGATTGAGATGGAGGAGCCGGGCATCATTACGATGCTGGAGGCCGATTCTTATGAACCTTTTAAGTCTGAGAATATAGAAGAGGAAACGGAAGGGACCCCTACTCAGGAGTAAGAAGAAATGTTACAATTGAACATGTTGACACTTCGAGCCTCTCCCTCTCTTTTCTTTGACTTTTTGGGATATTACTAGCAGAAGTTGGCACTAAAAAAATTGTAGAAAAAAGAGGGATAGCCCCGCGCGTGTTGAATAAGTAGAAAAGTGTTTATTTTATTTATTATTTCAATGAGAGATGCAGGAGGTGCCAGAGCTTGAGCAACAATGACATCATTGTTAGTTTGGACATCGGTACATCCAAAGTTCGTGCTATTATTGGGGAAATTAATAATGGAACCTTTAATATTATTGGAGTTGGATCTGCCGACTCGGAGGGAATTCGAAAAGGTGCAATTGTAGATATCGATCAGACCGTACAATCTATTCGCAATGCAGTTGACCATGCGGAGCGTATGGTTGAAATTCAAATATCCGAAGTGTACGTCGGAATTTCCGGGAACCATATTGGACTTCAATCGAGCCATGGAGTAGTGGCGGTATCGAACGAGGATCGTGAGATTGGTGAGGATGATATTGACCGGGTGCTGAAAGCAGCCGAAGTTGTAGCATTACCTCCAGATCGTGAAATTATCGATGTAGTTGCTAGACAGTTTGTAGTAGACGGTTTGGAAGGGATTTCTGATCCGCGTGGAATGATTGGTGTCCGCCTTGAAGTTGATGCGACAATAATTACAGGTGCTAAAACGGCGATACATAATCTTTTACGATGTGTGGAAAAGTCTGGACTGAAAGTTAAAGATCTTGTGCTGATTCCGCTAGGTGCTGGACAGCTTGCGCTATCCAAGGACGAGAAGACAATGGGCTCCGTGCTTGTTGACATCGGCGCTGGATCAACTACACTTACCGTTTTCGAGGGAGGCAGCATATCTGCTACTTCCACGCTGCCGATAGGTGGAGATTTTGTTACGAACGATATTGCCTATGGACTTCGTACATTAACAGATCAGGCTGAAAAGGTTAAGCTTAAATATGGATGCGCGTTAATGGAAAATGCAGCTCCTGAAGTCACGTTTAAGGTGACCCGGATCGGCAGCAATGTGGACAAGGAGTTCACACAAGAGGATCTCGCAGCAATTATTGAACCTCGAGTTCAAGAAATATTCCAATTAGTACGTCAGGAAATCAAACGCTTGGGTTACAGTGAGCTTCCTGGAGGTTATATACTTACAGGTGGTACTATGTCCATGCCTGGAGTGCTAGAGGTGGCACAGGCCGAACTGGCGACTTCCGTTCGGATTGCCGTTCCCGATTTCATCGGTGTACGTGATCCAGGATATTGCAGTGGAGTCGGAATTCTTCATAACGCGATTCGCAATGTCCGGGTGCGCAACAATGGAGGAAACAGCAGCAATAACACGAAGAAACCGGCGAACCGTGCGAAGCAAAATCCTGCAGCAGCAACTCAGGAAAGCAAGAGCCAGAAGCCGGGATTTATGGAGCGTTTAAAAAATATGTTCAGCGAGTTTATATAGCGGGTTCATTGGACAGTGGACGTGCCATCCGCGCACAATGAGGGGGAGATGGATTAGATGTTGGAATTTGATTTTGAAATGGAGAGTTTGGCCCAGATTAAAGTGATCGGGGTCGGCGGCGGCGGTAGCAATGCAGTAAACCGCATGATCGAGAACGGCGTTCAAGGCGTCGAATTTATAACTGTAAATACGGATGCTCAGGCTTTGCATTTGGCAAAATCTGAACATAAGCTGCAGATAGGTGATAAGCTCACACGGGGACTTGGCGCTGGTGCCAATCCTGAAGTGGGTAAGAAGGCAGCTGAAGAATCCCGTGATCTGATCATGAATACACTGAAAGGTGCAGACATGGTGTTTGTCACTGCTGGTATGGGTGGCGGAACGGGTACTGGAGCAGCTCCAGTTATCGCTGAAATTGCTAAAGAGTGCGGTGCATTGACGGTAGGTGTGGTTACACGTCCATTTACTTTTGAAGGCCGTAAACGTTCTTCTCACGCAGAGCTAGGTATTGAAGCTCTTAAAGAGAAGGTAGATACGTTAATCGTTATTCCGAATGATCGTTTGCTGGAAATCGTAGATAAGAAGACTCCTATGCTCGAAGCATTCCGCGAAGCGGATAATGTTCTTCGTCAAGCAGTTCAAGGTATTTCTGACTTGATCGCTGTGCCGGGTCTCATTAACCTTGACTTTGCCGATGTGAAGACCATCATGACAGAGCGTGGTTCGGCACTTATGGGTATTGGTATGGCAACAGGTGAGAACCGTGCTGCAGAAGCTGCACGTAAAGCGATAATGAGTCCACTCCTTGAAACCTCGATTGAAGGTGCACGGGGTGTAATTATGAATATTACGGGCGGGGCGAATCTTTCTCTCTATGAAGTGAATGAAGCTGCAGAAATCGTAACTTCCGCATCCGATCCGGAAGTGAATATGATCTTCGGTGCTATTATCGAAGAAAATATGAAGGAAGAAATCAAAGTAACGGTCATTGCTACCGGCTTCGAAAGTAAACCGACACAAACACCTCAGCAGCCAGGACGTCGTCCTGTATCACCAGGCGAGAGTCAAAATCAGACTCAGCAGCAGGCGGACAAGAGTAATGTAAACCTGAGACCATTTGGAAATCAGGCAAATACGGATCAGTTGGATATTCCGACATTCTTGCGCAATCGCTCCCGTAACAACGATTAATTGTTTAAAAAGTCCGTTCCTCTTCTAGAAGAGGAACGGACTTTTTTTGTTTATTGCTGAATATCATATGTTCCATTTAACTGCGCTTCGTTTCTGTTTTTATAAACGTCCTCTATAAACTGCCTAACATCGACAAAAAAAGTCGGTGGACAACCCACAGGTTTAGACAGACTTTGAATTCTATTCTTCTTATACTAATATCATCTCCCACGGCTATGAATCACAATACCCCCGGAAAATCCGGCTAGGCGGGTGAATACCCTGGTTGTTTATATTGATCTGATCTTTCTAGCAAACTTGCTCATCGATGGTGTTTTACTCGCACTTACAGCTTGGATGAGAAGATTAAAGCCAAGATGGTGGAGACTGTTTCTATCAGCTGCGGCAGGTGCCATGTATGTTGTGATGATATTTGTGCCGGAGCTTAAGTTCTTGTTTACATTCTTGATCAAGTTCGGACTCTCTTTAATCATGCTTTGGATCGCTTTCGGTTTTGTGAGCTTACAAAGTTATTTGCGTAACTTAGCTTCTTTTTACATGGTGAACTTTGCGGCGGCTGGAGGTATTATCGGGTTTCACTATATGATGCAAAATTCGGGAGACTTATTCAAGGGGATCTGGTATACGGCCTCGGGCGGTCTTACTTTTGAATTAAAGATTGGCTTTTGGTTTGCCCTCATCGTTTTTTTTGTCGTTATATTGGTCTTTAAAGGTGTCCAGACAAATCGTCGGCAGGTTGAAAATCGGGAAAGTCTATTAGGTCATGTTACTGTCTGTATCGAAGATAAGGTAATTATATGTACAGGTCTGCTTGACACGGGTAATCAGCTGAGTGATCCGCTCAGCCGGACACCTGTAATGGTGATGGAAGCTTCTTTATGGGAATCCGAGCTTCCTCCAGCATGGGTAAAAAAGTTATCTGAAGGGGAACCGGACAAACTCATTATGGAGCTGGGTGAGACTGATTATGTCTGGCAAGACAGGTTAAGGCTTGTGCCGTACCGTGGTGTGAACAGGGGAGCAGCGTTCATGCTGGCCTTAAAACCAGACTCGGTACGAATTGAGCTTGGAGGGAAGGAGTACGTTTCTGCTAAGGTACTTATCGGATTTGATGGGGGAACACTTTCAGGTGAAGGTGCCTACCGTGCTATTATCCATCCAAGCCTTTTAGAGGGAGAAGGAAAGCCTGCTCCATGCAAAGACACAAAGTATCTCGGTAAACAGGAAAATTTGGTATAGGAGAAGTTTATGCTTACGAAGTAAGTTTCCCTTCGGGAAACTTTTAGGAGGATAAAGGATGCCAGTTAAATGGAGATTGAGACTGCAGCTGCAATATTACCGTGTTTTGTTTTTTCTCGGGTTAAAAAGTCAGGAAATTTATTATATCGGCGGCAGTGAGGCGCTTCCTCCGCCGCTTACTAGAGAAGAAGAGGAGTTTCTGCTTCAAAAGCTTCCTTCCGGAGACGCGGCCATTCGTGCCATGCTCATTGAACGTAATCTTCGGCTTGTGGTTTACATTGCCCGTAAATTCGAGAACACAGGCATTAACATTGAAGATTTGGTATCCATTGGGGCTATAGGCTTGATTAAAGCGGTCAATACGTTTGATCCGGAGAAGAAGATTAAACTCGCTACATACGCATCACGCTGTATTGAGAATGAGATCCTGATGTATTTGCGCCGAAATAGCAAGACCCGCAGTGAGGTGTCATTTGACGAGCCGCTTAATATCGACTGGGATGGAAATGAACTGCTTCTCTCTGACGTATTAGGAACGGAGAATGACACCATTGGACGGAATATTGAGGAACAGGTAGATCGTAAATTACTGCAAAAGGCGCTGGATAAATTAAGTGATCGGGAACGCCTGATTATGGAGCTGCGTTTCGGTCTTCAAGACGGTGAGGAGAAGACGCAAAAAGACGTGGCAGACCTGCTTGGCATCTCGCAATCTTATATTTCCCGATTGGAAAAGCGTATCATAAAACGGCTTCGCAAAGAATTCAACAAGATGGTTTAACTGGAAAACGTCAGGAATAAAATAAAGACCCAAGGAGATAATGTACATTAATGTTTCTCCTTGGGAGGTTAGTCATCATGACCCGAAACAAAGTTGAAATTTGTGGTGTGGATACGGCAAAACTGCCAGTTCTGACAAATGCGGAGATGAGAGAACTTTTTCATTCCTTACAGCAGAACAATGAACGATCAGCAAGGGAGAAATTGGTTAATGGCAACTTGAGGCTGGTGCTCAGCGTCATTCAGCGTTTTAACAACCGCGGTGAATTTGTTGATGATCTGTTCCAGGTAGGTTGTATCGGCCTCATGAAAGCCATTGATAACTTCGATCTATCGCAAAACGTTAAATTTTCCACCTACGCCGTACCGATGATTATCGGAGAAATACGCCGCTATTTAAGGGACAATAATCCGATTCGTGTATCGAGGTCCCTAAGGGATATCGCTTATAAGGCGCTGCAAATCAGGGATCAGCTTACGAATTTGAATTCTCGCGAACCAACCATTTTTGAAATTTCCGAAGCACTGAATGTGCCCAAGGAAGACGTTGTATTTGCACTCGATGCAATTCAGGACCCCGTTTCGCTGTTTGAACCGATCTATAACGATGGCGGAGATCCCATTTATGTAATGGATCAGATCAGTGATGATAAGAACAAAGATGTATCCTGGATTGAGGAAATTGCACTTCGTGAAGCCATGCATAAGCTGGGACAGCGTGAAAAGATGATTTTGTCCATGCGTTTTTATGAAGGTAAAACTCAGATGGAGGTCGCCGACGAAATTGGCATTTCCCAGGCACAGGTCTCGCGTCTTGAGAAATCAGCCATCAAGCAAATGCAAAAGCATGTGAAGACTTAAAGCTGTAAACGAATATGAATGATAACGCGATCCCTGTATGGGGTCGTTTTTTCTTTGTGTTAAAAAAGAAGTTATTTTGCGGACTTCCCACATATATTTAGAAATATACTACACATCCAGGGCGTGATGACGATGATTCCAGATAATCAGATGGTGGGGAAAATGATGAAAATTTCCGACTTTCAAACCAAAGATGTCATTAATATCATTGATGGCAAAAGGCTCGGACAGGTAAGTGACCTGGAGCTGGATTTAAGGCAGGGGCGTATTGAAGCGATTGTCGTACCAAGTTACGGCAGGTTCATGGGGTTATTCGGAGGCGGAAGCGACCTGATTATTCCATGGAGGAATATCGTAAAAATCGGCTCGGATGTCGTGCTTGTGAAGATGGAGGAAATCAGAAGGACGCCGGAAGAGCAAGAGCCTGCAGGATACTTGGAGCGGCCTGAGCGTGGAGACCGAAGAATGTATTAGTTCAAGGAGGATAATGCCAATTCGTCTAAAGAAAATGCATGGGCAGGCGCTTTTCTGTTAAACTGGTGGAGAGGTGGAGAACATGGAACCGTTTATGAAGGAAGACCGGCAGGGGCCGAGCTCATTTATCTTAAAAGCGTGGAACGAGGAGAGCACCGGCATCACGGCCGGTTTCAGTGGACGGGGAGGAGGAGTGGGCGCTGCTCCTTATGATAGTCTCAATCTGGCCCTCCATGTTGGTGATAATCCGGAGGACGTAATTGCCAATCGGAAGCTGGTGGCCGAGTCGCTAGGTTTCTCACTAGAGGATTGGACTTGCGCAGAGCAGGTGCATGGCAGCGATATAGCTGTCATTGGGCCGACAGAGCGTGGCCGCGGTAATATAGATCGGCAGTCTGCTATTCAGGACACAGACGGATTGCTGACGAATACGCCTGGTGTACTGCTGACTTCTTATTATGCAGACTGTGTGCCATTATATTTTTGGGATCCTGTTAATCAAGCAGTCGGATTGGCACATGCGGGCTGGAAAGGAACTGTAGCCGGCATTGCTAGCCGCATGGCAGAAAAGATGGCAGAGGAATTCGGCAGCCGTGCGAAAGATATTAGAGCCGCCATTGGTCCGTCTATAGGCCAATGTTGTTACGAAGTAGATGAAAAGGTTATGCTAAAGGTTAGAGATTTGGGATTGCCTGCACCGGGTAATGAATCAGATACAGATCTTTTTTACACCGATAAGAAAAACGGTAAATTTATGCTGAACTTGAAAGAAATAAACAGACACATTATGATAAAAGCAGGAATATTGACGGATCATATCGAATGTACTTCTTGGTGTACAAGCTGTCGTAATGAATTGTTCTTTTCTTACCGTAAAGACGGGGGAACGACAGGACGTATGGCAAGCTGGATTGGAGTAAGAAAGAGGTGAGTCTTCCCTTGAGTTTGATAGAGCGCATCAATCAAGTGGAACAGCAGGTGTCGGAAGCTTGCCGAAGAAGCGGAAGAAACCGTGACGAGGTTAATGTGATTGCTGTGACGAAATATGTCTCGGTAAAAATGACCGAAGCCGTATTGAATCAGGGAATCCGTCATATTGGTGAGAACCGCTGGCAGAATGCCGAGGAGAAATGGCGTGCTCTTGGTGAACGGGGAATATGGCATTTTATCGGTCATCTCCAGACGAATAAGGTGAAAGATGTAATCGGCAAGTTCCAATACATACATTCCCTCGATCGTCTGTCTCTTGCAAAAGAGCTTGATAAAAAAGCAGCGGCATTGAATGTGAATGTTTCTGCATTTATGCAGGTGAATATTTCTGGTGAATCAACGAAGTATGGTCTGCAGCCAGAACAGGCGGCTTCTTTTCTTGAAGAAATGAACCGTTTCAAGCATGTCAATGTGATCGGACTTATGACTATGGCTCCATTTGAAACTTCTGCAGAAGATACGCGTCCCGTATTCCGTGGCTTAAGACAACTAAGAGATGACCTGAACCAATTGGCGTTTACACCGGAGCCGATTACCGAATTATCTATGGGGATGTCCAATGATTTTGAAGTGGCAATAGAAGAAGGGGCTACCTGGGTGCGTTTGGGCTCTATTTTAGTTGGAAAAGAGGAGGAGTGACAATGGGCGTAATGAACCGCTTTATGAATTTTCTTGGATTGCAGGATGAAGAAGAGGTTGTTGAGCGTGAAGTGCTGGCTTCACAGGAAGAGACGGTGGAAACACCGCAGTTCGAGAACCGCAAAAGTGCTAAAGGCGGTAATGTAGTCAGTATACATTCACAGAAAAATGTTAAAGTTGTGCTGGTAGAGCCTCGTTCTTACGATGAAGCACAGGATATTGCTGATCATCTGCGGTCTTTCCGGACGGTTGTCGTTAATCTTCAGCGTGTCCGCAATGACCAGGCGCTTCGTATTATAGATTTTCTAAGTGGAACCGTATATGCGCTCGGAGGCGGGATTTCCAAAGTCGGCGGGAATATTTTCCTATGCACGCCGGATACCGTCGAGATTCAGGGCTCCATCACCGAGATTTTAGCAGACGAGCAAGATTACAACAGAATGAGGTGACCTAGGCTTTGACCGAAAATATTTATTTGCTGGTGGGCTATTTGTTTCAAATTTATTTCTACATGATTCTTGTATATGTGTTAATGTCATGGCTCCCGAATGTAAGGGAAAGCTTTATCGGAGAGCTGCTTGGTAAATTGGTTGAGCCTTACCTGTCACCATTCCGCCGCTTCATTCCGCCTATTGGAGGGATGCTCGACATTTCGCCAATCGTTGCATTGTTTGTTTTGAATTTGGTGCAGAGTGGAGTGTATGGTGTATTGGACTTTTTGCTCAGGTAGAAAGGACTTGAATGATGCGTCCAGAGATATATGAACACTTTCACCCGGATGAGCGGGAATTTGTCGATAAAGCTTGGGAATGGGTCCAGAATGCAGGTCAATATCATGAAACGAAGCTAACGGACTTTCTGGATCCTCGCCAGCGGTTCATACTGGAAAGCCTCGTTAACCGCCACCCGGATGTACATGCTGTATATGATGGAGGTCATTCAGAAGCCGAACGTGTCCGTGCTATAATTGCTCCAGATTACAGAGATTTAAGTGATGAAGATTTTGAGATGAAAGTGCTCGCTATCACTTCAGGTGATCAGAAGTTCCTCTCACTGGAGCATGGTGATTATATGGGATCGGTGCTTGGACTCGGTATTAAACGTTCGAAGATCGGGGACATTCATGTGCTTGAGGATGGCTGTCATGTAGTCGTGGCTGAGGACATCGGCAATTATCTGCATTTGAACCTAAGCCAAGTACACCGTGTGCATGTAATGACAGAGCTTCTTCCCATTCAGGAGCTTCGTGTGAAGGAAGTACAGCTTGAGACAATGGAACTGACCGCAGCTTCCCTTCGTCTGGATGGGATCGCAAGCGATGTACATCGTATCAGCCGTACAAAGATCGTGGTTCCCATCAAGGCGGGCCGATGCCGGGTAAATTGGAAGGTCACTGAAGATCCATCCACCATGCTGAAAGAAGGCGATATGGTTTCCATACAGGGCTTCGGCCGCTTCAAAGTGCTGGAAACTGGAGGCTTGACCAAGAAAGGGCGATACCGCATCAAGGTCGGTAAGTTCGCCTGAGGTGCTTGAAGCATTTCCGTTTTTTGTCGAAACACTCAGAAAATGCGAAGTGTTGTAATTATTTATTTAATTTATTTATTTGGCAGTAATCTTTTTGAGGGGTTATGCCGATACATTTGTTGACCGCTTGCATTACAATGGGGTGGTTCGGCTTCGGGATCACAGATAAATCTGTCATTGCGTAGCCATATTCTTAGGAGGTGCACATCATGCCATTAACACCGCTGGACATACATAACAAAGAGTTTGCCCGCCGTATCCGTGG
>NZ_CDSE01000058.1 GCF_001373415.1 Paenibacillus dakarensis | reverse complement strand
TATCTGGAGAGTGGCGGTTTCTGGCATAAGCAGGGCCATATTTTCCAATCTCCGTTCTATTATATCGATTACACATTAGCTCAAATTTGCGCCTTCCAGTTCTGGGTTCGCCTTCATGAGAACTATGAGGCAGCTTGGGCAGATTATCTGAAGCTGTGTCAGGTGGGAGGAAGCAGGTCATTCGTTGAGCTCGTAGAATATGCCGGTTTAACTTCACCGTTCGAAGACGGCACGGTAGCTTCGATTGTCGGAGCGATTGAAAGCTGGCTGAATGAAGTGGATGATAAGGCGCTCTAAGCTGGAGCTGACTACTCCTATATAGGAAAGACAGCTAAGTAAAGAGCCAAGTGAGAGGTGGGGAATTTCCCTACTGCTTCACTTGGTTCTTTTTGTTCATGGTGTACATTATAAATAGGATTAAGGAACATATGGACTACGTTTTCTGATATCCTATTGCCTTGAATTTGTGGTTTCCATATGGAAGGGTTACACTAATTAAGATATTAATAATATTAAATTCATAAGCCGAACGGAGGAATTATTATGTCCAGCAGTATCATTCATTCTGCGAAAGCAATCCACAATATGGCGATTCATCAAATCCAGTCGATACCAGAAGAACTTTTTGATATTCAGGCACCCCAGTTTAATAATACAATTCGCTGGCATGCCGGACATATCATCGTGGTCTTGAATCATTTTCTCTCGATGTCCATTCCTTATTCTTATGAGGTTCCGGAAGGATACAAGGGATTGTTTGGCCCTGGAACGAAGCCTGCGGATTGGGATGTAACGCCTCCAACGAAAGATGAACTGGTGCAGCAATTGTCCGAGCAGCTGGAACATCTGTCAGAAGTAACCCCGGATATGCTTGAAGAAACACTTAAATCGCCGGTTGATTTGGGGAGTAAGCATTTTGAGAAAGCTGGAGAGCTGTTTAATTTCGCACTGCTTCATGAAGCGATGCATCTTGGCAATATTTCGAGCATGCTGAAAGTCGTTAAAACCATGTAATTTCGTGTGTTGAACAATAAAAAAGCGGGATGAGAAAATAGGGTCTTTCCTATTTCCTATCCCGCTTTTTTTCGCACTGAAAAAGGCTCCTGACAGGTCAGGAGCCTTAACATACATTAGGATTACGCGCTCTGAGTAGCAGGAGCTTTATCAGCATCCTTGTCTGCAGCAGGCTTTGTACGTTTAACGAAGAGTGCCAGCACAAATGCGACCACAATAATACCGACGGAGACGAAGAAGGAATCGTTAATACCTTCAATAGTGGCTTGCCCCATGATTTGCTGCTTAAGCGCAGCCAGCTCGTCAGCTGAAGGCTTGCTTGTCAGATTCGCCAAAGCTTCTTGCATCATGTTCTCGCCATGCGTTTCCGTACGTGTAGACATGACCGTAATCAGCAGTGCAGTACCGATCGCACCGGATACTTGGCTGAGTGTACTGTTCATCGCCGTTCCATGCGGTGTATAACGCATTGGAAGCTGATTCAGACCATTGGTCATAATCGGCATCATAACCATGGACATACCGAACATTCGGAACGTATACATCAGGATCAGGGTTTGATAAGAAGTATCCATCGACAGACGGCTAAATGTATAAGTTGTTACAATCGTAATCGTTAATCCGAGTAAACTGAGCACCTTAGGCCCGAACTTATCGAACAGCTTCCCGGTAATAGGAGACATAATCCCCATGACGATCGCTCCCGGAAGCATAAGCAAGCCTGAATCGATTGGTGAAATGCCGCGAATGTTTTGCAGATAAATCGGCATGAGCAGCATGGCAGAGAACATCGCCATGTTTACGGTAACCGAAATGATGGATGCGAGAGCAAACATCGGATATTTATAAACCCTGAAATCGAGCATGGGCTGTTTAAGTTTAAATTGACGGGTAATAAACCAGGTTAATGCGATAACACCAATAGCTAACGAAATATATACCTCTGAATTATGCCAGCCGCCCTGATTGGTATTACCGGCCGTACTAAAGCCATACAGAATTCCACCGAAACCAAAGATAGACAGAATGATGGACAACGTATCGACACTGATGGCGATTTTTTCTTTCTTGTCTTTAAGCTTAAAGAATCCGAGAATCAGAACCAGGAGGCCGATAGGCCAGATGATGTGGAAGAGCATGCTCCATTCATAGTGTTCGATGATCCATCCGGAAAGTGTTGGTCCAATCGCTGGTGCGAAGATCATAACAAGACCGAACATACCCATTGCACCGCCACGTTTCTCTACCGGGAAGCTTGTTAGCATGACGTTCATGAGCAGCGGCATCATGATTGCCGCGCCGGAAGCTTGAACCATACGACCTAGTAACAGCACGGTAAACGATGGTGCAAATCCACCCAAAATCGTTCCTAATGTGAACAGGGTGATTGCTGTTAAGAACAGATGCCTTACGGAAAAACGCTGGATCAAGAATGCAGTGGACGGAATCATAACGCCATTCACCAGCATGTAACCTGTAGTAAGCCACTGTACAGTGGATGGACTCTCAATATTAAAGTCCTTCATGATAGATGGTAATGCAATATTTAGCAGTGTGTTACTTAAGAGAGCAACGAAGGCTCCCACTAAAAGAATAGCTATGATTCCAAAAGTTGAGGTCGAGGTTTTAGATCGACCGTTTATATTCTCCATAGTTTTATTACTCCTCCAGTATTTCAATTGAAAAAACGCACACAAGTTGGAAGGCGTTAATCACCCCTCCTTATATCGAGACACCTCCAGTTTTCTATGTGTTTAGATAATAAATAATTGGACCAGCCTGTATATTAATAAACAACTTGTTTATTAAAAGTCATAAAGTCTATTATAATATACATATTTCTCATTGCAATAAACAATTTGGGATGAAATGTTATTTTATCAACAGGAAAACGCTGCGCTGTCTAATATTTAAATTTTTACATATGGTGGTGGGACTGTAATGAAAGAAAATACAATTGATCGAAGAATAGTTCGAACGAAAAAGGCCTTGCGTGATTCCTTGACGGAATTGATGAAGGAAAAGACGTTTGATGAGATTACAGTAAGTGATCTTACGACTAGAGCGGACATGAACCGAGGTACCTTTTACTTGCATTACCGGGACAAGTACGATTTGCTTCAGCAAAGTGAGGAAGAAATTATTGAAGGGATATTACGAACCCGCGGCAAAAAAAAGATGATGAATCGGGATGACTTATCCAGGTTCGATTATATGAATGAGCCGATTCCTTTTGTGACCGATTTGTTTAAATACCTTCAAGAAAATGCGGAGTTTATGACCGTGATTTTGGGGGCGGGCGGAAATCCGGCTTTTCAGGTGAAGCTTAAGGAGGTCATGCGTGATATTATGGCTGAAGGGATACTTAAGCATCTGAATGAAGATGATTTATCGGTTCCGATTGGATATCTGTCTGCCTTTGCCATTTCGGCTCAACTTGGGGTCGTACAGCACTGGTTAGATACAGGTATGAAGGAAACGCCGGAGGAGGTTTCTTTAATCATCTCGCGGCTCATCTTTGGAGATCCGTCAACCTTGTATAAGAAATCCAAGAAGGACGTGTTTTTAAATATGAATAATGCAGAATGAGGATTTATACATCATGATCTGAACAGATGGACTATATTTACCATCCTGTTTTTTGAATAATCATCTGGTTTATATATAAGGAAAAGAAGCTTCCTTGTATATACAAAAAGGAGATGATGGCATGTATCAAAATCAATCACGGATTCTGTTCTGGAGGTATCGGCCGGAACGGGCTGGGGGCAGATCACAATGATCTCACTTACACTGGTTGCATCCATCATCGGAATTAATGTCGTATATGTATCGATCTTCACGCTTCGTTTGATCCTCATGATTAAAGGAAGAAGAAGTCTCGCATCCTTTCTCGCTATGATCGAAGTGTTCGTTTATTTGATAGGGCTAAATCTCGTCCTGCAAAATGTGGACAATCCCGTCAATATGGCTGCATACTGCCTTGGTTTCGGTCTCGGTGTCTATTTAGGCAGTCTGATCGAGGAATACCTGGCACTCGGATATCTTGTGGTACAGGTCATTGTGGATTCACTTGAAATGGAGCTGCCTGCCAAGCTGAGAGAAAAGGGTTACGGCGTTACTTCATGGGCGGCTGACGGTAAGGATGGAAAGCGTCTTGTATTACAAGTATTGGTGAAACGAAAGAATGAAAGAAAATTAATGGATACGTTAAAAAAATATTCCCCACATGCCTTCATCATTTCCCACGAGCCTAAGAGCTTTAAAGGCGGGTTCTGGGTCAGATCTACCGAGGGACGCTGACTACATATATAAATTGCAAAACATAAATATTGTGCAGAATGGACAGTGATTTACATGTTCTCCTGCACAATTTTTTGATTTTGATCAAAAAATGATGATCATTTCTTGTTCTTCTTCTTAGAATACGCGTACAATAGTAAATAGAAATTCATAAAGGAGAGTGGGAGCTTATGGCCCGTACCAAGACCCAAAAAAACCTTCGCAAGGCAGAACGCGCCGGCAGCTGGTGTGCTGCGAACCTGCGCAAGACCAATAATGATTATGCTGCAATATCACAGCATGTAAGAGTGAAGCCAACGAAACAGGAACAACTGCATAAGGTTAAACATAAAAAGCGGATCGGAGACGATGGTGCTTTTTTTTGTACATATCAGCTTCTTTGCACTTGTTAAAAACTACTGCTATAGTACGCTAGAGAGCAGTTTCGGAATGGAGGGGCTTTATGGCTAAACAGAAGTTCTATGTAGTATGGGTAGGGAAGCAGCCTGGAATTTATACGAACTGGGGCGATTGCCAGCTGCAGGTGAATCAATATACAGGAGCGAAATTCAAGGCGTTCGAATCGAGGGCTGAGGCCGAGAAGGCTTATGCACAAGGATGGAAAAGCTATTGGGGACAGCAGTCGCAGGGTAAAACGGGACCATCGTCAAGGGTGAACAATAGCACAAAGGCCTCTGCAGCGGATCCGGGGGAAATTGACTACAACAGTATTTCTGTTGATGTAGGAACACGTGGTAACCCGGGGCCGGTTGAATATAAAGGGGTAGATACCCGAACCGGTGATGTCATTTTCTCCTGCGGCCCGATCTCAAAGGGGACAAATAATCTGGGTGAATTTCTGGCGATTGTTCATGCGCTTGCTTATTTAAAAAAAATCGGCAGCAGCAAGACGGTGTACAGTGATTCCGTGAATGCGATGAAGTGGGTGAGAGAGAAGAAAGTCGTCTCTACACTGGTGCGGGATGCTTCCACAAAAGAAATATGGGATCTGGTAGACCGGGCTGAACACTGGCTTCGAACGAACTCCTATGACAACAAGGTATTGAAGTGGCAAACGAAAAGCTGGGGCGAGATTAAAGCTGACTATGGAAGGAAATAATTCAGATAAGAAGAGTTTTACACAGGTTATCCCCGTTTTGTGTGTAATATGAGAGTTATCCATAACGAAATGCTCCGGAAAAAGAATCCGGGGTGTTTTTTTATTCACATGTGGATGAATGGCGAAACAGGAAAGGATAACGCATGAAAGTGGATATGTGTATAACTTGTTGTAATAAGCATGTATCCATTAAAGTTATAAACAATTGTTAAGTGAAACTTGAAAATAAAGTGAAATTTCATGAAAGTTATACAGGGTTTGTGAACAGATTCGGGATAACTTTTGCTGAAACAGCAAATAAACCCCTGCACTGGAACATTTTGCGAGGTTATTGTGACAATCCTCATTGAAACTGTGGATAACCCGTGGATTGAAATGCAGGTATGCACAAAAGTTATGAACATATCTATAAACATATTTATAATATGGGAAAGAAGACAAGGATACCATGGCTTTATGAAATGTGCAATAAGAATATCGAATTTTTGCCTTGAACCTTGTATAATGAACCCAATTCGAATAAATGACTATGTTGATAAAGTAGGTTTGTTTATGGATAATGACAAGCAGCGATTATGTATTGAAGCAGCAAGACTATACTATATGTCAGATTACAGTCAGCAGGATATTGCCTCAAAGCTAGGGGTGTCCCGGCCTACCGTATCCCGATTGCTGCAGCATGCTAAAGAGCAAGGGTATGTAAGGATCAGTATTATTGATCCGTTTGAAGATCTGAATGCTCTGGGTGAACAGGTCAAGCAGCGCTACCACCTGAATCAAGTGTTAGTAAGCTACTGCCCGGTTGATGAGCACCGGGAAATCAAGAAGCATATCAGTAAAAAGGCAGCGGAGTATCTGGGTGAAACAGTTCAGGATACAGATATTATCGGAGTGACATGGGGTACGACGATGCATGCCGTGGCTTTGCAGCTTCAGCAAAAGCCGGTTAAGGGTGTTGAAGTGGTACAGCTTAAAGGTGGAGTCAGCCATTCGCACGTCAATACTTATGCGGCTGAAATCGTAAACCTGTTTGCTGATGCGTATCATACGATTGCTATGCATTTACCGCTCCCCGTTATTTTTGACAATGTAGAAGTGAAAAGGATGGTCGAGAAGGATCGGCATATCCAGCGCATTATTCAACTGGGGAAGCAGGCAAACATTGCGGTCTTCACCGTTGGAACGGTAAAAGAAGATGCACTTTTGTTCCGGCTTGGATATTTGAGCGAAGATGAGAAGAAGCTGCTGCAGAAGTCTGGGGCTGGCGATATCTGCTCCAGATTTTTTGACGCGAAAGGGAATGTATGCAGTGATATTATCAATGACCGCACGATTGGCATCGAGCTGGAGGAGCTTCGAAAAAAGGACAAGTCAATCCTGGTTGCAGGTGGACATCGCAAGCTGGATGCAATCAAGGCTGCCTTGATTGGAAGGTACGCTAACGTTTTGGTTACGGATCAGTTCACAGCACAAGCTTTATTAGATTAATTAGTAATGACATGAATAATTGAAGGGCTGTTTAAGGCATCTCCCGGAAAAGTTCTGAAGGTATTCCATCATCAGAATTTTCACAGGGTAAAGATGCCTTTTTCTATTTTAAAGAAGGGCTTTAACTTAGCAAGCGCTCCTGTCCGTGTGTTTATGAATTTAGGAGCCGGGTAAAACGTTATCATAAGAAGCTCCATATTTATTCCAGAATTACTCAGGGATGAAGCTGCTTTTTATGGCAAAGAATGATGAATGTCATTGCAGCCAAGACATGGTGAACAAAATTTCAAACTTGATTTTACATATGTTCAAAGCTGTGATATGATGATCCCGTTCCTTCCTATTATTTAATAGGAATGATAACGCTTTAAAATTTCAAATAACCAAGGAGTGTCAAACCAATGAGCATAGCAGGAATGATAGATCACACGCTGCTTAAAGCGGACGCAGTACAACAAGAAGTAACGAAACTAATCTCCGAAGCGAAACAATATGAATTTGCTTCCGTTTGTGTGAATCCAACATGGGTGGCATATGCTGCAGAGCAGCTCGCAGGAACGAAAGTGAAGGTATGTACTGTAATCGGGTTCCCTCTGGGAGCAACGACTTCTGCTGTAAAGGCTTTTGAAGCGAAAGATGCTATTGAGAACGGCGCTACAGAAGTAGATATGGTGATAAATATTGGTGCATTAAAAGATAATAATGACGAGTTGGTATTGAACGATATCAAAGCGGTTGTAGATGCGGCTTCTGGCAAGGCGCTTGTAAAGGTCATTATCGAGACAAGCCTGCTGACTGACGAAGAAAAGGTTCGTGCATGTGAATTGTCTGTAAAAGCTGGCGCTGACTTTGTTAAGACTTCCACTGGCTTCTCTACTGGCGGCGCAACCGCGGCAGACGTAGCTTTGATGCGTAAAACCGTTGGTGAAAAAACCGGAGTAAAGGCATCAGGCGGCGTGCGCAGCCTGGAAGATATGAACAGCATGATTGAAGCTGGAGCTACCCGAATTGGTGCAAGCTCAGGCGTGAAGATCATGGAAGGCGGACAATCCACATCATCTTATTAAAGTCAGCTAATAGGGAGGATGAACTTAAGTGAAAGAAAAGTTGATTCAAGAGGCGATTGAAGCACGCGAGCAGGCTTATGTCCCTTACTCTAAATTTAAAGTCGGCGCTGCGATCTTGACGGGCGGTAAAGTGTACCGGGGATGCAATGTGGAGAACGCATCCTACGGGCTTACCAACTGTGCAGAGCGCACTGCCATTTTTAAAGCCATATCCGAAGGGAACCGGAAGATCGAAGCGATTGCTGTTGTCGCAGATACCGAGGGACCTGTATCACCTTGCGGAGCCTGCCGTCAGGTGCTTGCTGAATTTTGCGATCAGGATACCAAGATTTATTTAACGAATCTGCATGGTAACACGGAAGAGTGGACCATGGCTAAGCTGCTGCCAGGGGCTTTTCAAGCGGATGATATGGATAAAACAACAACGGTCAATTAATAAGTTTGAAAGTGTCTTGTGAAAACTTCTCAGTATTTAAAATCCAATAAAGCTTATTGATGGGGGACCATTACATCATGAAATATTTAATCGCGATATTAGGTGTCCTTGTGGTATTCGGCTTAGCATTCCTGATTAGTAATGATAAGCGCCGCATCCGTTACCGTCCCATTGTCATAATGATTCTGCTGCAGTTAATTCTGGGCTTTGTACTGCTAAATACAGGTGCTGGTGAATTCCTGGTTCTGGGGATAGCGAACACGTTCGACTCTTTGCTCGGATATGCAGCAGCAGGTGTTGATTTCGTATTTGGCGGAATGGCAAATGAAGGAGCAGGTCCGTTTTTCCTGAACGTATTGCTGCCCATTGTATTTATCTCAGCCTTGATCGGTATTTTGCAGTATATCAAGCTGCTGCCGATCATTGTGAAATACATTGGTATTGTCTTAAGTAAAGTTAACGGTATGGGTAAGCTGGAGTCCTATAACGCGGTAGCATCGGCAATTTTGGGACAATCCGAGGTATTCATTTCGGTGAAGAAGCAGATCGCGCTTATTCCGAAGCACCGGATGTACACGCTGTGTGCATCAGCGATGTCTACAGTTTCTATGTCCATTGTCGGCGCATATATGACGATGATTGAACCGAGATACGTGGTAACAGCACTCGTACTCAATCTGTTTGGCGGATTTATTATCGCATCGATCGTAAACCCGTACACCGTACCTAAAGAAGAGGATATTCTGGAGGTACAGGAAGAAGGCAAGCAATCTTTCTTCGAGATGCTTGGAGAATATATTATGGACGGGTTCAAGGTAGCGATAACGGTTGCTGCGATGTTGATCGGATTCGTTGCTTTGATCGCTATGATCAATGGTATTTTTGCTGCCATACTGGGCATTTCATTCCAGCAGCTTCTGGGATATATCTTTGCACCGCTCGCCTTTGTTATGGGTGTGCCTTGGAAAGAAGCCGTTGACGCCGGCAGCATCATGGCTACAAAGCTGGTGTCCAACGAGTTTGTCGCGATGCTGGAGCTGGGTAACTTTAAGAATATGTCCGAACGAACAGTCGGCATTGTATCGGTATTCCTCGTTTCTTTTGCGAACTTCTCATCCATCGGTATCATTTCAGGTGCAGTGAAGGGACTTAACGAGAAGCAAGGGAACGTGGTTGCACGTTTTGGACTTAAACTGCTGTACGGAGCAACATTGGTAAGTGTACTGTCTGCAACGATTGCAGGATTGTTCCTGTAACTTATAGAAGTAGGCTTTGAGAAAATACTGAAATGGGGGAACTTGGAGATGGAACAATTTAAACGAATTCATCTGGTCGTAATGGACTCCGTAGGTATTGGCGAAGCGCCGGATGCCGCTGCCTTTGATGATACAGGGGCAGATACCCTTGGACATATCGCTCGCGAATGCGGTGGCCTGAACATGCCGCATATGTCAGAGCTTGGCTTATCTAATATCCGCGAAATTGAAGGTGTGCCGGTGGCTGATAAGCCGCGCGCATACTTTACCAAGATGCAAGAGGCTTCCAATGGTAAAGATACCATGACTGGACACTGGGAGATCATGGGACTTTATATCGATACACCGTTTCGGGTGTTTCCTGAAGGCTTCCCGGAAGAGCTCATTACCCGTATTGAAGAAAAGACAGGCCGGAAGGTTATTGGAAATAAACCGGCCAGCGGAACCGAAATTATTGAGGAGCTCGGCGAAGAGCATGTGAAGACAGGTGCGCTCATTGTGTATACCTCTGCAGACTCTGTACTCCAAATTGCTGCACATGAAGACGTAGTTCCTCTGAAGGAGCTTTATGAAATTTGTGAATTCTGCCGTCAGATCACACTTGAGGATCCTTATATGCTCGGACGTATTATTGCCCGTCCGTTCGTAGGAGAAGTTGGACAGTTCAAGCGTACAGCGAATCGCCATGACTATGCGCTTAAGCCGTTCGGGCGTACAACGATGAATGAATTGAAGGATGCCGGATTTGACGTTATCGCTCTGGGTAAAATTTCCGACATTTACGATGGAGAAGGGATCACTGAAGGCATCCGAACCGTGTCTAACATGGACGGAATGGACAAATTGGTGGAGACCATGGATAAACCGTTTAAAGGTCTCAGCTTCGTAAACCTCGTTGATTTCGATGCTGTCTACGGACACCGCCGTGATCCGAAAGGATACGGTCAGGCTCTTGAAGAATTTGATGCGCGTCTGCCTGAGGTATTCTCCAAAATGGGCGAGGATGATCTTCTGATCATCACAGCTGACCACGGTAACGATCCTACTTACAAGGGAACAGATCATACCCGTGAATTCGTTCCGCTGCTTGTATATTCCCCTCGTTTTGCCGGAGGTAAGGAACTGCCGCTTCGGAAGACGTTTGCGGATATTGGAGCAACGGTAGCCGAGAACTTTGGCGTAACAAGTCCTGCTTATGGAACAAGCTTTTTGAATGATCTGAAATAATATCAGAAAGTAGAGGGATGGAATATGAGTACACATATTGGAGCAAAACCTGGAGATATAGCAGAATCGATCCTCCTGCCAGGAGATCCGCTGCGGGCAAAATATATCGCAGATACCTACCTTGAAGATGTGATCTGTTATAACGAGGTTCGCGGTATGTATGGTTTTACAGGAACGTACAAGGGTAAAAGAGTATCTGTGCAAGGGACAGGCATGGGGGTTCCATCCATCGGTATCTATGTCAATGAGCTGATCTCTGAATATGGCGTAAAGAATCTGTTCCGTGTAGGAACTTGCGGCGCGATGCAGGAGAATGTGCATGTTCGTGACGTTATTTTGGCACAGGCTGCTTGTACAGATTCTGCTATGAACCACCATCATTTCCAAGGTTATGATTTCTCCCCGATCGCAAGCTTTCCGCTGATGAAGGCTGCATATGATCGAGGTGTAGACAAAGGTCTGAATTTGCATGTAGGTAACGTATTTACCTCTGATGTCTTCTACCGTGAAGACAAAACAGCGGTACAAAAGCTGATGGATCACGGCGTTCTCGCTGTAGAGATGGAAACAACGGCTCTGTATACGATTGCGGCAAGAAAAGGCGCAAGAGCGCTGACTATTCTGACTGTCAGTGATCATCTTCTGACCGGAGAAGAGACAACCTCGGAAGAGCGTCAGACGACCTTCCAGGAGATGATGGAAGTAGCACTGGACACAGCGATTTCTGTTTAATATTTTGTCCTGTAGGCTTATTGGTATCATTTTATATATAGTGAGGAGCATGTGCGATGAGAATGGTGGATTTGATTGCAAAGAAACGTGACGGACATGAGCTGACAACTGAAGAGATTAATTTCTTTATTAACGGATACACCAAAGGCGATATTCCTGACTATCAAGTAAGCGCAATGGCAATGGCCATTTTCTTTAAGGATATGACAGATCGTGAACGGGCTGATCTCACGATGGCTATGGTAAATTCGGGTGAAACGATCGACTTGTCTGCCATTGAAGGCGTCAAGGTCGATAAGCACTCTACTGGCGGTGTAGGCGATACAACGACGCTTGTGCTCGCACCACTCGTAGCTGCACTGGATATTCCGGTAGCGAAAATGTCCGGACGCGGCCTGGGCCATACCGGGGGAACGATCGACAAGCTGGAATCCATTGAAGGCTTCCATGTGGAAATCAGCAAGGATGAATTTATTAATCTGGTTAATAAACATAAAATTGCAGTCATCGGACAGACGGGGAACCTGACGCCTGCGGACAAGAAGCTGTATGCGCTCCGTGATGTAACGGCTACTGTCGATTCTATTCCGCTGATTGCGAGCTCCATTATGAGTAAGAAGATTGCTGCCGGCTCAGATGCGATTGTACTTGATGTAAAGACGGGTGCAGGAGCATTTATGAAAACGGTAGAGGATGCAAAAGAACTGGCACACGCGATGGTTAGCATCGGAAACAACGTTGGTCGCAAGACGATGGCGGTTATTTCCGATATGAGCCAGCCGCTTGGAGAAGCTATCGGTAACTCTCTGGAAGTTCAAGAAGCGATTGACACCCTTCGCGGTGAAGGTCCGAAGGATCTGGAAGAGCTTTGCCTTGCACTCGGCAGACAAATGGTATTCCTCGCGAATAAGGCTGAATCTTTGGAAGAGGCTGAAGAGAAGCTGAAAGAAGTTATGCGAAACGGTAAGGCGCTTGAGAAATTCAAGGAGTTTATTGCTAATCAGGGCGGAGATGCATCCGTTGTGGATAACCCTGAGAAACTGCCTCAGGCGAAGTACAAAATTGAGCTGCCAGCTCTTGAGGATGGTGTAGTTGCCGAGCTCGTTGCTGACGAAATCGGTACTGCAGCTATGCTTCTAGGTGCAGGACGCGCAACGAAGGAATCTGAAATCGATCTGGCTGTTGGGCTTATGCTGAACAAGAAGATTGGTGACAAGGTACAGAAGGGTGACAACCTCGTAACGATTCATGCGAATCGTGAAAATGTGGATGATGTTAAAGAAAAGCTGTACGCAAGCATCCGCATTTCCGATCATGCAGAAGCTCCTGTGCTTGTGCATGACATCGTAACGGAATAGAAATATCAGTTTTAAAAATAGCGAAACCGTCCCTATCAGAATGGCGGCAAGTCCGTCCCATTCCGCTAGGGGCGGTTTCTTTTTGGAATTCGCCTGGATAGGCTGTTGGATGGGGATCATATTATCCGCTCCATGCGCATATATTGGGGGTAGGGAAACGTAGGCAAGGCAGTAATGAGACGGGAGAGTGAGCCGCAGAAGAGCCATCCTGAAGCTTAGAGGGAGGCGGCGGCTATGACAATCGATCAGCTGATTGCTTTACTGGCACTTATCGTTATGATTATCGGGCTTGCAATCAACAAAGGAAGATCATAAGCAGGTCCGAAAGGAGGGCAGTGATGCCCTCTATTTTTTTATATTATTTGGACGGATGTCACTTGATATATTGCTAGATTTCCTAGAAGGACATATACTGTGATTACAATGTTCTCCATATTTCTTCAATATTTAGGAGGAAAGTATGCTTTACGTAACCGCATTTGTCGTTTCTATGGTGCTTGTGCTTCTGCTAATACCGCCTTTTCGAAAGCTTGCTGTCAAAATTGACTTTATGGATAAGCCAAGGGCTGACAGTGAACGTAAAATTCACCGTGAGCCGATACCGCTAACTGCAGGAATCGCTATTTTTATCGGTTTTTTTATTACCTATTTCTTATTTATTGGCACCATTACCAAAGAATCCATCGGAATTTTACTTGGAAGTGTGCTTATTTTAGGGATTGGACTTATTGATGATTGGTACAAGACTCACGGCAAAGAGCTGGCTTCGCTGCCTAAACTGATTGTTCAGGTGTGCGCTGCCGTCATTGTTTACAGTTCGGGCATTGCATTTGAAGGGTTTAATAATCCGTTTAACGGTCACTATGTTAACCTGCCGGAATGGATGCAGCTGATGCTGACAATCCTGTGGATCTTCGGCGTGACCACCGTCATTAATTTCTCGGACGGAATTGACGGCCTGGCTGGGGGATTGTCAGCCATTTCAGGCGGAACCCTGTTCGTGGTTGCCCTGACGCTCGGAAGAGGGGACTCAGCATTTCTTGCTGTCATCCTGGTAGGCGCTGCTCTTGGTTACCTGCGCTACAATAAACCGCCGGCTCGAGTATTTATGGGAGACGCCGGAGCGACGTTCCTCGGCTTCATACTCGGAATAATCGCATTGGATGGAGCCTTTAAAGGGGCTACCGTTGCCTCGCTTATCGTTCCGATCTTTGCACTGGGTGTGCCGATATTCGATAACATTATTGTGGTGATCCGCAGACTTCGCCAGTCGAAGCCGATCTATCAGGCGGATGCCTCACAGGCGCATTACCGGCTGCTTGCAACAGGATTAAACCAGAAGCAGACGCTCATATTTTTGTGTTTGCTTAATCTTTGCTTTGGATTGACGGCCATTATTCTTGCTTTGAATGAAGCGGGAGTGTAGCCGAACGATTAAAGAATAGGTCAAAATTAATGATAAGGGTGTTCCACGAAGGTCTAGGATCTGGAGGGACGCCCTTTTTTATAACCTAGTGAAATAAGGTTAAAGGAGGCCTGAGGTATGAAGGACATGTCGGGTAAAATCGTTATCGTTACAGGAGCCAACTCCGGTATGGGGCTTGCGTCCTCAATAGAACTGGCCCGGCTAGGTGCCAACGTCATCATGGTGTGCCGCAATCAGGCAAGGGGAGAAGCAGCCTTGGAGCAGGCCCGGAAAGAGAGTGGTAACCCGGACATCGAGCTGATGACATGTGATCTCGGATCTCTCGCGGGCATAAGAAGCTTTGGAGCGGCGTTCAAGGAGAAATACGACCGGCTGGATGTGCTGCTGAACAATGCAGGGGTTATCACCTTAAAGAGGGAGACCACTTCAGATGGATTCGAAGCGATGATGGGGGTGAATCATCTGGGTCATTTTTTGCTGACACATGAATTGCTGGAACTCCTGCTTCGCTCACGCCAGGGCCGGATTGTTAATGTATCTTCGGGGGCACATAAAGTGGGACGAATCCATTTTGAAGATCCTTGGCTAACGAAGAGGTTCAATGTGGCGAAAGGATATGCACAGTCGAAGCTGGCAAATGTCCTGTTCACCAAGGAGCTTGCCCGCCGATTAAAGAACAGCTCGGTGACGGTAAATTCACTTCATCCCGGTGCGGTCAGCACAAGTTTAGGCGTGGATCGGAAGAGTGGCTTCGGCAAAATGGCTTATAAGCTGCTGAATCCCTTCTTCCAGACGCCGCTAGAGGGCGCTGGAACTGCAATTTATTTAGCGGCGAGCGCGGATGCAGAATCCATGACAGGACAATATTTCATCAAGTGTAAGCCGGCAAAGGTCTCAGCGCAGGCCAATGACCCTCAGCTTGCAGAACGATTATGGGTGTGGAGTGAAGGACAAGTGGGGATATCGCAGTAAGAGGAAGTGAGGGCTCCGGATGAGTTAGAAGACCGTAGCAGCAGACCGCAACGACAGCCATGTTATGGCATCTTGCCGTCGCGGTCTCATTATGATCCCTTAACCTTCTTTTACAAATAGCTTTCGGGCTAACAGAGCTGCACCGTCCGCGGGGAAAAGATCCTCTCTCCCTTGGGCGAATGACAGACGCGGGAAGCGGCTTAACAATGCTTCACGAAAGGTATCACGAAACATATCAGAGTGCTTAAATATGGAGCCGGCACATACTGCTACAGTCTGTTCAAGATCGGGGTTCTTACCAATCAGCGTCGTAGTCGTCTCCGCAAGCTCTCTTGCCTGGTTCTGCAAAATCCCTTGGGCTAACGAGTCCCCGCTCTTCGCTGCTTCCACACAATAGCGTGCAAACGCAGCAATATCAGTTCTTCCAATGGAGGAGCGATAGACATAAGCTTTCAGTTCGGAAATATGCTCGAAATTGTAGGCTTGCGTAATAAGCTGTGTCATTACAGTAGGCGGCAGGATACCCTCAAGACTCTTAATGACCGTCTTCAGGCTTAACAGGCCGATTTGGTAGCCGCTGCCCTCATCACCGAGAATATGGCCCCAGCCTCCAACACGGTACAGCTGACCATCTCTTGTTATGCCATATGTATTGGATCCGGTGCCCGATATGACGAGAATGCCGTATTCACGGTCCAGCGAAGCCATCAAGGATATTTCTGCTTCCGTTCTGATTGTGATCGGATAGGATAAACCGCGTTGTTCCTGATAGGTATGAAGAAAGGAAATGACCTGTTCTTTTTCTTGGGCAGAACTCACGCCTGACATTCCCAGACATATCCCCTTCATCGTGAATTCGGTCAATGACGAGGAGAGAGGGGCTGTTAACTGATCCAGTACGTTTGTAAGCTCCTGCATGGCTCCCTCAAAAGTAACAACATACGGATTTGTAGAGCTTCCCAAATAGCGGGATAAAGGTTTGCCTTGTTCGTTGATGGCGACCGCTTCTGTCTTCGTGCCGCCTCCGTCAACGCCTAGATATAATTCCATCGCTAATCACTTCGCCTTCCATATTAAGTAGAGAAGCTAACAACAATCATCTTAAAATAAAATTTTAAAAACACTATATTCAATTGAAATATTATTTCATACATTCTATAATATACACATTCCAGCCATTTTGAAAGCGATATCATAAAAAAGGGGGACGCATCATGTTTCAGTTCAGCCGGGATGAGGATATACCGGTCATTGCTGCAGGGCTTATGTCAGGGACCTCACTGGATGGTATTGATGCCGCTGTCGTTCGGATTACCGGAAGCGGATTGAAGTCAGAGGTGGATCTCCTCCACTATAATCATACACCCTATGACGTGCAGGTCCGGGAGAAGCTAAAAGACCTATGCAGTCTTGAACATTCAAGCAGTGCAGCAATATGCAGTATGAATGCTTATCTCGGAAGTCTGTTTGCGGATGCGGCGATACGAGCTGTACAGGAGGCGAGCCTGTCGATGGATGACATTCATTTCATCAGCTCGCATGGACAGACCATCTGGCATATTCCTGAAGGGGAGGCCGGTGAACCATATTCCATTCCCTCTACACTTCAAATTGGCGATATTTCAGTGATTGCAAAGAATACAGGAGCTATGGTCGTAGGCGATTTCAGGCCTGCGGATATGGCTGTAGGGGGACAAGGAGCACCGCTCGTTCCTTATGGTGACTTTATTCTGTTCCGGCATGAATCCAAAGGCAGGGTGCTTCAAAATATAGGCGGGATTGGCAACTGCTCAGTGATCAAGGGCGGTGCTGCTGCTGAGGATGTGTACGCATTTGATACAGGGCCGGGCAATATGATAATTGATGAAGTGATTTTTGCCTTATCCGAAGGGCGCCTAACCTATGATGAAGGGGGACAATGGGCTGCGCAAGGGAAGGCAGACCAGATCCTGCTGGCAGAGATGATGTCCCATCCTTATTTCACTACAACACCTCCCAAGTCTACGGGCAGGGAGCTGTTCGGCAAGGCTTATGCGGCTTGGTTCATGGCTGCAGCCGAAGCGCGCCATCTATCCGATGCAGACATCATTGCAACTGCGACTGCGTTTACTGCGAGAACCATCGTTGATAGCTACGAGAAGTATGTGTTTCCAGTTTGCGAGATTCAGGAGGTTATTGTTAGCGGAGGGGGCGCTCATAACAATGAACTGATGCGTATGATTGCCGAGATGCTGCCGGATCAGAGAATCATGACCTCAGCGCAGCTTGGATTTAATGATGACGCGAAAGAAGCTGTTATTTTTGCACTGCTTGGCAATGATTTTATGCATGGGATACCGAACAATCTGCCTTCGGCAACAGGCGCGCGGCGTCCGGTTGTGATGGGCAAGCTGGCGCTGCCATAAAGAGCGGCCGGTGAATGGATGAGAGAGGATCATGAAGAGAGGGTGAACAGAATGATTGAACAGCATATACGAAAACAGCTGGCGGCAGTCGTAGGGGAAAAATGGCTTAAGGACGATACGGAAAGCCTCGTCTCTTACAGTTATGATGCAACACCGTTGTATCAATCGATGCCTGATGGTGTTGTTTTTCCGGCATCAACGCAGGAGGTATCCGATATTGTAAAAATATGTGCCCAGAATCATATTCCCATTGTCAGCAGGGGAGCAGGCAGCAATCTATGCGGGGGAACGGTACCGCTCCAAGGCGGGCTTATTATCGTAATGACCCGGATGAACAAGCTGCTTGAGATTGACAGGGACAATCTTACCGCAACCTTTCAGACCGGTCTGAATACGAAGCAGTTCCATCAAACCGTGGAGCAGAGCGGACTGTTCTATCCGCCTGATCCGAGCAGCATGATTATCTGTACGATGGGCGGCAATATTGCGCTGGGCGCAGGCGGTCTGCGGGGGCTGAAGTACGGCACAACCAAGGATTACGTGCTCGGACTGGAAGCGGTTCTGCCGGATGGAAGCATTATGCGAACCGGGGGCAAGCTTGTGAAGGATGCTGCAGGTTATGACTTAACCCGACTGCTCGTGGGGTCGGGAGGTACGCTTGCCATCTTGACGGAAGCTACGGTGAAGCTGATTCCGAAGCCGACTTACCGGCGTGCGATGGTGGCAATTTACGACGATATTTATGCTGCTGCACGAACGGTCTCAAATATTATAGCCAATCATATTTTTCCATGTACGCTTGAATTTATGGATCAGCCGACGCTTCAGGTGGTAGAGGATTTTGCAAAGATTGGGCTGCCTGTGCATGCGAAGGCGATGCTCGCCATTGAACAGGATGGCAGAGTGGAAGACGTGGAGCGTGATCTGAAGCGCATTGAGGAGATATGCATGGAATCCGGCGCTGCAGAGATGAAGATTGCAGCTTCACCAGAAGAAGGGGCCAAGGTGATGGAGGCCCGGCGCAGCGCGCTCGCAGCCTTGTCACGTCTGCGTCCGACAACGATTCTGGAGGACGCCACGGTTCCACGGTCCAAGATTGCCGATATGGTGCTGGAGGTTCAGCGTATAGCTCAGAAATATAATGTACAGATCTGCACATTCGGCCATGCCGGAGACGGAAACCTCCACCCGACAGCAATGACAGACGCCAGAGATGCTGAGGAAATTCATAGAGTAGAGCAAGCATTCGCTGAGATATTCGAAGCGGCCATTGCGATGGGCGGGACGATCACGGGAGAGCATGGTGTAGGCATTGTAAAAGCTCCATACCTGGAATGGAAAGTCGGTGCTGCCGGCCTTGATATGATGCAGCGGATTAAGAATGCTATTGATCCGGACGGTATTATGAACCCGGGCAAAATGTTTGCTGCAACGCGAAAACGAATTGTTATGCAGGAGCAGTCTATGGCAGCGGAAGCATAAAGGGGATGAATGGAATGGAAAAATCACATGGTGCGCTGGCACAGCGCATGAAGCTGACGCTGGATGAAGAACAGTTAACGAACTGTATGCGCTGCGGCTTTTGCCAAATGGCCTGCCCGACATTTCTGGAGACGGGGCTTGAAGCTGCATCGCCGCGGGGCCGGATTGCCCTGATGAAAGCAGTCGTAGACGGGATTATGGAGCCAGATGAAAGCTTTCAGAGCCAGATGGATTTATGCCTCGGCTGCCGTGCCTGTGAGCCTGCATGTCCCTCTGATGTAAAATACGGCCAGCTCATTGAGCAGACAAGAGCAGCTATTGCGAAGGAGAAGGAGTTCTCCATACCTGTGAAGCTTGTGCGGAAGACATTCTTAGAGGGGATATTTCCACATAAAGGCCGGCTGAAATTTGTGGGGAAGACGCTTAAGTTTTATCAAAAGTCAGGATTACAGAAGTTTGCAAGGAACTCTGGTGCCATGAAGATGTTTCCGGAACATCTGCAAGAGCTCGAAAGGGTGATTCCTTCTGTATCCGGAGAAGGACTTAATGAACTGTGGAAGAAAACCGGTCTGCCTGCACGCACGGAGAAAACCATCTCAGGCGCTGACTTAATCATCATTCCGGCTGTGGGTGAGATGGTGGCAAGGGTAGGCATGTTCCGGGGCTGCATTATGGATGTCATGTTCGCACCGACGAATGTGAACACGGTGAGGCTGCTAAGGCAGGCTGGCTTTGAAGTGGTTATACCGGATCATCAGGTGTGCTGCGGAGCACTGCACGCTCATGCGGGTGAACTGGATGATGCCAAGAGTCTGGCAGCCCAGAATGTTACAGCCTTTCTTGAAGCGGGTGTAGACTACATTGCCAGCAATGCTGGCGGATGCGGGGCGCTGCTCAGAGAGTATGATCATCTGATGAAGGATGAGGGCGATGCAGAGCAGCGGGTCCTGGCAGAGAAATTTGCCAGACAGGTGAAGGATATTTCCGAGCTGCTGAAGGATATCGGTCGTCCGCTTGAGCCGATTCAGCATGCCAAGGACGGGAAGCTGAAGGTAACCTACCAGGATTCATGCCATCTCCGGAACGTCATGCGTGTGCAGGGGCAGCCGAGAGAATTGATTCATCAGCTGGGCGGCGTAAGCCTGTGTGAGCTCCAGGGAGCGGAAGTCTGCTGCGGCTCGGCCGGAATTTACAATATGCTTCAGCCTGAAATGTCGATGGATCTGCTGGATCACAAGATGGAGCATGTGAAGGAAACTCATGCAAATGTAGTGATCACTTCGAACCCCGGTTGCCTGCTTCAGATGAAATGGGGCATCGAGCGGGCTGGTGTTCAGGACCGTGTAGAAGCCGTTCATTTGGCGGACTTTTTAGTCGAGCAGGTTCACCTTTATGATAAAGATAAGGATAAAGATGTTTAAATTTTTCTAGAAATGTGTATTATTCTACAAGTAAGGCATGCTATAATTCATTTAATTAGTAAAGGGGAGTAGCTCTACAATAAAGTCGTCATTACGTGACATTCGTGTCTCCGGCTTTGTTGGCAACGAAAGTTGTTTGCGAGACCTTTGCCGTTATCGGTAAAGGTATCTATTCCTGATTTACAACCATGGACAAATACCTTTACCACCGTCTTTCGGGGTAAGGGTATTTTTTGTTTCCTTCTCACCGGATGAACGGATCAAATCATAGAAGGGAAGAATGGTGATGGATACAGGTCTTTTGCTGGAGTATGGTTGGGTACTGCTCGTTTTAATCGGTTTGGAGGGAATTCTTGCAGCGGATAATGCACTCGTCATGTCAATCATGGTCAAGCATCTTCCGGAAGACCGGAGAAAGAAGGCGCTGTTTTACGGGTTGGCTGGTGCGTTTGTGTTTCGTTTTGCCTCTCTCTTCGTTATTTCGTATCTTGCGGACGTCTGGTATGTTCAGGCAATAGGAGCCGTATATTTGTTGTATATTAGTGTGAATCACATCGTAAAGCAATTGTTCGTGAAGAAGAAAACACATATGAAGGAAGCAGTGAAAAAAGAAGAGAATTTCTGGGTCACAGTGCTTAAAGTCGAGCTGGCAGACATCGCTTTTGCGGTAGATGCTATTCTGGCAGCCGTTGCACTTGCCCTGACATTACCGGCAACCGGGCTGCCGCAAATCGGCGGAATGGACGGCGGTCAGTTCCTAGTCATATTTGCCGGCGGTATTATCGGTCTTATTATTATGCGTTTCGCAGCTACGTATTTCGTCAAATTACTGGAGCGGAAGCCCGGCCTTGAAACCGCAGCATTTCTGATTGTCGGATGGGTTGGGATCAAGCTTGCTGTATACACCCTCGCGCATCCTGAGGTGGCAGTGCTTGAGAAGACCTTCCCGAAAAGCACGGGTTGGAAGCTGACCTTCTGGGGAATCCTGATCTTGATTGCAATTCTCGGCTGGTTCCTCTCGAAAGATAAGAGTGAAATGACAAAGGCTGAACAGAAGCAGCTCGAGTCTTGATTCATGTTAAGGTTTTAAGTAAAAAACTGTGAATAGGTTAATGCTTATTGTGGTTGCTCCTATACAGGAGTAGAATGTTAGTGTCAGGCAGTAACCTTGTTATGATTGAACCAGCCTTATTGGCGGG
>NZ_CDSE01000057.1 GCF_001373415.1 Paenibacillus dakarensis | reverse complement strand
GCATATGGATGGCGATGAAGAGATACTCAGCCTTAAAGAAGCGGGCATACAATATGAGGCAGACGATTTCCGCAATGCCCTATCGGGACTAACGGAGGGGAATTTGTGGGAGCGGGCAGCAAAGCGTTACAAGTTCAACACAACATGGGGCATTCATCCGGAATGGGACCGTGACGCACTGAAGCGCAGGCTCCATGCCGGCTGGGAAAAGGAGCGGTTCGGCGAGCCGGTAAATGCCGTACGCAGCATCTCTGGTGACATGGTACGCTATTTACCTGAGCATACAGCCTTCCGGATCGATTGGACCGTTCTCGAGGATCGCTTTAGCGCAGCGGTTCCAGGTGATTTCTCTCCTGTTCAGGCAGGTCCATACCCGAGAATAAAGATCGAGCTCCCGCTCACTTTACATGCACCTGAGGTCACCGTGAAGTCATTACAGGCAGAAGGTATTGAACAGAAAATCATGGAGTTTTCCACCTCACTCGGTGCAAGCGGTCCAGGAAGAGTTCATAATATCACTTCCGCAGCCCAAGCGGTGAACGGGATGATCCTAAAGCCGGGTGATGAATTTAATTATGCCGAGGTCGTTAAGAAGGCCCAGAAATTATACGGTTTTGAAAAAGCCCCTGTGATCGTTGGCGGCAGACTGGAGCCGGGAATCGGGGGAGGAATCTGTCAGGTATCCAGTACCCTTTATAACGCCGTGCTGCTGACAGGGCTTGAGGTAACAGAGCGCCTCAACCACTCGCTCCCGGTGGATTATGTGCCGAAAGGTCTGGATGCCACCTTTGCCGAAGGGTACATCAATTTCCGGTTTCGCAATAATACCGGCAAATATCTGCTGATTCACTCCGAGGTACAGGGTAGAACGCTGACCCTCAAATTGTTCGGAACATTTCCGAAGAACACGGCCTACTCGCTGGAATCAAAAATCGTGCAGAGCATTCCCGCTCCGCTCAAATATACTCTTGACTCCTCACTGGATTACGACAACCACAGAATTATCCAAAAAGGCAAACCCGGTTTTATTGTAGAAACCTACCGGACCAAGAGAGTGGATGGCAAAGTCGTTAAACGTGATAAAATATCCCGGGACATTTACCGGGGCCAAAGCACAATCATCGGGATGAATCCATCGGACGGTACGCTTCCACGCTCGCAGGATATGCCCAAGGCACCAATCATAGAGGATGGAATAAGCATCCGTTAGGGTTCATGCATGTGGCCAATAAACTAAAATCTAGAAAGGGCGGTGACAGGATGAATTCCTGGCAGCGCCATTTTTAGTGTAGCAACCAAATATTTGCAACATTATCCGGCTTGGTTCCGTTATGTTGGATAGTAAGGAATATAAGGATGCAAATCGATAGGGGGTAAATGTAAATGAGGAAAATGATGATGGTTGTTTTTTTGATGTGCTTAATAATTACCGGATGTACAGATGATGAAATAATTGTCACGTCTGCTCGAATTATAGATTCATTTGAAAGGCATGGGATTCAGTTATCAAAGCAAACAAACACTAATTCAGAATCTGTGTTTTCAAGAACTTATAATCATGTCTCACCTGAGCGATATCTGCTTGATGATAAACAGTCCATCAGCATATATATCTTTACCTCGAGCAAAGAGGCTAAAAAGGGATTAAAGGATTTCGAAGATAAAACAGCGACAGCAGATGTAGTTCCACATCGCAAATATCAGGCAGCAAATATATTACTTTTCCACGTCGCTGATGACGCTTTTGAAGATGAACGTGTTAAATTTGTTATGGAGAGTTTACTGGTTACAAAGTGACAAAACGGGACACGAACCCCCGGCAATGTTTAGATACGGCGCACCTCGCCCACCTCTGCGGAAGGGTCCTGAATAAATTCCTCCCTATATTCGACTACACGCACTTTGCAGCCTGGTCCGAGAATCACCCGATTGCCGCTGATTACTTCCGCCTCGGTATGCTCCACATCTACGATGCCGCCATTCAGAAAACGTACGAATAAACGCATCGGCCGAAACGAGATCGATAGCTGCTCCCAGAACCGTGACCCTTTTTTACGCACCTTAATAAAGTCTCCACGAATTTCCTGAGCCTCACAACGGTCCAATAAGTGAATGTCCATCGTTTCAGCTTCCATAATACCATCGACCGAAAAGTGGCCCTTGGTTTCGATCTTCTCTCCCTGCACATGTGCCGCTTTCAGGGAACCGCCAATTTCAATCTTCAATGCTGTGACTTGACCCAGGACGTTACACCGTCCCATCACCGCTAGCGTTCGGCTCCTAAGAGCCCCTTTAACCTTGGCTGCTCCTCCAACATGCACTTCCATCGCATCAACCGGTCCATCTATAGTTCCGTTTCCATGAATGCGAACCTTGCCTGCAGTAAGCGAACCCTTCACACTGACATTTCCGTTACCAATAAAGTCGTGACAGTCCAGATCTCCGCCAATCGTCCCCATTCCATCCAGCTGAACCTTACCATACTTTCCTCCGGCGCTTTTCCCGAATCCTGACATATGCAGGTCATGACGCTTTTGATCTTCCATGTTACTGCCTCCCGTTATTCAACATTTCCATTTAATGTATCATAAGATCCCGCTGCAGCATACGTACCCGTGACGGAAATTCATCTCGGTCTGGAGAAGGAGTTAAAGTATATAAAAAAATCGATTCCTTGACTTGAAAGGAACCGATTTGGATGCGCATGATATAAAGCTTTAAGAATCTTATTGCACGATAGCCGCTTTTCCTTGAATATTTTCATAATAAGCAGTAAACACAATATTGGCGATTATCGGTGTGCTGTTCATGAATTCAGGCTGACTTGCCGGCTGCTGAAAATGGAACGAGTCTACCTTAATGATTCTTGGCAGTTGATCCAGTTCATTGATCCAGGCGTAGATCTGCTCATAGCTGCCTTCAATCTCTGCGTTCATCTTCACTTCTTTAATGAAAGAATATACTCCTTCACTGCTGCCTGTCATAATAGCAATTTCGTTCGCCTCGGTCAGATTAAAATCAACTTTTTTCAAAATGGCCTGCGATCTGGCCCCCACCAGCCGCAGATCCAGCACCAGCTGTTCTTCAGCATCACTCTGCGGAAGGGCCGCCAGAGAATCAGCTTCAGATATTTCACTTGTGACGCCTGTTCCTTTCATTTCATTAACCTTGTTCTGGAGCAGCGCCGTCTCTTCCTCAATCCGGGCCATCTCGACCTTTTGATCATTTAATTCCTTAATGGTAGGCTGCAGACCGAGCATAAAAAAGGCAAATAACAGCAGGAATAGAAACAATACACCCAGCACGATTGCAGACCGATATTTATTTAACTGCTCCATGACTGCTGCCCTCCTGTTCCCAATCCGTAGCCTGATCCTTCACACGTTTACCTGCCTTCAGCTTCACCTTATAGACTGCTGTATAGAAATCTTTTCCGGGCGCCATATTCTTCTGTCCGCGCATCCCGTTCTCCAGATTAAGAATTACCGCATCCGCCGTAAACGGCAGTCTGCGCAGGTTCACCAAATATTCAGATGACTGTGCCATATTCGGTACATGGACGGTAAGATCTATGCCCGAACGATAGCTGTAGCCGATATCCCGCAGTATGCTGCCCTTGGGTAGGCTGCCTAGCGTTTCGTTAAGGATGAACACAGGGTTCTCCCGGTTCTGCTTAATTTCCCCGATCGCTTCTATCCGCTCCGACTGCCCAAGTCCGCTCTTGTTTAACGAAGCAAGCTCCTGTTCCACCAGACTTCTCTGATCACGCAGCGCCTCCACTCGTTCAGCCTGATTGCTGATCTGTCCCTTGTTCAGTATATAAAAAGCACCTGTAGCCACCACACCGAGCACCCATATCGCAACCAATGCAGCTGCAATGTAAGGAAACAGCACCGTTTCACGATCTTCCCGGGGAAGCAGGTTAACCTTATGCCCTCCGGAGCCCATTAATGCGCTGCCTATAGCCAGACGGTAATCATTAAACTCAGGACCAGGTGAGACGCGGTCTTTAAGATGAAGAAAATCAACGGTATGCATCTCTATATCAGACAGCGACTGGCGCAATTCTTCATACAATTGTTCTCTATGTTCCGCTGTCCCCGTAATAATGATATCCTGAATTCGAGTTGTTCCATCGTGCAAGCTGTATTGATAAAAGTTCAGCATTCTTGATATCTCTGCCGTAATCTCAACGATTTGTTCCGGAGCAAGATGCTTACTGACGGTACCGGAGTCTGGCTCGGTGTCTGTATCATTTCCGCCGGCTTGTGAGAGTGAATCCAGGTCATACAAGTTAATCGTACGCATAAATACAGGGTCGCCGCGGTGGAACATGTAAACGTCCAGCAAGGATTTTTCCATATGAATCAGCATTGTCTCTGCTAACTCATTCCCCTGTCCCAACATGATCGCACGGGCTAATGCAGTGCCTGAAATCTCAACATTGCTCACCTTGAGTCCGGCACTTTCTACGACATCCACATAATCCTGAATGAGCTGGCGCGGAGCAGCCACAACTAGCAGATGGGTCTGTCCTTCTTCACTGCCGGTTTCAACGTAGTCATATACCGGGTTCTCAAACGGCAGGTGCAGACCGGTCTCGACCTCCAGCTTGATAAGCTGCTCAACCTGCTTGCTGTTCGTACTTGGAATGACCATTTTTCGGACAATCATCTGGGATGGCGGTATGGAGAGCGAAACTTCGCTGCCCTTTATTCTCGAATCCTTCACTGTCTTTTTGAGGAGGTCGAGCATCGCTTCGCCATCTGCAATCTGATTTTCTTTAATCAAACCCGGCGGTAAAGGAAGAAAAATCTTCTTGTCGATCTCCCACGTCTTCCTGTGCAGCCGAACGTAGCGGATCCCTGTTTGTTCTATGGAGAGACCGGCCGTTTTTTGTCCTAAACCGAGCATCCGTATATCCTCCTAACCGATGAGCGAGAGATACCCGCTAATAATCTGTGAACCGTAACCATATGTGATGAGCGTACCCAATGCCAGCCATGGACCAAAAGGAATAGGCTGTCTTCGCTTGATAACGCCAAGGAGCAGGAGAATACCGCCAACCAAGACCCCGCATAAGCAAGCAGCCAGAAATGCCAGAATTACACCCGGAAATCCGACCACAAAGCCGCATAGTGCAAACAGCTTCACATCGCCCATGCCCATGCCGCCAAACCAGGCGAGCAGCAGCATGACACCTCCGCCAAGCAGCGCGCCCAGCACATGCTGCCCGAGTGGAGCCACGTGGAATATCAAGATGAGCGCACCCAGAATCGGCAGGAAAAAGAGCAGGATTCTGTTCGGTATCCGCATATATTTCAGGTCTGCTACGGTGATCATGATGAGCATGCTGACCAGCAGGAAGCCGATGATTCCTTCCGCCGTCAGGCCAAAGCGTAAGTAAACCCATAGGAACAGCAGCCCGGTAAGGGCTTCGCCCAGCGGGTATATTACAGATACTTTGGCGCCGCAATGTCTGCATCTGCCGCCTGCGAGCAGGAAGCTGAAGACCGGGATCAGGTCACGGCCTGTCAGCTGCTTATGGCAGGCGCCACACTGTGAAGGCGGGCGCACGACCGATTTCCCGACAGGGATCCGCAGGCCGACCACATTGAAGAAGGAGCCAAGTACCATTCCGAGTATCGTGATATAGATTGCTAGCATTGTTGTCATTAGTGTTCAGTCCGCCTTTAATTTGAAACAGGAACCGGGGGGTGAATGGTAATCCCGATTCCTGTGGGGGGTGAATGAGTGCTTAACTCTTTTTCGTTGGGTCGTGGTGAGGCCGCTGCGAGTACGGATCGTTCTTACGATCGCTGTTGTCTTCGGATTTCTTGAATGGACTTATTCAACGGGTGAAATCCGAAGACAAAGGCGACCGCTAACGCTTCTCCAGTACGATTCCGTCCTCTCCGCTCACTGCGGCGGTGGGAGTTAAGCACTCATTTATGGGTGTATGTGATAAAGATTAGTTTCCAGACTCTCCACCTGAAGGTTTTGTAGGTTTAACTCCGAGCACTTCCGTAGCCTCATAATCAATAGGATCATCACTACCAGAAGGAGCTAATGTAACGCCGGTCAATTCTCCATCCCCATTAAATTTAACCACTGTGTTAGTCCCATCCAACGTTGCTTTGGTACTTGGTAGCACTACAGTTCCATCCATATATTTTCCAGTTTGAAGATTTCCAAGCGTAATTTCAGGATCTTTTGTGAAGTCACCATCATTCTCTCCTATGACATACAATCTTGCTGCATCATAAATTTGGCGAGCAGTTGCAACATCTCCATCAGCTTTAGACTTGTCAAGGATGTTACCGATCATAGGTATTGCGATAACTGCGATGATACCCAGGATTACGATTACGGCCAGGAGTTCGATCAGGGTGAAGCCTTTTTCGTCTTGCAGCCTTTCTTTTCTAGCTTTTAGAGCTTTGGTCAACATGGGAAATCCCCCTTATTAATTTGGTTGTATCGGAAAATCTATGAGTCTGAGAGTCTGAGAATATGAGAGACTGAGAGTCTACGAATCTATGAATCTGGAATCTATGAGTCTAGTAGAGACATAAAATAAACAACAAAAAGAATGGGATGTTAGCTTGAATAAATTCATCCGTTCGTCAGGAGAGGAAATCTCCGTAATGTGCGGTAAAGCTTAAGGCTGTGTTTCCGTCGGGTCGAATGACGTGCATGGTACCACCACTAAAAGTTCACTCCCCCGGCGTCACCCCTCTCAAGAGATAATCCAATCTATGTCAAAGCAGTAGATCACATATTTCCGTACATACTGAACATCGGCAGCATGATCGCGGCCACGATGATACCCACGATGCAGGCCAGAAAGGCGATTAACAGCGGTTCAAGCAGTGACTTCAGACGATCCACGGTATTCTCTACGTCCATCTCATAGAAATCCGCAACCTTGGAGAGCATTTGGTCCAGTGCTCCTGTTTCTTCACCAATGGCGATCATTTGGGTGACCAGCGGTGGGAAGACCCAGGCTTTTTTTAGCGGCTCGGAGAGCGGTTTACCCTGACTAAGCGAATCACCTGCACTGCGGATGTATTGTCCGATGACTTTATTGCCAGCGACCTCCTCCACGATGTTTAAGGACTGCAGCACGGGCACCGAACTGGCATATAGTGAGGCGAATGTGCGCGTAAACTGGGCAATGGAGCCCTTTTGGTTCAGCTTGCCGAACACCGGCATTTTGAGCTTGGCGTAATCCAGCCAGTAGGCTCCCCGCTCTGTCCTTTTCATGATCTGGTGGGCAATGATCAGCGCAAGAACTGCCAGCAGCCAGAAATACCATTGTTCCTTGATGCTATCACTGAGGGCGAGTACTATTTTTGTAATTGCAGGCAGTTCGGCATCCAGCGACTCGAACATGGAGACGAATTGCGGCACGATAGCCCACAGGAGGTAAACTACTGCAGCTATTGCCATGAGCCCTACCGTAACCGGATATGTGAGTGCAGATTTAATCTTTTCAGTCGTGTTGTGCTGCTTCTCGTAATAAAGTGCCAGACGGTCCAGCGTCCCTTCCAGGTCTCCTGACTCTTCGCCTGCGCGAATCATGCTTACGAATAATGGCGGGAAGATCTTCTTATGATCCTGTACAGCCTGGGAGAAGGATATCCCCCGAAGCAGGCTGGAGTTCACATGAATCAAGGCTTTTCTGAGCGGCTTGCTGTCCGTTTGTTCAGCCAAAATCCTTGTTGCATCCACAATTGATACTCCAGCGCGGATCAACGTTGCAAACTGGCGGCAGTAAATAATGAAGTGAATCGGTTTTACCGGGTTGCCTATATAAATATCCATCGACAAGATGGTCTGCTTCGTTTCAATGAGTGAGAATACCGTCAAACCCCGTTTGCGCAGCTCCTCCATAGCAGAGGCTTTATCCACGGCACTTAGCTTGCCTTTAAGCTGCTTGCCGCTGCCCGTCTTGACCTGATACTCGAACTGCTGCATCAGCCGCTCACCTCCGCAATGTAGGCCTTCGCCGCAGACGGCAGGATCGATCCGTTCTGAAGATGCTCACGTACCGCCATCTCTAAAGTGTGCATCCCTAAATTACGTCCTGTCTGCATCACATTCTTGATCTGATGTGTCTTATCCGTCCGGATCAGGTTCGCTACAGCAGGTGTATTAATGAGTATCTCCGAGGCGCATAAGCGCCCCCGCCCACCCGCACGGGGAAATAATCGCTGAGAAATGACGGCAACGAGCACGGAGGCCAGTTGGGAACGGATCTGCGAATGCTGATGCCCCGGAAACGCATCGATAATCCGGTCAATCGTCTTCGGTGCGTCGGTGGTATGCAGGGTGGATAATACAAGATGGCCTGTTTCCGCTGCGGTTACCGCTGCTGAAATGGTCTCCAGATCTCTCATCTCGCCCACAAGAATCACATCCGGATCCTGACGCAGTGCTGCTCTCAGTCCATTCGAGAAGCTTGCCGTATCGCTGCCAACCTCTCTCTGATCTACCAGGCTTGTCCCGTGGCTATGCAAAAATTCGATCGGGTCCTCCAAGGTGACAATACGCTTGCGCTCCATGTGATTAATAAGATCAAGCATCGCCGCCAGTGTGGAGGATTTACCGCTTCCTGTAGGGCCGGTAACGAGAATGAGTCCTTGCGGCTTCAGCGCCAGATTAGACAAGACGGACGGCATCCCAAGCTCTTCAAGTGTAGGAATCCTGGATGGAATGGAACGGGCAGCAATGCTTATCAGCCCCTTTTGTCTGTACACATTGACTCGAAAACGTATTCCGTCCTCCAGGGGATAGGAGAAATCCAACTCGCCCACACTCAGGAAATGTTCCATCCGCTCCTTGCCGAGCAGCTCCTCCGCCATCCCGGCTGCTTCTTCAGAAGAAACGACAACCTCATCCATCGGCTGGAGCTGACCATCTACCCTCATCATGGGCGGGGAATTTACGGAAATATGCAAATCTGATGCCTGGGATTGATGCGCCTTTTGAAGTAAAAAAATGATATTCCTTGTGTCTGTCAACTTGGCCGCCTCCTTCCAGACTAATGGGCAACTGACTCTCGCATGACTTCCTGAAGCGTTGTAATGCCCTCACTTACTTTTACAATTCCGTCCTCCATCAACTGGATCATTCCGTTTTCCAGAGCTGAGCGCCGCAGTTCCTCTGCAGAAGCAGAGCTTGCAATGAGCGCACGCATGCGGTCATCAATAGTCATTACTTCATGAATAGCGATCCTGCCCCGGTATCCTGTGCTGTTGCAGTGTCCACAGCCTTTTCCTCTATGAAGGGTATCCTTATGCAGGCCGTAATTACGCAGTAAAATCGATTCCTGCTCCGTCGGTCTATATGTCTCCCGGCACTCTGAACAGATTCTGCGAACGAGCCGCTGTGACACTACGCCAAGCAGGGAAGATGCAATCAGATAAGGCTCTACCCCCATATCTCGCAGCCTAAAAATCGTACTGACCGCATCATTGGTATGGAGTGTAGATAACACCAAATGTCCTGTCAGGGAAGCTCTGACCGCAATTTCCGCCGTCTCTGTATCCCGGATTTCCCCCACCATGACAATATTAGGGTCCTGACGGAGAATGGATCGAAGCCCGGCAGCAAATGTAAGCCCCACTGCAGAATTCACATGTACCTGATTAATGCCTTCCAGCTGATATTCCACCGGGTCTTCAACGGTGATGATATTGACATTCTCCCTATTTAAATGGTTAAGCGCCGAATATAAGGTGGTTGTCTTGCCGCTTCCCGTTGGACCAGTAATAAGCAAAATCCCGTACGGCCGTTCGATCATGGCGCGGAATGCCTCAACGTTCCGCTCATTAAAGCCCAGATTATCCAGTGACTTCACACCCGAGGTCAGATCGAGCAGCCGGAGCACGATTTTCTCCCCGTGCATTGTTGGAAGTGTAGAGACACGAATATCGATCATTTTGTATTCGAACTGCATCTTGATACGGCCATCCTGTGGAAGTCTGCGTTCTGCAATATTCAGCCTTGCCATAATCTTGATCCTGGCGGTGATGAATCCCTGCATCTGCTTCGGGATCATACGCTCGGTCTTCAGTGCCCCGTCAATCCGATAGCGTATCGATAAATTGTTCTCACCCGGGTCTATGTGAATGTCGGACGCCCGAAGCTGAACAGCTTGCTGGATCATCTGATTCACGAGACGCACGATCGGTGATGCTTCATCGGTGATCTCTGTCTCCTCGAACTCTTCCTGTGACGGAAGCTCCACCATCATCTGGCTCATGGAATCCTTCATCCCATAATGCCGGGCGATAGCTCGCTGCAGTTCTTCACGGGTGGATATAGCCGGCTCGATCCGGAACCCTGTCGTCATCCGCAAATCCTCAATCGCAAAATAGTCCAGAGGATCAGCCATGGCAACCATCAGCTTGCCGCCCTCTTTCATGAAAGGAAGGACCTGATGCCGCTTCGCCATACTCTCCGGTATAATGCCGGTGATGGCCGGATCGATATTATATTTAAATAGACTCACATGCGGTATACCAAGCTGAAATTCCAGCACTTCGATCAATTGCTGCTCAGTAATGTAGCCTTGGGACAGGAGCAGATCGCCAAGCCTTCGCTTCGTCTTGCGCTGTTCTTCTAAAGCTTCTTGCAGCTGCGCTGGTGAAATAAGCCCGTTCTCTACCAACAAGTCTCCCAGTCGCTTCTTGACGATGGCCATATCCAATCACTCCATTCTGCATGGTTTCATTCCTTGAACCCAGGTTCCTATACTGAACAGCAAGTTCCGCAACGATGAAATCCAGTACCGACATCTGTTTCGTAAAATACGATTCCATATAGTTATATAGTTACAAATACTAGAGATATGTTCATTCTTTTTCATTGATTAGATGAGAGTTTTGACCTAGAATGTATATAACACACATTGGTAAATTTTACAACAGATTCTGCGCGAAAACTGTCAAATAAATGGCAATTTTGTTACTTTGCATCGTATTATAAATTCCGGAGTAGAAGGAGGCGAGCAGCAGCAATGAAACGTTATAGGAGAATTGGCTGGATTGTAGCTGCAGCGTTTATTTTAATACTGCTCATTCTGCCAATCAGGGACTTTCTAACTAGAGCAGAAGCGGAGGATTCCGGTTATACCATTCGAATTTTGGAGGTAACGGAAAACGGGTCAACAGACCTAGGGGGCCTGAAGTCGGGCACTCGCGGAGTAACGGTCGATACGATGAGCATGAAAAGGTTCGTCTCTCTTCGCACAGATCTGGATGGAAAGTATGATGCTATATATATAGGTAAGGGAAAATACAGCAAGAGCGGGGTCAAAGGAACTGATCATAATACAGCGGGTGTAATGAACGACATTACGAAGCTGAAAGCCAAAGCTATTATCGATCATTATATTAATAAAGGGCTTTATGTATTTTTGCATACGGATCCTTTTATCAATCAAAAAACCGCCGAACGGGGTAACTTATACGAGTCTTTCAATCTTTACCGCACTCCATCAACTGCTAAATCAAACGTTGTATTTGTAGGCACAGAAGAATTGAATAAGATCGTTGAGGGCATTAAGAATGGTACCTCCCGCTATCTCCCGGGCTTAAAGCAGCGCCCCCGGCTAGAAATTACGAACAAGTCCGAAATCAGGGAGTACAGTACAGATACTACACATCATATCTACCAAATCGGGGATGAACTCACCTATAAGATCCATGTGTCCAATGTGAAGGATTTCAAGAATCGGCCTATTACAGCCAACCTGTACATGAGTGTAGATAAATCAATAGCGATGACAGCAGATCATCTGGTTGCGTCTACAACGCTCGATAACAGTTCCTCTGCAGAAATGAAGTACAAGCTGCCGAAGACCTACTCCGGTGTTCTGTACTGGAAGCTTGAAATTGTCGATCAGCTTAACCCGTATCAATGGAAGGATTATGACAGTGGTTCGATCCGCTTCCATGGCAAGAAGACCATTGTCAACATCCTTCAAGTGCTGCCCCGGAATGAAGGTAAGCAAAGCAGTTCTTTGCTGAATTCCGCTAACATGAATCCTGGCTTCCTGAAGAGCGATGATTATGAGTTGAAGATTGAAACGAAGACCATAGATGAGTTTAACAATTATATTAAAACGAATTATACTGCGAGCCAGCAATATGGCCTGAACGGTACCTATGACATGCTTATTTTCGGTTTTGCCGACATTTATAATACGAAGGCTCCCATAAGCTCACTGGCTGCCGACGCAGTTGTTGAATTCTCCGAAAAGACCAAACAAAGCGTTATGTTTACTCATGACACGATTTACGCGAGTACAGCCGAATGGATGAGCAAATTCCAGACCATTACAGGTCAGATTCCTCCTCAGACGAATCTTGGCTTAAACGCACCGAATACATCAAAGCTCGTAACACCTGTGAATGATGGGCTGCTCACTCAGTATCCTTTTAACCTGTCGAAAAAAACGGATGACAAGCCAATCTATCAGGTCGCTACCACACACAATCAGTACTTCACCCTTAACCTGGAGGATCCGAATATTATTCCCTGGTATAACATTGAGGGCAGTAATCGGGATGTCAACGACAGCTGGAATCATTACTACACTTACTCCAAGGGCAATGTAACCTATTCGGGAACAGGGCATATTTTTACAGGAAGCAATACGGAAAAATTCCCTGAATGGGAGCAGAAGCTGTTCGTGAATACCATGTACCGTGCCTTCACCGGCGCTAACCATGCTCCTGAAATCACTGTTCGGACACCGGAAGACAACAGCGTTCATCCATCCTATCAGGAAAATCTCATGCTCAGCTACACAGTGGATGACTGGGATTTAAAAGACCGTAATTTGCTTACCAGCATCAAGTTCAAGAAAGATAATGCCTATATTCGTGATATGACCATTAAAGATATGGCTATCATCTCCGGGCAAACCGTGACACAAGGCTTTAAGAATCCGCTACCTGATGGCGGCGAGCTCCAGATTGAGATTTCAGCGTGGGACAAGCAGGGAGCTATGACCACGAAGACGATTAAGCTTACAATCCGGAAGGCTGCTGCAAACTTAAAAACAGAACGTTCCCTCTCTCCGATAACTAATAACAATGAGGTTAAGCGGGATGAAGAGGTCACAGTCGACTATAAAGTAACGCCAAACTCGATCCCATATGATATTGTCGCTCCAAGTGATCAAGGGAAGGATACCCTCGTTATTACGAATATCCAATATACAGAGACCTTTCCGCCGAATTTCGAAATTACCGGTTTACCTGAGGGAACCACCAAGACGGGAACGCTCGCAACAGGCTATACAATTGGTCGGAGCCTTGGCGATGTTACTTACAAGCTTAATAAAGTGAATGGTGTGAATAAATCCTATGAGCCGCAAAACCCTAAGCCTATTACCTTCCAGATAAAAGGAAAGCCGAAGACGAAGGGTGTCTATTTGCTGGACCATTCGAAGATAGAGTTTGAGGATATACATGCTTCTATTCAGGCAGGGGGAAGTCAGGGATCGTCAAATGGTGATGACTCTAATTCCACGCTTGGTATCCCTAAAGGCTTCGTCATGTTTATTTTGGATGATATTTATAGAAACCCCAAAGAGAATAAAGGATTCTCAAGTGATGGGGGGGTTGCTGGAGGAGGAAACGTTGATTTAATTCGTTTCAGTCTCGCGGGAGGCAATAATTCTAATAAATATATCATCATTGCCGGAAAAGATATTCAATTGGGTGGCGGTTCGGTCCCATACGGAAAAAAAATTGCATATGGAGGCTCTACCATCGGGGATGTAAGTAATTTTGAGAAAATACTTGTGAAGGATAATCCCATTGATTTTAACAGCATAAAAAATCACTTACTAAGAACCTCAGCTTCAATCGCTCAGCTTCCTGCCACTGCTGATCCAGTCATTAGTAATAATGGATCACTGATTACACTTACTGGAACTAATCCTAAACTCAATGTATTCCATATTGCAGGAAGTAAGTTAGCGAATTCAAGGAATTTCACCATCCATGCTCCTTCAGGCTCTACAGTCATTGTGAACATTGATGGATCACAGGTTGAAATGCATAATGGATTAACACTTAGAGGCGTTGACGCTGGCCATGTACTCTATAATTATTATGAGGCAACAGATGTATTAAATTCAGGTATCAGCGTTTTAGGTACTGTTCTAGCTCCTAAAGCTCACTACAGTCTTGAGGGCAACATATTTGGTTCTATAATTGCTGACAAAATGACCACAGGGGGCAACTATTTGTCTTTGCGCCCTTTTGAAGGCGATCTCGGCATAACACCCGAACCGCTTAATCGCATAACCGTGGATTTCCCTACCCTGTCCTTTACATCGGTAGTGAAGGTATCACAGATTGACCTAAATGGAGCGAAGATTCTGGTTGGAACGGAGCAGCAGCTTATTCCTACCGTGCTTCCCGAAGATGCAGATAATAAGCTTCTTACATGGGAATCTCTTAAACCGAATACGGTGTCTGTATCTGGCGAGGGAATCATTCATGGCCTGCAGGAAGGCAAGGCCCAAATCAAGGTGTCCGCAACAGACGGCAGCGGCATTTATAAGATAGTGGAGGTCGAGGTAATCAACCGGGGGTTAACGATTTCAGGCCCAGACACTGCCAAAGTACAAGATGAACTCCAGCTCGAAGCGCGGTATACAACAACAGGCGAACAGGTTACCGGTTACCGGTGGAGTGTTAAGCCGGTGAACGGACATGATGTATCCGACATGGTGAGACTCCGTCAGGACGCAGCAGGCTTAAACATTGTAAAGATAACTGCCCTGAAGAAAGGGACCGTTACCCTGATCGCCACGGTTCTGACAGATCAATTCCCGGATGGAGTCTTGTCCGCTGAGCATACGATCACGATCTCGGAGAAGCTGGATGAGATTATTATTGAAGGTCCTAATCGGGTCTATGTAGGGGGAAGTGTCACGCTTAACTTGATTACCAATCCTGCCGGGGTTGAAGAAACTGGCTTTCAGTGGTCAATTTTAGGCGATGGTGCCTCCTATGTGAAGCTGACTCCCGCTTCAGACGGCCAATCTGCCCAGATAACCGGCTTGAAGAAAACGGATCTTCATAAGGTGACGGTTAAAGTGACCACTCCTTGGACTTCTAATAATATAGAGGATATACATGATATCGTAGTTGTTCCTGCCCTTACCGGCCTTCGGTTAGATGATGCGACGGTTAGTATTAACGGGACAGAGGACTTGTTTAATAATCTCTCTGTAATCCCAAGTGATTTCAACAAATACGAGCTGAAAGGCCAACTGAACTGGAAGAGTTCAGATGAGTCCACCGTTTCTATTGATGAGCATGGCGTCATTACAGGAAGGAAGAAAGGTACGTCTCAAGTATCTGTAACTTATATGTACGAGATCAACGGCAAGACGGTAAAAATTAAAGCTCAAGCGACAATCAAGGTATCAGGCACTTATAGTAAAGATAAATACTAGGGTAAAACCCCGGTTCCCATGATGATGCTAAGCTAAAAAACACCCTAACTGCTGCAAATATACAGCGGTTGGGGTGTTCTTATGTTCAATATTTTATACGTTTAACCAAATCCGTTCACCTGCTAAAAAAGGGAGACAGTGCTTCTCACACAGCATCGGCATTCGCTCGCGCATCCAGGGATGCACCGATTCATTCCCCATCTGGAATGCATAGTATCCAATAATGGCAGTTAACATAAAGCCTTCCAGCAGAACGATATCCTTCTCAGGCATGCCCGCTTCGCCGTAATATCCTTCAAGAAATACTTCCCGCTGTTCAGCCGGAACCATCATCGCTCCCATCGCGACATCAATTAAATAATACCCCGGTCCAAAGAATCCAAAATCGATAATGCTCATGGCTCCATCATCCATCAGAATGACGTTGCCTAAATTCAAGTCACCGTGAACCAAACCCCAAGCTTCAGCCTTATTCTCCTGCTCTTCAAGACGAGCGTTAATCCGTTGGATACTGTCTTCAATCACTTGAACATCTTCAGAAGTAAACAGCCCCAATTCTAATCCTTGTCTGATTGCAGCAACAAGCTGGTTGTTATACTCTATCCCTTGACTAGGCCGCTGATCAGGGTTCGCAAGACGGTATTGACGGAGGAATGCATGAAGCTTGGCAATTTGTGCTCCCAAGCGCGAAGCAACTACCGGGTCACTGAGGTCTTTCTTCTGCAGATCTCTTCCTTCCAGCCATGTCATCACAGAGCAGTTCAGCTCCTCTCCGTCCTGCTCTATCACTGTAATTAAATCACCGCCGCGGTTACGAAGAGGTTTCTGGGCCCGAAGGATACCTGCTTCCGCCAGCTTCTCCAGCATTTCCAGCTCGCCTAACATTCCATCATACGTATGCTGAAGCCCGCTCATGCTCGGCTTAAGCGGTTGATGAATTCGCAGTAAAAAGACTTGTCCCTTCACCGAATCCTCCACTCTATACGTCCGATTCTCATTATGCCTTAGAAAGGTAATCACAGGCTGTTCGATACCATAGCTGTTCAATATCGTGATGAGCGTTTGATCCATCATATCGGTAAGGTTCCTTTCACTTTTGATATGAATATGGAGAGGAAGAGATTATTTCAGCTTAACATGGCCAACCTGGACACTGATATTATTAACTCTGGGAAGACCCGCTGCATGAGTTACATATACCTGTTCATCATAATTCGCGGTAAAACGGATTAACCCGTTGTCATTCACCTGGATCACACTGCCTCCATCCTTTGCCTCGCCTCTCACTGCGTTTACGGTCAAGTCACCCTTTGCGAAAAATCCGCCGTTCAGCGAAAAGATCGAACCCACACCGTACAACTCCGCTGTAGCATCCGTATAGAAAAAAGCGTTAAGCGTCTCCGTAGTATTTTGGAATGCATCAAACCGGTTTACCAAGACTGGTCCCTTCGAGATAACAACCGCTCCTGCTCCACGAATCGAAGCATCCTCGACCGTGGTCCGACCCAGCACGAACATGGTTGAATCCAGCTGCACATCGCCCCTGATCTCCAGACTGCCTGTCACGAGGAGATTGGCAGCGACCTTCATCAGTTCCTCGTTGTAGTTATCCATTTTTAAATTGCCATCAACGATATACCATGGTCTCTCACCAGGTCCACCCATATACTCAATCTTCTTCATTTCTATACCATCGATGGTCAAATCGCCTTTTATCACGAGGGTTTCATCCGGATTGGTAATCTGGTCAATTTTCTCGTTGTAGCTGTTCAGCTCCTCATAGTAACTTCTCCATAGCTCTATATCTTCAGGCTCTTCGGAATCCTCCGGCACAAGCGGTTGAACCGGCTTCACCAGAGGCAGCTCAACCTTCGTAAAATAGTTGCCAAGGTAATCCGCTAATCCCTGATCTCTGATCTTGCCCCGAACATGATTCCGGTCTACCCCTGCCCTTCCCTCTCCAATGGCCTCCATCACTTTATCCAGAAAAGACTCTTCCACATTCATTTGAACAAACTTCCGGTGATTCTTAATGATCAGCTTATCCATCGGAAGAATACCGGGCCACGGATCCGGCTCCTTTAGCATTTCTGCTGCACTCCTGGATCCCGTCCTGTCGCTTCGCGAATAGATGACCTCATCCAGTGATTGAACATGCGCTTCCCCGCTGCCTGTCTTTCCGCCGGCGGCTGTTAATTCGAATGGAGACGACGGGAGCGATAGATTATTGGATTTATAATCATAAAGGGCCGTATCACTGATATATAGTTTTTTACCGGCGTAGATATTCCCCCGAACTTCAGGTGAACCGTTGATCGTCAGATTTCCCTCTGAGCCTAGGACGTACTTCAAAAAATCCGGATAGGTGTCGAACACCACCTCCTGAGTCAGCTCACGCTGAACCCCATTCACATCCGCCTCCGCTGTAAGGATCAGCGTATAGCTTACCGAATCTCCAGCCGGTTTATATTCAATGCCCGTAATTCTTCCATTGGCTTGTTCCAGTTCTGTGCTTGTCGAAAGCTCTGCTCCAATGCTCCCGTCCAGGCTTCTCAAGTAGCTGTCGATAGCCCTGTGCAAATCCCCCCTGTTCGAGTCATTGCTCAGCTTCACCTTGGATTCGAGCTCTGCCGTAATATAAGCAATCGTCTCCTCCAGTGCTTTCTCGGCGAGATGCAGACTCTGTACATCATTCTTTCTTGTTTCCGTCCGCTGAGCCCCTCCTATGGCAGCACTAAGCACCGCTGTGCCCAAGATCGTAAGCAGGAGGGCAATAAACATGACCAGCACCAACGCAGAACCCTGTTCATTCGTTACCCGCACGGCGTCTTTCTTATCCGGCATGATTCACGTCCTCCTAAAATCCAAATTTGCTTTCAAGCGCCAGCTCATAGAGACTGCCATCGCTGCCCTGCTGCTGAAGCTGAAGAGAAATATCAATGAGCCCGCTGCTGCAAAACCTCTCCCCTTCACAAAATCTCCCGTCCGCTGTTTTGGACTGAATGGTGGAGCCGCTCAAGTCAAAATCTGCTGCGGTTCGCGGATCGTTCTCGGCAGGAGGTGCGCCGACATCTCCAATAACCAGCCTGCCATCCAGGATCTTAATCGACCGGCGAACGGTCTCCTTCCCTTCCCCCCGGATAAGCACAATGCCACTCATTCCGCTGCCTGCGGCTTCTATATTCTCTATATATTCCGGTCCAAAGCTGTAAAGCTCGGTCATAATCGAAGACATGACGATATCAGCCTCTTCCCGGAGCGAATTCTCCATCGATATTTTGTTATAATTCTTGAACCCGAAGATGGTAACTGAAGAGATTAGGATAACAACGAGAGAAAAAATCATCAGCGCAGCGATGAGCTCAACCAGTGTAAATCCGGACTCCGATCTGAAGCGGTTAGCGAATTTTTTCATCAGTAATATATCCCTCCACCACCGTCTCATGGGCTTGTCCTCTGGCTCCACCAGGCCCTTTAACGACCACTTTCACAGGCAGGAGATATTGAGCCATCTGTCTCTTCTCTCCATCTGCTCCCGGACTTCCATCAGCCGGGTCCCCGCCCGCAAGCATCGTCTGGTGCAGATCTGCCTGATAGACGATTTCAAGCTCATATTGAACATCATTGATCACCGGATTAAGGATTTCCGGAAGAACGTCCGGATTCAAGAACTTGTCCTTATACAGGCACCCGGTTACATCCTTGCACAGGCTTCCTGCAAGATCGGGCTGCTGGCTCTTATCGGCATCAAACAGCTCCTTCATCTTCTTAAAATCCTGTTTCTCCATATAAAATAATGCGTTCCGTGCGAGATTCGCCATAACCGTCTTATTCTGGTTCGATTTGGAGTAGGACATGGCATTCGTGAAGTAAGACGTTAGTACCAGGGAAACAATCGACAAAATAATTATAGCCGCCAGCACCTCTAACAAGGTGAAACCATGCTCTTCTCTAAAGCCTTTCTTCATGCCCATATCGCCTCCTTTTCCCGGAATTCACATTTGCGAATAACTGATCGGTTTTTCCTATTTCCATTATATTCCGAGGTCTTATAACCATCAATGCCGGATTGGGCGGTCAGTCGACATTTTATAATATATATTGACCATGCGTTGTGCTATCATCGGAAATATAGGAAGTCCGGCTGACCGGATCGGCAGCCATATCTGCCAGATTTATAGAATCGGCTTTTAACAACGAGAGGAGATTATTCATATGGCTCTTATGAATTGTCGTTTTTATTCAGACGCACTTGGACTCAGCACCACCATGACCGTTATTCTTCCGCAAAATACGACCTCCCAGATTGGCATGGACAGCCGTTCAGGCAGTCATAAACATCCTACCCTTTACCTACTCCACGGCTTATCCGATGACGATTCGATCTGGCTGCGCCGAACCTCCATCGAGCGTTATGTCGCCTCACTGGGCATTGCTGTGGTTATGCCGCAGGTCCATCGCAGCTTCTATACAGACATGGAGTACGGCGGAAAGTATTGGACCTTTATCAGCGAAGAGCTGCCGGCACTCGCCCGTTCCTTCTTCCCTCTCTCAGACAAACGTGAGGACAATTACGTTGCGGGTCTGTCGATGGGCGGATATGGGGCCTTTAAGCTTGCCCTACGAAAACCAGAAATGTTCGCCGCTGCAGCAAGCATGTCCGGGGCACTTCATGTGGCAGGACGGTTTGTTCGGGAGGACATCGCGCGGGATAGATATCTGATCTTTGGGGATAAACCGATCTCGGGGACGGAGAATGATTTGCTTGAACTTCTCAAAAATATCGATCAAATTGAAGGATCGAAGCCGAAGCTGTTCCAGTGCTGCGGTACGGAAGACTTCCTGTATGAAGATAATCAGACCTTCCTGAAGGCCTGCCGTGAAACCTCTCTGGACCTTACTTATACTGAAGGGCCAGGGGCGCATGACTGGCAGTACTGGGACGACCGAATCCAGGATGTGCTGAAGTGGCTGCCTTTGCCGCTGGTGTAAGATCGTTCCCTATAAGCTTTATAGCATCAAAAAAAGACTGCCCGCAGGAAGCCTCATTTTCGGCTTCCCCGGCAGTCTTTTTGCATAAATATATTTATTTGTCCGCTTCTGCGGCATGCGCCTCAATCCATTCAGCGGATACAGCCAGCGCTTGCTCCGCACGGTCAATTGCTGCCTTCACCTGTGGTGAAGCCGTACCGCCGTATACGTTACGGGCATTTACGACTGTCTCCGGCTGCAGCACCTGATAGATGCTGTCGTCAAACAGCTCCGAGAACTGCTTGAACTCTTCGAGCGTAAGATCCAGCAGGAACTTGTTGTTCTGGATGCAGTAGAGTACGGTTTTGCCGATGACTTCATGTGCCTGGCGGAAAGGAAGACCCTTGCCGACGAGGAAGTCAGCGATATCTGTCGCGTTGGAGAAGTCTGTGTTCACGGCTTCACGCATCCGGCCTTTGTTCACCTTCATCGTAGCGATCATTGGAGCGAACAGCTGCAGGGCTCCTTCAAGCGTTGCAACCGTATCGAACATGCCTTCCTTGTCCTCCTGCATATCCTTGTTATACGCAAGCGGCAGGGACTTCAGCACGGTCAGCAGACCCATCAGATTGCCGTAGACACGGCCTGTTTTACCGCGGACAAGCTCAGGCACATCCGGGTTCTTCTTCTGCGGCATAATGCTGCTGCCTGTGCAGAACGCATCGTCCAGCTCGATGAAGTTAAACTCGGTGCTGCTCCAGAGGACCAGTTCCTCACTCAGACGGGAGAGATGCATCATAATCATGGATGCATTAGACAGGAATTCGATAATGAAATCGCGGTCACTTACAGCATCCAGGCTGTTCTCATACACTCCGTCAAATCCAAGCTGCTCCGCAACGAAGTGACGGTCGATCGGGAATGTTGTCCCTGCGAGCGCACCTGCGCCAAGCGGCAGAACATTAATACGCTTATAGCTGTCAATCAGCCGTCCAATATCACGCTGGAACATGGACACATAAGCCATCAGATGATGCGCGAACAGAATAGGCTGCGCCCGCTGCAGATGGGTGTAGCCCGGAATAATCGTATCCAGGTTATCCTTCGCCTGGCCAATCAATGCGGATTGCAGCTCATGCAGCATACCGGTCAGTTCAACAACGCGGTTGCGCAGATACAGGTGCATATCCGTTGCTACCTGATCGTTCCGGCTGCGTCCGGTATGCAGCTTGCCGCCTACAGCTCCCACTTCCTCGATCAGGTTCTTCTCGATGTTCATATGAATGTCCTCATCAGAAACCGAGAACTCGATCTCGCCTTTACGAATCCGCTCCAGCACCTTGTTCAGTCCGGATTTAATGGTCTCGACATCCTCCTGCGGCACAATGCCGCACTTGCCCAGCATCGTCACATGCGCGAGACTTCCCTGAATATCCTCTTCCGCCAGCTGCTTATCGAAGCCGATCGATGCCGTATACTGTTCTACCAACGCGTTGGTCTGCTTCGTAAAACGGCCTCCCCATAACTTACTCACAACTCCCGCTCCTCTCGTGTAAGGCAGAGGGCCGTCTCCCGCCAGCGGCAGCTGAAAGCCTATCCGGTTAAGGATATGCCTCCAGCTTCACCTGGACATGAAACGGCCTTCGCCTGTTTATATATAGAAAACAAATAAATGATTACTGGTTGTTCTGGTTCACACCGGCAGCCACTTTCAAACGCAGTGCGTTCAAGCGGATAAATCCGGTTGCATCGCCTTGATCGTACGCTTGGGTAGGATCCGCTTCCATCGTTGCAATGTCCGGGTTGTACAGGCTGACTGGGCTTTTTACACCAGCACTAATGACATTGCCTTTATACAGCTTCACGCGAACCGTACCTGTCACGTTCTTCTGGCTTTCGGTTACTAGTGCCTGCAGTGCCAAGCGCTCAGGAGCAAACCAGAAACCGTTGTACACGAGTGTACTGTAACGGGTAATCAGGCTGTCACGCAGATTCATTACTTCACGGTCCATCGTGATGGACTCCATTTTGCGGTGAGCTGTGAACAGAATGGTTCCGCCCGGCGTCTCATATACACCACGGCTCTTCATGCCTACGAAACGATTCTCCACCATATCAACACGGCCGATACCATGCTTGCCGCCGAGCTCGTTCAACTTCTCCATCGCCGCAAGCGGGCTAAGCTTCTCACCGTTCAGCGCCACACAGTTCCCCTTCTCGAACTCAAGCTCGAGGTATTCCGGCTCATTCGGAGCATCCTCAGGAGATACGCTGAGCAGGTACATGTCCTTGCTCTCCGGAGCACTTGCATCGAACCAAGGATCTTCAAGTACGCCGCTCTCATAACTGATATGTAACAGGTTGCGGTCCATCGAGTAGGACTTCGCAGCAGATGCGGTAACCGGAATACCATGCGCTTCTGCATAAGCGATCATCTCCGCACGGCCCGGGAATGCATTACGGAACTCTTCCAGACGCCAAGGTGCAATCACGTCAATGTCAGGTGCGAGACCTGCCACACCCAGCTCAAAGCGAACCTGGTCGTTTCCTTTACCTGTCGCGCCGTGTGCAATCGCTGTAGCGCCTTCAGCGCGGGCAATCTCGACCATACGCTTCGCGATCAGCGGACGTGCAATGCTTGTGCCGAGCAGGTACTGCCCTTCATACATGGCACCAGCCTGGAACATCGGATAGATGAAGTCCTCAGCGAATTCTGCACGGAGGTCGTCAATATATACTTTGGAAGCGCCGGTAGCCAGAGCTTTTTCCTCCAGGCCGTCCAGCTCTTCCTTCTGTCCAATATCCGCAGTGAATGCAATGATCTCCGCGTCGTAGGTCTCTTTCAGCCATTTCAGGATAATCGATGTATCCAGTCCGCCGGAATATGCGAGTACTATTTTTTGTTTAGCCATGGTTTACCCTCTTCCTTTCTTTTCGATATATATTTGAATGATAGAGTCTTAGTTTTAGCATCACTTCGATTGCGGATTGTTCTTACGATCGCTCTTGTCCCCAGATTTCTTGAACTATGTTTATTCTATGTAGAAATCTGTGAACAAAGGCGACCACTATCGTTTCTCCAGAACAATTCCGCCTTCTCCGTTGGAGCCGATTCTACTTCTCTAGCTCAAATATATAGTATTTCTCCTATACTTTTAACCCATGAGGGCGACCATCAAAGCCTTTTGGGCATGCAGACGATTCTCTGCCTGATCAAAAATAACCGAGTTCGCGCCGTCAATGACGCCTTCGCTCACTTCTTCGCCGCGGTGGGCCGGCAGGCAATGCAGGAACAGGTAATCCGGCTTCGCTGCCTGTACCAGCTTCTCATCCACCTGATACGCTGCAAAAGCAACCTCCCGCTGCTTCTGCTCCTCTTCAAAGCCCATGCTCGCCCATACGTCCGTATAAATGACGTCCGCACCCTTGACCGCTTCCTGCGGGTCCTGCGTAACCGTAATCTCCGCTCCGGTCTCACGGGCAATTTCACGGCTCAGCTGAACAATCCGCTCATCCGGTTCATAGCCATCCGGGCTTGCCACAGCAACATGCATGCCCATCTTGGCTCCGCCAATCAGCAGGGAATTCGCCATGTTATTGCCATCCCCGACGAATGCCATCTTAAGCCCTTTCAGCTTGCCTTTATGTTCAAGAATCGTCTGAAGATCAGCCAGTACCTGGCACGGATGTGCCATATCGCTAAGTCCGTTAATGACAGGAATCGATGCATAACGGGCAAGGTTAATTACATTGTCGTGACCAAAGGTACGGATCATGATTCCATCCAGATAACGGGACATTACCTGTGCCATATCACTGATCGGCTCGCCGCGTCCGAGCTGGATGTCGTTCTTGCTCAAGAAGAGCGCATGTCCGCCCAGCTGGAACATTCCAGCTTCAAAGGACAATCTCGTCCGTGTGGATGATTTTTCAAAAATAAGTCCAATCGTCTTGCCTTTAAGCGGCTGATATACCTCGCCGTTCTTCTGCTTGCGCTTGATCTCGATAGCCGAGTCCAGCAAAAACTGAATCTCCTCCGGCGTATAATCATCAAGCTCGATCATGTCGCGTCCTTTAAACGTCATCTCCTGCACATGTCCGTTAGGGGTCATAAGCTGCATCCTCCTTACCAAATCCTTGATTTATTTATTGTATCACGTTTGAATCCGTTTCATATACTCTACACTTGCTCAACAGCGGAATGCTCATGAATCAGCTTCACCAGGATGCTCACGGCCTGATCGATCTCTTCCTTCGTCACCAGGAGATTCGGAAGAAGGCGAATTACATTCGGACCTGCCGTTATGAACAGCAGCCCATTTTTCTGACCTGCCAGCACAATGTCACCAACCGGTGCTTCGCATTCAATTCCGACAAGCAGTCCCAGCCCGCGAACTCCCTTTACAAAAGAGTGACCTTCAAGCTCCGCCTTCAGGCGCTCCATTAAATATAGTCCCGACTCTGCAGCCCGCTGCGGCGCCTGTTCTTCAAGAATCGTCTCGATTGTTGCCGTCACAGCAGCCGTAGCAAGCGGTGTCCCGCCGAAGGTAGAGCCATGGCTTCCAGCTGTAAAGGCATCACGCAGATAGCCCTTGCCGAGCATGGCTCCCACAGGAAAGCCAGATCCAAGCCCTTTTGCTACTGTAAAAATATCCGGCTCAATGCCGTAATGCTCATGCGCGAACAGCTTGCCTGTACGGCCCATGCCTGTCTGCACTTCATCAACGATGAGCAGCAGCCCGTGCTTGCTGCAGAGCTCGCTGACAGCCTTCATAAACTCAGGCTCCACGGGATAGATACCGCCTTCCGCCTGCACCATCTCCATCATAATGGCAGCCGTATTCTCGCCAATCGCAGCTTCAAGGGCCGGAAGATCATGCAATGGTACGCTTTTGAAGCCGGCAGGAAGCGGAAGGAAGCCTTCTTTTACTTTATCCTGACCGGTAGCGGTCAGCGTTGCCAGGGTCCGGCCGTGGAAGGATTGGGTGAAGGTGATGATTTCATAGCGGTTCGACCCTTTTACTTTTTGATGATAACGACGTGCCAGCTTGATTGCAGCCTCATTCGCTTCAGCCCCGCTGTTACAGAAAAATACCGCATCCGCGCAAGTATTCTCCGTTAACAGGGACGCAGCCTTTTCCTGGCCGGGAATCTGAAACAGGTTCGATACATGCCACAGCTCATCCAGCTGTGCCTTGAGCTTTTCCTTGACCTTTACAGGTGCATGCCCCAGGTTCGTTACCGCAATTCCGCACATAAAGTCCAGGTATTTGTTGCCCTTATCGTCCCAGAGCCAGCTTCCTTCCCCTTTGACCAAGCTGATCGGGTATCTTGCATAGGTAGGAAACAGAGAGCTTTCTGCCCCCTCTTTCGAGTTCATTCCTCCAGCGATTACCTCATTACTCTTGACCATTCCTGCCACACTCCTATCCCTTAACGTATGACGGCCGGATGGCTCCGGCCGCAGGTAGCATAAAACCCTTCAAGTCGTTATATATGAGAGCAAAAAAACTGACTACATCCGTACAATACGCGTTCCAATCTTCTCCCCTGATAACACACGGCTCAGTACACCTGGCTCACTGCCGTCCACGATCACAACCTCGCGAACCTTGCCGTGAATGCAGCTGATCGCCGCCCTCACCTTCGGAATCATACCGCCGTAAATTTCACCTGTTCCGATCATGTCTTCAATTTCCTGGACGGTGATGGTTGGAAGGACTTTCTTCTCACTTCCGCTCCCCTTCATAATGCCGGGCACATCCGTAACGACAACCATCTGACTTACGCCGAGATGAGAAGCAACCGCACCCGCAGCCGTGTCAGCATTGATGTTATAACGCTGGCCTGCTGCATCGACGCCGATCGGTGCAATGACAGGCATATACCCCATTTCCTGCACACCCTTGATAATAGAGGCTTCAACCTCGGTGACATCACCAACATAGCCGACTTCCGCACTGTTCGTCACAGGCTTAGCCTGAATGAGACCGCCGTCTGAACCGGATAATCCAAGCGCTTTTCCGCCAACACTTTGGATACGGCGCACGATCTGCTTATTAATGCTTCCCGCCAGCACCATCTCCACCACGTCAAGCACCTCTTCAGTCGTCTTGCGCAGACCGTTCACGAACTCCGTCTCAATCCCGAGCTTCTCCAGATTACCCGAAATTGCAGGACCTCCACCGTGCACGATAACAGGGGTGACACCCTGCTCCTGGAGCTTCTTTAAGTCTTCAAAAAATACTTCAGGCAGCGCAGCCAGTGTACTTCCTCCACATTTCATCACAAAATTACTAACAGGCGCCTTGCCTTGCGGCTGCTTCTTAATCATATCCGCGATACTCTCCAAATCCGTTCCCCTCCTATATCCAGGCTCTCACCCGCAAAAGCTTATGTCCGGTAAGCCGCATTAATTCGAACGTAATCATATGTCAAATCACAGCCCCATGCTGTCGCACTGCCTGTGCCGTTATGCAGATTTACATCAATGTGTACGGTATCGCCCTGCAGGTATGCAAGCGCCGCATCCTCGTCAAAAGCTACCGGGCTGGACTGCTCCAGCACCTGAATCGGCCCAATCGAAATATCCACCGTGTCCGGGTTCACCGGACGGCCTGCACGACCGACGGCTGCAATAATCCGCCCCCAGTTCGCATCTGCGCCGAATACCGCCGACTTCACCAGGCTGGATCCGATAATTGTCTTCGCGATCGCCTGTGCATCGTCATTACATTCCGCGCCTTGAACATGGACCTCAATCAAGTGCGCTGCTCCCTCGCCGTCTCTTGCAATTGCAATGGCAAGCATACGGCACACATACTCAAATCCTTCCGCAAAAGCCTTCCAGTCCGGATGCGCTGGCGTCAGCTCCTCATTACCAGCAAGTCCGCTAGCCATAGCGATCAGCATATCATTCGTGCTTGTATCCCCATCGACTGTAATCATGTTGAACGTCAGATCGGTCGTGCCCCGCAGCAGAACCTGCAGCGCTTCCTGCCCGATGACCGCATCGGTTGTCATGAACCCCAGCATGGTCGCCATATTCGGATGAATCATCCCCGAGCCTTTGGCAGCACCTGCAATCGTAACCTCATGGCCGTCTACGTTAACGGTGACGCAGGCTTCTTTTTTAACGAGGTCTGTTGTCAAAATTGCCTGGCTAAACGATTCCGCACCCGCCTTCTCTCCATTAATCCGGGATGGGAGTCCGGCGATTCCGGACTGTACCCGGTCCATTTTGAGCAGCTCGCCAATAACGCCTGTGGAAGCCACGGCTACATCCTCTTCTGCAATGCCGAACTGAGCCGCCGTCTGCGAACGCATCGTATATGCATCCGCTTCTCCTTGTTTGCCTGTACATGCATTGGCGTTCCCGCTGTTCACAACCACAGCCCGAAGCTTCCCGTTATGGAGGCTCTCCCGCGTTACCTTCAGCGGCGCTGCCTGGAATACATTCGTTGTATAGACAGCCGCGGCAACCGCAGGCACATCACATACAATGACGCCCAGATCGTTGCGATCCGTCTTCTTCAGCCCGCAGTGCAGGCCTCCTGCCTGAAACCCCTTCGGTGAAACAATGGTTCCCCCGTCTACGATGGTATATAAATGTTCTTCCATATGGCTCTCCCATTCTTACGGATACACAGGTGTAAACGTAAGTCCGAGACTCTCCTCCCATCCCATCATTAAATTCAGGTTTTGGATCGCCTGACCTGCAGCGCCCTTCACCACATTATCTATTACGGAAACAAAGGTAACTCTTCCCGTCCGGGAATCCACCGCAAAGCCGATATCGCAAAAGTTCGAGCCGCTTACTTCTTTGGTCGCTGGCCAGATACCGCGATCCCGAATACGTACAAACCGGCGGCCTTTGTAATACTGACGATACAGCTCCACAAAATCCTCCTCAGTATATGCGCCCAGTAGGGAGGCGTACATCGTACTCATGATTCCTCTTGTCATGGGAGCGAGGTGGGTTGTGAAGGTCACGGTCACTTTCTCGCCCGCAACTTCACTCAGTACCTGCTCAATCTCGGGAATATGCTGATGTTTATTGATCTTGTATGCTCTAAAATTCTCGTTGATTTCCGGATAGTGAAATCCCTGATTCACGCCGCGGCCCGCTCCGGATACGCCCGACTTGGCATCGATAATCAAGCTCGCCGGATCAATCCAGCCGGCGCTGATCGCCGGGATCAGGCCAAGCAGTGTAGCTGTAGGATAGCAGCCCGGGTTGGAAATGAAGTTCACGTCTGCTGCTTCTTCACCAAATACTTCGCATAAGCCGTATACGGCCTGTGCAAGTACGTCTTGGTCCGGAGCTTCGTGCTTATACCATTCTTCATACACGCTGCCGTCCTTGATTCGAAAATCGCCGGATAGATCGATGACCTTCAAGCCTGCCTCGAGCAGCTGCGGCACCAACTTGCCGCTTACGCCTGATGGTGTGGCCGTAAACACGACATCTGCCCGTTCCGCGATTTCAGCGGGTACAACACCGTCCAGGTTCCGCTCTACGATGCCGGTCAAATGCGGGAATCCGTCCGAAATGGGTACGCCTGCACTGGATGAGGAGATCACCGATGTAATCTCCACTTGCGGGTGATGCGCAAGCAATCGGATTAGCTCCACCCCTCCATAGCCGGTTGAACCGACAATCGCGGCTCTTAATTTCTTCTGTTCTGTCATCGATCGATCCCTCTCTCCCACCTGTGCTGGTATGATTTTCTTATCCGTCTCATAAATATGTATTATTATACGTCCGTATTCATATTAATACAATACAAATCTTGCTATTCATATAAAAATGGGCTCATCGTCAAGGCAGCCTCAGTGTTGCATTAGTGTTGCATTAGTGTTGCATCACTACGAATACGGATTATTCTTACGATCGCTCTTGCCCCCGGATTTCCTTTGAATTTATATCATATGTTGAAATCCGGGGACAAAGGCGCCGCTTCGCTTCTTCAGAATAATTCCGTCTTCTCCGTTGTAGCAGGTACTCAGCTTAATCAATGCAGCGTTCAGCTACATTCATCCTAAAATCGCTGCTCGTAATCCTCTTTCAGGATGGCGTACCATTTGAAGTCTCGGTGGGTTCCCTTCACCTTCTCGGCTTTGCGCTGGGTGCCCTCGTATGTCATGCCGATCTTTTCCATCACTCTTGAAGAGCCTGTGTTATCTGCTATGCATCTTGCTTGGATTCGCACGAGGTCCATTTTGGTGAAGGCAAAGCGTAATAATTCGGCTGCCGCTTCGGTAATGATCCCTTTTCCCCAGTAATCCTTACCAAGAACATAACCCAGCTCCGCCACCTGATGCTCGGGCTTCCAGAATACAAAGTCTACGGTTCCAATCATCCGGCCATTTTCCTTGTACTCGATCCCCCATGGCGCTATTGTCTTGTTCTCATATCTCTCCACTACGAAGCTAATGTAGCCGAGAGTATTTTCAATGGTTCGGTGTGTCTCCCAAGGCACGAATCTGGATACTTCATCATCCGACGCATAAAGGAACATGTCCTCGGCATCATCCATGGTGATCTTCCTCAGAATGAGCCGTTCCGTTTCCAGCACAGGCAAATCTCCGTATATTTCCTCCACTCCCATACTCACACCCCCATAGATTAGTTCTCATTATAGCTGTAACTAGCAAAAATAAAAGAGGAATTCCATAAGTAGATATAAAAAAAACCAGACAAGGATAAATCCTTGTCCGGCCCGTTTTTCTGTAAATGTTCTATGAATATTTTCGTATTTGAAGCCGACGCTTTAGGCCTTCTGGAAGCCCTCGCCAAGCACCTCATGCGCGTTGCTAATGATGACAAAAGCTTTTGGATCGACGTTCTGCACCACGGCCTTTAATCGCTGGATTTCGCTATTGCCTACAACCACCATGAGCACTGTACGATCTTCTCCGGTATAACCGCCTTGACCGTTCAATTTGGTCAGACCACGATCCAGGTCTTTCAGAATGGCATTCGAGATCGACTCGGTTTCATCCGAGATGATATAAGCCACCTTTGTAAAATTAAAGCCAAGCTCGATCGCGTCAATCACCTTGCCTGTAACGTACAGTCCGATCAGCGCATAAAGCGCCTGCTCTAATGTCAGCACCAATGCAGCCGAGGTGATCACCAGTGCATCAAGCAGCACGACACATAAGGAAAAGCTCAGTCCGCTGTATTTTTGTACTATCTGGGCCAGGATCGTAAGTCCCCCTGTGGAGCCTCGTCCCCGATACACAATCCCCATTCCGACACCTACGCCAATGCCTCCAAAGATCGCGGCGAGAAGCATGTTCGTGGTCGGAACGATCCAGTCGCTCGTTAAGTATACGAACAACGGCAGAATGATGCTGCCCAGCAAAGATCTTATTCCATAATTCCGTCCAAGGAGCAGGAACCCAAATACAAACAACGGAATGTTCAGCATCCACTGTGTATAAGCGGGCTCAATCCCGAGCCATGACTCCACTAATACGGATATCCCTGACACTCCTCCGGATGCGATCTGGTTCGGAACGAAAAACATATTAAATGATATTGCCATAAGAAATGAACCCACGATGATAAACAGCATATCGACCAGTCTGCGGACAGGTCCGTTCACCGGGATGAGCGGTTCTCTTCGTTTGGTATTTGGTGTTTGGCTCATGCTAGTTTATATTCTCCTCTTGCTTAGGCATCCTGCTTCATCTGGCTGCGCAGGTATCCATCGATGAATCCGTCTATATCCCCGTCCATAACGGCACCGACGTTACCCGTCTCCACCTGGGTCCGGTGGTCTTTGACCATGCTGTACGGATGAAAAACATAAGAACGAATCTGGCTGCCCCAGGCAATATCGGATTGCTCACCGCGAATTTCATCCAGCTCCTTCTGCTGCTCCTCAATCTTGCGCTCATAGAGTTTCGAACGAAGCATAGTCATCGCCTGCTCACGGTTCTTAATCTGGGAGCGCTCATTCTGGCAGGTAACGACCACACCTGTTGGAATGTGCGTAATCCGCACCGCAGAATCCGTGGTATTAATATGCTGTCCGCCCGCGCCGCTGGCACGGTAGGTATCAATCTTCAGATCTTCTGTACGAATTTCTACATCCACATCATCCGTAATTTCCGGAACGACATCGCAGGATACGAAGGACGTGTGACGACGACCTGACGAATCAAAAGGTGAGATACGAACAAGTCGGTGCACGCCTTTCTCTGCTTTTAAATAACCGTAAGCATTGAATCCTTTAATAAGCAGTGTCACGCTCTTGATCCCTGCTTCATCCCCTGGCAGATAGTCAAGTGTCTCGACCTTAAAGCCGCGCTTCTCAGCCCAGCGGGTGTACATCCGAAGCAGCATTTGCCCCCAGTCCTGGGACTCGGTTCCGCCAGCACCCGGATGAAGCTCCAGAATCGCATTAAGTTTGTCATACGGCTGGTTGAGGAGCTGCTGCAGCTCGAATTCTTCCACACGTTTTGCGATATCACGGATGGACTCGCCCATCTCATCACCAAGGGACTCATCTCCCTCTTCATCCGCAAGCTCAATCATCACGACCGCATCGTCAAAATCCTGCTGCAGCTTCTCATATTGATCAACGCCCGATTTCACTGCATTCATCTCTGCAATGAGACTTTGCGCTTTTTCGTTATCATCCCAAAAATCCGGAGCAGACATCTTCTCTTCGAAGTTCGCAATCTGCTCATGCTTAAGATCTAAGTCAAAGAGACCCCCTAAGATTGGTTAATTTCCTGCTGATTTCGCGCAGGTCCTGCTTCACACTTGGATCGATCATGATACCTCTTCCTTTCTTTTCCCTACATATATGTTCATTATACCCATCATACCTAAAATGAGGTTCTCAAGGGCATATTGGCAAAAATTTTCACAATTAAAATAAAGAAGGGGATGGATTCGGGGATCCACCCGCTGTTTAAGTCGCATTCATCTGAAGCGCCCTATCGTAACACGTATTTGCCTGTTTCTTCACAACAACTCCCTTAAGGGTGCACAGAAGGAACACCGGGGGACTATTAGAAGCCATCCCGATGTTCCCCCGTTACTCTCTCAAGGGAGTCTGTGAATGTATCGCTCTTACAGCAATACGGTAGGACTATTCATCTGTATATTAAGCGTTCTGTCCGTGGCAATGCTTGTACTTCTTGCCGCTGCCGCAAGGACAAGGATCGTTGCGTCCGATCTGCTGGTCAACCTGAACAGGACGCTTCTCTGCAGGCTCACCATTCGTAGATACCTTGCTCTCTTCTACAACAGCCTGGCGCTCCTGGTTGGTCTCGATATGTGCCTTCATAATATAGTTTGCTACTTCTTCCTGGATCGAAGCGATCATCGCATGGAACATTTCGAAGCCTTCAAACTGATATTCACGAAGCGGATCGGTACCGCCGTAAGCACGGAGATGAATACCCTGGCGAAGCTGATCCATCGCATCGATATGATCCATCCATTTACTGTCAACGGAACGCAGCACGATAACCTTCTCGAACTCACGCACCAGCTCTTCGCCGATGGATTCCTCGCGCTCCTTGTACTTCTGCAATACACGCTCAAAGAGGTGTTCGGTAATTTCGTCAGCTTCCTTGCCCCACAGCTCGTCGCGCGTTACAGCCCCTTCATCAAGAAGCTTGGTGTTGACGTAATCCGCAACCTCCTGCAGCTCCCAGTTCTCTGGAATATCATCACTGCAGTGTGCCGCAACGACACGCTCAATGACTGGCTTGATCATATCAAGAACGATCTGCTTGATATCTTCGGATTCCAGAATTTCGCGGCGCTGCTTATAAATAATCTCACGCTGCTGGTTCATTACGTCATCATATTGAAGAACGACTTTACGCACATCAAAGTTATTGCCTTCAACACGCTTCTGCGCAGATTCTACAGCACGGGTAATCATCTTGCTCTCAATTGGCTGGTCTTCCTCGAAGCCGAGGCGTTCCATCATATTCATTACATTGTCTGTACCAAAACGCTTCATCAGCTCGTCTCCAAGAGACAGGTAGAACTGGGTTGAACCCGGGTCACCCTGACGGCCGGCACGACCGCGAAGCTGATTATCAATCCGGCGTGATTCGTGGCGCTCTGTACCGATGATATGGAGCCCGCCGATCTCTTGTACACCTTCGCCAAGCAGGATGTCAGTACCGCGTCCTGCCATGTTCGTAGCAATCGTTACGGAACCTGGCTGACCAGCGCGGGAGATGATCTCCGCCTCTTCAGCATGGTACTTGGCATTCAGAACCTTGTGCTGCACGCCTTTGCGCTTCAGCATGTCTGACAAGCGCTCCGAGTTCTCGATTGATACGGTACCAACCAGAACCGGCTGATTCTTCTTGTGACGTGCTACAATCTCTTCCACAACAGCTTTAAATTTACCCTCTTCGCTCTTGTAGACGACATCCGGCATATCGATCCGCTGATTCGGCTTGTTCGTAGGAACCTGAAGCACTTCAAGACCATAGATTTTCTTGAATTCCTCTTCTTCCGTCTTCGCCGTACCTGTCATGCCAGCCAGCTTGCGGTACATACGGAAGTAGTTCTGGAACGTAATGGTCGCAAGTGTCATGCTCTCATTCTGTACCTCGATGCCTTCCTTTGCCTCAATCGCTTGGTGCAGGCCATCGCTGTAACGGCGTCCGGCCATCAGACGACCTGTAAATTCGTCAACGATCACAACTTCGTCTTCCGTTACCACATAATCAACGTCACGACGCATGATCACGTTCGCTTTCAGTGCTTGAACCACATGGTGATTGAGCGTAACATGATTATGGTCATACAGGTTATCAATTCCGAAGGCGCGTTCTGCCTTAGCTACACCCTTCTCGGTCAGAGAAACGGCTTTGACCTTAATATCTACCGTGAAATCTTCTTCCGGTACCAGACGCTTAACGAAACGGTCAGCTAAATAATACAGCTCCGTGGATTTCTGGGCTTGTCCCGAAATAATGAGTGGTGTACGAGCTTCATCGACCAGGATCGAATCCACCTCGTCAATGATACAAAAATAAAGCGGACGCTGTACCATTTGCTCTTTATACAGCACCATATTATCACGCAGGTAATCGAAGCCGAACTCGTTGTTCGTTCCGTACGTGATATCACATGCATATGCTTCCTGCTTATGTGCATGGTCCATACCGCTCAAGTTAACTCCAACGGTCATGCCCAGGAAATTATATATTTGCGCCATTTCTTCGCTGTCACGTGTTGCCAAATAGTCATTGACCGTAACGACATGAACACCCTTGCCAAGAAGCGCGTTTAAATAAACAGGCAGGGTTCCTACAAGCGTCTTACCTTCACCCGTCTTCATCTCTGCAATTCTGCCTTCATGGAGGGCCATCCCTCCTACCAGCTGCACGTCATAGTGACGCTTGCCGAGTGTCCGTTTGGAGGTTTCACGAACTGTCGCAAACGCTTCAGGAAGTATTTCATCCAGCGTTTCACCTTTTTCGATCCGCGCACGGAATTCTTCGGTTTTCGCCTTCAGCTGTTCATCCGAGAGCGCCTCGAATTGTGGTTCTAATTTGTTAATTACATCGACCGTCTTCATCAGACGTTTGACATCGCGCTCGTTGGTGTCGCCGAAGATCTTTTTGACAAGTCCTAGCATGGTTAACCCCTTTCGTGCAAAACAGATGATAGAATCAACTTCATTAAATGCCAAAGGGTTGAAATGATGAAATCGATTCATTGAAATCAAATGAAAAACTTTCATTCTTGCCGAGCAAGAAGAAATTAATTCCTCTGACAGTGTGTTTGCATAAATTGTAACAGTTTGTAGGGGATGCCGCAACACATTGAGGCATCTCTTCTTATATATATAAGAGCCTTCCCCCGCTGTTCACGGGTGAAGGCTCGTCTTCAACATTTCAGGTTAAGCCGTAAATCCGGATCTTGCGTGTACAGCATTCTTTTTGTGCAAAAGCTTCGGGAGCCTAATCCCGTTCAATCAAGCCATACTTTCCGTCATCACGCTTGTAAACTACATTCACTTCTTGAGATTCAATGTTAGTAAATACGAAGAAATCATGACCGACCATATTCATTTGCAAAATGGCCTCTTCCACGTCCATAGGTTTCATAGCGAAACGCTTAGTACGTACAACTTCCAAATCATCTTCATCGTACTGTTCGCCGGATGCAGCACCTGTTGGGGTACCTTCCTCTACAAACACAGTCTTATGACTGCCAACCTGGCGGAACTTGCGATTAAGCTTCGTCTTATGCTTGCGGATCTGACGTTCTAACTTGTCCACAACAGCATCAATCGAAGCATACATATCATCGCTTCTGTCTTCCGCGCGAAGCACTACTCCTTGTAGTGGGATCGTCACTTCCACCGTATGCAAGCCTCGGATAACACTTAATGTTACGTAGCCTTCTGAGGTGGGGGGTGCTTCAAAATACTTCTCAAGTCTGCTGAGCTTCTTGTCAACGTAGTCTTTCAAAGCCTCGGTCACTTCAATTTGTTGACCTCGAATGCTGAATTGCATAGGGCACTCCTCCTTTGCACCTTCATTATAACACTTTGTAAGGGCTGTGTAAAAAGACGATTTTGTGTAAGTTAGCAAGCATGTAGGCGCTTTAGTGAGGAATATTACAGAAATGGATTTTCGATATAAAAAGTGGGAAAAATGGACTAACTTTTTTAGAAAAAAACAAAAAAAAGACCCCGGTTTTCACCGGAGTCTCTCGCTACCCGTATCTTTAAATTGTTAACCATCTAACCATATATGTAGGTCGGCTGAGCCGGGATGATTATAATTTGATTACGTTAGCTGCTTGCGGTCCGCGGGCACCTTCAACGATTTCGAACTCTACGGATTGTCCTTCTTCCAGAGTCTTGAAGCCTTCGGATTGAATTGCGGAGAAATGTACGAATACGTCGCCGCCATCCTCAGTCTCGATGAAGCCATAACCCTTCTCTGCGTTGAACCATTTAACTTTACCTTGCATGCACTAACATTCCCTTCATCATCAAATATAATAGTATGTGGTATGACACCATTTGTCCACATTTCCGACTATAACACCCAAACTTATCCATTGTCAATCGAGACAAAAGTAGGAGTTTTGCGGAAAATGAAAAGGCTGTCATGAGGTATTACCCATACTTGAGAGATTTGAACCATAAACCGAAAAATAATTACAACTAGTAACATAAATTAATCATTTATCTTACTAAATCATATTATTATATATTCACGTAAAGCTTGGTAAGGGTCTTCCACATTCCCCTTCAATTCGCTAATCATCTCTTTAATGATGGTTTGATAACTCTCAGATTGTAAATGCTTATACTCTTCCAGTAAGTGTTCATAAGTACAGATCAAACCAAGATTAATAACTATAAATGTAATTAAATTCGCTTTTTCCTCAGAGAGTGGATGCCATATCTGAATGAGCCACTTGTCGATATGTGCTCTAATTTCAGAATTCAACAATTCAAATGTATACCACTGCCGTATGGTCAGTTCCTTCAATTGTATTAAGGCCTCTATTTCTTCAATTTGAGAGTTCACGATTCGAGTTAATAATTCCTGAAAGCACCCCTTCAAGAATCTCTCATCCAGCCGTTCGGGCAAGTCTTTATAATCCATGCTTCTCACCTCTCAATGTTGATCCGTACTATTATAGAACTAAAGAGATTAGAAGAAAGCTTCCCTAGCACAAAAAGGCCTAGCCATCTCATGCCAGGCCTTCAGGATGATCTTATTTCCCTGAGATTTTAGTAACCTTCTCCATCATTTCATTCTTTTTAGAAGCAATAGCTGCTTTATAGGAGGATTCAGCTTTTTTAGCTAACTCATTATCTAAACCATTCGCCTTGAGATCTGCCTTCAACCGATCCAACTGAATATAAAAGGCTCCATCGACTTTATCCTGCAGCTTATTGGCTGCGCTCATATATGTGGATGAAATATCCACCAAAGAACGACCTGCGCGGTAGTCCTTAAGTGCTTTCTCTGCTAAAGTATCCAGCTTAGAGAGAGCTACAGACTCCAATCTTTCAAACACACCTGAATATTTATTCTCGATCTCCTGCTTCTTGTCTATTGGCTTAGCAGGCTCAGCAGGCTTAGCAGGCTTAGTCTGATCTACATTCTCTTTCCCTGGCTTTTGAGGCTTCTGAGAAGCAGTTGGCGTTTTTTCTGTGATAGATGAATCCTTAGGGTCTTTTGGTTGGTCTTTTGGTTGTTGACCAGGCTGCTTATCTGCCTCTTTACCTGTTGGATCCCCCTCTTTACCAGACGGTACCTCTTTTCCATCAGTAGTGGGTTCCACGTCAGGAATCAAATCTGGATTAAACTCCAGATCAAATTCAGAAAAGTCAAAGAAGTCTTGATCTACTCCAATATCCTCGGCCGCAATATCCTTATGAGTTAGATAATAGAAGCCACCCCAACCGGCACCACCAAGAACTAAAAGAACAATTAATGTAATCCATAAGGGCTTTTTCGACTTTTTTCTTCTTTTACGTCTTTCTTTGACTTGTTCCATAGTGTACCTCGCAGAATTTTTTTGTTACCTTACTATACCCGTTTTTTGGAAGGGTGAATTTAGAATCCCAAACACCGTCTAGTATCTATGATTATGTATCAACAGTAATTCACCTGATTATATAATCCATATGCCAAGGTTAGTAATCTTTTTTTAAACTAAATTATAAGAATACTATTCATAAATCATCGATTCATTTTTCTTAACTTTCCCGTTATTTAAAAGCAATATGAAGATCATCATTATTAGTTTTATTATATTTGATATCAACATACCTATACAAAAGCCTAGTAATCCGTACAAATGATAAAATATAAATACAGCTAAAACGGTAATAATTAAGTTAGACCCACTAATTCCTAATTGCCAATTAATATTCTTAAACCTTAATATAATCGGGTTAATTATAGAGCTTATCAAATCAACTACAGTAGTTGCAGCTGTAACAGATATTAACTGCGCTGATTCAGTTGCCCATTGCGGATACAGTAAATATAACATCGGTTCACTGATTGCCATTATAATAAAATAACCCACAATTCCTATACCAGTCATTAAACTCATAAGGATGACCAGATGTTTCATTTTAAATTCTTGCATTTTAGCAAGATAACTTAACATTACACTAGTTACAGGAGTTATTACCCTTGTAATTAGTTTACTAAGAACTGTCGCAGAATAATAAACAGATACAGCAGTGGGACCGAGTAATGGAAATAATATAAGTTTATCAGCATATGAAAGAACAGTTTTCATAAAAGTCGAAGAAAATAAAACCACAGCTTTGTATGACGTCTTTTTAAATAGGATCGTAGTAGCAAAACCTTCCTTTAATAAGTTTGATTTCTTAATAATATACAAAAGGCTAAAAAAGGTTCCTACTATATAAATCAATTGCCAGTAACCAAACATATAGAAAAAAAGAAAACCAAATAAATAACCTATACCTAGAATAATATTGTTTACCAAAATTCCTTTGTAATTTAGAGACAATCTAAAGCTTACGATAAGGTATTCCCTTACTAAACTTAAACAAGAAATCCCTAAAATTAGTATTATATTCATAAAAGAAGGATGATCTTCATAATATAATGTTCCAACAATAACTAAAATTGAATTTATAATAATACTATTAACTAGTAATACATTAAAATCACCACTGAGACCATTCTTTTGGTAGTTCTCATTCTCAAGCAATCTCACATTATTTAGAACATTGCCAAGGGGAAGGCTTATTAGTGTTGTTAAACTGACCAGTGTTACCATTAAACCATATTTAGAATTCCCTAAAATTGTTCCTATAATAGGCAATATTATTAATTGAAGAATTATTAATGGTAGTGACGTTGCAATTATATTCAGTATAGAATCATAAATCATCTTTTTTTTCATAGAGGAATACTCCTTAAAATATAAAACAACATTGAATCACTACTCTAAAGAATTAAATGAAGGAATCTCTTTTCCTTCGCTAGATAGGATCCATTAACAAAGAAAGCTGCGCGCAGTATTATCATAATAAATTGTTTCACTTCGATGTTTTTCAATTATGAATGGGGAAGTAGCAAGCAATGCCGCAAAGGAGAATAAAGCTCTATTTGCGTTTAAATCTCCACTTACCATAGCGTTCATCAAGAAAAATAGAAAACCCGATAATAAAACAATCTGCAATCCATCTAAGCTATGATTCTTCTTTTTGTACAAGATAATCGAACGATAAATAACAAATACAAAAAATAAAACTAGCCAAATTACACCTAATAACCCCAACTCAGATAAAAACTCTAAAAAGATATTATGGGCATATACCCCATCGGTGCCATAATAATATCTACCAAAACTACCAATACCACCACCGAAAAACGGGTTATCTTCAAACATTTTTATTGCTGATTGCATACGACTAACTCTGCCGATCGCTGATGCTCCACCGTCACTCTCAAATAAAACTTGAAAGCGATAGACAATTGTATGAAAATAACCTTTTGAGTATAGGAAAGGCAATGCAATAGTCAACGCAGCGACAAGAACCAATCCAGAAATTGATTTTTTCTTTATTAATACAGTATTATCCTTAATCACAAAGGATTTTTTCATGGCGTATAGACCAATAACTAGAATCGCCAATAACGGCATTCGGCTGCCCGTAGAAACTAGAGTTAATGCAACTAAAAAAAGAAAAGATAATATCAAATACTTTCCTTTCTTGCTCGCCGTGAAATAAAAATAAGCAAGCGTGATAAACCCTATACCGGTAGTTCTGGCTAATCCCTGATAGTTTCCGTTGTTAAATCCAACAAATCCGCTACCCTTTGCGAGAATCGCCGGCAATGAAAACAAAGACAAGATTACAGATAGAATAGATATGGATAACAATACTCTTCTAATTGAATCCCTGTTCCTTACGAACAATAATGGTAATAAATATGCAGGTGTGGTTAAAGCTACAAATTTAACGATTTTCTCTAAAGAGCTGTCCGTGACACCAGTAATTAAAATACTTAATAACATTAACCATAGTAAAGATCCCGAAAGAACAATAGGCGCAATCCAAGTCGTTTTAATAACTGGTTGTTTAATGTAGTCTTTTATTACTACTATTAGAGTCAGTATTAAAAAGAAGGCTGCCAAGTCGATCGGAATGTTAAAACTCTCTTTAAATGTTCCCGAAAATAAGAACATCACATAAAAAAACTCCACAGAAAATATTATTTTAATCTTAGAAATGGTAATCCCCTCCTTTCTAATCTCGCTATTAAAACGATTAAAGGAACAGCCATAGATAGAAGATCCACATTATTTTCTAATATAGTTTTGATTGTTAATAACATTTGAGTAAATATTATTATATTCCTGCTCAATAAATTCCCATTTAAATTTATGTGATAAATTCAAACAGTTCTTAGAGATTACATCATATTTTTTTATAATTGAAATAATCTTCTGAGCTATTTGTTCTGAAGAACTAGAGTTTACTGAATAACCAACCATACCTTCTTCAAATTGACCATCAAACCCTTGTCCCTTGGTATAAATTACAGGCACTCCCTGACTTATTGATTCTGCATATACCAAACCAAACGTTTCATGTATTGACGGCATAACAAAAATATCGTTATCTCGATATATTTCTAACAACCCTTCTTTTGACATAGATCCTAAATACTTTACAAAAGGTAAGTCTTTAATTTCATTATAAATTGTTTCATCCTCAACATCTCCAACAATTGTAAACCGAACTTCAAAACCTTTTCTTTTTAAAATCTCGATTGCTTTGATAGTTGCGGAAATATTTTTGTTCTTATTAATCTTTCCAACGTAAATTAATTTTATTTTATTATTAAAATCTCTTTTTCTTTTTGCTTGGTTATTAAACCAGAAATTTTCAATTCCATTTGGAACAACAATAGACTTACTTTCGATCTGTTCTTTGAGTTCATCTGGAATATAATTATTCATAATATAGTTTCGATATCCTTTAGAAAGAAATATGACTTTTTCAGCTTTTTTCAAAATATCGATACCCGTTTTTCTCAAATGAACCATATATTTAAAAAAAGTATATATATCCGTATTTCTAACCGCAACAATATATGGTATTTTATAATCTTCATAGATTTTTTTAGCAATAAATCCATTGGAGAATAAAGAATGTGCATGAATTAATTCATAATTATCTACATCTAAATTTCGTATTAAATCCTTATATATTTTTGAATGCTTCATTCGAAATATATATCTATCATTTTTTCCGTGATTAGCACTAATAGTTGTATATTCACCTAGATTTAGACTAGATACATTCGTAGAATAATTCACGGGTACATATACTTTTAAGTCAATTCCTTTTTCAACTTGCTTTTCATACAAATTTTTATAAAATGCACTTCCATTAAAATAAGAGTTAATATGTAGTACCTTCATCCTAATCCCCCTATTTGGAATTACAGACGCCAATATGAATAGTTTTTTTCTTGCAATTCTGTTTTATTCAAAATACTCTTAACATCAATAATTACTTTTTCATTGTTCGGTAAATCCCTAAACATTCTATCAATTTGTACAATAGTCAAGTCTTTAAAATAATCATGACCAACGGCAAATACAACACAATCAGCATCATTTATCATATCAAAAGGAAGTAAATCTACTCCATATTCTAGATTTGCTTCTGCGGGATCAGCATAAGGGTCAACAATGACTGGATCTATTTCATATTCATTTAGCCGCTTAATAATATCCTCAACTTTAGAATTTCTAGTATCAGGGCAGTTCTCTTTAAATGTAATACCAAGGATGACTACCTTGGATTGTTTAACTACTTTATTAGCATGAATTATTTTTTTTATTATTACATCCGCAACAAATGAACCCATACCGTCATTTATTTGTCGACCTGATAAAATAATCTGCGAGTGATAACCAAGTCTTTCTGCTTCGTATATAAAATAGTAAGGATCTACTCCAATACAATGTCCTCCCACTAATCCCGGGTAGAATTTCAAGGCATTCCATTTCGTATTCATTGCTTCTATAACTTCTTGAGTATCTATAGCCATACGATCAAAAACGATAGCTAGCTCATTCATAAATGCAATATTTATATCACGTTGACTATTCTCAACTACCTTGGCCGCTTCAGCCACTTTAATAGAACCCGCACGATGTACTCCAGCCTCTACCACAAGCTCGTAAACCTTAGCAATTTCCTCTAAAGACTCATAATCCATCCCCGAAACAATCTTTATGATATTCTCTAACCTATGTACTTTATCACCAGGATTAATACGCTCTGGAGAATACCCTACTTTAAAATCCACACCACACTTAAGACCGGACTCTCTTTCTAAAATAGGAATACATATGTCTTCAGTAACCCCTGGATACACTGTGGACTCATATACTACAATCGAACCTCTTGTAAGATTTTTCCCTATTGTTATGCTCACACTTTCTATGGGACTTAAATCAGGCGTTTTATCAGCATTTACTGGTGTAGGAACAGCTATAATATGAAATTTTGCCTCTTGTAGCTTAGTTGAATCAGATGTGAATTCAACGGTTGTCTGCCTAATAACCTCATCACCAACTTCGTTAGTAGGATCTATTCCATTCTTGTACTGTTCAATTTTATTAGTATTAAGATCAAATCCTATAACATTAACCTTATTTGCAAATGCGACCGCAATTGGCATACCTACATAACCTAACCCAACAACCGCAACTTTTTCCTCTTTATTAACTATTTTTTCGTATAAACTCATTTGAGCGTTCCTCTCCTCCATTTACTTCTTCAATAATATTAATCAATTTTTCTGTTAATCTATTAAAGTCAAATTGATAGGCAGCTTCACGAGCATTTTTCCCCATCAAAACATTTTTTTCTTCGTCACTACAGGCTACAATTATTGCCTTTGCAATCTCCTCTGCATTTTGTACAGGAGCACTAATTCCACAATTGAATTTTTCACAAATACTATAGCCAGTCGTGTATGTTTGAACAATACACCTCCCAGCTGCTAAATACTCAAAAAATTTATTTTGGCTTTGGCCATACTTATCAAGTGAAGTACTTGAATTATGAAGTATATTTATGCAAGACTTTTTAAGCACTGACGGTACGTATTGCTTTTCAACTCGTCCTTTAAATAAAACGTTATTTATATTTTCATTTTCACATCGCTTTTTAAGTGCTTCACTTTCATCGCCAGAACCAAATATTAGAAATCTAATATCTTTTTTTCCTTGATTTTGAATTATTTTAGCAGCGTCTAATAGCATTCCGAGGTTATTAACTTTCCTAATAGAACCTGCATAAACAACATTTTTATAGTCTTTGCAATCTAAATCTGAGTCAGTAATTTTATAATATTCACTGTTTTTGTCAAAAGTGTTAATATCTACTCCATTACTTATATGATTGACCTTATTTAACTTTATAATATCGTCCCATCCTTGATCGGTTATATATTCAAAGCCACCCTCCCATGTCATAATAATAGAATCCGCTTTTTTATATATCCATTTTTCACCTTGATATAGCATTTTGGCAATAAGACTATTTCTTTTTAAAGCACCGTACGCTACGATACTTTCTGGCCATAAATCTCTCACTTCACAAATACATGGTATTCCAAATTTTCTTGCTATCTTAATTCCGGCAAGCAATGTAAGGGGATGAACACTTGAAGCTAATATCACATTTGGCTTCCCATACTGTTCAGCATACTCCTTCGATACAGAAAAAAGATTTTTATAAAAGGAAAACATGTTTTGGATCCGTTGTCGCCCATTACCAATATATTTAGGTGTTTTCACAAATACAAAGGGGATTTCATTAGTGACATCTGAAGCATACGTATTACTACCAGTATCTATATTCTCATTTGAATTATGAACTGTAGATGCACAAAAAATCGCTGGATTATAACCTTGTTTAACTAAGTTTTCTGCAAACCAATAATGTCTTCCCGCTTTGTCTTTATACATGTTTGTAGCATAGTGATTCCAAATCCAAATTTTCTTTTTCATAATTTTATTCTCCTAACCGGAACTCCAACATACTTTCCCGGTTCGGTTATATCCTTAACAACTACAGAACCGGCACCAAGTTTACAATCAGTAGTAATGCTAATGTTATTACTTACAATACTCCCAATTCCTAACCAAGAGCCTCTCTCAATATTAACTGATCCAGCTAAATGTACTCCCGGTGAAATATGAACAAAATCTTCGATATGATTATCATGATCTACTGTTGAACCCGTATTAATGATGCATCCTTTACCTATTACAGAACAACAGTTGATAGTTACGCCTGCCATAATAACGGTTCCCATTCCTATTTCCACTTGAGATCCAATTACCGCATTCGGGTGAATGATGACTGGAATTTTGGCTCCTAATGATTCGATAATTTCATGTATCTCTTTTCGTTTGCCATTATCGCCAATACCTACAATGATTTCGTATTCATTGATATATTCGGATATATTATGGGTTGAACCTATAACCTCTAATCCCATGAAGGTTGTAGTGTTACTATCATCTAGAAAGGCAATACTCTGCCATTTCCCCATGTTTAAAGCAATATCAGCAATGACTCTTCCGTGACCGCCCGCCCCTATAATGAGAAGTTTCTTACTCTTCATAGCTGCATCTCTCCTTGTGTTCCATTAAAGGGTTCTACTGTTGCTGCAACTGCTGAGTTGATCCCTTCTCTCTGGAACACTTTTTTTATAGTTAAGAGGATGATCTTCCAGTCATTAATGAAGCTTACGTTATCAACATATTCAACATCTAGAATGAACTTTTCTTCCCAACTGATTGCATTTCTTCCATTCACCTGTGCCAGGCCGGACAATCCTGGTCTTTCTTCATGTCGCCTTTTCTGGTATTCGTTATACAACGGTAAGTATTGCACCAGCAAAGGTCTAGGACCTACAATCGACATATCACCCTTCAAAATATTCAGGAGTTCTGGTAATTCATCAAGCGATGTCGACCTTAAAAACTTACCGAATTTTGTTAGCCTTACGTTATCAGGAAGTAATTCTCCATTTACATCTCTCTCATCAGTCATCGTTCTGAACTTATACATCATAAATATCTTTTCATTAAGACCAGGTCTACTTTGCTTAAATAACACCGGGCTTCCTAACTTCACCCTCACAAGTACGGCTACTATAAAGAACACCGGACTTAATAGGGTTATAGCTATCAGCGAGAGCACAATATCCATAGGTCTTTTTACAAACCTTCTGTATATATTGCCTTTTGACTTCCCCATCAATTCGTCCACAGCCCCTTTATGACCTTGACAACCCTCTCTAAATCGAGATCCGTCATTTTTGTATCCGAAGGAAGACAAATACCATTCTCAAATAATTTATTTGATACACCATTCCCTATATAATCAAAGCGTTCAAAAAACGGCTGCATATGCATCGGCTTCCAAACAGGTCTTGATTCAATATTCTCTCTTTCAAGAGCTTCTATAATGTCTAATGGCCTAACTTTCCCTCTCAACATCATGGAGCTCAACCAATAGTTCGGTTCATTCCACTCATTGCTTGGCATCAATTCAACGCCCTCAAGTCCTTCTAACTCTCTCTTATAAAACTCATGTATATATTTCTTCTTCTCTACCCTTTGATCTAATATTTTGAGTTGCCCTCTGCCTATACCCGCAACAACGTTACTCATACGATAGTTGAATCCCAACTCACTATGCTGATAATGCCTAGCTTGATCTCTTGACTGCGTAGCCCAGAATCTCGCCTTATTAATGCGTTCCTCATTCTTAGAGACAAGCATCCCGCCGCCTGAAGTGGTGATTATCTTGTTTCCATTAAAAGAGAAAACACCGTAGTCACCAATAGTTCCTGTGTGCTGCCCTTTATAATAAGTTCCTAATGATTCTGCCGCGTCTTCAATTACTGCAACATTATGTTTCCTGCAGATCTCCATGATTTTATCCATATCTGCTGACAGACCATATAAGTGAACAACCAAGACTGCTTTCACTTCCGGATACTTAATAAAGGCTTCTTCTAATGCCTCGGGACACATATTCCAAGTTTCATAGTTACTGTCTATAAAAACAGGAATAGCATTCTGATAGATTATAGGATTGGCTGTAGCTGAAAAAGTAAGTGTTGGACAAAAGACGATATCTCCCTCTCCTACTCCGGCAGCTTTCAATGCCAAATGAATAGCAGCTGTTCCGGAAGAAAGTGCGGCTGCTGCTTTAGAACCCACCTTAGCAGCTAATTCTCTTTCAAATCCATTTACATTTTCACCAAGTGGAGCAATCCAGTTCGTATCAAAAGCTTCCTTAATATATTCCATTTCATATCCTTCATCACTCATATGTGGCGAAGAAAGGAATATCTTCTCTTTAATCTTTGTTAGCTCCATCCACAGTTCTTCCTTTCTCTTTAAGAGTTAGTAAGTATTTGATCCGGATTAGGCTCCAATTGATTTAACAAAGACAAAGCATCCGTTAACTAAATCTCATCCCTTTTATGTAAGGAGCTTGCTTATCCAGCAAGCTCGTTCGCCAATTTCTTTCCAGCTTCAATCTCATCATTGAAAGTTTTACGGTATTCATTAATAACCTCTGTGCTGTATCCATTGGCTTTCAGCTGATTTTCTGCATTGCCTACAATATTCTCAAACTTCGCCGTTAAGCTATCCAATTGTTGTTGTCCTTGAGCTAACAACTTCTTCTTCGTTGCATCATCTGAGGCTGATAAGTATTTTGCCGCCAAGCTCATTAGCGTAGAGTTATTCTCCGCCTGTAGAGATTTTAGCTTCGCTTCGGTATTGCTTGTAATTGACTCGTAGGATACCTTATCAGTACTGCTTCCTGCTCCTCCTGATGATGGTGGAGTGGTTGGCGTTCCTGAAGAGTTCGGTGTTCCTGTTGAATTGGAAATTCCCTTTACTGTCTTGGTCTTCCCGTCCCAAGTTATCTGTGAACCGGACGATACCGCCATGAAACGAACTGGAACGTATAAGGTTCCTTTATACATAAAGCTTTGCTGACCGGAAGGCAGCACCTTCTTCTTACCATTAAAAATAAAATCCACTTTCACAGGTGTCATTGCAAAGACTTTTCCCAAGAAGTTAGCATTGGCAGAAGCTGATGAATTCATCAGTTTTTCCTTAATAGATACCAACTGACTGGAGGTCGGCTCGCTTACGGTTACTTTTGAGGCTTTTCCATCCCACTGAACATTTTTCTGTAACGCATAAGAAACGAACCGTAATGGAACATAAGTCGTACCCTTATATATAAAGGCAAATTGACCAGCAGGAGGCTGTAGTTCAGTCCCGTCAAAATTAAACTCAACATCCATGGATTTCATTTTCACGTTGTTAGCCGCTTCCACAGTTTTTATAGGTGTGATACTTAGGAGCATGGCTACAATCATAACAATTGCAGAGTACCTCTTCATCATAGTTAGAATCCTCACATTCGATTATTTTGGGTTAGATCTAAATTGTTAATCTTATGAAACAACTTCATACATTGGAACAATCTGATCAATTACATCTTTAACTGAACTTGAACCTTCAGCGATCACCTTTTGCAGACGTTTAATCTCCAACTCCAGATAATTGCGATTCAGGTCGCATGGCTTTCCTATAAAAATACGGTTATGCTGGGTGGCCGTGACATTCTCTTCATCCGTCAATAACTCTTCGAAGAGCTTCTCACCTTCTCTAATACCTGTAAACTTAATATCGATATCATGATAAGGTTCATAACCAGACAATCGAATTAAATCTTCAGCCAGATTAAGAATCTTGACAGGCTGTCCCATATCCAGAACAAAAATCTCACCGCCAGCTGCAAGAGATCCTGCTTGCAGCACTAACTGAACTGCCTCCGGGATCGTCATGAAATATCGAACCATTTCTGGATGGGTTACCGTCACAGGTCCTCCTTCTATAATCTGCTGTTTAAAATGTGGGATGACACTTCCTCGGCTGCCTAACACATTGCCAAATCGAACAGCTACAAACTTCGTACGGCTCGATGCATTAATACTCTGAATGTACATTTCTGCAATTCGCTTCGTTGCACCCATCACACTTGTCGGATTAACCGCTTTATCAGAAGATATGAGCACAAAGCGCTCTGCGCCATACTGATCAGCACAATCCGCCACATTTTGTGTTCCGAACACATTATTCTTCACGGCTTCAGACGGGTTTCTCTCCATTAAAGGAACATGCTTATGTGCTGCAGCATGAAATACAACTTGCGGGCGAGTCTCCTGAAATACGCTCTGCATTCTGTCCCGATCCTGTATATCTGCAATGATCGTCTCAAGTGTAAGGGCAGGAAATTTCCTTCTCAGTTCCATCTCAATATTATAAATACTGTTCTCTCCATGACCGAGCAATAACAGCTTATTAGGTTCAAAGTTGGATATTTGGCGGCAAAGCTCAGAGCCGATAGATCCTCCTGCACCCGTTACCAGAACGATCTTATTCTGCACATAACTCATAATCTCATCGATGTCGGTTACAATTGGATCTCTACCAAGCAAGTCTTCAACGCTAACCTCTCTAATCTTATTCAAAGAGACTTTGCCGGATATCAGATCATTTAATCGCGGCATCATTTTTAATTTAACATCTGTATTCTTACAGATTGTCACGATTTCTGAAATTTGTTGTCTGCTTGCCGAAGGTATGGCAATCACGATCTCTTGTATGTCTTTCTCTGCAACGATACTTGGAATAACATCCCGTGTTCCTAACACGGGTATACCCAAAACATGCAGCTTGTACTTTTCCAAATCATCATCGATGAAACCAACAATTTTCATACCTGATGTCGAGTTTCTGATCTCCCTCGCAATCAATGTTCCACAGTTACCTGCCCCTACAATTAATACATTCTTAGGAATCGGATCCGTTACCTTATTGTACGTTCTGATTCCTAATAGTCGAGTAAGAAAACGATAGCCACCTACAAGAAGTAGAATCGTCTCCAATGAACGAATCACAATCGAGAATGGGACTCGTTCAGGTAAAACTAATAATGCTACGACAGTAGATAAGGCGCCACCGATAACTATAGCTTTGAAAATTGACAAGAGTTCCTCGACACTTGCATACTCCCAAGCTCTACGATAGAGACGGAAATAGTTAAGACTAATCCCGAATCCAATCGTTGAAATCGCTGCGTATTGAATCATTTGCAGTTTATACCCCAGTGGGAAACCATCATAGAATCGGAACCAGTAGGAAGTCACTATGCTGAACCATACGATTACGATATCAATAACAAACAACGCCACAATCCCTTTGCGAATTTTCATTAATTCGGTGCCCTCCGAAATTAATAGTTTATGTGATATTCATACCAATTAAGAATTAGGTTAGCGTTAGTTTCCATAATAGTAGTAATAGTATTCTTCACTTGTTTTACGTTTGACATTATTCAACACTACACCAAGGATACGGGCATTAACCCGTAATAGATTTTCTTTCGCCTTCAATGCGACATCCTTCTTAACCTTACCTGAATTAATAACCATTAAGACACCATCACTATTTGAAGCGAGCAATTGTGCATCAGTAACCGCAAGCACTGGAGGCGTATCGATAAGAATCATGTCAAATTGTTCTCGCAGCAACTGCATCAGATTTGTCATTCTCTTAGAATTCAGCATCTCGGCAGGGTTAGGCGGAATAGGTCCCGCTGTCATCACATACAGATTAGGTACTTCTGATTCTTGAATCACTTCTTCCAGGTTGCACTGCCGGGATAAAATCGATGACAATCCCATTTTGTTGGTCAACTGGAACGTACGGTGCACTGTCGGCTTTCTCATATCCGCATCAATTAATAACACTTTGCGCTCGCCTTGCGCATAGGTTACTGCTAAATTGGCTACGACCGTTGATTTCCCTTCCTCTGGCCCAGTTGAGGTTACCATGATCACTTGCGTTCTTTCATCCACTGATGAGAAGTCTATGTTGGTACGTAATGATCGATACGCCTCTGTTATAGGTGAACGAGGATTGGATAAGACAATAAGGTGGCGTTTTTTATTCTGCAATGCTGACATGTTCTTTTCCACCTTTCCTGGATGTTGATATAGATCGCGAAGGCCCTCGATCATTTTGATTTACCCGTGTAATCATCGCAAGCGTTGGTATCTCCAAAAACTCCTTAACATCCTCTTCTGTCTTAATCGTATCGTCAAGATACTCTAGTACGAAGGTTAATCCCACACCGAGCATTAAAGAAACAACAAACCCGATCATTAAATTGAGAATAATATTGGGTTCTACGGGTTGCGGTCTGACTAACGGTTCTGTCTTCGCTTCATTTAATATCGATACATTCTGTACATTAAATATGGACGGGATTTCTTTCTGAAATACTTTCGAAATCGCATTTGCTATCTCCGCTGCTTTTACATACGAAGTATTCCGAACAACTACAGTCATCACCTGTGTGTTATTTACAGAGTTTACGTTCACCATCTTAGATAAATCTTCAGTAGTTAACTGAAACTCAGGATAACTATTCACAACTTGATCAAGGATTGCTGGAGTTTTGATTACTTCTTTGTAGGTATTAATAAGTTGAATATTAGTGTTAATCTGATTGAGGTCCAATTGATTCACTGTAGAATTTGTAGGCGTCTGATTTACAACGATTTTCGTGGAAGCCTCAAATACGGGCTTCTTAACAAAAATGCTGTAAACCCCTACAAATGAACAAACCAATACAACAATAAGTGCTATCAACCATATCCTCTTCCGAATAATCCGAAAAATATCTCTCAAATCCAATTCACGTGACACGTAGGTTTCCCTCCAGCGGTATCTATAATTGCGTGATACTTTTTAACTCTGACTCAATTACCAAAAAATGGTCTTCACAAGTTATAAAAGAACACCCCCCTCCCATCTTCATGAGAGGAAGGCTTTCTTAAGTTCACTACTTTTTGTAATTCATTGTACGATAGATCATTACAGCTGCTTCTGCACGTGTAGCGTTATCCTTCGGGTTAAACTTGCCATTGCTTCCTACTACAAGCCCTTTAGAAGCAGCAAAGGCTACGGCCTGTCTGTAGGCTTTTCCGATTTTATCTGTATCAGCAAACTGCTTCAAGATACTATCCGAGTTATTCTCATCTGTAATATTCTGTGTAACTTTTAGCGCACGAGAAATCATCGTAGCCATTTCAGCGCGACTAATCTTCTCATGTGGTGCAAATTTAGATGATGTACGACCATAGATGATACCTTGTTCAGTTGCAGCCGCTACATATGGTGCAAACCAATCTGTGTTATTTACATCAGTAAAGGATTCTACTGCATAGCTGTTCTCCAGGTTAAGAGCACGAACCAGCATTTTAGCAAACTCAGCGCGTGTCACAGAATCTTTCGGTGCAAACACACCTGCCGCTTTACCTTCTATAGCACCCTTAGCAGCTACAACTTGAATTTGACGTCCAGCCCATTTTTGTACGATACCGATATCTGTGAAGTTCACTTTGTTCTCTACTACTGCATAAGTGGAAAGTGTGTCACGATTCTCTACAATAAATTTGCCATCCAACACACCGCCGTGGATTTGGAGGGATCCTTGGACTTCCTTAACAACACTTAAAAGTTCTTTATCTACGTTCACATCACGCAGTGGAAGACGAATTGTTATCGGTTTACGGAAGGAGTTCACTTGTTTACCGCCAACTTCAAACAGGAATTCGTATACATCTGAAGCTAATTGAAGCTTGCTAATCTCAGAAATAACTTTGTCATCTTTCATGTTAATGGACAATTTAATTGAATCATTAAATTGACTGATTGGCAGAGTAAACGTGAGTCCGTTTACGGTCAGAGCAATATTATCGATCCCTGCTGATTTCGCTGCTTCAATAATTGTCTTAGATACTGGTGCCTCTATGGAAGAAGCATTAACTGCACCATGATCAATGAAAAGTGTGATTTCACCTTTCTCATTAGCCGCTGCTGCCTTGATTGCTTCGACCAATTTCAGCATATAGGCCTCATCTAACTTCAATGTTGCTTTGCCGTTTACGATCTCAACCAATTCAAAAGCATCTAATTTCAACAATTTTTGTAAAGAACCAGTAGGAGTTGTTACCGCTCCACCTGGCGCTCCCCCACCATCGCCGGCTCCGCCTCCGCCATTAACTGGAGGTTGGGGAGTTACTACACCTCCATCACCATCGTCATCATCCTCTGGATCAGGTAATTTGATATTCTCGGCTTTAATATAAGCTAAACTAAGTGCTAGTGCTGCTTCCTTTACAATTGCAGGATCCAATCGGTTCTGTAGACTCGATACAGTGCTTGCAACCAGATTGTCGGTAATTCCAAGCTTATTAAGAACAGATCCTACGGATTGATCACCCACAGTTTCATTCAGCACACTGCGGTAAGCGTCCCTGATTAGAGCATTACGCGCCTCACTATTATTAAAAATGTCGTTCAATTCTTTCATAGTCTTATTCTTCAGAATTTCTACAATCTTTGATTCGACGCCTTGGTCACCAACCAAAAATTCTGCCAAGTCATCCACTGTTAAGTTAGCTACTCCCCCAGCTTCTCCGAGCTTTTTGGCGGCTTCAATATATTCTTCTTTATTCCGAATTTCCACCAATTTCTCGTATGCAGGATCATTAGCCAAATCGGTCACAGCATTAAACAAACTAAATACCGTCTCATTAGAAACGCCTGCTTTCCTAGTCTGAGTAAGTATTGGAGCAGCGCTCTCTTCGAAAGCGTCCCAACCGATCTTAGTGTTGATTTCTGAACGAAGAGCCTGGAGCCTAGTTTTATCTGCTGGACTTAATGCCGCATTTATTCTCTTCAGTTTGTCTTTGACCTTATCAACATTCGAATTAGCAGCTGAAACCGATGTAATCCCAAGATGTTTAGCCAGTCCTTCATTACTAAGTGGTATACCCGCTAGAGTTACTGCAGCCATGCTGACCGCGAGAGTGGAAGCGGTTACTTTTTTTCTGAATGACAATTATCTTCACCTCTGTTATGTTCTTTATTTATTTGTTCACAACTTAGTTAGTCGCGGCTTATGCCACTCTATCCAAGTCGTAAATAAATCATAGATTCACTTGGTCACTCGAAACATTCCCGATAGAACCTTTGCGAATACATTTCCGTGGACTTTATGTGTAGTCATGTCGAATATTGGAATCTCTAAATTGTCCACCACTCTCTTAGAATTGCTCTTAAAGTAACTCACTATCTCAGGACCAAGCTTCTTCTCGATCACTTGATAACTGCTTGTTAACTGAAATGGACGACGCACCGGATCATGAGCATCTGTTGCTATGAAATGTATGAGATTTCTTTTACACAAGTCCAGTGAGAGCCTCTGAAGCTTTCCGCCCTTCTCTCCTGTAACCGACTGAGCTGTCAATTGAGCCAACGCCCCAAGCTCTACGAGGTGAAGCAGCCGATCTGGATTACGAGCAATATCTGCATTACGTTCTGGATGGGCAATAATCACTCGAATGTCCATCAAGGATAATTCATAAACAATGTCTTCCACCGTTGCAGGAATATGAGATGAAGGTAACTCTAGTAGTACATATCTGGAACCGTAAAGTGAAAGTATCTCACCTTTCTCCCAATGACGTAAAAGATCATCATGGACTCTAACCTCCTGCCCCGGGAACACTTTAATATCCAGATGTAATTCTTGTAACTTAGAATTTAAAATTTCTACCATTTCAAGCACTTTAGAAGGATCGTTAATATAACGACCATTCCTATGATGAGGTGTCGCTGCAATGCACCGGATCCCATCAGCATGAGCTTGCTTCGCCATAGCTATCGCCATGTCCCAATCCTTCGCTCCATCGTCCATGTAAGGGAGTATATGGCTATGTATATCAATCATTGTCGAGAACCCCCCTTTAATCTTGTAAACAAAATTTAATATATTCAATCATAATGACAAAATATTTCTTTTTTTATCCCAATATTCCTTTAATCGCTATAATCATACACAAGTTTAATAAAGGATAAAAGAATTGGGATTTTGCTATATATTGCTACTTTTTTTCAACAGTGCGTATTGCATATCATGTATTTATTTGTTACAGATTACAATCACAAAAAAAAATAGCAATCATACAAATTGTATGATTGCTATACTATGTCCCTTTCTTCTGAATTGCTTTGAAAATTAGACATATATAATAGGCTATTAAAGCTCCTGCTGTATCAATAAGCATATCGAGTATTCGAGCATCTCGGTGGAAAATCGGCTGTAGTATCTCGGTTAATACTCCATATCCAATCGCCCATATTAACCCCTTTTTATTTTGTCCGAAGTTTGTCATCAATAGAGATAGAATAAAGAAACCAAAGAAGTGCCCTATCTTCTGAATAATGTATGCATTAGAGTCGAAGGCACCAACACGCCAAAGATCTGACCAGGTAGGTTGACTATTTAAATTCAAATGAATATGGAAGTCAGTGAATAATAGCGGCACACTCTCGGTACAAGTTCCAATGAATAATGCTACACACCATAAAGTAATTATTAATTTTCTCATCTATTACCTTTCTAATTAAACGAATCATTACGACGGTATCCGACTCCCAGAGATTAAAGATCTCACGTTAACGTATCTCATTGGTTCTCAGGCGAATAGGCCAATCAGAAAAAACATCCACGGTTCTCCATAGTTTACGCCGTTTTCCATTGTGACTCAAGAGTGAGCTTTCCCTTGTGCTAGACGATTTGAATAAATCCAGCGGTAGATCGTCTTCATCTCATTTCGACGGCTTTCATCCTCACTTCTAGTGGATAGCTAACTCTTGTTGCCATTGTAAAAACACCTCCAAGGTTGTCTCCATATCTTACAACATGGTTACATTCTCTTGAAGGTTTTTAAATTTATCTCACTTTTGGGGCAAGTCCCTATATACCTGCTTACCATTAAGGCTTTTTTATTCTAATTTTGAAATCATTTTCGTTTATCCATAAGGATGCTATCCGTTGTATAGGCCGACTCATATGCACTATGCTGGGCTTTAATTTGATTTTGTCGAATGGTCCATTCTCGAGCTTCTTCTTTTAAAGACTGCATTTTACCTAAGATCATAGAATCATACTGAAGCAACATCTTCAGTCGATGTTTCTGTGCTTCGGTCAATGTTGAATGACTTAATTCTGAAAGAATACTCTCCGTAATGGACTCACGATTCTCAACAAACTCCTCAACCTGCTCGTATTCTAAAGAATTGATTCGCTGAATGAAGTCATTCGTGAGCCTCTCTAAATTTTGAATCTTCTCATCCATGCTGGACACCAGCAGTTCCTCCAGAGACAGCCAGTTTACTAGCTTGAATCCATGTTTCGTAAAGATCGGTCAAATATCCCAGAGCTTCCTCAGCAGGTTCCTTCGACTTCTTAATATTTGCCTGGATGAGTAGATAGTTTATATATTCATACATCGCAAACAAATTTTTAGAAATATCATATGAGTGATTCAAGGTAGACATCAACTCACTCACGATCGTCTGGGCCTTACCGAGATATTGATTTGCCTTGGGTAGATCATTGTTACTGATACCATCTATTCCTATCTTCACAAAACGTATAGCCCCATCATATAACATAAGGACAAGCTGAGCCGGGCTAGCTGTTTGGACTGACGATTGTCTGTATTTATCATAAGGAGATGTAATCAACGTACTCACCCTCCACTTTCTATTGGAAATAACCTGCTAGACTGGACGACTGAGAATTGTATTGGTTCATGGCTCTTTCCATTGCAGAGAACTGTTTGTAGTAACGGATTTCGAGGTCTTGGAGACGTGCCTCCATGGTGCCGATCCGTTTATTATAATCCTTTAGCTGCCGGCCGATGACACTCTCTTCCTTAAATGTACTGTTGGAATCAGCCAAAAATTTTGAAGTTCCTGCTTTGTCCACAAGCTTGTCAAGAGCGTTATTCATAGCGGTTTGAACACTGGAGATTATTCCGTGGTTGCCCCCGTCACCTGCACCCTGGAAGATGTTTGACACTTTTTGCGGGTCACTTTGCAGAGCGGATTTCAGCTTCTCTTCGTTAATGTTAAGCTTGCCGTTCTCAAAATACTGGCCTGTTGTAATCCCGATCGAACTCAGATCACCGACCATTTCTCCAATGGCGGAACGCATCTCGCTTAATGTGGAGCGAAGAACCTCATCATTCTTCAGCAAGCCGCTTCTAGCCTTTTCTTCCCATAGTTTAATGTCGTTCTCTTTCATTTCTTTCTTCTGTTCATCGGTAAGTGGAGCATAACTGCGGTACTTTTCTTCACCCAGCTTGGTGCTGAAGGTCTTAATCAGCTCATTATAGGATTCAACAAAGCTCTTAATGGTTTCCAGAGCCTTTGCTGGATCGGTCTGCGTAGTGATCGTTGCCGGTTTATCCTTATTTATTTCCTGGAATGTCAGTTGGACTCCATTAATAAGAAATGAATTACTATCAGGGGTGAAGATTTTTTTAACACCTCCAGAAGTGATCAGAACCTCAGCTGGCTTTGCATCCTGAACATCGCTCAGATCAAAAAGACTTATTAATGAACCTTCAACGCCTGTTAATTTATTTGTGTTTCCATACTCTTTCGCAGAAACAACAAATTTTCCACTTACTTCATCAAAGGTTGCTTTGACTTTAGCCTTTGCACTAGAGTTAATCCTGTTTAGTACCGTCTCTATGGTTTCGGTAGACTTAAATACCAAAGGCTCCTTAATACCATTGATACTTAAGGTATACTCTTCGCTTCCATCACTCTTCGACAATTCACCAAGCGTTGTTTTTAGTGAAGCACTAACTGGAACATCAGAATTTCCTTTTATAGTTAGTGGGGAAGTCGTCTCAATGCGTGATTTTTGTGCCAACTTAAACACTTCTACACCCATTGAAATATTCGAAGCAGATGCAGTAGCCTCTGCCTTTATTGCGGTTGTATTTCCTGACACCATGGCTTTGTTAGAGTTCATCGCTGATGAATACTTAAAAGAAGATGTTTTTGTTTTAAAGTCTATCATCTTGCTATTCATTTCTCGATAACTCTCACGTCTCCATTCTATAATGGTTTTCTGCTGTGTAAGCTTATCCAAAGGAGCACGCTTTGCAGTAATCAGTTGCTTTACCATACTGTCAATATCCATACCTGAAAAACCACTAATTCGCATTTGCATTCTTTTGTTCCCCCCCTTAAACCTTCTGATCAACTAAAATTCCTGCTATCTCCATCATATTGGCTACCAGATCCAACGTCTTTTCAGGTGGTATTTCACGAATCAGTTCTCCATTCTCCTTGTTCAACACTTTCACCATTATTTGGTGTGTTTTTTCATGAATACTAATTTCTAGTGTTGTCTCCGGTCCTTGGAGAGCCTTGGTGGCCTTCTCTATTAAACGAATAAGATGCTCATCTCCTGTAGGAATTTGAATACCTTGACGCTCAAGTTTAGCAATCTCAGTGCTTTTCTTAATAGAGTTAATCAAACTTGCATCTTTGTTAGCAGCCATATATTCACTGACTTGATTTCCTTCGACTTTAGCGCTGCTCACCGTATTTGCCGTTACTGAAATTTGAAGATTCATTGGACAACCTCCGATGGCATATAAACTATTTATAATGTATATCGGATTTTGCTCACTTGATGTTAAGAGGATAAAAAATCGGAATTTTCCCCTATGTTAGATCATGAAAAAAGTGGTTTATTATAGATGGGTTAATTCTTTCTTATTTATTTCTGCAACACTAGCTTAGCCCAACTTGATACAACTTTAAAACCGACCTTATCATGCATCCTATGAGCTTGATCCGTATAAAAAAAAGCGTACACCTCTTTGCCCTCCGATAAGAGATCATAACAGAGCTTACAGTAAATTTGATATGCGTAGCCCATTCCTCTTTCCTCAGTTTTTGTAAACACGCCTGATGTGACTGCAAGCTGATTAGTTTGAGCATAAGTTGCACAATGAGATACGATTTCATTATCCTTTTTAATCACATAGTTTCTACCAAAGCCTTCAATATAGCGTTCTTTTAATTGATGTTCCAGCAATGAAGAATCATAATGTCCACCTAGGCCTTTGTCTCCAATTAATAATTTGGCAATCTCATGCATGTCATCAATTGACGCGATCTCTACTTGGCTTGCATTGAACTTCGAGACATTTTTAATTTGACCAACACTTCCATAATCAGCAGTATAACTTGGAAATCCCCCCTGTATGTTTTGAATAATTTGACCTGTACCTGTTATAATCGCGGGTTTATTTTCATGAACAAAATCCATATAATCATCAACAATAAAGTCAGTATCTTTAGAAAAAAAGTGAGTGCCCGTATAATACTTCGCCATTAACCCTCTTATATCTCCAACATCATCTAAGCTAATCCACACATTGAAGTTTTCAGTATTTAATCCGTATTTATTAAGATTTATATATAGGTACAAACATTTTGAATAGTCTCTGCCGATGTATTCTAAGATCCTTGTTATCCATGATTCATCACACTGCTTCAACATAATTTGCTCCCCCTCTTTTCTAGAGCGATATTTTCACTTGAATAACCTAATATCAATAGGGGGTAATATTCGAGAACTTATTTTTATTTTCTTTGCTTCTTCGTAAAACAAACATCCACTGCTTCGTTTCCTTCTGTGCTTTAATATCATCATAAAAAAACTCTTCATTGACTTCCAAAGTAAATCCCGCTTCATAAAACACATTAAATACTTTTTGGTATTCTTCCTCGGTTCTGTAAATCGCGCTGTATTCATTCTCAAGGTCTTCCGAATAGAATTTATCTAGAGTCAACCTTTTTCCGAACGCAATTGGCTCTGATAAATAGATGATACAATCTTCATCGAATTTTTCTATCAGTTTACTGAGCACCTGCATTACTTCATCATCGTTGATGTACATCAGCACTCCGCCCGAAATAACGAAGCGATTGAACTTAGTTTCTTCTGACAAAATGGCAGAATTGTTTACTAAATCTTGTATAGATGAATGAATAAATAAGGTGTTTTTATTTTTTACGATATCTACACGCGATTTTATAATATCTATGAATTCCTTTACGTAATCCACACCAAGATATGTTCCCGCAACCGAAGTAATATACTTAGTTATCCGCCCAGTCCCACAGCCGACTTCTAATACATTACTGCTGCTATCTAAGCATAAATACGGGAAACGATGCTCCAGTTCAAAATTAGTCCAAACCTCAATTTTATTCTTATCTTTGTCGCCGCATAAAACTACTGGTGCATCTATATCAATAAAAATCTTATCCACTGCCCGTTTTCTATAAAAACTTTTTAGACTTTCAGAATCTATAGATACATTTTTGGTATATATTCTATTCAAATTTCCTTCTCCTTTTCTAATCATCTAATTACCTTTAATTCCAGTCCATCCAGAAATCTTATATATGATACATAGGTATGACCATAACGTTGTTTGACCGGGGGCAACTGCATATAATCTCCATAAATAGAAGAAAGTATTTCGTGATAACCTATCGGTGCATAGAATCTATGTCCTTCAAATTCCACCGTTACTGCCTCGGAAAACCACTCCCGTTTGAATATATATCCGGAAAAGTAATTATGTGCAGCTAGATAAGGAGTTTTTTTATCCGACTTAGCAAAGACATCAAAGATAGATGTAACTACCTTTTTGGGAATACAGGAAAGTGCTGTGTATGCAGCTCTACTAAATTTATTTCTTACCATTTTTCTGCCTACAGAAGCCCACAAGAGCCTTCTGCATATTTTACAAGCCTTAAGAGATACTTTTTGTCTAAATCTATTGCTGGAGATATTATCTAAAGGAAAGATATCTATGAATATTCCGTCTTTTTGCTTTAAATGTTCCTGCCCAGAGCGAATAAATGAGGTGTTTTGCAATTTTAGCTTTCCATAAACCCAATTATAGTTTTTATCCGTCTGTTGATTTTGTAAGAAGAACTTTGATGTATCTAATTCATTCTCACAAATACTGCAAAATTTTTCGTAATCTTCCCTACACATTTCGATATCTATATCATCATCCCAAGGAATAAATCCTTTATGCCTAACAGCGCCTATGAGTGTGCCATAGGATAAAAAATACTGAATATTATGTTCTCTGCATAATCTATCCACTTCGATTAGTAGGGTCAACATTTCCAATTGTAATTTCCTTAAATAGTCATCATTAAGTTTTATATATTCTGTATTATGTTCCATACATGCACCTACATTATTACAAATTGATATGATTAATGATTCTTTCATAATCATCGAAATAATCAATCTCTGACCAAAACATTCCGCTGATATCGATCGTCTCAATATTTTTCTCTTCAATGAGTGAATACAATATATTTTCCCACCATAATTGATGCTGTTGGCTTCCAATAAGCTGCTCTAATTTATTTTTAAAATCCCCCAGGAATTTCTCTTTAACCTTTCCAATACCAACATACTCGCAGCTTCTTTCTTGAATAGGCAGGTCCTTGCCAAACTTCCTTATATAACCGTTCTCTAACTTGAGAAAAAAGTCCCCTTCTAACGTTCTGCTTGTATCCACTAGTAACGAACAATCTTTATCTGTGTCTATGATCAAATCCAGAATATTTTCATCAAAAAAAACATCGCCGTTCATAATAATCGTATCTTCAGTCAACTCTTTTCTAGCAAACCAAAACGAAGCTATACTATTGGTAACATTATAAAATGGGTTGTAATAGTACGTAACATCCAATCCATCTAACGCTTCATATATTTTAGTTTCCCGATATCCCACGCATATAACCGGTTTAATATTTCTCTCAAGCAGCATTATTACACTTCTTCGAATCAAGGGTATTCCATCCACCGGCAATACTGATTTAGGAATTTCTTCGATCATTCTAGAGATTCTTGTTCCTCTTCCTGCTGCCAATAATATAGCTTTCATGGAACTCCACCTTTCCCCTCAAAATCGTATGGACTGATCTTGATCTGCTAATTTAAACTGTTCCCAAAATACTCGCATAACCTTAACACTTGCTGTAGTCACTCGGATCCAATCAGCCAATATAGGAGCTTTATAGGTTTTAATTAAGATGTTATTTCGCTTTAGTTCGGCAAAAATATGTTGTGGGGTTTTCTTAGGTCTAATAAGCACGTAATTACCATTATTAAAGTGATATTCATATTTGTTTTGTTGAAGGTGCTCCAACAAGTATTCTCTTCCTTGCTTTTCCTTGTCCATCAGTTCTTCTATAATTTCAGGATGATCCAATATTTCTTCAGCGAATTTAATAGCAAAACAGTTTACCGGGTATGTGGAACAAGCCTTTTTAATTTCACTGATAATTTGGTCATTGGATACGATATAACCAATTCTTGCACCAGCAATAGAGAGCAATTTAGAGAATGTCCTGAACACCATTACATGATCGTATTTGCTCGTAACATTCATATAGGTTTGGGGCGAAAAGTAATAATATGCTTCATCGATTACTACGATTGCATTGTTTATCTTCGCCTTTTCAATAATTTTCTCAACTTCATTCTCTCTCCAAGATGCCCCAATAGGGCTGTTGGGGTTTAACAGTACTACGATTCCGGTATCCGGGTCTATAGCATCTAAAACTTCATCTAAGCGCACTTTAAAATCGGCATCGTAGTTAATCGGTGAATGTTCCATGCCATACATATTCATATATACGGAATACATTTCAAAACTCGGGTTTACTGAAACCACTTTCTTCCCTAGTTCTCCATAAACTTCAAATAACAGACGCATAGCATCGTCAGAACCGTTGGTTAAACAGATATTAGACGGCATACATTGCAAATATCCTGCTAATTTCTGAATTACTTTGGACATCTCTGGATACATCGCAACATATTCTGGTGTTATATACTTCATTACCTGTTCAAAAAATGGAGCAGGGAGCCCCTCAGGATTCTCATTCATATCCAATCGAATATAGTCTTTGCGGCTCTCACTATAGGACGTTCTATATAAATCTTTTATATTTGGGTTAACGTAATACAACTATTTTCACCTCTCACTACTTCATTCTTAATGTTATGGTGAATCTTCTGTCCGCACGAACCATCAGGATTACTCATGCTTTTTATAAATTTATTCATGCGCTCTACTTTCTTATAGTCCTCATGGTTCTCTACCATTGCTGTAAATTCATTCAAACTCATATCCTGATCAATAAAATAACAGCCCAAGTAGTCAGCATAATAGTACCGGTCTTCTCTTGTCATCTTTTCGCTCAGTAATCCCAGAACGGGTTTTCCAGTTATAATACACTGCAGCATAACTGAGCTGTAATCACTAATAATTCCGTCTGAGATCGTAACCGCAGGGTATATGTCACTGTTTAAATCAATGATAATATTTACGGCCTGCTTTAGTTTGTTCTTCAATATTTCGAATCTCTCTAACAAATGAGGACGCATCGTCTTTATAGTGATATCTGTAAGTGGATGCGGCCGCCAAATTAAAGCATACCTAGAATGATTCATGAAATAATTAATAATCTGTTCCAATTGCTCAAACCAAGTCTCAAAAGAAAGCAGATCTGCAATCCCGGTATTAAATAAGAAAACTTTTTTGTTCTGGGTTATAAATCTCCAATAAGGTGATATTTCTCTTCCTTCATTCACTGCAGTTAACATTGCATCAACCTTTGGAGATCCTATATCCAAAAGTTTATTGGCATTCAAACCAGCTTCAATATACGCATCCTTGGTGCTTTTGGACTGTGTAACTATCTTCGTTACATTTTCAAAAGCTGGTGTGACCAAAACATACGGTACATCGGAACTTCCGGCGACATAATAGGGTACATATACCAGCATGTCCGTATACTTCGCAAGATTATCCGAAAAGAAACGAGGGTTAACCATTGTAAGAGTATTGTATTTATCATAAGGATTGTGAATGTAGATAATATCCGGCCTTCTATCTTCAAAATCATAAATTTCGAACGGAGTAATATTTATATCATCAGGAAATTCATTTCCTTCATAACAAAACTTAATAATTTCCCCTTGAGCATTCTTTTCGTAGTATGGAATGGGCACTACGTAGCATGAACAATCCGGATCTTTCTCAGCTTCTCGATATATACTTTCAAGCGAATCCCACATCGAGGCTTTATAAGGCATGAAAGCAATCTCTAAATGTGTATTCTCATGATTTGTGACCATTGACTTAGCTTCAGCCAAGACCTCTTGAGTCTCATATATATCTTGTGATGAACTATTCTGTGGATTAGCCCAATTACTTAAAGGATAAAGATTCTTCATAACGAACTTTATGTTCTGTGCGCTTTCCCCTTCATTTAACTTATGAAAAAGATCATAACATCTCTCATAAGTACTGTATTCAGGACTTTGATCTAGCAGCTTTGTATAAAATAATTGAGCGTCCTCAAGATAATTCATATAAAAACATATATCACCCAGTAAAGTAATAATTCTCTTATCATTCGGATACAACTCAAACAGCTTTATTAACAAATCGATAGAAACTTCATAAAAACCGTAATCAGCTAATATGCCGCTAACACGAATTTTTACATCCAGAGAACCCTTCCATACATATTCTAGGATACGCTGGAACACTTCATATTCTTGAAGTGCTAGTAGTCGAATAATCAATCTTTCAAGCATCTGTTCTAATGATGTATTTAACTGTCCATCACGGATTTCTTCAACTTGTACAATGCAATTAATCGTTCTACTTTCCTTCTTGCTTAAATTAAGAAGGGGCAACGCTTTTTGATATAAATCAGAATCGCGCATTAGAATTGACAGTAGTAAAATATCTTCTCCATTTTGCTTAGGAACTTCTTTCATGCTCAACCATTGATCTCTTGCTTTATCATAACTCCGCTCATATTGGGCTCCCACTGCACTAACATTGTCCTCAACCCGAATATTAAATTCACTCAAGTACTTATTCAGAAGTGAATGCCTTAGCGAATACAAAACCTCAAGTAATAATTTCAGTTCTTCAATATTCGAAGTTCTATAAATTAGTTCAATATTCTGATAAACATCGTCCACTGGAATATTAGCTTTAGTGACTAATTGGAAATATTTTTTAATTGCTGCTGCAAATGTTTTTTTTATTTTTAGTGCCTCTATTATGTGCTCGTAGCTTTTGGAGATTTGGTAATTCGTTTCATAGATTTCAGCTAATCTATAATGAGCCATATAACTTCCGTTACCTTCAGTAACAGTTACTCCCTGATCACCAAGCCTCAAACATTCTAAGAAGGAAGTTTCTGCATCTTTTACATAACCCGCTTCAAAATATATGCTCCCTTGTAAGTATCTAAGGTCAGTTGTATCAGGATATAGTTCCACTGCGTCTCTTAGAATTTGTAAAGCTTCTTCATATCGTTTTAATTCATTCAGACAGAAGCACAAAGTACTTATCAATTCAGGAACAATAACCAGTTGCTTACTTAACGGATAGGATTTTTTTAGATACTCAATGGCTTTTTCATGCTCACCAATGGCCATATACGTCCTTCCCATGTTGAATAAATTATATGCGGTAGGATTTTCCTTAACCTCTTGGAGCATCAATGGTAAATTACGTTGATTTTTAGCCCGATTATTCATCATATCTTCCATATAGCCTGAATGGTTAATGATGAAATTTCCATAACCGCTTGTATATTTCATTCCTTCATCCATAGTATTCAAGTGTTCATGAAGGCGGTTTCGATATAAAAACCCCTTAAAATTAGCAAATAATCGGATTGCTGTATGATTTATTGCCCTACCGTAAGAGAGGATATTGTGTATATTAATGAAATAATAATCGTACCCCGAACTGAGCTCCTCTTGCAGATCCGCATTTTCTTCTAAATATTCATCCGCGTCAAGTACCAAGATATAATCCGACTTAGCATATTTTAACGACTCATTCCTTGCTGCGGCAAAATCATCACACCATTCAAAAGAGTAAATTTCATTGGTATATTCCTGAGCAATTTCTATGGTTGAATCTGTTGATCCTGTATCAATAATTACTATTTGATTAACTTTATCCTTAACACTTTCTAAGCATCTCTCCAAATAATCTTCTTCGTTTCTAACGATCATACATAAAGAAATGGATTTATCCATTGTTATATATCCTTTCATGTTACTTGGTCATAGTGTTTACATATTATATCGGTAGAAATGTAATCCTTGATTAGATTTTAGATAAATATACAAAAAAAGGTGAATGAACACCGTTTTTTTGATTGTACACATTTACCCAATCCATCAATTTCATCATAAAAAGACAAAAAAGACCGCCTAAATGATTCTCGGCAGTCTTCTTTGTCTTTTGTCTTTCTATTAACGAAGCAATTGAAGCACTGCTTGTGGCTGTTGGTTTGCTTGAGCCAACATAGCTTGTGCTGCTTGAGCAAGAATGTTGTTCTTCGTTTGATTCATCATTTCTTTCGCCATGTCTACATCACGAATACGGGATTCTGCTGCAGAAAGGTTCTCAGAAGTAGTACCCAGGTTATTGATGGTATGTTCCAAACGGTTTTGGTTCGCACCAAGCTTAGCACGTTCTGAAGATACTTTCTTAATTGCATTATCAAGAACAGACAAAGCTGCATTAGCCCCTGTTTGAGTTCCGATAGCAAGAGAGCTAATACCTAAGGAAGCCGCTCCCATATTACCGATGGACAGTGTAATAGATTGGCTTGTATTTGCACCGATTTGGAATACTGCATTACTAACACCTGCTCCGTCTAGGAGTTTCTTAGTGTTAAACTCAGTGTCAGTAGAGATACGAGTAATCTCTTTAGTCAACTCGGTAACTTCTTGTTGAAGCTCAGCACGATCATCATTAGTGTTTGTATCGTTAGCAGACTGAACAGCCAACTCACGGATACGCTGCAGGATGCTGTGAGTTTCGTTCAAAGCACCTTCAGCTGTTTGGATCAAAGAGATACCGTCTTGAGCATTCTTGGAAGCCATATCCAGACCGCGGATCTGACCGCGCATTTTCTCGGAGATTGCCAGGCCAGCTGCGTCATCACCAGCACGGTTGATTCGAAGGCCAGAAGACAATTTCTCGATGGATTTGTTTGTGTTAGCAGTGTTAGTACCCAGTTGACGGTGTGTATTCATTGCAGCAATATTGTGATTGATAATCATAATAATATTTCCTCCCTGAAATAAGTGATCCCACGTCCATGTGGTTTATTGGTCGCTACCGGCAGGGTCGGCCGCCCCTCAGTAGCTCTACTATATATATCGTCAGGATGAGGAATCTTTTAATAGCAGTTTAGAGATTTTTTTATTTTTTGTTTGAGTCGTCCATTCGTTTCATTAATGCATTAAGATTTGCTTGGGTTGGTGCAGCAGATTCCCGGTTGGACTGCTGGATAGCCAGGTAAACTTCTTTCCGAAATATATCAACATCTTTGGGAGCCGAAATGCCAACTCGCACGTTATCACCCTCAACACCGAGTACGGTGACCTCAATCTGATCCTGAATCACGATAGATTCTCCGACTTTACGAGATAGAACAAGCATTCTAAGCACCGCCCTTTCCATCAGTATCGATTGATTCCGTGGCAGAATCATTCCATAAACGGTGACTTGTCCGGTACGAGGAATGATGAAGCACTACCTGCTTACCAATCTTTTTCTCGGTATTCATAACAATCGGTGCCAAGAGATTTATGCTCGACTGCTCAATAGGGTCCTTTAAAGTCACGATATTTCGGACATAAACATGTCCTTCTTTCAACGCGAGTTCAGTACTCTCGCTATCCGGCAGTTCAAATTCATACTCTGGATAAAACACAAAAGGATCTGCCAGAACAAAGGCCAGTTCTTTCTCTTTTAAGGATTGGAGGTAGGCAAAAGGTCCCCCCTCCATTGAAAGAAGGGCGAAGCTAGTTTCCTGTTCGAACCCTGGAATTCCCTTTGGGAACTGATAGATTTGTTCTTCCGTGACTTCAATACTACCCCATGCTGAAGTTTCAATAATCATATGTTTTGTCACTCCTTAATCGTATGATCTTTGAATGAAAAAGAAAGCTATAGACGCATTTCAAGTCATCTACAGCTTTCAGAATAATTTATAATTGGATATCAAATTCAGGCGATGTAAACGAAACAGATGGATACTGTCTCATATTAACACGGACGTCACCCATCTGATAGAGTGTCTCTGGACGATTCACTTCCACCTGAATGTCAGTAGTCCCTTTATGATAAGTAATATCCGGGGGCCGGGTATCGATACGAATATCCACGTTGTCCATCGACGCAGGGCCTCTGAACTCCGGCATGCCGGGCGTCTGCCAGTCTCCACCCCAGATGTTCGCTATCGTATTGCCTGGTTGATGGATCGCAGCCATTCGATTACCTAGCTCCACCCGGTGAGCGATTCCCTGTAGAAATATCTGCTCAATTCCCGAGTAAATCCGCTGATTCATCTCTAACGGATTGCCGCCATGATAGGCAGCCCATGCCTTGGACTGATCTACGGACAGTTCTGGACGGTACTGCTGGATTTCCCACTCCCCAGGTGTTGTCTGGATACTCATATCCGCTTTCGGCTGACGGATAGAAAATTGTCCACGTTGAATATCCAGTCCTATAAGTCCGGGCGTCTGTTGAATTTGAAGAACCGGCTGCAATGGCGTCCCCTCCTGTGATTATCTCAGAAAATCAACCAGGGAAGGTTGAATGATTCTCGCACCGGCCGAAAGAGAAGCATTGTAAATGTTCTCTTGTATCTTAGACAGCATAATCAATTCCGCATAATTCGCATCTTCCGTCTTTGCTTGCAGCTCTGTTAAATTGACTTCAAGGTCTCCCAGTCGGCCTTGCAAAAGCTCAATCCGATTCGTTTTCGCTCCAACTTCCGCACGTGTGCTTAAGATTTGATCCATACGGGAATCAATATTCCCCAGTTCGTCAGATATTTTACCATATTCTCCTTTAGATAGCGCATCATTGAGGCGATCCATAAGCATGAACACACTATCCTGCCCCGAGCCAAACACATCATTACCCGTCACATTGATGGAGAGCTGCACCCCATCCCCAACAGTGTACTGAATAGAACCTGAATCTGTAGATCCATTATAGACACTTGGATCTAATATACCGTTTATATTAGAAGCGAAGTCATATGGCTTCTTATCATACTCTTGTCCATTAAAGACATATTTTCCATTGAGCGTACTGTTTGCTATATCAACCAACTGCTCTTTCAGTTGACTCATTTCTTCCTTGATACTATCCAATGCAGATTGCGGGTTGGAACCCGTCGCTGCCTGAACACTTAGTTCCCTAACCTTCTGAAGAACACTACCTGCCTGATCCAGCACAGTATCATTAAATTCCAGCCAGGAAATCGCGCTGTCTACATTCTTCTGATACTGCTCATTGGAAGCCAGTTCCGCACGGTAGCGCAGCGCATAAGTAATGCCTACCGGATCATCAGAAGGTTTATTTATCTTCTTTCCTGTTGCCAATTGGAGCTGTGTATTGTTCATCTTCTGGGCATTCCGGTTTAGATTCAGCATCATCTGGCTGTTCATCATATTGGATGTGACTCTTAACATACTATTGTACCCCTTCCTGTTTAGCGGCCTACCACACCAGTGGAATTAATCAGCTTATCCAGCAGCTGGTCAAATGTCGTTAAGAAACGTGAGGAGGCACTATAAGCATGCTGAAATTTGATCATATTCGACATTTCTTCATCCAATGAAACGCCACTAACCGATTGCCTTCTGCTGTCCACCTGTTGAACCAGAAACATAGAGTTTTCCGTCTGACGGGATGCTTCCTGTGCCTGAACGCCCAGCTGCCCGATCATGGAGCTGAACAAACCATCAACGGTTGAACGATTCGTTCCCCCAGGTATGGTAAAAGACAAACCTTTCAAATTGGCCAGCATTTTTGCAAGATCATTATTACCTTTAATGACTGAATTACCATCGCCCGCAAGACGCATTGAGGTTGCAATTTTATCGGGGTTAGCCGCAATCTCCTGGTTTAACCGGATGTTACCTGCCGTGATCGTAGTCCCACCGTCTGCTGCAGTAAAGAAAGGTACTCCTTTATCCGTGGTTCCATCCATAGAATAACCAAGCTCGTGCAGCCCATTAAAGCCTTGTACAATCGTCGGGACATCCTCTTGAAGGACAGCTCCCTTGGGAATAGGCTGACCTGCGGTTACGACACTTACTTGTCCATTAACCAAGACCTTGGCATCCGAGGTTAAAACGGTACCTTCTGGCGGCATGGCTCCTGCCGGTAAAGTAATTTTCACTTCACCGTTCACCAGCGTATTGGCCATGGTATTCAACTGATTACGGTAATTCTCCACGAATTGGTCTCTGGACACAATCATCCCGTGAACTTCTCCGCCTTTAAGATCACCACTTGCGAATGCTGTATTTAAAAATGCACCGTCCACATTAGCAGATACTGCAGCCCCCTGTACGAGAACCTGTCCACCTAGGGAAATATTGTATCCCTGTTCCGAGTTCGTCACGGTAATATTCACAATCTTCGACAGCTTATCTACCATTAGGTCACGTTGATCCCGAAGGTCGTTAGCTTTGTCACCAAGGCTCTCTATGCGGGCAATCGAACCGTTTAGATCGGCTATGATTGTCAGATAACTCTGGGCTTCCTTCGCCTTCACATCTATATTCGTATTTAAATCATTCGACAGATTATCAAGCTGTCTGCTCATATGATTAAGCGCATCGGTCAAAGACTCGGCTGTCTGTTTTACAATTTTACGTGCTGTCGGGTCTTCCGGGTTCTTGGACAGCTCTGAAAAGGAATTCCAAAACTTATCCATGACCTTACGAATACCCGTCTCCGAAGGTTCTGCCATAATCGCTTCTAGCTTGTCTAACGTATCGTATTGAATATTCCAGCTACCAAATGCGCTGTTCTCTCCCCGGAACTGGTCATCTAAGAACATCTCTCGAACACGCTCGATGCTGTTAAACTCAACACCCGTACCCAACTGGCCCGCTGCGGTTGATCGGTTGAGACCATAGGCTTCAATGGGAATTGATGCCTGCATCTTCACGACTTGACGGGAATATCCCTCTGTATTCGCATTCGCTATATTATGACCTGTCGTTCCGAGTGCAGCTGTTTGGGTAAACAGGCTTCGCTTGGCCGTTTCTAATGAGTGAAAAGTAGATCGCATTGCAATATCCTCCTGTTTACGCTCGGGTATCGAACAGGCCCGGTCGTCCTGTGCTTCCGCCTCTGTCAGACGGGTGATGGTAGGTAGCTTCGTCCTGTGATGACTTTCCGGTCAGCATGTCGAGAGAGAAATCGATGAAATCCAGCGATTGAACCAGCAGCTGCTGATTCAGGTCGTTCTTCACCTTCAGCTCCTGCAGTGTACGGGATAACCGGGATTGGACTTCTAGCAGCCCTGCCTTCTCCTCGGGATCGAATACGAGCCGCGCAAGCTCCGTCAGCGTTAACTCCAGCTGTGACTTAACCCCTCTGCTCTGCAAAAAAGCATACGCCGCTTCGACGCGTTCCCGCTCCAGCTGCTCGATTGACTTCATTCCCTTGGACTCCCGGTTCAGTAACTGAACCACAGCATCCACATCATTGCTCATGATGGCTTGCCGCTTGTCCTCAGCCAAAGCCAGCATGTCGTTATACACCAGCTCGAGCCGCTGCAAAATATCTATTAATGTCTGTACTGTCATATCTGACATCCTTAGTTCTCAGGAAACTGCTTGAAATGAGGCAGCAGCTTCTCTGCAAGTTTATCGGCACTTACCTGATACGTTCCTGAAGCAACCTGCTCCTTCAGGGATTGTATCTTCTGCACACGGGCAGGATCGTTGGCACGCTCCTGAGCATGAAGCATCTCCATCGCTTCTGTCGAGATGGATACCTCGTCCTTGCGGCGGG
>NZ_CDSE01000056.1 GCF_001373415.1 Paenibacillus dakarensis | reverse complement strand
GATACATAATATAGGCAAAAGAGGACCAAACTCGAAAATCGGAAATGTGTACGTCCCTTTGACTGTGATTGATTAATTGAATGGTCCAGAACAAGGAATCGGCCGATCGGCTCAAATCATAATGGAAAAGAAGCTCTACATCATCCAGCATGTACGAAACCGTTAGCGTGTCTTTGGACTGACTTAAATTTGCATGCATTTTACCACTTTCAAATTCCTTACCATGGATATAAATATAAAAGCTGCCAAACAACTTGTCCTTATCATTGTAATCAACCTGATCTAGATAACTCTCATCGACAACCCAATTCATTTGGTTGGGATCATTCTTCAAAAGTAATTCTGATATTTTTCCATTGGAAGAAAATTTAATTCTGAATTTTTTATTTTCCACTTGGCAACCTCTCTTTCTTCGTGAAAATAATCAAATTGCCGGCTGTTATTGAATCAATTACTGTAATTGTTTACTATAATATAATGAAAGCGATGCCATTTGAATAAACGATTACAGTAGATTTTTACACTTTTACACTTTTTCTAATTCACCTATAGATATAACGATCTTATGAAATGGAGGGATTTTGAATGAACGATGACTTGATTATATCGATTGCTGTTCCGCCTTTTCCTATATTTATCGAGGGGAATTTAACAGAGTTTGACAAAGGCACAATGCATCCTGACCGAAAGAATTTAAAGTATTTTGATATTATTATCGTGAAAGAAGGGGCCTTGTATTTGGGAGAGGAGGGCGCTGAATACACCGTGAGGAAAAATGAAATGCTGGTGCTGCTGCCTAATAAGCATCATTATCCATTAAAGCCAACCGATGAAATCACACAATTTTATTGGATGCACTTCTTCACCACAGGCAATTACGAGCAGAGTAATCAAGCCAAACAGCTCGAATCTAACATTCCGATTCCTTCGCTTCATTTCCACAATAAATACCATACGATTCATCTTTCTAAAAAAAGCAAGATTATGGATACGGATGATATCTATCAAAATATACATGATCTATTAGTTGGAACCACAAGAAAAGATACCGATATCACATTTTGGGATATTCAGCAGCGTTTCTTTTCTCTATTAAATCTCCTGGATGGACAAAACCATGCCAAAGATACGAGTGTTTTGATGGCAGAGAAGGTTGAACAATTTATCCGCGGAAATTTTAATGAAGACATTACGAATGAGACTTTAGTTGCTAAATTTAATTTGCATGAGAATACACTAGCTAAATATTTTAAACAGTATTACGGGTACACGCCCATGGAATACCTGAAAGAATATAGGCTGGAACAAGCTAGAAATTTCTTGCTTAAAACCGATTATCCTATCGAAAAAATCTCCGAGCTTTGCGGGTACAATTGGGTGCCTTATTTTTCAAGATTGTTCAAACAAAAATACGACATTTCGCCGCTTAAATATCGAAAAAATCATATAGGAAAACGTGAAACGTGAATAGGAATAGAAGCTTAAATAAAAAAAAGAAGCAAGCCCTTGCCGCAAAAATAATTGGACAAGAGCTTGCTTCTTTAGTTTAAGTCCAGCCTATCTCTTGGCTACCGTTTCGCCTTGGATCAGCACAGGTTGATAATAGGTGCTATGAGGTAAATCCTTCTTGCCATGAATTTTCATAATGATCCAGTCTGCTGCGTCGCGGCCCATTTGTTCCAATGGATGGGTCAACGTTGTGAGCCTTATGTTTGCATTTTTTGCGATATAAGAGTTGTCTTGTCCAATAATGGATAGATCATCTGGAATTAATATGCCTAGCTCTTTGCATACATTCACGACTTCCAATCCCACTTCGTCGTTATAACAAACTAAAGCGGTTAGGTCATTTCTGTTTTCAGTTAAAAATGCTTTTAAATGATCATGGAGATGAGGTTTTGATTCCGTATCGAAAGAAAGCACTTGCCCCGGGCGAAACTGCAATTTGGCTTCACTCAGAGCTTTGATATATCCCTTCATCCGATATTTCCCCTGGAGGTCATCCGTTTTGGAGATCAGGCCGATTTGAGTATGACCATTCCCAATCAATTCTTTGGTGGCCAGATAACTGGACTGCACGTCATCGAGACAAAGGAAAGGGACATCAAGCTCCTCGTAATAGGCATTAATCATGATAAGCGGAACGTCCTGCTCTTCAAACGATAGATAATAAGCGATGTTGGGATTGTACAAATTGCTTTTTGTTGGTTCGACAATGAGGCCGTCTACACCATACGATAGCATCATTTCGAGTGCTCTTTTTTCCTGAGAAACATCGTTATCCGTACTGGCCAGCAGGAGTGAATAACTTTCTTCGTTCAAACGCTTTTCGATACCGCGAATGATGGAAGGGAAAATGTAATCCGATATGTAGGTGGTGATGACGCCAATGGTTTTTTTATTGGTTTTCATGGCAGATTTCGAGCGATATTGGTTCGTGACGAATGTACCCGATCCCTTTTCACTTCTTAAATACCCCTCACTCGATAGCTCCCCAATGGCTTTTCGGACGGTTTGGCGGCTAACCTTGTATTTCTCCTGCAAGGTAGCTTCTGTAGGAATTTGCTCGCCTAAGTTAAAATCGCCCGAAAGAATTTTGCTTTTTAAATCATCTATGATGACTTGGTACTTTGGTTTCAATTTCACCACTTCTTTCAAAGTTGTTCGTTTTCTGGTCAATATATTTAATAAATTGTCTGAACATACTTTATCATTCTTTTTTTAGAATGGAAAGGCTGCAAATCTATGCGTACAAATCATAAAAAAATAAGTATGGAAAATTTAAAACCGCTTATTGTAACAATGAAAATAGTCTATATCTAAACATGAAGGAGGGAGGACAATATATACTCTCATCTTAATTATTTGTATGTACATATTTTATTATTGTTGACAAATGTACGATCATATAATTATACTAAAGCCAGTAAAGTAAGCGCATTCTTTTTGGGAGTTCTTGTGTTTATCAGAAAGGGGGAACTCAATTGGCGAATCATGAAATGATTAGACAAGCAATTGCATTAGGAGAAACCTCATTAGGAATCGAGCTCGGATCCACGCGAATCAAAGCCGTGTTGATCGATCGTCATTTTGAAACGATAGCTTCAGGAAGCTACGAATGGGAAAATCGCTTGCAGGATGGCTATTGGACATACAGCCTGGCGGATGTGCTCACAGGACTGCAGGAAGCCTACAGTAAAATGAAGCAGGAAGTCGAACAGAAATTTGGAATTGTCATTAAGAACATTGGTTCTATTGGCTTCTCGGCCATGATGCACGGATACATGGCTTTCGATGATACAGGGAAGCTGTTGGTTCCGTTTCGAACCTGGCGTAATGCTACAGCCGGTGCGGCTGCCAAAGTGTTAACCGAACAATTTAAATTTAATATACCGGAGCGGTGGAGCATTGCCCATCTTTATCAAGCCATTTTAAACGAAGAGGAGCATGTCTCCCAGATCGATTATATAACGACTTTGTCCGGATACGTTCATTGGCTGTTGACGGGGGAAAAGGCAATAGGCATTGGAGATGCTTCGGGTATGTTCCCGATTGATGAAGCTGCTCGGAATTACAACGAGAAGATGCTCAATCAATTTAATGAACTTGTTGCAGCTCAAGGTTATCCATGGAAACTGCAAGACATCCTGCCCCAAGTATATACCTCTGGTGAGCAGGCAGGTGTGCTAAGCGAAGCGGGGGCTAACATCCTGGATGTTTCGCATGATTTACAGGCGGGAATTCCGCTCTGTCCTCCCGAAGGGGATGCAGGAACCGGGATGGTAGCAACCAATAGTATAAAGAAACGCACCGGTAACGTCTCTGTGGGTACTTCTATTTTTGCCATGATTGTGCTGGAAAAGGAGCTTTCCAAGGTATATCCGGAAATCGATTTGGTCACAACGCCAAATGGCAGCCCTGTCGGCATGGTTCATGCGAATAACTGTTCCAGCGATATCAATGCCTGGATGGGATTATTTCAAGAATTCTCCGAATCGATGGGATATCAGGAAGATGCGGACAAATTATTTAGCGTCATGCTGAACAAAGCGCTTGAGGCGGATCCGGATGGCGGTGGCTTGCTGAGTTACGGTTATATCTCAGGCGAATACATTACAGGACTTGAGAAAGGGCGTCCGCTATTCGTCCGTTCACCTGAAAGCCGGTTCAATCTGGCCAATTTTATGCGGACTCATCTTTTCACGGCCTTTGGGGCTTTGAAAATCGGTATGGATATTTTGACGCAGCAGGAGAAGGTCTCCATAGACAGTATTTTGGCTCATGGCGGTTTATTCAAAACCCCTGTAGTCGGACAAAAAATCACCGCGGCTGCCCTTAATATTCCGGTGACAGTGATGCCAACTGCCGGCGAAGGCGGAGCATGGGGGATGGCGATTCTGGCCTCTTACATGTCGACCAATGAGCGTCATGCAAGCTTAGAGGACTTTCTCGATCAAAACGTATTCAACAAGGTTGAGGCACAGAAAATGGATCCGGACGAAATCGATGTTAAAGGATTTGAAACGTTTATCGAACGATACAAACGTGGACTGACCATAGAACAGGCTGCAGTAGAGCATCTAGTGGAGAACTGGAGGGATTGACGTGTTAGAAGCGCTGAAAGAAGAAGTATATCTGGCAAATTTGGAGCTGCCCAAGCAGGGACTCGTGAAATATACGTGGGGAAACGTAAGTGCTGTTGACCGGGAAAGCGGTTTGTTTGTGATTAAACCGAGCGGCATAGATTATGAGCAAATGAAGCCTGACGATATGGTGGTTGTTGATTTTGATGGAAATGTGGTGGAAGGAACACTCAGACCTTCCTCGGACACACCAACCCATGCAGTATTATATAAGCATTTTTCGGAAATTGCAGGAATCGTGCATACTCACTCCACCTGGGCGACCGTTTGGGCACAGGCTGGTCTGGATGTTCCTGTGATGGGGACTACGCACGCAGATACTTTTTACGGCTCGGTGCCTTGTGCCCGTTTTCTAACTCAGGAGGAGATCGATCGAGGTTATGAAACGGAAACCGGACGCGTTATTATCGAAACGTTTGAAGAGCGCGGTTTGGATGTTCTGGCTGTTCCCGGTATCCTGCTTCATGGCCATGCACCGTTCACTTGGGGGAAGGATGCCAAATCTGCGGTTATGAACAGCGTCGTGCTGGAGGAGGTTTGCAAGATGAACTTGTTTGCAAGGGAATTGAATCATTTTGCTGAAGAGCTGCCGCAGCGCATTTTGGATAAGCATTACTTACGGAAGCACGGAAAAAATGCCTATTACGGACAAAAGTAAGAAATTACAGAAAAGAGGATGATCATCATGTCAACGGGAGCGAAAGAATTCTGGTTTGTCGTAGGTTCACAGCATCTTTACGGGGAAGAGGCACTATCGGAAGTTAAAGCCCATGCGCAAGTCATGATCGACGCGTTGAATGAAAGCGGAGTTTTGCCCTATCCGCTTGTTCTCCAAGATCTGGCCGTTAGCGCGGATAAAATCACAAGCATCATGAAGGAAGTCAACTATCGTGACGAAGTTGCTGGTGTCATAACCTGGATGCATACGTTCTCGCCGGCAAAGATGTGGATTCGCGGAACAAAGCTTTTGCAGAAGCCTTTGCTTCATTTGGCGACACAGTACAATGAAAGCATTCCTTGGGCTACGATCGATATGGACTTCATGAACCTGAACCAGGCAGCTCACGGCGATCGTGAATATGGTTTTATCAATGCAAGACTTAAAAAGAATAACAAAATTGTTGTAGGGTACTGGAAGCATCCGGAAGTACAGCAGCAAATTGCAGATTGGATGGATGTGGCGGTTGCATACAATGAAAGCTTTAATATTAAAGTCGCCCGCTTTGGTGACAACATGCGTAATGTTGGAGTTACCGAAGGCGATAAGGTAGAGGCTCAAATTCAATTCGGTTGGACGGTAGACTACTTTGGAATCGGAGATCTCGTTCAATACGTGAACGCGGTTACGGATGAAGAAGTCGATTCCTTGTTTAAGGAATATGCTGAGCTCTATGAATTTGACTATGGAACATACAGCAAAGAAGCTTGGGAAGCCAGCGTTAAAGTACAAGCGAGCTATGAAATCGCTATTAAACGATTCCTGGATCAGGGCGGCTATAATGCCTTCACGACCAACTTCGAAGATCTTTATGGCATGAAGCAGCTCCCCGGCCTTGCGGTTCAGCGGCTGATGGCACAAGGATACGGTTTTGCAGGGGAAGGGGACTGGAAGACGGCTGCACTTGACCGGCTGTTGAAAGTGATGAGCCATAACCAATCCACGGGATTCATGGAAGACTACACTTACGAGTTAGCAGCTGGACAAGAATCGATCCTTCAATCGCATATGCTGGAAGTGGATCCTACCCTGGCTGGGAACAGACCTAAAGTGGTTGTCTCCCCGCTCGGAATAGGCGATCGCGAGGATCCAGCCCGTCTTGTGTTTGACGGCAAGGCAGGAGACGGTGTAGTCGTTTCAATGGCAGACTTCGGTATACATTACAAGCTTCTGATCAATGAGGTTTCCGCTTTCGAGCCGAGCGTACCAGCACCAAAACTTCCTGTAGCTCGGGTGCTTTGGAATGTTAAGCCGAATTTCCAGGATGGAGTGAAGGCCTGGATTGAAAATGGCGGAGGTCACCATACTGTGGTTTCTTTGAATTTGACAACAGACCAAATTGAAACCTATGCCAAACTCGTAGGACTGGAATATGTAGTGATTAAATAACAATTTTTGATGCTTATACGATGAAGGCCGATCTTAGCATGATTTTCGTATGCTAAAGATCGGCTTTTTTTGCAAAGGCACAGGACAGGTATTGTTATTGATCGCTATGATTAATGTCTCATTATTGAATTGTTCTTTTTTGTGTTTTGTACTATAATTTTCATGCGTTTATATCTTTTGAACCAGTCCTGGATAGGAATATATAATTACATGCTTGAATATGGGATTTGAAATAAGTTGATAGACTTAGTCTTAAATGCCTAAGTGGTTCTTTGAGAAACCAAGATGTTGCCAAACATGTTAATTTTCTTATTATTTTTTTATTTTTGGACTGGAACTTTCTAATTTATGAGGGGGAATTTATTGCACTACTCAGCACTTCGAAAAACAATATTGTACATCAAAGAGGAGAGAAATCAGATGAAGAAATCGTTATCGAGTTTGTTACTATCTTTACTATTAGTATTCAGCATATTGCCAAGCTCATTTGTTTCGGCGGACAGTTCCCAAATGTTATCATTCAATAACAAAATAACCGGTTCCATCACAGGCACAGGCAAAGAGCTGGATCAGTATTCATTTATAGTTCCTTCAGCGGGACGTGTAAATCTGGAAGTGTTTTCAGAAATCAATGAGGCTTTGTTCTATGTAATGGCATCCGACGGAACAACAGAGCTTGCTAAAAAAGATCTCTATTTCGGAAGCGAAGCCGAGCCGAAGAAATGGGACACATGGCTGGATCTCGAAGCAGGTACATACTATATCAAAGTTAAACAGTATAGAGATCATACCGGGACGTATTCACTTAAACTTACCCATACAGCAGCTAACAACCAGGATAACGAACCGAATGATAGCGCTGAATCAGCACAGCTTCTGAATTTGAAAGGAACAGTCCAGAAAGGTTTTATTTCCGCATCTGATTCGATAGATGTTTATCGAATGGATGTACCATCAGCCGGCCAAGTAGATTTCGAGGTCCTTTCATATATTAATGAGGTCTTACTGTATATCTTGGATGACGATGGGACGACTGAAATCGTTAAGAAGGACCTGTTTTTCGGGAATCCAGATGAACCGAAAAAATGGACGGGCTCACTCGATTTGGAAGCAGGAACCTATTATTTTAAAGTAAAGAAATACGGTAAAGATACCGGAGCATACACGGTGAAAGCTTCTCATACGCCGGCTAAAGGGAATGATGCGGAGCCGAACAACAACACCGAACGGGCACAGGTCCTACAGGCTAACAGTAAAGCTCTGACAGGATATATATCCGAATCAGACGAGATAGATGTGTATCGATTCCACATGCCGAAGGCTGGGCAAGTTGATTTGGAAGTCTTCTCGCAAATCAATGAAGTTTTGGTCTATCTGCTGGATACGGATGGTACGAGTGAAATCAATAAAGCCGATTTATTCTTTGGAAGTGCCAAAGAACCGAAAAAGTGGAATGGATCCTTTGATCTCGAGGCGGGTACTTACTACGTCAAAATCAAGAAATATAGCTCGTACACTGGAAAATACACTTTAAAAGTTAACTATAAAGCCTATAACGGAAATGACGCAGAGTCAAACGACACCAAGGAAAAGGCGCAGCCGATTAAGTTGACAAATCAGTTGATGAAAGGCTGGATCTCCTGGTCGGACGATGTGGACATGTACAAATTGACGGTACCGAAAGCTGGTCCGGTAAAATTGGATTTCACTTCACAGATCAATGAGGTCCTTATTTATCTCCTGGCAAGTGATGGTGTAACGGAGCTGTACAAAAATGATATTTATTTCGCCAGTGATGCAGACCCGAAAAAAGTCACTCAGAAGTTCCAACTCAAACCAGGTACCTATTATGTTAAGGTGAAAAAATATGGGTCCCACACGGGAGCTTACAGCCTGAGAATGCGAGAACTGACTCCACCGGCAGCACCTAAAGTGAACACATTAACCAGTAAATCAACCAAGGTTACGGGCAAAGCCGAGGCATCTTCAACGGTTACAGTATACAGCGGCAAAACACTGCTTGGAAAAGCCACTGCGAATAAAAGTGGAAATTTCTCGGTAGCTATTAAGGCACAGAAAGCGAAAAAGAGTATTACTGTTTATGCTACAGACGCTGCCGGAAATCGCAGTGCTCCTACCAAGGTCATCGTAAAATAACAAATTATAAAAGAACCATGTATTACTGAAGTGGCCCCAAAAAGTTAGACACGGTCATAGAGTGAATTTTTAAAATTTTATGATATTGAAATTGCTTTTGGAAAAATAAAATCGGTGAGTAGAGGACTGACAAGTGAAATTAATGAATATAATGTAGTTCCGGGTCTTACCATCGAAGATAATAAACAATTAGCCTCTACTTTAATAAAGTAGAGGCTGATTTTTATTTTCGGAACGACATGCATAATTGCGGATTACCATCAATGATAAACGCACTTAAACTTTGAAAACTCAGCCATAGAGCCTTCTCCGCAAGCATATAAACCGATGAGTACGCCTGTAAATCCTCCTGCAACTTCTGTGGAAAGGTATCTCGTTTGGGCTGTACCTAAGGGGATGTCCTGTCCGTCTGCGTGAATGAAGAAGCTATAGCGCTCATGACTTGCCCGGATAATCAAAGCAGCATGGTTATTGCTTCCAAGGTCTACCTTATGTTCAATTGATTTAATATCTCCGATATTCAGACGCTCAATCACTTTATATCCATGCTCATCTTTACATACAGCTAAATCATAATGATGATTTTCATCCATATAGAGTGTGAAGCCGGCTTCTCCATTTGTAAGCTGTACATCGCAAGAGATTTCAGCGCTGAAGTTCCTTTGGCGAATTCCGATAAATGTAGGAGATGCTGCAGCATCCAGTGTTACTTCGGTTCCTTTAAGTGTTACCGTGTCAGGTCTCAGCAAATAATGTTCGTAAGCCGGATGACGAAGATAACACCAATCCAGCTTCCAATCGGTGTTTTCGAAGGTATAGATCTTTTTCTCCTGCTGAAGGATCTCATCCGAAATACGATCGGTCTCAAAACTCGTAAGGGTAGTGCCGTTATGTCCTGCTGTAAACCAACCGTCCTCGCCGAAGGTAATCGGAGTCAGGAATACTTCACGGCCTAAGTGGTGAAAGGTAAGCCATCGTCCGATTTGACGGAAGCCCAGATGGAGCATCCACCAATTTCCGTCGTTATCTTGAATGAGATCGCCATGACCTACCCCTTGCAGCTCATACCCGCCCAGATTGCGATTGGTCAGTACGGGATTGTTCGGATAGGCTTCGAACGGGCCGGAGATAGAATCTCCCCGAGCGTAAGTGACCATATGGCCATATTCGGTCCCGCCTTCAGATGCCATGAGGTAATACAGACCATTGATTTTATACATATGCGGGCTTTCCAAATATCGTCCGCCAGTTCCTTGCCAAATCGAATGGCTGGGCGATAGTTTGACTCCGGTTTCAATATCTATTTCACACTGAACAATTCCGTCGATCCCGTTATCGTCTTTCCCGTTGCTCATAAAGAAGACCTTTCCGTCTTCAAAATACAAATCAGGATCGATTCCTCCCTGATCCACATGAATTGGCTCGGACCATTCACCATAAATATCGTCGGTCCATACATAGAAATTTTGATGAGTGCTATTGTTCGTCGTGGTCATGTAGAATCTCCCGTTGTTGTACCGGATCGTGGGAGCGAAAACTCCGCCGGAACTGTCAACCCTGCCGAGCTGAATCTGACTCTCTCTGGTGAGACAATGTCCGATTGGCTTCCAGTTAATCAGGTCCTTGCTTTCGAAAATTGGAACGCCGGGGAAGTACTGAAAGGAGCTGCATACCAGATAATAGGTATTTTCTGCTTTGCATACACTGGGATCGGGATAAAACCCTTTGATGACCGGGTTATTGTATTTCATAGGCCCACCTCTTTTATAAATTCATATGTATATAAATCCAATCGTTAGTAGATAAGAAAATTAAACACCATTGTTTAAAGCCTGACAATGGATTAGGCTTGAAGCTTCATGTTAAATCTTTTAAATTAACATATATGCGAATTCAATAAATCCATCCGGTCAGGAGATTATGATGATCATCAAAGCAAACGGGGAACCGAAATATATACCGATATACGAAGCGTTGGCCAGTGAAGTCAGATGGAAAATTATGAATCTCATTGCCGATCGTGAGATGAATGTGAAGGATATTGCAAATCGGTTGGAACTCAGCCCCTCGATCGTCACCATGCACATCCGAAAACTTGAACAAGCCGGGCTCATTGGGAGTCACAGGGTGCGGCTGAGAGGGGGAACGCACAAAATGTGTTTCCTTCAACCCCAAAACATCGAAATTGAGCTGCCTTTTACCAACCAATCCGCGAAGCTCAAAGAACAGAGTATTTCGGTCGGACATTACACCGCTTTTGAAGTCCATCCTACGTGCGGGCTTGGTACGCGCGAGAAAGAAATAGGTGTATGGGACGACCCGCGATACTTTCTTGATCCAGAGCGGGTTAACGCGGCCATTCTTTGGTTTGGTTGTGGCTATGTTGAATACAAAAAGCCTAACTATTTACTTGACGGTCAAAGCGTGGGCGCTATCGAAATCTCCATGGAGATGGCTTCGGAAGCCCCGGGTTTAAGGGATTATTGGCCCTCGGATATTGAGTTCACATTCAACGGTATTTCACTGGGCACATGGACAAGTCCGGCGGACTTCGGGAGAGCTGCACGGGGGAGATTCACACCTGAATGGTGGCATCGAAATGTCAATCAATACGGATTATTGAAGACGATTCGTATTGATTCATCGGGTACATTTATGGATGACGAGCAGATGTCGGAGGTGACCCTTGAGGATATCAAGCTGTGGGAACCGTTTTGGACGCTTCGTTTCACGGTAGATGAACGGGCTGTTAACGTAGGGGGATTGACGTTGTATGGCTCCGGATTCGGCAATCATGATCAAGACATTGTAATTCGGGTGTACATGAACGACAATCCTAACGAATGAGGCGGCAGTATGTACATAATTAACGGGGGGTTACCACATGAATTTTGAAGACGTGATGCAAGAGCTTGAAAATCTCGGCAAGGAACGACTTAAAAAAATGTATATGTCCAATGGTGCGCGTGAGCCGCTTTTTGGCGTGGCTACAGGAGCTATGAAGCCCATGTCCAAAATCATCAAGCATAATCAACCTTTAGCTGAGCAGCTTTATGCCACAGGGAACTACGATGCGATGTACTTTGCCGGTGTAATCGCTGATCCGAAGGCTATGACTGAAGCGGATTTTGAACGTTGGATCGATGGGGCGTATTTTTATATGCTGTCTGATTATGTGGTTGCGGTGACTTTGGCTGAAACGGATATTGCGCAAAAGGTTGCCGATCAATGGATTGCAAGCGGCGAGGATTTGAAAATGTCGGCGGGTTGGAGCTGTTATACCTGGCTGTTGGGCAGCCGTCCTGACCACGAGTTTTCTGAATGTAAAATTGCAGATTTGCTTCGTGCTGCAGAAAAGACAATTCATGACTCTCCTGAACGAACAAAATACTCAATGAATACGTTTATCTACACTGTTGCGACTTCCTTCACGGCCCTGCATGAGCAAGCGGTCGAGACTGCAAAGGCAGTCGGTCCGGTAGAGGTTCGTTCTGACAAGAACAAGAGCAAATTCCTAAACGCCTCCGAAAATATTCAAAAAGCAGTCGATAAGAGGCGGCTAGGTTTCAAACGCAAACATGTCAGATGTTAGATGGGATGCATGATTTACATAGCATAACCGCGCCGATTATATCGACAATGCATTGTTATATCTCTTTGCATTTGAAAGAGGCTCAGTATATAATCTATTACAGAAAGTTCCAGAGAAGGGAGCCGTAATAGATATGGATCAGCGGATTGATCTTCAGCCAGACGAGCTTTATCGCATCGCCGGTGATTTTATTAGGGCGTCACAGGATGGCCAGAGTATTATTCAGCAGCTAAACACGATCATTGAGCAATCCGAAGGCAAGTGGGAAGGGGAGCGGCAGAGGGAGTTTTACCAGCGCATACAGGAAAGCCTTGCCTCTGTCAAAACTTACTTGAACGGACTTCAGGAAACGAGCGCCGGACTGCAGCAGACAGCTTCCCGTTTTCAGAACGCAGACCAGTCCCGTTAATCAATGACAGATCGTTATCTGTCATTGAGGACATGCAAAAGGCCATGAGGGTCACCCTCATGGCCTTTTGCTGTCTTTTTATAATTCTTCGACTTGTGCAAGCCATTGCTACACCTGCTCAAGCTTGGAAACGAACTGCTCTTCCTCTTCATCCGAGAAGCCAACGAAGATAACTTCTTCGATATCCTGCTGATTAAAAGCGTAAGTATAATCTGGATTAATGTAGCCCTCCGGATACAGGCACCCGATATAATCAAACGTTCGGACAGGCTCAGTCAGCATAATCTGTTTTCGTCCGTAGATGACGAGCTTCTTGCTCCCTTCTTTTAGACGGATAATGGAGCCGTTAGGGAGCAGTTTATCTGGATTGTTCAAGGCAATGAAACCTCCTTTACGCAAAGCAATATTTCCTTACCTTACTATAAGTGCCGCGATCTTTGATCATCTTTTGCTGTTGGATCAGAAGCCGTTCGCTTGAGCCAATAATAACGGTGAAGCTCCATGATAAAGTGAAACATGACAAAAGCTAGCATACCATAGACGAGCATCAGCACAACCGTGACCGTCTCTCCGCTGATGAACATGAGGGAGATGTTTGCAGTAAGATAGCCAAGTCCACTCAGCATCGCCAGCGTTGAAGCGGGGAGTCCCCTGCTGGTCTTGTGTTCTTTCTGGGATGAAGAGGGAGCCTTCAGCTTGAGAATATGATTTCGGGCATATTGATAGAATGCAAATCCAAAAATGGCTGTTGATACGATAGCATACCATGGTGATGTAAGCTGAAGCATGCTGTATGCGAACTTCTGTGTAACGATCAGAAAACCAACAATGCAGACTATACCGAACGCTCCGCGAAACAGTACATAGTTCAGCTGCAGTCTTCTGGGGGCAGCGATAAGGGCTAAAGCCCATAAGTTCATGACCAGCAGCGGTGGAAACAGGATATAGGCATATAGCGGTTCATAGGGAACGCTGAATACCGGGATGACCAGAAACACATTTAGAAAGAACAGCACCAGAATACCGGCTTGAAGACGAATCCCGTTCACGGGATACAGGGTCATATAAGCACGAAATGCCTTCTTGTCATATGGTATGTCAGTAAAGGCCGGGTCACCTGCTGCTCGTTTTTTTTCTAGGGTTCGGTGATTAGACTGTTGTTGGTCTGCCATTTATTTAAACCACCCTGATACAGTCGACCAAGCTCTCTTGGCCCCGTGCTTGACAATATCCTTAACGGAGTCATCCTGACCGTCATTATCCAGGTCAACATCAAGCTTGACCCCTTCGGCGAGATAAGTCAGACCTACCGATACTCCAAAACCTACCGCTCCTACGGCCAGAACAGGTGCCGCGGCCGGCATAATCGCAGCGGTAAGCAGAGTGGCACCGACGGTGGTCGCTCCTCCGACAATCACGTTCCCGATAATATCTCCCGCTACTTCATCGCTGGAGGCATTGTTGTCCAAATTTTCCTTAGTGTCTGTAAAGATGTCAATCCCAACGCTGGCCCAGCCAAGTTTGTCTTTAAGTGCAGACTTGGCTCCATACCATGGATCAGCCATCGCGGCGATTTCCTTGATTTTGGGAGAGGCCGTTCCATTCGCAACTGCGGCTCTCACTGAATCCAGATAGTATATCTTGTGGCCTCTGGGTCTGCCATTCACGATTGGATTCGAGCGGACTGAAGCATAACTATCCCGAACGAGTATTCGCGGTCTTCTCCGGTCAAGCTGCTGTCTGACCATATATCCGTTTTGGACCCGGTAGCCCAGCCGTGCTACGGCAAGTCCACCGAGCAGTGTTCCGGTAATATTGCCAAGACCGTCGAGAGGCGCCATCGGATTGAATCCGGCAATACCCAAGGTTCCTCCGGATTGATCCTCCTGCTCGAATTTTTCTCGCGTTGATCTGGCGAACGCCGCAAGCTCCTGCATATTTACCGCCGCTGTCAGAAAGTTCCGCTGATGACCGGAGTACAGAGCCATAATATTTTGACGGCTTGACGACTGCCATGCAGCACTCTGAATGGCATGCTGAAGCGCTGAATCTACCTGTTGAAGCTGGTTCGCCGCCTGCTCGAGCTGCTGAACGAGCGTATTCAAGTAGGCGGAGGTCATCACTATTCTGCTCATAATTGCCTCCTTCATTAAAAGACTGGTTTGACTATGGCGTCAATATCGATAAGGTACTATGGACTGCTGCATAGAAACTTTGAATAAGTTCGGTCTCTGTAATCCGGAAGCCGTGAACAGGTTCAGCTGTAGTCTCTATAAACACCCAAAGTCCTTCCGGGCCTCCCATAAATCTCATGGTATTGGAATGAATATCAACTCCGCGGATGGATACCTGATAAGTTCCCCAGTGCCCCAGTGTAAGTAACGATGAATATAATGCGGACCCGGCTTGAGTATTAAGCAGGTTGTCCTTCTCCAATATGGTCCGTAATATTTCTTGATCCGGACAAACCAGATTAGTATACAGCCGCTGAAAAGTCTCTGCATGAAGCTGGATCCGATCTGAAGACTCTGTTGTCACAGGCAGTTCAAGTTCTGTGCCCATTCTGGTTAGCAGTTCTTCCAGCCCGCTTTCCAGGGAGGTGATATGAACCTCTCCGGAATCTGAAGCCCATCTGATTTCAGTAACACCGGATGCAGACACAAAACCGTATGTAATGCACGTATTTCCAACCGGGCAGGAGGATTCAAGGCGTACTGCAGCGCTGCTGAATTTACAGGCTTGAAGCAGCTCCAGGAGGCTTAATTCTAGAGTGATGCGTTGGTTATCCAAAGATATCAGCCCCGCCTCCTTCAGTTGGCGCTTTATCCTCTCATAATCCGCGGAAACAGCCGCTTCTTCAAATGCTCTAAACTCGAGTGCGAGCCTCTCCGCTTCCGGGAACTCCAACAACTGGAGGAGAAATACCATTTCCTGTGCTGTTAACTGAATTGATACAGATGATGACAAGCCGCACCCTCCTTCCAATTATTTCAAGCGCATATTTACCTTATTTTATAGGAAACGAAAGGATGTCTCAATCACTCATTTCTCCTGGTTCATACGCCCTATAAGTTGAATGGAATGGTTCATAAATGAGCATCTTGCAGGCGTATTGTGCACTGGTTATTTATTCTGTTGAATAATTCACCACACATAATTAGAAAATAAGGACAATGAATAAAAAGGAGGAAACAAAAGCGTGGAGCTTGGTATAAGCACATTTGTTGAGACCACACCGGATGTTCAGACAGGAGAGACAATCAGCCACGCTGAACGATTACGTGAAGTGGTGGAGGAAATGGTTCTCGCCGATCAGGTTGGACTGGACGTTTATGGTGTGGGTGAGCATCACCGGCATGATTACGCAGCGTCGTCGCCCGCAGTCGTTCTTGCGGCGGGTGCAGCTTTGACAAGCAGCATCCGGCTGACCAGTGCGGTTATGATCCTGTCATCAGCCGATCCCGTACGCGTATTTCAGGATTTTGCTACACTGGACGGCCTTTCGAACGGACGAGCAGAGATTATGGTAGGGCGCGGTTCATTTTTAGAATCGTTTCCTTTATTCGGATATGATCTGAAGGATTATGAAGCGTTGTTCGATGAAAAATTAGAACTGCTATTATCCATCCAGAAGTCAGAAATCGTGAATTGGAGCGGTAAACATCGACCTGCAATACCCAATCTGGGCATTTATCCGCGCCCTGTGCAAGATTCATTACCTATATGGATTGGGAGTGCAGGGAGTCCGGAGTCAGCGATCCGTGCGGGTTCACTCGGCTTGCCCTTTGTATTGGCGATTATCGGAGGAGTTCGTCCATTAGACTTCGCTCCGCAAGTTCAGCTCTACAGGAAGACAGCAGCTGAGGCAGGGCATGATGCTTCACGCTTACCCGTTGCCTCTCACTCCCATGGTTTTATAGCAGCGAGTACAGAGCTCGCGAAGGAGAAGTTCTTCCCTTCCACGTATGCTCGTACTAATGTGAGGGCTGCCGAGAAAGGCATGCCGCCTTATCATCGTTCAGATTATGATGCAGCCTGCGAATTTGAAGGGGCTTTATATGTTGGCGATCCCGAGACGGTGGCGAATAAAATCATTCATCTTCGCAAGCATGTGGGGGTTACGCGATTCTTTTTGCATGTGCCGCATGGCACGATGCCTCATACTGATGTGATGGAGGCGATCAGACTGCTGGGAACTGAAGTAGCGCCTCGCGTCCGTGAAGAAATAGCCCGCTGGGAAGCTGGTCTTCGATAAGCTGGAATACTTATAGACAAGATACCTCCTTTCATAAGGAGGTATCTTGTTTTTTTTGGTATGTGATAAAAAAATCTGAAAAATATCGAAGAACGCATTGAACCTTGCAGGAGACTGAGTTAGTATGAATATGTATTAAAACTAAGTATTTAGGTCGGAATAATATATTTTGATGCGAGGTGGATGTTGTTGCAACTTCACGTGACGAACAGCCCGTTTACAAGCGAACAGGCAGAGTTAATTAACAAGCTGCTCCCCACGTTGACACAAGCGCAGTTGAGTTGGCTAGGCGGGTATCTAACGTTTTACCATGGTACGAATACGAAAGCCTCCCCGTCAGAATTAGCGGTAACGCGCGTGCTTGAGACTCCGGCCGTGGTGGATGTCGCTCCTAAGGTTCCGCAGGAAGCGGCCGTATTATTCGGATCACAGACAGGTAATGCGCAAAGACTGGCGGGACGACTTGCTGACCGTCTCAAGGAGCAAGGCTTTACGGTTACGCTGTCAGCAATGAACCAATACAAACCGAATAATCTGAAGAAAGCTCACTATTTGTTTATTCTGGTGAGTACTCATGGCGAGGGAGACCCGCCGGATAATGCCTTAACATTTTATGAGTTTCTACATAGCAAGCGGGCTCCAAGGCTGGAGGAAACGAAGTTCTCTGTACTGGCGCTTGGTGATATATCCTATGAGTTCTTTTGCAAAACAGGCCAGGATTTCGATGCAAGGCTTGCTGAACTTGGTGCCAGGCGGATCGTGGAACGCATGGATTGTGATGTGGATTTTGAGGAATCAGCAGCTGAATGGATCAATGCCGTAAGCGGCGCTCTAAGCAGTGCCGGAACATCCCCTGCTGCGGAAGCAGTAACCGTTTCGGGCACAGCAGTGACCTCTGTGACAGCTCCAGGCCAATCGGAGTACTCGCGGTCCCGTCCGTTTATGGCAGAAGTGCTGGACAATTTGAATCTGAACGGCAGAGGCTCTGACCGGGAAACCAGGCATATAGAGCTATCGCTAGAGGGTTCAGGTCTGAGCTATGAACCAGGCGATGCCGTCGGTGTGTATTCGCAGAATGATCCGCTTCTAGTCCAGGATATCATTTCATTTCTGGGCTGGGACCTTGAAGAGACGGTTGTTATCGGTAAGTCCGGGGAGACCTCTTCACTTTATGATGCACTGCTTCATCATTTTGAAATTACCGTCTTGACCAGGCCGCTTCTGGAAAAAACAATTTCGTTTTCAGGTAACAGTGAATTGGCAGAACTCCTGAAGCCGGAAAATAAAGAGAAAATGAAAGAGTATATAGACGGTCGGGATTTTCTGGATCTACTTCGGGACTATACACCGTGGACCTTTACGGCAGGGGATCTTGCAGCTGTATTACGCAGGCTACCGCCGCGCTTATATTCAATCGCCAGCAGTCTGAACGCCCACCCGGAGGAAGTGCATCTGACGATTCGGAAGGTAGAATATGAGGCTCATGGCCGTGAACGGAAAGGCGTATGTTCCGGATATACTTCCGAACGGCTTGAAGTAGGGGCACAGCTCCCGATTTTTATACAGCAGAATCCGAATTTCAAATTACCGATTAATGCGGATGCGCCGGTCATCATGGTTGGACCGGGTACAGGTGTAGCCCCGTTCCGGGCTTTCCTTGAAGAGCGTGAAGAGCTCGGAGCCAAGGGTAAATCATGGCTGTTCTACGGAGACAGACATTTCGTAACCGACTTCTTGTATCAGACAGACTGGCAGCGGATGTTACAGGAGGGTATATTGACGAAGCTCGATGTGGCTTTTTCCAGAGATACCGACGAGAAGGTTTATGTCCAGCAGCGCATGCTCGAAAATGGCCGGGAGCTGTACGAATGGCTGCAGGACGGTGCACATATGTACGTCTGTGGTGATGAGAAATATATGGCGCATGATGTCCATGCTGCATTACTTTTCATTATCGGCCAGTATGGGGGCAAGTCACCTGAAGCGGCTGCTGTGTATTTGGAAGAGCTGCAGGGGCAAGGGCGGTATCAACGGGATGTATATTAGGCATCTGAAGGCGTGCTGATAGGAGATTATGCTTTGAGGCGTGCATTTTTATAGAGTAGGAATATATAAATCATGGGGTAAGGAGCTGACATATATGACCGAAAACCATAAGGTAGAGCCAATCGGCGGACCGCCGAGTGATGTGGAGCATTTGAAAAAAGAAAGCAATTATTTGCGCGGATCTCTGACCGAGTCGCTGGCTAACCGTATTACGGGTGGGTTACCTGAGCTGGATAACCGTCTTCTAAAGTTCCACGGAAGTTACATGCAGGATGACCGTGATTACCGGAATGAGCGGCAGAAGCAAAAGCTCGAGCCATACTATCAGTTTATGCTTCGCGTTGTTACACCGGGAGGCGTCTCTACTCCGTCACAATGGCTGGTTATGGATGAGTTAGCAGACAAGTACGGCACAGGCAGTCTTCGTATTACTACACGTCAGGCTTTTCAGCTTCACGGAGTATTGAAATGGAATCTGAAAAAAACCATCCAAGAAATCAATGAAGCACTGCTTACGACTCTTGCCGCTTGCGGAGATGTCAGCCGGAATGTGATGTGTAACCCGAATCCGTACCAATCGGATATTCATAACGAGGTTTATTACTGGTCACAACAGCTTACAACACATTTAGCGCCCAAAACACCTGCATACCATGAAATATGGCTGGATGGCGAGAAAGTCGTGGATAGTATAGAGCAGACAGGTATGTCAACAGAGGTAGAACCCATCTACGGTCCTGTATACCTTCCTCGTAAATTTAAGATTGGTATCGCTGTCCCTCCGTCCAATGATATCGATGTCTTCTCACAGGATTTAGGCTTGATTGCTATCGTGGAAGACTTCAGGCTGGTCGGATTTAACGTGTGCGTTGGCGGCGGGATGGGAATGACGCACGGAGACACAGCCACGTATCCACAGCTTGCTCGTGTTATTGGTTTTGTTACACCAGAGAGGATTCTGGACTTGGCTGAAAAGACCGTTACGATCCAGCGTGACTACGGTAACCGTTCTGTACGGAAGAACGCCCGCTTCAAATACACGATAGATCGCCACGGGCTGGAGTGGTTTGTGGATGAACTTCAGGATCGTTTAGGCTGGGAGCTTGAACCTGCACGCATATTCAAGTTTGAGCATACAGGTGACCGCTATGGCTGGACTAAAGGCAAGGACAGCAAATGGAATTTGACGCTGTATATTCAAAGCGGACGAATCGTCGATTCTGATGATCATAAGCTGAAAACAGCGCTGCGGGAGGTCGCGAAGATCCACACGGGAGATTTTCGCCTGACGGCTAACCAGAACCTGGTGATCGCGAACGTGAATGCCCGGACAAAAGAAAAAATAACCTCGATACTCAAGGAATATGGCATCGAAGAGGGCGCACGGTATTCAGCGTTACGGCGCAGTGCATTATCCTGTGTTGCACTTCCGACCTGCGGTCTTGCCATGGCTGAGGCTGAGCGTTATCTGCCAAAGCTTCTGGATAAGCTTGAACCGATCATTGAGCAGGCAGGTCTTCGTGATGAAGAGATCAATATTCGCATGACAGGATGTCCGAATGGATGTGCCCGCCCTGCACTTGGCGAAATTGCATTCATCGGCAAATCACCTGGCAAATACAATTTGTATATGGGCGCAGGCTTCTCAGGAGATCGGTTAAGCAAGCTGTACCGTGAGAATATAGGTGAAGAGGAAATAATAGAGACCCTTAGACCGATCATTAACCGTTATGCAGCCGAGCGTAGCGACGGTGAGCATTTTGGAGATTTTGTCATCCGTGCGGGCTATGTCCAACCCGTGACTAACGGAATGAATTTTCATGATCATAAACCTTTAACGACTCAGAGATAGTTCATATAAACAGGGGGATTACCCCAAACAGATTAAACGGCCTTAGTTCCGAATTCCTCCGGACTAAGGCCGTAATTGTAGACAGCTATCATTGTAAAGGTGGATACATGCAGGATGATTTATTGACCAGCCGGTTGCTCTTGCTTCGTAAAAACGATGAACGCCGCAAATATCAGAAGAAGAGCTCCTGTAAATGAAAACCCTTCGGTAATGCTGAACGGGAGCCAGCCCAATACCGATGATCCAGCCACAACACCTAAGGAAAAGAAGGCGTAGAAGTACCCATAAGCTTTCCCGCGCAGCTCTGACGGCGTAGCCTTGATCAGCATCGTATTAATCGAAGGGAACAAGAATGCAAATCCGACGCCATATATACCCAGGACGATATACAGGGCTAATGTTGTTGTGGATTGACCAATAAGAAGCTGGCTGAGCCCCATGAAACCGATACCCATTGCCATGGTTAGGGATGAAGCCACGCGATCGAATATCCGGTTTGTAGGGAGTACAAAGACCAGGACAGCGATGATTCCAAAGGTGCTCATTAAGGTGCCGCTTAATCTCGAATCATATCCGAGTGATTGCACATGCAGGGGCAGCAGGTAAGCAAGTACACCTTGCGAGAACATTAGGAAGAAAGCACCCGCAAAAGCCTTGATGACACCTGAGTTAAAGAACCCTCCTAAGGTTTGTGCAGCAGCTTCACTCTTCTTAGGCTTTAAGGATATGTACTTGCGAAGGAACATGGCAGATACCATCGTCAGCACAAAACCTATAACGGCAACACATGTGAAAACAAAAGGCACCGATGTTTTGCTTGCCATAATACCGCTGAAGGCGGGTCCGATGATGGCAGCCAGTCCAACAAACGTGCCCGTCAGGGCTGATTTTTTTCCTTGCTCATTATGAATTGTAGTATTCGCTGAGAATGTAAACGCAGCTGGAACAATCAGACCTGAGACGAAACCGTGAATAATGCGAACGGCAATCAAGATCGCGGGCTCCGTGGCGAAATGATACAGCAGCAGTGCGCTGCTTGTTAAGAACAGACCCATCATGAGAACCCTGAAAGGACCGAACTTGTCCGTCATAATACCTGACAGAACATTGCCGAACGTATTCGATAAGGAATACAGCCCGATGACAAATCCTACAACAAACGAGCTTGCACCAACTGAAGCAGCAAAAGTGCTCATAACCGGCAGTTGGGAGAATAAATCAAAAAATGAAAAAAATACGATGCTGTATACAAGCAGGGTGATGCTCAAAGGCTTCAGCCCGTACTGAGCCTGCGCCTTCTTCAGCTTCGGATCCAGCACAAAATTGCCGAAAGGGATAAAAGCTGCTAATAATGCGGCTGCAGGCCACAGTAAGCTCCATTTCACACGAAGGGCAGCATAAAGAATGGCTAATGCATATATTACGAAAATGCCGCCATGTATACTTCCTGCAATCGAAACGGCTTCATCGAATCCCCATATATATTTCAGGGGCATTGCGATGCCTAATAAAACCAGTAATGAAATACCATCTAAAATGCCTGCTATACGCAGCATAAATATTGGATGTGCTCGCACTTGTTATACTCCTAATATAAATTTGGCCTAACTATCCTAGTTTAACATTTTAGAAACGAATTTAGGGAGTGTGAAATATGTCAAAATCTCTAAGAATATCTTTATCCGGGCCTGCCTGCATCTGATCTGACTCCCACAGTATGCTATACTGTTTTCGGGAGGAGGAAGCCGATGAAACCGATTAATAAGTTGAATATTCAGGATGAAATTGTTGGCTTTTATTTATTGAAAGAACTGAATCTTAGACAGACCAATGGCACACCGCCTAAAGATTATTTTGATATCATACTTTCGGATTCCAGTGGTCAAATCTCAGCGAAGTATTGGGACGTGTCCACTCAGGATAAAGAGACGTTTCTTCCCATGCAGCTGGTAAAAATCCAGGGGATCGTTCAAAGCTACCGCGACATGCCTCAAGTTAAAATCAATCGAATTCGTAAGGCAACGGATGCGGATGGCGTTTCCTTAACAGACTTTGTGAGGTCAGCTCCGATTCGTCCCGTAGATTTGCTGCATACGATTAAACTGACAATGAATGAGATTATGAATCCTCAGGTGCGAAGCATCGTACAGTATTGCGTGTCCAAGGTAGAGGATAAGCTGATGCATTATCCGGCTGCTAAAACCTTTCACCACGCTTATTTTGCCGGTCTAGCCTATCATATCGTCCGTATGCTGGAGATTGGTGATTTCATCTGTAAGCAAAGACCGTTCCTGAATCCGGATTTATTGAAGGCGGGGATTATTCTCCATGATATAGCAAAGCCGGAAGAGATGATTGCCCAGATGGGGATCGTCACCGATTACAGTAATCAAGGCAAGCTGATTGGACATATTGTTCTGGCTAGTAATTGGATTGTTGAAGCAGCACTTAAGCATGACATTCCCCTTGATTCTGATCTCATTCTTGGATTACAGCATTTGGTCCTGTCCCATCATAATTTAGGAGAATGGGGAAGTCCGGTACAGCCTCAGACAGCTGAGGCGGTTGCACTGCATCACATTGACAATCTGGATGCCAAGCTTCAGATGGTTGAGGATGCCTTGGATACGACGGTTGAAACAGAACCATGGACCCCTATGATTCGAGGATTGGAGAACAAGGCGATTTATCGGTTGAAGGTTTAACGGTCTGCATCGAGTTACCCAAGCTCTAAATAATGTTCTTGCCAACTACCTGGTAATTGTAATAGAATGAAATTTAAATAATTCAAAACGAAATGAAATACAAGCGATGAAGGAAAGAGTAAGCGAAAGAGCGTTCCTGACAGGAAAGGGCAGCCACCGACTGAGAGCTCCCGGGGTTAAGGTTCTTCGCTGAAGTTCATTCCGGAGCTGGCATTTGAACGCTTGCACTTGTGGTGCAAGAAGTAGGATTGCCCGAAGCCCTTGCGTTAAAAGGTTCAAGTGAGATATGTTTTCTTTTTTTTAGCGTATCTAATTAGGGTGGTACCACGACTCCTCGTCCCTTTGCGGGCGGGGGGTCTTTTTTGTTTATAAATACGATATAAAAAGGAGAGATCAGGTATGAGTCAGGGAGGACGTCTGCAGGAATTAAGATCCCAATTGGATTCGGTGAATAATGAACTGCTCGGATTGTTGTCGGAGCGGGCAAGAATCGCGCAGGAGATTGGCCAGGAGAAGCAGAAGCAGGGAGTTCCGGATTTTGATCCGGTACGGGAGAAAAAAATGCTGGATGCCTTAATTGAGCAAAATAAAGGTCCGTTTGATAACGAGACCGTACGTCATTTGTTCAAGCAGATTTTTCAAGCATCGCTCAAATTGCAGCAGGTGGATACGAAGAAGCAATTGCTCGTCAGCCGTAAAAAGAAGCAGGAAGATACGCTTATCAAACTTGGTGACACCATTGTTGGCGGCGGCAAACCGGTAATGATCGCAGGCCCTTGCTCGGTTGAAAGCTATGAGCAGGTTCGCCAGGTTGCTGCTGCATTGAAGGAAGCGGGTATTACAGTGATGCGCGGAGGAGCGTTCAAGCCAAGAACCTCACCTTATGATTTCCAAGGTTTAGGTGTAGAGGGACTTAAAATTCTGAAAGAAGTCGCTTCTGAATTCGGTCTGAAGACCATCAGTGAAATCGTAGATCCAGCCCATATTGAGCTGGCTTGTGAATATATCGATGTCATCCAAATCGGCGCAAGAAATATGCAGAACTTTGAACTGCTGAAAGCAGCAGGGGATGTGAATACACCGATTCTCCTCAAGCGCGGACTTGCAGCCACCATCGATGAATTCGTTCATGCGGCGGAGTACATTGTATCTCGTGGCAACACGCAAGTGATGCTGATCGAACGCGGAATCCGGACTTATGAGAAAGCTACAAGAAATACACTCGATATTTCAGCAGTACCGATTTTGAAGCAGGAGACGCATCTTCCGGTTCTGGTTGATGTAACGCATTCAACAGGCCGCAAAGACATTTTGGCCCCTTGTGCCAGGGCTGCTCTGGCAGCTGGTGCAGACGGAGTTATGGTAGAGGTTCACCCGGATCCAGCAACGGCACTGTCTGATGCGGCGCAGCAATTGAATATCCCTGAATTTCAGGATTTTCTCGCCAATGTGAAGAAATCCGGCTTGTTATAAAAGTTCAGTACGATGTAAAGTATGGAAAAATAAGGGTTGACAAAACAAGGTTCATTCCCTAAGATATTATCAAGTTTCATACTCAAATGTGTTGATTAGAAATAGTAGAAGTGAAGTGACTTTTCAGAGAGCCGTTGGCAGGTGCGAAACGGTAATGTCGTTCCCTTTGAACTCGTCTATGAACAGCTGCCTGATCATGTAGGGTTAGCCGGAATTCCACCGTTACAGGGATAGATGGTGATGGCCATCGAAGAAGATCATTTTGTATAAAATGAATTAGAGTGGTACCGCGGGTTCAGCCTCGCCTCTATACATAGAGGCGGGG
>NZ_CDSE01000055.1 GCF_001373415.1 Paenibacillus dakarensis | reverse complement strand
CCCTGTACCCGCCGACATTAAATACATCAGGCTCTTCCCCGGATTGAAACTTCGCTTTCAGTGCAGCACCATAATCCGAGCCGCCGCCTACTGTCTGTATGTCCAGCTTGATGCCTGGATGCTCCTTCTCATACTCTTCCTTCATTTTATTCATCGCCTCAGCAATTTCCACTTTGAATTGGAAAATCTTCAGCGTTTTGGTTCCGCTCCCGCCTTCTCCAGCTTCCTTTCCATCATTCTTCGAACCGCATCCGGCCAGAAGCGTGGACAATGCGAGCACCATAATCAAGGCAAGCTTACTAAATTTTCTCATTTATGATTCCTCCCTTTTTTTAGAATATATAAAAGTAAGAATGGTGTTCTCTGTAAAGCTTTATCCTTTCACAGCTCCTGCTGTAATTCCCTCGATAATATATTTCTGCATGATCAAGAAAAAGATAATCACCGGAGTAATGCCGAGCACCAAGGCCGGTAAGGCCAAATCCCACTGTTTCGTATATTGTCCGAAGAAGGCAAATGTCGCAATCGGGATCGTACGCAGCTCTGCTGAGGTCAAAATAAGGGACGGCAGCAGATAGTCATTCCAGATCCAAAGGGTGTTTAAGATAATGACCGTCACAAACATCGGTTTCATGAGCGGAAATACGACCCGAAAGAATACGCCATACGGACTTGAACCGTCCACGGTTGCCGCTTCCTCAATCTCCAGCGGAATGGACTTCGTAAAGCCGTGAAACAGGAATACACTGAGCGGGACTCCGAACCCCAAGTAACAGATGATGAGGCCATACAAGCTGTTGCCGAGGCCAATCGAGGAGGTTACTTTTACGAGCGGAATCATGATGGACTGAAACGGAATAACCATCGCTGCCACAAACATCGAGAAGAGAATTCGATTAAACCGGGTATCCCGCCGGACCATCTGATACGCAGTCATGGCACTGAACAAGGCAAGCAGAAGGACGCTTACAACCGTCACGATGAGGGAGTTCATAAGCGCTGTCGGAAACCTTGTAATCGTCCAGGCGCGGGAGTAGTTTGTCCACTCCACGGTTACCGGCAGACCGGCGGAATCGGTAAGCAGATTACCAAACGTCTTGACCGAATTCACGAATAGAAAGTAGAACGGAACGAGAAAGAGAAGGCCGACAAGAATCATAATCAGCTCCGTGATCAACGTTCCTGCACGGTATTTCCGAATCGTATCCATCAAGCCTCTACCTCCCTGCTCTTTGTAAATCGGACCTGAAGGCTTGTGATGATCGCAACAACGATGAAGAAGATAACCGCTTTCGCCGTTCCGAGTCCCAGACGATTGTTCGTAAAGGCTTCATTGTATATGTTCATAGCAACAGATTCCGTCGATCCGAAAGGCCCACCCTTCGTCAGCGACAGATTCAGATCAAACATTTTGAATGACCAGGATATTGCCAGGAACAAGCACACCGTAACGGCTGGCATCACAAGCGGCAGAATTATATTTCGAAGCACCTGACCGCGGCTGGCACCGTCGATTTCGGCTGCCTCCAAAATATCCCCCGGCACGTTATTGAGCGAAGAAATATAGATCACCATTAAATAGCCTGCAGTTTGCCACACAAACACAATAACGATGGCCCAGAAAGCGGTTTCTTTTGTTCCCAGCCAAGGAAGTGTGAAGAAGTGAATATCCGTCATTTTGCCGATAGCAGCGAATCCCTTTACAAAAATGAACTGCCATATGAAGCCGAGCAGCAGACCACCGATCACGTTCGGCATAAAGAAAATCGTCCGGAGCACATTTCGTGTCTTTAAAGGCTTCGTCAGGAAATAAGCCAGAAAAAATCCTAAAAGATTCGTAAATATAACCCCCAGCAGCATAAATCGAGCCGTAAAGCTGAAGGCGTTGCGAAACTTGGCATCATTCGTAAAGATCGTGATGAAGTTGTCGAACCCGACCCATTTCACCTGTGCAGATACCCCGTTCCAATTCGTAAAGGAATAATACAAGCCAAGCAGAAACGGAATGATCATAATCAGGACGAAAAAGATGGCAGAAGGTCCTACGAAGACAATCTGCTGAATCCACCGAGAAGCTGTATTCCGCCGCTTCATTCTGTCCTCTCCCTTCCCATTTTGTTGAATTTTTTGATCGATATGTACCATTGCCCTGATAAAGAAAGCTAGCAGAAACCTCCCTTTCAGGGATAGGAATACCCTTCCTCTACTGGAACAATAGAGCATTCTATTACACAACCCATTAAACAACACCGAGTTACATGAATCAGTCACCATCCTGCTGGCTTAAGGTCAATTAGCCGCATTAACAGGCTTGACCTCGAGGAAATGGGGTATATTCAATATAGATAAAAAGTGAATAGGAGAATTTTATTCTTCATAAGATCATTCATACATATTTGAGGAGGCGATAGGGTGTACCGTACCAATTCTTATCGATGGTGGAATGTGCTCGCTTTTATAGCTGTGATCACTGTCAATATCTTATCTAATCTACTCCCCCTGGGAGGAAGAAGCACCGGAGAAATATCGGATCAGTTCTACATCCTTATGACTCCTGCCGGCTATGCCTTTATGATCTGGACTGTCATCTATATACTGCTTGGCGGATTTACAATCTATCAGCTGCGCCGGGATACCGGAACACGGGATTCTGTACTCTCCGTCGGCATCTGGTTTATTCTCAGCTGTGTCTTTAACATGGCATGGCTATTCCTATGGCATTATCTTTATATTGAATGGTCTGTTATTGCTATGCTGCTGCTAGTGCTCTCTGTTGGTGTCATCTACCGCAGAACACGCAGAATAAGCTTTCCTACGACTGGCGAAACGCTGCTGGTCAGACTTCCGTTCAGTATTTATCTCGGCTGGATATCCGCAGCCTTTCTGGTCAATGTCGGCATTGTGATTCATAAGAATGGATGGTCTCCGCTTGGACTTACAGAGCTTGGCTGGAGCATTGCCCTGCTCTGTATTGGAGGATTACTGGCTCTTCTGATCAGCTTTCCATCACGCGACAGCATCCTTCCCCTGATATTTGTCTGGGCTTACATTGCTATTGCCGTGGAGCATAAGGAAACAGACCTGATTCTTCTTACGGCCTTCATTGTGGCAGCCATCCTGTTCATCTACTCCGTCTGGCTGTTCTTCGCACGCAATCGGGCGCGCGACTAAACAAAAAAAAGCTGTCTTGGGCTTCAATCCATATCGGATCGAAAAGCCAGACAGCTTTTTTTCATGTGAGACGAATTTATGGCTTGACAGCTATGACTTCAATTTCAACAAGACCATCCTTCGGAAGACGCGCAACCTCAACCGCACTCCGTGCCGGATATGGCTCTGCGAAGAAACTTCCATAAACCTCGTTCATTGCGGCAAAATCGTTCATGTCCTTCAAGAACACAGTCGTTTTCACAACCTGATCCAGTGAGGCTCCTGCCGCTTCCAAAATCGCTTTTACATTGTTCAGAGAGAAGCGCGTCTGCTCAGCCACTCCCTCGCCAAACTGCCCTGTTTCCGGGTTGAGTCCAAGCTGTCCCGAGGTATAGACCAGTCCACCAACCTCAACGCCTTGGCTGTAAGGTCCAATAGCTCCCGGGGCGTTCGTCGTGGATATTATGTTTTTAGCCATATGTATTCTCCTCCCCATCAATCCTGTTTCTTATTCCATCGTCATCCCTAAGCAATCGTCTCTCCCAGTACATGAATAACTTCGTTAGGATATACATGATTTCCTCTAGTATTCGTTATTGAAATATTAACCATGGCCCTTGCCACCTTAGCCGCTGGTATGGCCCGGATTGAAGCAAGCCTTCCTGTAAATGCAAAATCAAGCTTGGTCATCAGTACGGAAGCGATGCCCTCCGCAAAGCGTCTCTCGTTCCGATCTCCTAGCAGGAGCGATGGACGAAACAGATGAAGCCCCGGCAGCTGAAGCCCGCATAACGCCTCTTCCATCTCTCCTTTTACACGGTTGTAAAACACTTTGGATTTGGGATCAGCCCCCATACTGCTTATGGCCAGAAATTGACGAACCTCTCCGAGCTTGGCTAACCTGGCTCCGGTCAGCACGTACTCAAAGTCAACCTTTCGAAACTGCTCCTGTGAGCCAGCCTTTCGGATGGTTGTTCCCAGACAGCAAAATACACTATCTACTCCCTGAAATGCTTCTTTATCATGCTGCAGCTTGTCCCAATCGGTATGAATCACCTTCAATTTGGGATGGACCATGTCTACCGGACGCCTGACCAGCAGTCTCACCTCATCCATGAAATTACGATGAAGCAGTTCCTCTGTCACCAGCCGTCCCACCAATCCTGTAGCTCCCATAACCAGTGCAGTCATTCCCATGGAAGCTCCCCCTTTTTGTCCTAATAACAGATATATCCCTTAACTCTTATGGTCTACGCGGTACGAAGCACTTTACGGCCAAACGTAGCTGCCGTCAGCAGCATAACCATTCCGACCAATGTCTGAAATCCATATTGCTGAATCCAGCCCGGCATTCCCTCCAACAGTTTAAACACCTGTCCTCCGATCACAGGACCCAAAAATGAGGCTAATCCCGTGATAGCTGAATACATCGCTATGAACATCGGACGTTCACCCTTCGGTGTATCTCCAATCATAAAGTTAAATGCAAGTTGATTGAACCCCCCAATGCCGGCACCTAACAACATATGAGACAGAACTAGTACGGGGATAAGCGGTAGAACCGACAATAGTCCCCAAGACAAGCAGGACAAAGCAATGATCGGGAGGGTCCAATACAGTAAGGTACGGTTGCTGAAGCGTGCGTTCAGATTCCCCCATATATAGAACCCCATCATCATGATTGCCGTCTGAACCACTGTCATAATCGAAACAACGGAATAAGAAATATGATGCACATCCAGCATAGCATAAGAATAGAGCGGAACAACAAGCGTTTGCAAGAACAACCAAACACCTAGAAACAATGTAGATTTTATAAACGGCTGGTCCGAAAGCGGCTTTCTTACCATCGGCCAGAACTTTTGTTCTTTCGAGCGTTCAAATGGTGGGTCGGGATACCAAAAGAATATCGTTAAATTCGCTGCAATCGCAATCCAGGCAATAATGAACAGGATCAAAAATCCCATTCCTCCCGGATATCGATCCAGAATCATTCCACCTACAAACAGAACGACTGCACCTAGAGCATTCAGTATCGTATTGCGGATACCGAAGTAACGTCCACGGACCTTGGCCGGAACCATGTCACTAATAATCGAAGTCCAGAGCATTCCTGATACCGTACCGGCAATAAAAGCTCCCATGTATAAGACCAGAAACGTAGGAATCCACCATTTTTCATCAAATACAAACGGTATGACCCCTGTTGCACCCCACATCAACCGGTTTAAGATGGTGAACACAATTAATGTTTTCTTCCTGTACTGTAACCTTTGAATCAAATATGCAGCCCAAATCTGAATAATGTTAAAAAACGTAGTGACGGCAAGCACAAATCCAACTTCTCTTGATTCAGCACCTAAATAAAGCAAATAACCTGTTAGAAAGGGGCCTCCAAGCAGGGTCTGGTAAATGACGGCGGGGACGCCTTCCCAGGTGGCTGTGAGCAAGTGTTTGCGCTGATTGGAAATCAGCCGATTCGGTCTGTGCATAACTCTTACAACCTTGATGGGGATACACTCCTTCGATGACTTATAATGGATGAAAAAACTCTCTTTGACCCCATTCTACACCCGCAATACCCACTGTCAATAAGGTAGAGAAATTATTGTTAGATTCCGCTTGTGCATCAAAAAATTGCATAAATAAAAGGATACCGCTTTGATAAGCAGCATCCTTTATTTTTCTTGATTATGCATGACGTTCTCTTTTCCTCCAGAGGGCTAGCATGGATATAACAGGCTTCCATTCTCTGCGAAATAAGCCGTTAAACCTCGCTGTTTCAGTCTCGGTTTCTGTTTCTGTCTTCATCTCGTATTCCTCATAGGGGAGCCGCTCCTCATTTGCCATTAAATAATACCCCATATGATAAGTACTGATTGCGTCACCCTCATATGTGACAACATGATCATCACGAATCTCAATAATTTTGCCTGTTACAACCGTGGTGTTATACATGACACCTCGCACTCTCCTTCTATCGAATGATTTATCGTCCGTCTTAATCACGGAAGCGCGCATACCATTCCTTATATTCACGCTCAGCCGCATCCTTGGAATGTCCATAACGTTCTTGCAGCTTGCCTACCAGCTTATCTCTTTCACCAGCAACAACATCCAGATCGTCATCCGTCAATTTTCCCCACTGCTTCTTCGCCTCACCTTTGATCTGATTCCATTTCCCTTTAAATACGTTGTTATCCATATCTATCACTCCTCCGTATAAATGGTGACTGATCATTGAATAATGGCGCGTTCTATACTTGTCGATTACCCGTGGCACCTGCTTCTGAATCCTCTTCTCTTTCACTTAAAAACCGGAATTTTCATCCACCATTTTCTTTTGAAAAAATTAAATTTTATTTAAAAAAACAGGTGTTAAATAATTAGTGATTATTTTCACATAAATATTTAATCGTATATGCTAATATTCCATCGAAAGGTAATCTTCACGACTCATCCTTTCAAGCTTTTACCGGGTATAAAGCCTCACAACCAGATTTTTCAATGAACGGAATAAGGCAAAATGCTTCATACCGAATTCCGGGTAGTCCCTTGCGTCGTTAAAATGTTTCAACATTTTAATATCAATTTTTTCACCAAAATTCAAACAAAAAAGTGGAGGTCATCTGTATGAAAAAGAAATTGTCCATTATTTTGTCCGGTACTCTGGTCCTTGGTGGTCTGCTTGCAGGTTGCGGAGATAAAGCTCCGGAAACTGCCGATGCAAACAAATCTCAAACTCAAACTGAGGCACCTGCAAGTGATGTAAAAGCTGGCGAATACAAAGACGGAAATTATTTCGCACAAGGCGAAATGAATGAAAAATCCGGTTGGCAGTACAACGTAACACTTAAAGTGGAAGGCGGAAAGATTACTGCTGCGGATTGGAACGCTTCAAACATCAAAGCGGGTAAAGACAAGAAAACCGTATCCGAGTCCGGTGAATACGGCATGAAGGAAAAAGGCGGCGCTCAAGCTGAATGGCATGAGCAAGCTGAAAAAGCAGAACAGTTCTTGATCGAGAAACAAGACCCTGCAGCAATTACCTTCAACGATGAAGGTAAAACCGATGCAATCAGCGGCGTTTCCATCTCCGTTAACGAATTCGTAGAGCTTGCTCAAAAAGCATTGCAAGCTGGTCCAACAGAAGCTGGCCCGTACAAAGACGGCGCTTATCATGCTGAAGGCGAAATGGATGCAAAAAGCGGCTGGCAGCCTACTGTTGATCTGACTGTAACTAACGGTAAAGTTGTTGCAGCTTACTTCAGCGGTGTTAACAAAGATGGCGAAGACAAACAAGACTTCTCCAAAGATGGCAAGTATGGCATGAAAGAAAAAGGCGGCGCTCAAGCTGAATGGCATGAGCAAGTTCAAAAAGCGCAAGCATTCTTCCTTGAGAACCAAGGCGTAGGCAGCGCAAGCTTCAACGATGAAGGCAAAACTGATGCAATCAGCGGCGTTTCCATCAGCGTTCAAGAATACTTCACTCTTGCAGAGAAAGCACTTGAAGGAGCTAAGTAATTAAGTAAGTAAGGCAAGTTCATACTACCTGCAGAAACGGGAGTTTACTCCCGCTTCTGCATTTATAATGTAACTAATGAGGTGGAGAAATGAAAAGGATTGTCCTGTTGGGCGGCGGTTATGGCGGCGTTCTGACGGCCAAAAAACTCGCGAAGAAATTTAAAAAGAGTAAAGAAGTTCAGATTACACTGATAGATCGCAACCCGTATCATACTTTGCTGACTGAACTTCATGAAGTAGCATGTAATCGCGCTCCGGAAGATTCCGTTAAAATTGATCTCAAAAAAATCTTTGCAGGTCAAAATGTCAATGTTGTACTGGATGAAATCAACAACATTGATTTTAATGAGAAGAAGCTAAGCTCTGAAACTGCTGTTTATGAATATGACTACCTGGTTATCGGTACAGGCTGTAAGCCAACCTTCTTCGGGATTCCTGGTGCAGAAGAGAACGCATTTACCCTCTGGTCATTTGAAGATGCTGTTCGCTTGAAAGAGCAGATTCGCCACAGCTTCCGTGAAGCGGCTAAAGAACTGGATCCTGCTATTCGCAAATCCAAACTCTCCTTCGTCGTTGTAGGCGCCGGCTTCACCGGTGTTGAGCTTATCGGCGAAATGGCTGAGTTCCGTGACGAACTGTGCAAAGAGTTTTATATTGATAAATCCGAAGTTCGACTCGTGGTTGCAGATATGGCACCTAAAATTCTTCCGATTCTTCCAGATAAGCTGATCGCTAAATCTGAGAAACGTCTCAAAAAGATGGGTGTCGAAATTATCACCGGCGCTAAAATTACCGGCGTTGGTGAAGACCGCGTTATTCTCGGAGAAGGCAATGAAATTATTGCGAACACCATCGTATGGACTGCCGGTGTTGAAGGCTCCGAGCTCGTTGGAAATCTCGATCTTGAGCAGCAAGGACGCAAGCGTATCGTAACAAACGACAAGCTGCAAAGCATCGATCATGAAAATGTGTACGTCGTAGGCGATAACATCTTCTTCATTCCAGAAGGTGAAACCCGCCCTGTACCTCAGATGGTTGAAAATGCCGAGCATGCCGCTCCGCTTATCGCACACAACCTGCATGCTGATATTACAGGCGGAACCAAAAAGTCCTACAAGCCATCCTTCCACGGAACCATGGTCTGCATCGGCAGCCGTTATGGTGTAGCAAATGTAGGATTGCCGAATAAGATGTTTATGCTAACCGGCTTTATGGCTATGTTGTCCAAACATTTCATTAATATGTTCTACCTGTTTACTGTAGCAGGCTTTAATAAATTGTGGACCTATATGATGCATGAGTTCTTCCATGTAAATAATCGCAGAAGCTTCCTCGGCGGACACTTCTCGAAGCGTTCCCCGAATTTCTGGCTCGTTCCACTGCGTGTATACCTGGGTGCTATGTGGTTGATCGAAGGCTGGGAGAAGATGCTTAAGATTATTGATGATCCGAACCGGATTTTCCTTATTCCTCCGGCTCCGTCGGCAGATGGCGTAACAGCTGCCACACAAGCGGTAGAAGCTGTCCAACAAACGGTTGATGCACAAACGGCTGCTTCTGCTGTATCGACAGCGAGCGATGCTGTTCAAGCTCTTCCTGTACCAGGATTCATCAGCAACATGGTCAGCGGATTTATGGATATGTTCTTCTATACTGCTGACGGCGGTTATACTGCACTTGCTTCCGTATTCCAAGTTGGTATGGTCGCTGCAGAAATCGTGTTCGGTCTGATGCTTATTGCTGGTCTGTTCACAGCTGTAGCGTCCATCGGAACCATTGCAATGGGTGTTATGATCTGGACATCCGGTATGGCTCCTTATGAAATGCTGTGGTTCATCACCGCTGCGATCGCTACAATTGGCGGATCTGGAAGCACGCTTGGTCTTGACTACTACGTTCTGCCTTGGCTCAAAAAGCGTTGGAAGAAGGTTCCTTTCGTTAAACGTTGGTACTTGTATACCGATTAGGAAACCATATTGATAATCAGCAGAAGTCATATGCATATCTAGTTGCATATGACTTCCGCTTTTAACTACAGGATTTACGAACTATATTCAGCAAAACGTCTCAAAGGAGTGGGCTTTATGAATTCTCGACTGATGAACGATACCTTCCGTCTACTGCAAGAAGAATGGTCCAGGGATGCCGGAATCGTTCCGGATGTCCCTTGTCGTGATATGAACCGGATGGCTGACGTGCTGGGTCCTCATCAGTTGGAGCCTGAACGCCAGACTGTGCTGCTGGCACTCTATGCCTTGCTTTATATGGCACAAGAACGTCATAGGGATTGTTCCTATAGCGATCCCGATCTCACAAAACGTATACTGGATGGCGACTATTTATACAGCTTCTTCCTTCAGCTGGCCGTTAAATATCGCGAGACTGACTTAGCAAGTTATTTGTCGCCTATCCTTAAACGGCAGCAAATTGCTCTGGCGGAAGGCCGTAGAATTGATAAAGAGCTGACAACATATTTTGAGATGTTCCTATGTGATGAATTCAAGCACAAGCAGGCTGGCAAAGCAATGTAGGGGGAGGAATCCGAAATGAAACTGCACGAAGCACTGGACCTGGATATTCATCGGGTTAACCGGGAGATCGAGAACATTGTTAAATACGATCCGGACCTTTCCCGTTCATCCATTGTGGCTAAAAGCGTACTTGAGTTAATTCGCTCGGGAGGTAAACGTCTTCGTCCCCTGATGGTGCTCGTAGGTGCTCGTTTCGGATCAAAGCCTGTTGGCCGGAAGCAGCTGCAGCTTGCAGCGGCCGCTGAATTCATACACGCGGCTTCACTCATCCATGATGATGTGATTGACCGTTCTGATCTGCGGAGGGGACAGCCTGCCATGCACTTGAAGACTGGAGTTGCTGAAGCTATCCATATCGGCAATTATATGTCACTGCGTATTGTCGAGCTGCTCTCTCAGTATTCTTCCGAGCAGGAGCGGTATGTACATGACTTGTCCTCACTTGCCAGCACCCAGCTGTGTATCGGGGAATATCAACAGATGGCCCATGCCTTTGATTACGATCAGACACTGGATGAATATCTGGAGAAATCACGAAATAAAACAGCGCAGCTTATGGCAACCTGCCTTAAAACAGGTGCCCTCTCCACTGGCTGTGACACGCAGACGGCAGACCTGCTCTATGAGTTCGGGGATTGCCTGGGGATGTATTTTCAGATCAAGGATGACCTGATGGATTTTACGCAGGATGCAGAAACACTCGGTAAACCCGCCGGAAGCGATCTCCGCCATGGCCAGGTCACTCTTCCTGTTCTGTATGCCCTACAAGACCCTGGCTTATCTGCTATGATCCGTAACATTGGTCCGGAATCGCCTGATAGAGACATCGATGAGGTTCTTGATGCGATACGCCAAAGTGAAGCACTCGAGAAAACAGAACAGTTCAGCCGCTCGCTGCTGGATCGTGCTGAGGCCATCATCAAGCAATTATCCGCCTTCCCTGCCCACAAAGATCTGGGTGTGCTTATGCAATACTTCTCGGCAGCTTGATATAAACGATATAATAGAAGCCATTCCACAAATTTGTGGGATGGCTTCTTTTTGTTATCTTGTTTTTGCTTAACTTTCTCTTTAGGTAGGCGCTGCGGGTACGAATCATTCCTTCAATCGCTCTTGTCCTCCAATTTCCTGAACTATTTTTATCAAGGATGAAACTGGAGGACAAAGCATATGCTTCCGATGCGAGCTTTCCTTCGGAAAGCTTTTAGGCGACCGCTTCCGCTTCTAGCTTATGCTCCCGATGCTAGCTTTCCTTCGGAAAGCTTTTACCGGAACCGATTCGTCCCCTCCGCTGCTTCGTGCGTGTTTACCTAAACCAAATACTCAACCGTTTGAAATATGAAAAGAGGTATCCTTATCGCGGTTTGATACACCGCCTTTAAGATACCTCTTTCCATTAGTTGATTAACTCGGATTTCTGTAAAAGACGCTGGACAATGGTCGCCGCCTCTGCCCTAGAGATATATTCCTTGGGAGCAAGCCGCTTGCCGCTTCTACCCGATATAAGTCCCACTTGCAAGCAATCCGCAATCCCCTCCCTTGCCCACACAGCCACATCGCTTGCGTCTGTAAACGAGAGCAGCATCTCTGCTGAGCCTGCAGCTTGAAGATCCGTGAGCTTCATTGCTCTTGCGATAATGGTCATCGCCTGTTCCCGGGTGATTTTATCCATCGGATGGAAGGTGCCCTCTTCAAAACCGCTAATCAAGTTATAAGCCGATGCCGCCTGAACAGCCCCGCTGTACCAGTCCGCCATCTGTACATCTTTGAATAAGGAGTCCTTCCCATCAGGCTTAACGCCCAGTGCACGGATTATAATGGCCGCAAATTCTGCACGTGTAATATCCCGATCGGGGTTGAAAGTAACATGATCAACTCCGCTAATGATCAGGCGAGAGCCCATATCGTTTACTGCATCCTTTGCCCAGTGCTGCTCCACATCAGTAAATCTTCGAGAATGCTCGACCAATGCATACGTACTGTTGGTCAAGCTATTGATTTGGGCAAACCGCTTACCATTTACAGTAACGATCTTCGTGGGCACATGGCGAACCGTTCCATCTTGCTCTACCACAATTCCGGTTATTTTTTTGTTCGGAGCCACATCATCCGGAATCGCAATTGTTCTTTCTATATATGTCTTAAAGGTGGAGATTTCGATTGTTTCATTTCCGTATATACCTTTGACGGTGAAATTAATAGGTTCCATTAAAACAGTAAAGTTTCCCTTCTCCGAAGCATTCTCTATAATTTTCACGGTCTCTGACGCTGGTCTCGAAATCTCAATTTGTATTTTGATATCTTTCAGGTCCATGTCCCTTCCGATTAGCCCAGATATCGTCTCGATACTGACTTGCTGTGCAGGTAATGTATACGTTATTTCTGCTGTTTTAAGTTCGATTATCGCCTGCTTTTTCTGCATATTTGCAATCATTTGTGCAGTCAGTTCTCCAACCAATGCATTAGACTTCGTATCTGTAGAAATCGTAAGAACCGTACGGATTCCTCCTGCTGCAAGCTTTTCTTCTATGTTCTTTGGATCTACAGAAATTATCGTTCTTGTTTGCCCATTTACCACTGTAGTCGTTGTGGTTCCCACATTTTCGGCATTTACAGATCCCTGCTCAGCTTGTTTTGGTGTGGCTGGATTTGTGGAATGTGCTGGTGGATTATTGCTTCCACCATCTCCTCCGCCACCTCCCCCAGAAGAAGGCCTTGGACGTACATTAACGGTAACAGCAGCTGTAAAAGAACCATCCACCGTCGTAACGGTAATTGTTGCGGTGCCTGCCGTCCTCGGCGTCACCACTCCGTTTCCATCTACGTCCGCTACCGCCGGGTTGCTCGATGACCAGGCTACATCCTGGTTAGTCGCATTTACCGGGGTCACTGCTGCTATCAGCGTCTCTGACGCTCCACCGGCGATGAGGTTCAAACTGCCTTGATCCAACGTTACTCCTGTCACCTTCACGACCGGATTACTCACTGTCACCACATTGCTGGCTGTTTTATTTCCATCCACTGTCGTTACGGTAATCGTCGCGGTGCCTGCCGTCCTCGGCGTCACCACTCCGTTTCCATCTACGTCCGCTACCGCCGGGTTGCTCGATTCCCAGGTTACATCCTGGTTCGTTGCGTCTGTCGGGGTCACCGTTGCTGCCAGCGTCTCTGACGCTCCACCGGCGATGAGGTTCAAACTGCCTTGATTCAGCGTTACTCCTGTCACAGCTACGACCGGATTACTCACTGTCACCACACTGCTGGCTGTTTTATTTCCATCCACTGTCGTAACGGTAATTGTTGCGGTACCTGCCGTCTTCGGCGTCACCACTCCATTGTCATCTACCTCCGCTACCGCCGGATTGCTCGATTCCCAGGTCACATCCTGGTTCGTCGCATTTACCGGGGTCACCGTTGCTGCCAGCGTCTCTGGCGCTCCGCCGGCGATGAGGTTCAAACTGCCTTGATTCAGCGTTACTCCTGTCACAGCTACGACCGGATTACTCACTGTCACCACACTGCTGGCTGTTTTATTTCCATCCACTGTCGTTACGGTAATCGTCGCGGTGCCTGCCGTCCTCGGCGTCACCACTCCATTGTCATCTACCTCCGCTACCGCCGGGTTGCTCGATTCCCAGGTTACATCCTGGTTCGTTGCGTCTGCCGGGGCTACTGTTGCTACTAACTTCTCTGGCGTCCCCCCGACGACGAGGTTCAAACTACCTTGATTCAGCGTTACTCCTGTCACCTTCACTGCAGGAGCCACAAACACTACACTGCTGGCTGATATATTTCCATCCACCGTCGTAGCCGTGATTAGAGTTACGCCCTCAGACTTGGGTGTTACCACTCCGTTTGCATCGACTTCCGCTACTGCCGGGTTTCCCGATTCCCATGTCACATTTTTATTCGTCGCGTTTGCCGGGGTCACCGTTGCTGTCAGCGTTTCTGGCGCTCCACCGGCGATAAGGTTCAGGGTTGCATGACTTGTCATCACCCCTTCAACAGCGATATACAACATTCCCCATTTGTGTCCATTTTGCTCAGCATACGTCTTAGCCGTAGAATCAGATGGTGAGTAAATGACTATATTGGGGTTACCTGTAAAAACGTAAGAGCCGCCAAAATTCACTTCTTTATTAAAAATCTTCACAGATTGCAGTTGATTAATATGAAATGCAGTAGATCCTATATCAGTCACATTCTCCGGGATTGTAATCATTTGGAGCTTATTCTCGGAAAATGCACTTGTTCCTATGCTTGTCACACTTTCCGGAAGCGTTACAGATTGAAGTTGATTATTGTGAAATGCATAATTTCCTATACCAGTTACTCTATTTGGAATCACTACAGATTGAAGTTGATTGTTAGAAAATACATTTTCTCCAATCCAAGTTATGCTATCTGGAATTGTTACAGATTGAAGTTGATTGTTAGTAAATGCATAATTACCTATGTTCGTTACACGATCTGGAATGGCTATAGCACTAAGCCAGTTGTCAGAAAATGCATGCTCACCTATCGATTTTACGTTCTTTGAAATGGTTACATCGGTAAGCTGATTTTGCCTAAACGCAAACATCTCAATGCTTGTCACACTATCTGGAATAGTTACATTGGTGAGCTTGTTATTATAGAACACATAATCTTTTATGCTAGTTATGCTATCTGGAATTACTACCTCAGTCAGCCCATTGTTAGCAAATGCACTCTTTTCTATATTCACAACACTATTGGGAATTTCTAAAGTTGTAAGCTTATTTTGAGAAAATGCATTTTCCCCTATACTAGTCACACTATTGGGAATTATTAAAGTAGTAAGTTGATTACTGGCAAATGCATAATCTTCTATCGTAGTCACACTATCCGGAATGGTTACATTAGTCAGTGGATTATAATAAAATGTATCTTTTTCTATAGTTGTTACACTGTTTGGAATGGATACGCTGGTAAGCTTATTGCTAGAAAATGCCCCTTCCCCAACACTCGTCACGCTGCTTGGAATGATGACATCAGTAAGCTCATTAATATAAAACGCATGATTTCCAATATTTTTTACACTATCAGGAATTACAACAGAAGTGAGTCCTTTATTAGAAAATGCATTGCCTATGCCCGTTACGCTTTTGCCTCCTATTGTGTCGGGAATGACCAGATCTTTATCTTGGCCTTCATACCAATAGATAGTGACAGTACCATCACCATTATCATATGCATGAAAGCCATTTTCATAATTATCAGCATTAGCTTCTAATAGGTTAGCATTGGAAAATGCCATCAAAAAAACAAGAATAATGATAAGTCTCCTCTTCAAGCTCCCTCACCTCTCCTTAAAAAAGACGAATTGTATTGGAATTGCGACAGTATTCGGGTTGTGTCGCTAAAATCCTATCATGAGGAAAATAAGTCGTACAGGTGACAAAAAAACATCCACCAACATAAAGGTGAAAATAAAAAAGCCTCCAAAATGGAGGCTCTTGCAGTTCGATCAGTTATATTGGCAGAACAAGCGAAACCGTTGTTCCCTTCCCCGGCTGGCTTGTCACTTTCACTTTTCCCCGATGTGCATTCATGATTTTTTTGACATGAAACATGCCGAGACCAAAGTTATGCCCCGACTTTATCTTCGTTGAATAAAAAGGCTCGAAAATCTTTCCCAGCTGTTCATTGTTCATTCCCCGGCCTGTATCTGTCAAGGTAACTTTTGTGTGCCGCTTCATTTTTTCAACCGTAACCGTGATCCGCCCTTGACCGTCCATTCCTTCAATCGCATTGCTAATCATGTTCGAAAGACATTCCGCTATCAGTGTTCGATCCATGGGCACAACGGCTTGTTCATACTGTTTCTCAAAGATTACGAAGCTGAGCTGATATTGCTCAATCACCTCATCCAACAATTCAGCCAGATCGGTCGGCTCAGCGTTGACGGAAATTCGGCTTTGAGTCAAATACGAGAGCTTTGACACCATACTCAAGAGATGATCATTAGATTTCAGCAAGCTCGCCAGCTGTTCGTTAGCCGCATCGTATTGTTTGGAGCCCAAGCTGCGTTGAATCGACAGGGCGTACAATTTATTTTTAGAAATCGCGTTCTTGAATGCATGCTGCATCATGCTCGTTGCTACCTGCATTCGGGTAAGCACCGTATTCGATTGAAATCGGGCAAATACCTGAGATACGTATAAAATCAATCCAATCAGCAGGCTGATCAGGCTTAATATCGGAATGAATATAAGCAAGTCGACAGGAGATTTGAAATATATCCCCTCCAATTGCATAAGCAGCAAGAATGCCACAGGAACGAAGAAAATGCCCCCTACTCCAAAATACTGCAGCTTGGGGACGAGCCCTTTTTCTACTTGCAGAAGCCCCTTTATGAAGAGAACGACAGAGGCCAGCAGATAGGGGATACCCCAGCTTAGGATGTAAGTATAGTTCATCTTAGCGGCCGGATACATCCCGCAGAAGACAAATGAGAACAGCACCGGTACAAGCAGCACAACGATAATTACTCTTTGGGAATAACCGGCGTATTGTATAAAAAATAAAAGAATCAGATAGTAGGGGAAGGTATGGATCACAATATTCAGAAAGGCCGTCACCACATAAGCTGCCGTTAACCAGGTGTTACTGACCTCCGCGGACTGCATGTAAGGAAGTGCAAGCTTCTCTAATATAACCTGCAGTCCGCTCATGCCCCCTGTTAAGACAATAAGCGCACCCCATATAAGCAGTCGATTCTCTCTCTGGCTTACGAGTAAATAAATACTGATCGGTGTCAATACGACGAACAATAGTATGAAAAAGCCGATTACCATGCTCATGCCCCTAGTCCAGCAAGCCCCACTTGTGGCATTTCTCAGCCAACTCTTTTGTCGGGCGCTTCCACTCAAACTTACCTAATACCCGGTTGACATGCTTTTTCACCGCAGAGAGGCTTACGCTGCTCATATCCGCAATTTCCTGCTGCGTCTTCCCTTCCAGGATCAGCTTCAGCAGCAGAATGTCATACGGATTCAGAAGCTTCTTTTTCTTGTCATATACCAGCTTCTTTAGTCTGGGTCCGTATTTTGTTTCACGGTCAACCATAGCATCAGCAATAATCCCAGGAACTTGTTCGAATTCGCTCTTGTAGACAAAGTCATAAGCGCCGTTCAGAAATGCTTCGTTGAAAGTATCATCATCATTATCCAGCGAACTCAGCATAATAATCTTGATATTCGGATACTCGTGTGAAATATCCAGGGTGGCATCTAGTCCCGAGGATTCATCTCCCAGTATAATATCCATCAGAATAATATCCACCGGAGTCTCTTTCAATGCTGACAGGCACGCTTCTTTCGTGTCTACGCAATACACAATTTTAAACCCGCCTTCACTTTCAAAATACTTTTGCAGCCCACGGCTCCATTCCAAATCATCCTCAACAAGCATCACCTTGGCGCAAACCAACACGTCCACTCCCCTTTTCTTTATTATAAATATCATTTCTTGCTAAAAGAAAGTAGACACTTTTTTGTATACATTGAGTAAGAAAGTAAGCTGTAACTAGTATTATCTAGTTGAAGATTCCTTTTCTACCCGATCTATCAACTGATTTAAAGATGATGTTTTTGTGTAAGGATGAAGCCTATAGGTAAATCGATTTGTTTCATTTATAAAATAGCTTCCTCTTCCTCCGAATATTAATGTCAAAGTCTCTTTATTTTTCATATAAATAATTGTGTGTTTTCGAGTAGTTCTGGTTCTGTTTCCCTTGAAGTATAGTTACATGAAATAATCAGAAAAGAAACAGTCAGCAGTACCAGAATAAGGAGTACGGATTTTTTGTTTTTTTATGACCAACGCCCCCTTTAAAATCAAAATCTCCATTATATAAAACAACGTTAATAATTCTTTCAAGTTACATCCAAGTGATTTTTATTTAAATTAAATATACAAAAATGGCTGCCGAAGTTATTTCGACAACCATTCTATTATAAATATTTCGGAGCTCGGAAGAGCTCATAAACACTAGCTTTAAACCAACACAACCAGCACCCCAAGCAGGACAAACAGCATCAAGAACGCTGTATCCTTCGCTTCCCAAGTCAAATGGTGCAGGCTCGTGCGAGGCTCATGGATGACATAGCCTCGGGACTCCATCGAATGGATCAGGTCCTGCGCGCGGCGGAAAGCGCTGACGGTGACAGGAACGAGCAGGGAAACGAGCATTTTCGCTTTATCCTTCCACGGTAATTCCTTGAGATCGGCGCCGCGGGAGGCTTGTGCTTTCAAGATCTTATGAGTTTCATCCAGAATGGTCGGAATAAACCGGAGAGCGATGCTGATCATCAAGGTTAAGCGTTCCGGATGCATCCCGATTTTGTTTAGTGGCTTAAGTAATCCTTCGAGTCCAAGATTAAGCTTGCCCGGTGTTGTTGTGAACGTTAGAATGGCTGTAAATGAAACGAGAAGCGCCATCCGAAGTACACTGAGCAGGCCCAGCTCAAGCCCGCCCTGATACAGGGTGAAAGAACCGATACTGAACCAGGCTTCTCCGCTCTTGACGGTGACAAGCTGTACGATAAATATAAATAGCATCAGGAAGCGCAGCGGCTTCATTGCTTTTAGATAATACCGAAATGAAATTTGCGTAGACCACATCACCAGTATCGAAAAGAGTGCGGTCATCACCATATCCGGCCATGACGATACCAAAATAATGACCACTACATATAACAGCATGGATGCAAGCTTAGCCCGGGGGTCCAGGGAATGAATCCACGAGCCGGTATTAATGCTTCTTCCGATCAATAGCTTGTCACGCATGATCTTCCCCCACTTCTCTTCAGTGTCTCTTCATGAATCAGGCACATCAAGCATTAGCATTGCTTAAAGCCGCAATACGATGTGCCAGGGACGCAGCTGTAAGACACGGCTCTTCATGGTGAAGCTGAAATCGTTCAGCAAGAATACTCCAGCAGCGAAGCGGAAACGGTACAGCCATGCCGTGCTCCTCCAAGAGGTGCAATCGCCCAGCCAGATTTCGTGCATTGCCGTTGTACACACATTTGCCTTCGTGCAGGATAATCCAGCGATCTGCCGCCTCCAGCAGCTCATCCATCCGGTGTGTGACCATAATGATGGTCTTACCTTCCTCGCGGCACAGCGACTGCAGCAGCTCAATCAACTCCCGTCTGCTGACAGGGTCCAGCGTAGCCGTCGGCTCATCCAGAACCAGAATATCCGGCTCCATCGCGAGCACTGATGCAATCGCAACCTTACGCATCTGTCCTCCGCTTAACTGAAACGGACTGCGCTGCAGCAGGTCCGGGCTGAGCCCCATTTTGTCGAACGCCTTTCTTGCAAGCTGTTTAGCCTCTTCTTCACTTGCTCCAAAATTCATCGGACCAAAGCATATATCCTTTTCCACCGTATCTTCAAACATCTGCTGTTCCGGGAACTGAAACACCAGCCCAACCCGCCGTCTTAGCTCTCTCAGCTTAGGAGCCTTATCTCCGGCCCTCATCTTGATATCAAGTACAGACACCGTACCAGCCGTCGGTTTGATAATCCCGTTGAACAGTTGAAGCAGCGTGGATTTTCCCGATCCGGTTGTTCCCGCAACCCCGATGAATTGGCCCGAGCTGATCTCAAGATCAAGATCTCGAAGAGCGGCACTCGCCCAAGGGCTGCGGGCATCATAATCAAAGCTTACCTGATCTAATTGAATGACCATAAGAAATTCACCAGCTCCCGTTCATGTCCGGATCGTTCCAGCATCAAGCCGCGTGACTTCAATTCCTCTGCAAGCTTCTGCGAGAACGGTGCTTCAAGACTGCTCTGTGACATGAGCTCCTTATCAGCAAACAGTTCACTTGGGGAAACATCGGCAATGACCTCTCCGGCTCGCATGACCAGAACCCGTTCAGATGCTTTAATCTCATCAGCGTCATGCGTTATCGATAGAATCGTATATCGTCCCTGCTCATGCATTTGCTTTAGAATGCGGATCAAATCGCCCCGTGCTTGTTCATCCAGCATCGAAGATGCTTCATCCAGCACAACAATCTCCGGCTCCATTGCAAGCACAGAAGCCAGAGCAACCCGCTGTTTCTGTCCTCCAGACAGCTCGGATGGATGCTTGGAGAGCAGATGGCCTACACCAAACTGTTCTGCATAGCGGTGAATTCGTTCCCACATTTCCTTCCGGGACATACGGAGTCCCTCCAGCCCAAATGCTATATCCTCCTCCACCGTGCTTCCAACAAATTGATTGTCCGGGTTCTGAAACACCATCCCGATCTTACGGCGAATCGCAGCCAGATGCTCCGGCACCAGTTCCAGTCCGGCTACCTCAACGTAACCCTCATTCGGAAATAACAGCCCGTTAAGCAGCCGGGACAGCGTTGATTTACCACTCCCGTTGCTTCCGGCAATACTCACCCACTGCCCCTGGTTTACTGTAAAGCTGACCGATCGGATATTCTCTGTCTGTCCATCATATGAAAAGCTGACATCTTTAAGTTTAAGCACAGATGGTGCCTGCATTCGGTCTATCGGTTCGCTTGCGAAATCTTTTACCTGCTTCCGGTTACATTGTTCCTGTCTCCCCATAGCAAGTTCCCCCTTACCCCCTGCAATATCTTTCCCTCTTCACAAATTATTCCTGTGTCCGATTGGATTCCCCCCGCCCGGGATGTTCCAATCTAATCAGTAAATCCGGCAAACAAGGACTGTTTGGAAAGAGACGGAATGAGATATCTCACCGAGATACCGATAAGAATCCCTGTCACAATACCGGTCAGCAGAAGCGCCGGTAAGTAATAGAATATGGAAGTCGTCTTAAAAATAATCGAAGCAGCCGTTAATTGACCAATATTATGCGCCACTCCGCCGGCAATGCTGATACCAATAAGACTTAGTCTTTTTCCGCTGATTTTAAGCAGTCCGTACATCACTACAAAGCTGAACAACGCTCCGAACAGACTGAACAGAAAACTGGAAAAGGTTCCGAAAATCATAGCCGTCAGTACTGTTTTTAATATGATGAGCGCAAGCGCATCCCTTCCCCGCAGGAAATACAAACAGGTCAGCACCATAATATTCGCAAGTCCCAGCTTGGCTCCAGGCACCGACAAATTGACTGGGATCAGGGATTCCACAATACTGAGAACTACAGCTACAGCTGCAAAAATAGCAATGATAACCGTTCTTTTAAGCATCAATGCTGAATCACTAATTGACAACGGCGTCGGTTTCATCCTGATTCTCTCCTCCCGAGGCACCTTCTACCTCAACTAATACCTTATGCGGTAAACATACAATGCTCTGATTCTTCTTATCGACAAATCCGAAGCTCAGACACACCTGATCAGGGCAGTCAGCCTCGATCATTTCGATCCCGTAATCATGCACTTTTAAAATATTCAGTCCATGATCCGTCTCGATCTCAATCGTCTGCTCTTCTTTCGTTAACTCCACTGTTTTGAACACTTGACCATCTACTGTAATCGTTGCCGTCAATGGATTTATGTGATTTTTTTCACTTTCATTTCCACCTAACCATCTCGGAACGAGAAATATAAGCGCTGCTGCCAGAAGAACTGAGACCAGCACCACATCACCGCGTTTCATATAGGCATCTTCCTTATATTTTGATTATATAAATCTTAGATGTCCTCATTATACCCACTCTCCGGGAATCCATCAATGTAGGAAACAACCAATTATACAACTTTGAGAAAGGTTTCACAAATTCATCACTAAACCCAAAATTTTATTCAAAATTTTATATAAAAATATGAGAAGTCTCACATACCCTCCCCTTCAAGCTTTGTTATAATCCACTCGAAACCACAGGTGGAAAAGAGGAATGGATGTGTTCAAAACTAAATTCTCAGCGTTACTTCTGCTCCTGTCTGCATTGCTGATTATCGGGGGCTGTGCTAACTCCAGCGCAGATTCATTAGAGCCTTCCGCTAATAACCAGAAGACGGAAATTACAGAACCGATCAAAAAATCTTACTATATATTCGATACCATCGTACAGGTAAAAGTGTATGACAGCCGAATTACTAACCGCCATTTTGAAGAAATAGATGAACTTCTGAAAAGAATCGACACTGAAATGAGCCGCACGAATGACAAGAGTGAGCTTTATAACGTCAACGCTAACGCCGGCATCAAGCCTGTCCAAGTGTCTGAGGATACCTTTAAAGTCATCCAGAAAGCCTACGACTACTCCAAGCTGACAGAAGGCCGCTTCGATCTGGCGATAGGCCCACTCGTCTCCTTATGGAATATCGGCAATGAGGGTGCCCATGTGCCTGATGCAGGCGAGATCACTAAACTCATTCCTCTGAGCCAATATCAACAGATTGAGTTAAATCCAGATAATCGCGAGGTTTTTTTGAAGGAAAAAGGAATGATTCTTGACCTTGGGGGCATTGCTAAAGGATATGCTGCAGATGAAATTGCCAAGTACTTGACCGATAACGGCTTCCATAGCGCCATCATTGATCTTGGCGGTAACGTGCTGGCACTGGGGCAGAAGCCCGGCGGACGTCAATGGACGATCGGCATTCAAGATCCCGACCTGACGCGCGGCAACCCGATCGGCAACCTGAAGGTGCAGAATCAGACGGTTGTTACCTCCGGTATATATGAGCGGTTTTTCGAGGAGAACGGGAAATACTATCATCATATTCTTGATTCCGAGACAGGCTATCCCGTCGATAATGATCTGAGCAGTGTTACGATTCTAACCGAAAAATCCATCGACGCTGACGCTTTATCCACTTCGATCTTCTCAATGGGACTTACGCGTGGGCTGGAGTTTGCAGAACAGCTGGATCATGTTGAAGTCTTATTTATTACAAAAGACAAGAAAGTCTACATTACATCCGGTATGGAAGATATACTGACCATGACAAATGATGACTATACACTCATGAAGTAAAAAATCAGGGCATCTCTTCCGAGGTGTCCTGATTTTTTGGGTGTGCTGCTTTTCAGTTGTACGATTCAGCTAATCATAATGGAGAAATAGGCGAGCCCGGACGAATACTCTTGTTGGATCTCATATATTTCACAAACATCCCTGCAAAGTGAGGATCCCATTGTGTCCCTCGTCCCTGTTCCAGAATGTTCAGCGCTTCAGAAGACCGCATCCCGCTTCGATAAGGCCGGTCAGACGTCATTGCATCATACGCATCCGCTACGGCAATGATCCGGCCATAGAGCGGTATCTCGCTCCCCTTCAGGCCATCTGGATACCCCTGCCCATCGTAACGCTCATGGTGGGAACGCACCCCTTGAAGATAAGGTGCCATAGCATCAGCAGGTTCGATCTGGCGCAGGATATTCTCCCCCTGCTCAGGATGAGATTTCACCTGTGAAAATTCTTCCTCGGTTAACCGTCCTTCTTTTAGCAAAATATGATCCCTTAACCCAATCTTCCCGATGTCATGGAGCAGCGCTGTCTTATGCAGCAGATCAATCTCCTCTTCATTCAGTCCGGCCAAGGTTCCGAGCAGAACTGAATATTCGGCAACACGCAAGGAATGTCCAGCGGTATAGGGATCCCGTGCATCAAGAGCAGCGGCCAGCGCTGCAAAATAACTGTCAAGCAGCTTCCCATTCCGCTCTTCCCTTACCTGCAGCCCTCGTACCATCATATTAAAACCGGCGATCAGGTTCGAGAATTCATCCGAGTACAGATTAGAGGTCTGGATCAGATTCCCTTCCTTCACTTCATTCATGGCCCGGTACAGCTGGCGAATTGGACGATTCACATCCTGTGTCAGGAGCAATGCCCCAACATAAGCGAAAAGAACACCAATCAGAAGGATCACACCCGCCCATCCCCAGTATTCCTGAGTCATCATGGTATCGAATTCCTCAAGCCGAATTTGGGCTGCCAGACTGAACAGAAATAACGGGAATGTTCCGATAAGCATTGTACTTAGCAGGAACTTGATACGAATAGAGGTGAACACATGCCCTTCAAATGAAAAGTCAACTCCGAACCGTGATAATGCTTGCCGTCTCAGCTCCTTAACCACGGGACGGATCGCCCCTACCGTAAGGAAAAATTCAATCATAGCGTGGCAGCTTGCAATCAGTACTGCTCCCAGAGAGGCAAGCCAAATATAATAGGGTGGAATGGTGAGAAGCCCCTGAGTCAGCATCCAGATGGTAATCGTTACGGCGGGCAAGCATAGCACCAGCAGATGTGGTCCGTAGATCCGGAATACCGCAAGCCTGGGCATACGCTGTGCCTGAAGATAAGCTGCTTCGAGTGACTGAAGATCAGGGCTTGGTGCCTTCAGCGTTTCCCGAATCGAACGTAAATGTCTTCGAAACACAAGGATTTCAGCGGCTGCCATGATGATAGCGGAAACAGTAAAAATGCCCATAAGCCGCATTCCTTCAATATGGGAAATATGAATTGTTGTCGTTAACAGCACCCCGCCCACCACGAGTACAGCAACTAATAAACCGATCACATAATTGCGGATAAGCTGTTTTAAAAAGGCTCTGTAGAGTTGCATAAAATGCCTACTTTCGTCGCAGTTAAATTGTAATATGCCGAAAAACCCTGGCTGTCAAAAGAAGCTCTACACTAGGAATAAATTACCTATGTATAGAATATCGTTGGAATCGACAAAAAAATCAAGCGGTTTTGTTGCATACTATTTATCCAAAATATTAATTTGCCTTCAAAATAATATTATGTTATGATATAAAAATATAGTTTTGTTTAACCCCGTAAGTTCCTCGCATAAATCATTTTCTATCTCAGATGAAGTTGAGAAATTCCTATTTTCTAACCCAAAAGTATGAGTTTAACAATGTTGGTGTTCTAATTCATTCTGGAGCGGTCATCGGAGCCGCAAGGACGAAAGAGAGGCAGGGCTTTTGTCGTATTGGAAGTAATTCCCATCGAATTTCAAGAACAAGGGACCGACTGTAGAGCCTAACAGGGCCGTCAGGGGTTAAATAATATTGGCGTTATAATGCCAAGTAATAAAGCACCCTGCAGAATCCATTCTGCAGGGTGCGTCTATATTCGCTCTATCGTACATATCGTGCCAAATATGTTGTGGGTCCCCTGCCTTTATGGCATAATGGAACCAGGATATGGCATAGAAAATGAAGGCATTTCGTTTGTTTACAAACGGAGTGCCTTCGTGTTTATCCTGATCATTTTACATTAAATGTAATACTCTAATGGACTTGGTAAGCCATCATACTAAAAAGGAGCTTTTACGATGAATTTGCACTTGGAGAAAATGAATATCAGAGAGATTCTTGTTTCCCAGTTGTCATTTTTCGACGAACAGCTCAAACTCTTGCTCGATCAATATCTTCCTCCCACCGATGATGTTCGAATTCAGCGGGAACGCAAAAATACAAAGGCTTTTTTTGAGCGGTATATGTTTAAAATGGAGCAGTATCTAAGCAGCCACGCAAGCGATAAGGAGATCCCTTGCCCTGATTTTGTATTTATGGGAAGCACCGTCACCGTACAATATGTAGACACTAAACAGCTTGTCTCCTACACCCTATGTATGCCGGAGGATTCAGATCCGGGCAATTACCGGATCTCCATTGTCTCCCCGCTGGGGTTTCAGCTGCTCATGGCCGCCAAAGGCAGCCAGATTACGATTGTAACTCCAGGAAACATAGCCAGGGTTAACATCGTGGATATTCAAATCGCCCAGCCTGCTGAGCGTTGAAGTGACTTCAGTTTGAAATATACCAGTGACATCCGCCCATTCCCTCGCATATGATGCCCAGACGAACTATTTCCGAAAGGAGCGTGCAGTCTTGAAAAAACGAGGGAAGCATCCATCGGGCAAACGTTTAACCCAGCGTTATGCGGTGAACCCGAACACCAGAGAGATTGACGTAGCAGAGCAATACTACATTCCCAAGGAGGCCAGTATCGGGTCGACTCAGACCATGCAGCCTCAAGAAGATACTGCCTCTTTTATCAATACACCCGATCCGATATCAGAGGGACGTATATACGAATCCGATGAAAAAAATACGATCACAAGTATCGAGTCCCCCGGTGATCCTCTGCAAGCCGGCTTGGCTGCATCAGCACCACATAAGAGTCAAGTTGATCTTAAAAGCTTGCTGGATGAAAAAAAGATGCCCGGGATCAAGGAACCGTTCATCTACACAGAGGATATTTGTGATGGTGCCATTACAGAGAACCTCATTGCCTCCCGTTCTATTACCGCCTCCAAGCTGGCAATCGACTCTGTAGGAAGCGATGCTATTCAAGATTATGCGGTGACAAGTCTCCAAATTTCAGACGGATGCATTACTTCCCGAAAGCTCGGAAGCAGTTCTGTAAACAGTGATCATCTCTCCGATGGAGCCGTATCTAACCGAGCCATTGCAGACGGCGGAATCAGCAGTGCCAAAATCAAGGATGCAAGCATCACCTCTCAGAAATTGGCTGATCATAGCGTCACATCAGATAAGCTTGCAGACGGCGCAGTTCTCTCCCGTCACCTAAGCGGACTCACTTTATCAGGCAGCTTACTGGACGACGATGCGGTCACCGGCAATAAAATCGCCGCCAGCTCTGTTGGTACACGTCATTTGGCCAATGAATCCGTGCATACCTCCAAGCTGGCGGATCAATCCGTAACCACCTCCAAGCTGCGCGAGAGATCTGTCACTTCCCAAAAGATCGAACCTGGCGCCATCGATGGCTCTCATATTCAGAACCAATCCATTTCCGGACTTCATTTAGCCGATGGAATCATTGCCAGGCATCACTTGGAGAGCGGCATCATTGGGCCGGAACAACTCGAAGATGGGATCGTGGGTGCACGGCACCTTCAAGAAGGAGCAGTCTCTGCCCTGCATTTATCACAAGGAGTCATTGGCCCTGATCAACTTCAGCCTGCTGCCGTCGGCAGGGACCAAATTGGAAATGGAGAGGTTCTAACGCGTCATCTGAATGACTTTAGTGTTACCACAGGGAAACTGGCCGATCAGTCTGTAGGTACTGCCAAACTGGTCGAGCAATCGGTTACCGCTTCGAAAATATCAGATCAAAGTATTCTGCCCAGCAAAATTACAGATGAAGCTGTTCACACCAGACACCTTGCAAAGGGAGCGGTTCAAGCAGAGCAGATCGCCCCAAATGCGCTGCAGTCGAAGCATGTTCAACCTGGTGCAATTCTTCGGGAGCATATAGGAGAAGGAAGCATCCAATCCAGTCACCTTAGCCCGCACGCTGTTCATACATCTTCGATTGCATCCGAATCGATTACAGAGCGCCACCTATGCAGCGAGTCGATTGCCACACACCATCTGCAAGCAGAATCCGTGACCGAAGATAAACTTGCGCTTGGCAGTGTAACAAGAAACAAGCTGGCCCCGGGCTCCGTGAACGGAATGATTATCGCAGAGCAGAGTATTACTGGTGTTAATCTGTCTAACGGCTCCGTTCACCAAGAGCACCTTGCCAAAGGGAGTGTAGGTTCATCCTCCCTTCAGAACGACGCCATCGGTCCAAATCATATTACTGCAAAGGCAATCACAAGCAAACATCTCACGCCATCCTCTGTAGAATCCGAAGCGATCATGAACGGTTCTATCACAGGAGAAAAACTTGCATGCGGCGCCATCACGGAATCTTCTATTGGTCCGGGAGTTGTCTCGCCTCAGCATCTGGCAGACCATGCAGTCACTTCCCTTAAGCTGTCGCCTGAAAGTGTAACCACCGATAAGTTAACCGACCTGGCTGTAACTTCTGCGAAGCTTGCTGAAGGAAGCGTAGGTTCTTCCAAGATCAAAGATAAATCGATTCATCGTATTCATCTGTCAGATGAATCCATTCCAGCCGAAGCCTTGCAGCAAAACGCCGTGACATCCGACAAAATTGCTCCTCACTCTGTTTCTTCCCAGCATCTTTCGCTTGAGTCCATATCCGGTAAACATCTGGCACAAGAAAGCATCTACGGATATCACCTTAAAAAGAATACCATTACCTTAAGTCATCTCTCAGATGAAGTACGCTCAGTGGATATTTTTAAAGACGAAAGCATTCCCGGACGAAAGCTGCAGCCTGGTCTTATCGCAGAAACTCATCTAAGTCCCTCTTCTATATCCCAAGCTGCCATTCAAGACGATGCAATCAGCGGCAATAAAATCCAGAACGCTTCGATATGTGCATCTCATCTGCAGTCTGGCATTATTCAATCAGCACACCTCAGTGATGAAGCTATCCAGGCCCGCCATTTTGAGAATGAATCGGTCACAGAAAAGCACATTGCGCCAAATGCCATCAACCAAACTCATCTTCAGCCTGAAGTTATTTCTTCCCAACATATCAAGGATGCGGCTATCGGTTCAGTTCATCTCCAATCCGGAACGATTCACAGCTCTCATATTCGGGATCGGGTTATCACATCACAGCATATTGATGATTCGGCTATAAACGGAGAACATATTGCTAATTCCTCCATTACCCAATATCACCTTCAAAGCCAATCCGTGTCTTCATTCCACCTGCAATCCGATTGTACAGGAACCGAGCATCTGCAGCAGGGATCCGTGCAGTCCCGTCATTTAGGAGAAGGAGTTATTCTCCCTCATCATGTACAGGAACGGAGCATTGGTTCCAAGCATATTGAACCAGGCTCTATTACCTCAGAACTTGTCCTAAACGAGAGTCTTACAGGAGACAAATTCGCAGATAACAGCATAACGGGCACTAAAATTGTCTCCGGCTCTCTGTTAGGCAAGCATATCGTGAATGGATCGCTCTCTGGTGAACATATCGCAAGTGGATCACTCTCTGGCGAGCATATCGTGAGCGGGTCTCTTTCCGGCGAGCATATCATGAACGGATCGCTCTCCGGCGAACACATCATGAGCGGGTCTCTTTCCGGCGAGCATATCGCGAGCGGGTCCCTTTCTGGCGAGCATATCGCGAGCGAGTCCCTTTCCGGCGAGCATATCGTGAACGGATCGCTTTCCGGCGAGCACATCATGAGCGGGTCTCTTTCCGGCGAGCATATCGTAAACGGATCACTCTCTGGCGAGCATATCGCGAGCGGATCACTCTCCGGCGAACACATTATGAACGGATCACTCTCCGGCGAGCATATCATGAGCGGGTCTCTTTCCGGCGAGCATATCATGAACGTATCTCTCTCCGGCGAGCACATCGTGAACGGGTCACTCTCTGGCGAGCATATCGTGAACGGGTCACTCTCTGGCGAGCATATCTTGAACGGGTCTCTTTCCGGCGAGCATATCGCGAGCGGATCACTCTCTGGCGAGCATATCGCGAGCGGATCACTCTCCGGTGAGCATATCACAAGCGGCACCCTTTCCGGCGAGCATATCATGAGCGGGTCTCTTTCCGGTGAGCATATCGTGAACGGGTCACTCTCTGGCGAGCATATCACAAGCGGCACCCTTTCCGGCGAGCATATCGCGAAAGCTACTCTTTCCGGTAAGCATATCGAAAATGGCTCCATCGATTCCTGTCATCTTGCATCCGAATCCATCACTCCACAGCATTTGTCCTTTACTCCGATTAGAGGCGTATCTTCTCAGCCGTCGACCCAGCAGTACGGCCTGGCTGCGATTGCGTTTCATGAATCAGAAGAGAACACCACTCAGGTCATCGTCACCTTCGATGAACCCTTCTCAACCATAAACTATGTCATTGTAGCCATGAGCAATCATCCCGGTTTTTTGGTAACCCTCAAGATGCAAAAATCAGACACCGCGATCCTGGAGGTCACACGCCAGCCAGATTGCAGCCAGAATTACGGATTTTTATCCTGGATCGCCATCGGTCCTTCGCAATAAGTAACCACACAAGGAAGAGCCATAAAAGATCCCGCACTAAACAAAAAGGAACCCCTGGCAGCGACTATGCTGCCAGGGGTTTTGCCCATTAACTAAACTCTATTAGATGAATGCACCTGTGATGATAACGAGCAGAATGAACAATACCAAGATTGCTCCGATTCCGCTGCCGTATCCTCCGCCGTATCCTCCACCAACTTCACCCATGTTTCATACCTCCTTTGTTTTTAACCACACCTTATCTTATGTCTTACCTCACAAATGGTCAGGGCGCTTTGACAATATCCCGGCCCATATTTCAATCGCTGTTCAGCATCTGCTCCTGATGTATTTACGATCAATTAATTTCGGAATACGGCGAAAAATTCACTAAGGAAGAAGCACAATACGCGATAGATCATTTGGAAAAGTAAAACAGACCTTACCAACCCTTTGAACCGCATCTCGAACCTTGGACATGTAATCTAATTGTCTGAGGAGTAGGGTGCGGATTTTTTTATATTGAAACAACGAATCAACCATAAAACAGTTCAACATTTAAAGAGTTAGGACTTTGGTGTATGGGTCCGTGGTAGAAGAATCGCAAATTAACAAAAAAAGCGCAGCTCCCTTAAATCCGGAAAGCCGCGCCACTATTGAGTTTATTAAGATGCTGGTGAAGGGAATTGAACCCCCGACCTACGCATTACGAGTGCGTTGCTCTACCCCTGAGCTACACCAGCAAGCAGATATCGATAATAAAACGACAAAAAACATTATAACGCTTGGGCTGAAAATTTCAACCCCTCTCGCGATGAAAAAGAGGCAGGCCTCTTCCTCGTTACCCGCCCAGCTTTTCCTGCACCGATTGAAGCTTTTGCTTGCTTGAGGACACTTGATCCCGGCGATCATCGATTTTGACCGATGTGGATACACGCTTTGCACCGGTTAGGAATGGCGCTTCATGTAAAGCTGCAATGGCCTTCCATACAAAGCTCAATTCCCCCTCAATAATCGTGCTCATCGAAGTCAGTTCATAGGAGATCCCCTCCTGCTTCTCCAGCACCCGCTGCATATCCGCGACATACGTGCTGAGGCTTGTTGTAGCCGTTCCGATCGGAATGACTGTAACTTCTGCAATAGCCATAGGTTAGCCCTCCTTCATCCATTTTTCAGATAACTATATTGTATCAGCCTGAAGTCTCATTTCAAAATTTCAGTCACCATTTCACATATCAAGCTCATTCAAATATTGCGCCCAAAAGCAATGACTTATAAAGCGTATATCCCCTCATAAAGAGACGTATTTCGTCAAAATGTGCGGAATATCACACTATTTTACCGTATTACAAATTAGCGGTTTCCTCTCTCGTTTGCTATAATTCACCTTGCGTCTATTTTGAAGAAATCTATTTACAAACACAATATATTGAGCTAGATTTATTAAGTGCAACAAAATATAGTGTATACAGGTGTTTGACGTTCTTCAGAAACGTCTTACTTAATAGGGAAGCATGGTGCAAATCCATCACGGTCCCGCCACTGTAAAGGGTTTCGGAACGCATTTTTTGGCGGTTCGAAAAATGAATCCGGCTGTGTGCCACTGAAGGCTATGACGTTAGTCCTTTGGGAAGGCGCCGGACTCTATGCCCTAAGTCAGGAGACCTGCCTGTATACAGCACAACATCTATCCTACGGGTAATAGGAAAGTGTTCTCTTACTGCGACTGTACATAATAGCAAGCCACCATACGGCTAAGCCTCTATGCACACTTCATTCACAGCGCATACGAAACATTTTCAGCCTTCCTGAGGTTTGGAAAATGTTTTTTTAATGTTCTTTTTCCTATTCCCCCCCTAGAAAGTGAGGATTTATCCA
>NZ_CDSE01000054.1 GCF_001373415.1 Paenibacillus dakarensis | reverse complement strand
CCCGGCCTGCTGTGGCTGGCCGGGCTTTGGGCCGGCGCTGTGCCAGCCGGCCTGATGCTGTTCCGGGCAGCAGGGCTATGCCCGGACCGAGTCCGTGCCGCCTTGAGCGGAGCATCGGGGCTCGGCTGCATCCATGGTGCTGGCCGAAGAAAGTGGACCAGCAGGCGGACAGGCCAGGGCCTTCGGCAGCGGTTGGCTTTTGCAACAGCCGCCGCGTGCTGTTTCATCGCTCTGGTTGCCGTTCTGCTCCCGGCACAATCACGTATTATGCAGAGTGAGACCGCGAATGCGCGTCATCTCATGTACAGGGATGCCTGGGAGCTGTTTCAGACGGCTCCATGGTTTGGCCAAGGAGGAGATACCTGGCGCCTTTCCTTCCGGGCAATCCAATCGGAGCCATATGTAGGTGCCGAAGTGCATAGCGGATATATTGATCTGATGCTGAATACAGGAGGGATAGGCCTGTTGTTTGCGCTGATCCTGCTGCTTGCAGCCGGGTACAGGCTTTATTCGGGCAGTCCCCGTCTGCTCCCGCCTTTTTTGGTGCTGGCGCTTCACAGCCTGATCGATTTTGACTGGAGCTTCGGCTTGGTCTGGCTGCTCATGATGTGGCTTGCAGTAATGGGAGGGGAAGAACAGAGCGCTCGAATACGACAAATGAATATGCAAACCAAGCAAACCAAGCAAACCAAGCAAACCAAGCAAACCAAGCAAACCAAGCAAACCAAGCAAACCAAGCGGAAGCTGGTGCTATCCCCCAAATTCTCTAAGTCTCTAACCACTTCGCTTACAGGATCCCGTATGTCTTCCTTTTTAGGTATCGCAGGGTTGATCTGTCTTACAGCTTGGACAGCGCTCGCGATTTCTTATGGGATGGGGAATCGCAGCTACGAGCTTTCGATTCAGGCTGCAGACCGGCATGAGCAGGGGGAGCTTTTAAAATCTGCACTTCACTGGCAGCCTTCTTCAGCAGCATCAGCTCTGATGCTGGCTGAACTGCTCCCTCCTGATGAAGCGGTCCCGCTGCTCCTGAATAGCCTGGCCCGTTCACCGGGACATCCGGAGCTCACCTGGAAAATTGCCGAGCTGCAAGCGGAGAACGGAAATTCGATGCAGGCAGCAGCATGGTACAGAATAAGCTTGGTTCAGGATAAACACAATGCCTGGAAACAGACTCACGCTGCATCTTCACTGGCTGATTTGGCCAAGAAGCAGTGGGCTCAAGGAAGAAAAAGAGCGGCAGTGCACGCAGCCTATTCCGCTCTGGATATCTATGAGCTGTATCGTTCAGCAGTCTATGAGCTCTTAAGAACGCCAAATGCCGGCAATGACCGGGATTTCCGGGTTACACGCCAGGCTGCACAGGAGGCATGGGAGCTGAGGCAATGGATTCGGAAGAGAAGGCTTCTCACGGACCTGCAGTCCGAGAATATAAGCAGCCTCGTCCTCTTGGATTAACCGCCAAAGGCATCCCTAAAAGCGGAAGCCAGCGTTTTTTCGGGTACCTGCCACAGCTCTGCAAGCTCAGCGCATACCTCCTTCTCCCACCAGTCGCACAGCGCTTTTTTATTACTGTGATTATCATGAATCCAGATCAGGTTGCCGATGACTTTACGGTAGTAGAGCTCTTCCCCCTGTTTTATTAATTCCGGTGAAATATACACCTTGATTCGCTTTAAGGTACGGTACAGCTCCTTACTGCAGGCTCTTCGGATCCCTCTTGGGGAGGGAGGGCGTCTGCCGGCCTGCTTATTGTATGCTGAATGCATATTGTGCTCACTCCTTTTCCTTCACCATATGTGAAGGAGCGGGCTAAAGTCACAAGCCGCATATCAATTGGGCGGACTAGAAGGCATGTCCGAAGCTGTGATAGAATAAGCTGGTATAAAGAACCAAAGTGTTATGGGAAGAGGGGGAAATCGTGGAGCTTGTTTATGATATAATCGCACGATTGTTTGATTGGATTCAGAGTCTGGGGTACTTTGGCATTATGCTTGGATTGATGGTTGAGGTTATTCCGAGTGAAATCGTTCTTGCTTACGGCGGGTATCTGGTCTTTATCGGTGAGGTTAACTTCTTTGGAGCTATGCTTTTTGGAACAGTCGGGGGAGTGCTGGCTCAGCTCTTTGTATACTGGTTGGGACGTTACGGGGGCAGGCCGATTCTGGATAAGTACGGAAAATATATCTTGATTAAGAAGAAGCACATCGATTATGCCGAGGATTGGTTCAAAAAATACGGTACAGGCGTTATCTTTACGGCTCGGTTTGTTCCTGTTGTGCGGCATGCCATCTCCATTCCGGCGGGGATTTCCAAAATGAACCTTGGGCGGTTTACATTCCTTACAACTTTGGCGGTAATCCCTTGGACGGCCTTATTTTTATATTTGGGATTCGTGCTTGGCGACCAATGGGAGCATATTGATGAGAAAGCCGCTCCGTTTGTCCGTGACTTTTTGCTTGGCGCCCTGGCGTTAATGATCATATACTTTGTAATCAAGTGGATTCGATCAAGAAAGGTTGGTCTTAAACATGGCAATTAATTTAGCTAATAAGCTCGGCTCAGGTATTTCTCCTAAGCAGTTTATGGATGGCATGGAGAAGAACAGGGAGGAATTCCAGGCCAATTATGAGCAGTTCGAATGGAACAATAATGAGGACCGTGAATTTTTCGAAAGCCTGCAGTTTAGGGATGATCTTCGTGTACTTATCCTGGCTGCTGATTGGTGCGGAGATGTTGTTCGTAATGTGCCGGTAGTCTTTCGGGCGCTTGAAACAGCAGGGATGGAGACCGAGGTGTTTGTTATGGAACAGCATCTGGATCTCATGGATCAGTTTCTGACAATAGGAGGACGTTCCGTACCAGTCGTTATTTTTGCCGATACCGGCGGATACGTGCTTGGCCAGTGGGGACCACGTCCTGCACATGTGCAGAAGTATATGATTGAGTTCAAAAAAGAGAACAGTGACCGGGAAGCTCCTGATTACCAGGAGAAGCTGGCACTTGTTCGTCAAGATATAATACAAGCTTACGGGAAAGGAAATGAGTCTGGCGCAGTTGTTATATCGGAGCTGCGTGAACTCATCTCAGGGTTATAATAGACATGCTGAAGATTGAAACATTTAACTTAGGACCGCTGCAGACGAATGCATATCTTTTAACAGGTTCAGAAGAAGGCAAGGCCATCATTATTGATCCGGGAATGAATCCGGGAGCGCTGGTTAAGCGGATTGAAAATTTAGAGATTGAAGCAATATTGCTGACTCATGCTCATTTTGATCACATGGGCGGTGTAGAGGAAATTCGAAAGCTTAAAGGCTGTCCGGTTTATCTGCATGATTTGGAAAGCGAATGGCTCAGCAATCCAAAACTGAATGGTTCCCTGAACTGGCCTCAGGTGAGCCCTCCGCTTACGACAAATCCGGCAGAGTATGATCTCGCTGCCGGGCAGAAGCTGAATTTGATCGGTCACACCTTCTCGGTATATCACACACCCGGTCACTCTCCCGGCAGCGTAAGCTTTTTGTGCGGAAAGGATTTGTTTTCCGGAGATGTGTTATTCCGGATGGGGGTTGGCCGAACAGACCTTACGGGAGGGCGTGAACGTGATCTGATTGATTCTATCCAAAATACGCTCTACACCTTCCCGGATGAGGTAACCGTTTATCCGGGACATGGGCCTCGTACAACGATCGGGTATGAGAAACAGAATAATCCATACGTTTCAGTAAATAACTAAAATAAAGATCATAACCGACAAAAAATGAGAATAGCTGGACAAATAAAGACAATATTGATACAATACGGTTAATTAATTGTTAACCTTGCGAAGCACGCAGACTGTGGAGTCCATCCCGGTTTGCGTTCTTTTTTTATGTTCACATATTTTATTTTGGCGGATTGTAGGGGGAAATGTAGGTGAAATATGATGACCTGCCGCTTTTGGACCATTCATTAATGTGTTATGAACAAGCTGCTGACCGTGAATCATATCAATGGAAAGAGACGAAGAAGGCTCCGGGCGTGATCTGGGATCGATTTATTAGCGGTACTAGTGTATTAAGGCAGCCTTGGCACAACAGGCTGCAGAATTTCAGGGATAAATAACAGATCATCATTACATATCGATTCATTTGATTTATATTGATTAGAAGGAGTTGTCCGTCCATTAAGCAGATTTTTCTGCCGGAGGACGGCTTCTTTTTATTTTGTTGTCAGAAAGATTGCTTGCGAACGATAATTAATATAGAAGGCTTTGAACGAAATAATCAACCTAAACGTATTAAGAGTGAGGGTGAAAGAAGGTGATGGTTATATCATGGTCCTTGATGACAAGGATTTAATTCACAGAGCACAACAAGGGGATGCTGCCGCAATGGCGCAGCTGTTCAAGAAGCACTACTCCTTCTTATATAAATATCTAATTAAAGTAACCATGGACCCGATGACTGCCGAGGATACTGTGCAGGATACGATTGTGCGGTGCATGGAGAATATATCCCGGTATAACGGTGCTTCTTCGTTTTCGTCATGGATGATTACGATTGCTACCAGGCTTTATATCGATACGGCGAGAAGGAAAAAACGCGAGAAGGAATGGCTTGAGCAGGAACAGCGCAGAACGGCAAGAGCGATGAGATGGCAGGTGGAATATCGGGGAGAGGAATGGAACGAGATGCTAGAAGCATTGTCCAGGTTAACAGACGAGCATCGAATTGCTATTTTACTCAAGCATTACTATGGCTACGGATATGACGAAATCGGAGGTATGCTTGGGATTCCGGCAGGTACTGTGAAATCACGGGTAGCTTATGGAATAAAACAATTACGAAAAGGAGATGAGTGAATATGGCTAAGGAGCCCAATCATGAGGAAGATCTTTGGATCGAAGGAATGAACCGGCAGCTGGATCGATTGGATCAGATGTTCGAAGAAGTGAACTCACCTACTTTAGAACAGCTGGAGCTGCTTGCGGTTCGAACGGCTCAGAATCGCCGCCGCCGGATGAGAAGAGAATTCATGATTTTTCTTTTGGTGGCTGTGTTTTTAGCTGGCGGAGGCTTGATGGCTGCCCTGTCGATACCGGTGGCCTTTATGATAATTCATGGAGTTAGCTTGCTGTCAGGCATCACTATTCTTCTATTGAACAAGGGAATTAGAGGCGAAGGAAAGAGGGACATCCAATGAACGATTTAAGTACAGTCCCTCTTTGGCAGATGATTATAGTATTTGTTCTTGTACTAACACAAGGAGCGTGGATTTTCTGGAATGCAAGGAGTCGAGACCTTGGGAAAGCAGCTTGGTTTTGGGGAATATGGGGGTCCATATCGATGCCGGTTCCCTTGCTGCTGTACTGGCTGTTTGTAATCCGCCGGGACTATCGAAGAAACTAGTACCTCTTATTAATAAAATGAAAAATATAAAGAAAGACAGGTGTGAGAGATGGATATAGAAATCAACTGGGGTCTCATCTGGCCTTTGATTGCACTGCAGGTCGTGCTGATGGTAACTGCACTGTTGTCTTTATATAAAGCGGAGACTGAGAGCGTGCGGGGACCGAAATGGATGTGGGTGCTCATCATTGTGGTGTTAAATATAGTAGGCAGCATTGCTTATTTTGTGGCAGGGAGGAGAGAAGCATGACAGATGAGCTGCTCCGAATTAAGAATTTAACCAAAAAAATAGGAAGCGTTGTACCCGTTAACAGTTTATCGTTTGAATTAATGCGTGGAAGCTGTACTGCACTCCTTGGTCCGAACGGTGCCGGCAAAACAACGACCTTACGCATGCTGGCAGGACTCCTTTCACCCACACAAGGGGAGATCATCTATTCACAGTCCGGAGCAGGTTCAATAAGCAACTGGCGAAACCGTATCGGCTACTTACCGCAGTATCCGAAGTTTTACGGCTGGATGTCAGGCATAGAATATTTGAATTTTAGTGCCAAGCTTTCAGGTCTTTCGAAACAAAGGGCAGCAGAGCGAAGCCTGGAAGTGCTGGAGATGGTGGGCCTTCAGCAAGCCGCCAAACGCCGTATATCTGGTTATTCCGGTGGAATGAAGCAGCGGCTCGGGATAGCTCAGGCTCTCGTTCATGAACCGGAATTGATCCTGCTGGATGAGCCGGTTTCAGCGCTCGATCCGATTGGACGACGGGAAGTGATGGATTTGATGAGGGCGCTTCGGGGAGACGTTACTATTCTATTTTCCACACATGTCCTTCATGATGCTGAGGAAATCTGTGATGACATGGTTCTGATGGTCGAGGGACGTATTGCAGAAAGCGGATCACTTACAGAGCTCCGAATGAAGCATCGTCAACCGATTTTGTTCATTGAAGTGGAGAGCGGAGAACGGGAGATGAACTGGCTCCATAGTCTGGGCAATCGGGATTTTATAGAAGCATCGGAAATAGGGACACAAGGTGCCAGGCTGGTTGTAAGCGATATGAATCGTGCCCGGGATGTTTTGGTTCGTGAAATTGCGGAGTCAGGCATCGGTCTGCTGCGCTTTGAAGCCGGAACCTCCTCGCTTGAGGATATGTTTATGAAGGTGGTGAATTCGTGAACAGAGTATGGGTCTATTATCAAAAAGAGATGCTGGAGGCTCGCCGCAGCTATAAATTAATATGGGTGCCAGTTGTATTTTTACTGCTCGGCATTATGCAGCCGGTGATGACTTTTTATCTGCCGGAGATTTTGAGCATGTCAGGGGATGTCCCGCCTGAAGCAGCTGCATTGTTCACAACACCAACGCCGGAGGAAGTCATCGCCTCCACATTAAGCCAGTACAATACAATTGGACTGTTGGTTTTGGTGTTATCCTCCATGAATATTTTGGCCGGTGAACGCGCGACAGGTACGATCGAACTGGTTCTCTCCCGCTCTGTCTCCACTTTGTCTTTAATCACTGCCAAATGGGCAGCGATGATGACACTGCTTATTCTTTCCTTTGGCCTCGGATTATCCGGAGCTGCGTATTATACCTATCAATTAATCGGTCCTGTGGAGTGGAATCTGTTAATAGGTGGAGGCTTAATATATACGCTTTGGCTCGCCTGGATTGTAACGCTTGTACTTCCGCTTGGTGCGGTGCTCAAAGGACCTGCGGCGGCATTTATCAGCTTGGGCGCTGCGGCTGCCCTCTCGCTGATATCCGGTCTTTTTTCTTCAACGATGTTGTGGAATCCTGGAAGACTCGGCAGTCTTGCTTCACAATGGCTGATGGGAAATGAAGTGGGGACATGGAGTCCGGCAGGTGCAGCTGTAATCATCATTATTCTATCAGTTAGCTCGGCAGCCCTTTTGTTAAGAGAACGGCCGTTATCCTTACAATCATAGATAATATGAAGGATTAACTTTTATTTAAATGAACGGCATGGACATCTCTATTACTTTTTAGTAGACTATTGAGATAAAAGAAAGACATCTCAGGAGGTAGACGATGCTGCGTTTAGGGGAAAAGGTTACAATCATCGAAGATACCTTTGAGCAGAATCTTCCGTTCGGTCAGTATGCTTATGTAATTGCATATGATCGAAATCCGGACAACGCGTTTGATTACGTCATTCGAGTTCCAGCTCTAAACCGTAATTTTTTTGTTCCAGCGGGTGATATTGAACTGGAATCTGTTGTGTTGAAGCAGGAAGCGGAGCGGGTTGAGCGCGAAGCGCTTATCGATTTTGCCCTGTCGACATATAATGAAAAGTTATTTCATCAATTGATGAACGGGGAAGCGGAATCCGCCGGAGAGGAAGAGGAGCCAAAGGAAACACTGTCTCAGGCTGACTTCATCAAACAAGTGAATCTTCGAGCTTGGATTTAAGTTTAAGAGTCGGCCTAAGGCCGGCTCTTTTTTGCAATCCCTTATGATTGAATTGTCCATGTTTCTACAATATAATGAGAAAAGTTATCCGAGAGACTTTATCCCTTTAATATGTAAGGGGAACGAAGAGGAGTGAATTTCATGACCATTACAGCGAAAGACGTTCAGCATGTGGCCAAGCTAGCCCGTCTGAATTTGACTGCGGAAGAAGAGCAGATGTTCACTGGCCAACTGAACGCGATTTTACAATATGCCGAGAAGCTGAACGAACTTAACACCGAAGGTGTACAACCAACAACCCACGTCCTTCATCTTAGCAATGTAATGCGTGAGGACGAGGTGCGTGAGAGCCTGCCGATTGATAAGGTACTGCTTAATGCACCGGACGAAGAAGATGGACAGTTCAAAGTACCGGCGGTACTGGAATAGAAGAAACGGAAGGGAGGAAACAGTCTTGAGTCTGTTTGATTATAAGTTAGCTGAGATACATAACAAGCTCCAGGAGAAAGAATTGTCGGTCACCGATCTGGTTGATCAGGCATTCCAGAGTATTCAGGAACGGGAAGATCGAGTAAAGGCATATATCACGCTGAATGAGGATGGAGCTCGCAGCGAAGCGAAGCGGCTTGATGATAAGCTGGTTACGGGTGAAGCCCGCGGCCTTCTGTTCGGATTGCCTGTCGGTATTAAAGATAATATCGTAACTGAAGGACTTCGTACGACTTGCGCCAGTCAGTTCTTGTCGAACTTTAATCCGGTTTATGATGCTACCGTAATGTCTAAATTGCGTGCGGCAGACACTGTAACACTTGGTAAGCTGAATATGGATGAATTCGCTATGGGTGGATCGAACGAGAATTCCAGCTTTTATCCGGTTCGTAATCCATGGAATCTGGAGCGTGTGCCAGGAGGATCAAGCGGTGGATCGGCAGCAGCTGTTGCTGCTGGAGAAGCATACTTCACCCTTGGTTCAGACACAGGCGGTTCCATCCGCCAGCCAGCTTCCTATTGCGGCGTTGTCGGCCTGAAGCCAACCTATGGCCTTGTTTCCCGCTTTGGCCTGGTCGCTTTTGCATCCTCGCTCGACCAGATCGGGCCATTGACCAAGAATGTTGAGGATTCCGCTTATGTTCTGCAGGCAATTGCGGGGTATGACCCTATGGACTCCACCTCGGCAAAAGTTAATATTCCTGACTATGCCGGTGCGCTGAGCGGAGATATTTCCGGATTACGCATTGCAGTACCTAAAGAATATTTGGGTGAAGGCGTAGACGCTGAAGTGAAGGAAAGTGTAATGAACGCCTTGAAAGTGCTTGAAGGCCTGGGCGCAGTTTGGGAAGAGGTATCCTTGCCGCATACAGAATATGCCGTGGCTACATATTACTTGCTGGCTTCGTCAGAGGCATCTTCGAACCTGGCTCGTTTTGACGGGGTTCGCTATGGACAACGTGTCGAAACCGGCAACTTGCTGGATTTGTATCATGAATCCCGGAGCCAAGGCTTTGGCGATGAAGTGAAACGCCGCATCATGCTTGGAACCTATGCACTTAGCTCAGGCTACTATGATGCTTATTATTTGAAAGCTCAGAAGGTACGTACGCTAATTAAACAGGATTTCGACCAAGTGTTTGAGCAATATGATGTGATCATTGGACCGACAGCACCGACGACCGCCTTCAAGCTTGGAACACAGGTTGATGATCCGCTGACGATGTATTTGAATGATATCTTGACGATTCCGGTCAGCCTTGCAGGCGTGCCTGCGATTAGTGTGCCGTGTGGTTTCGCGGGAGGAATGCCTGTAGGTATGCAGGTTATCGGCAAAGCCTTTGACGAGTCGACCGTACTGCGTGTTGCTCACGCATTCGAACAAAATACAGAACACCACAAACAGCGGCCAGCGCTGTAAAGTGCCCGGCAGAGAAGGAGGGAAAAGAAGACATGTCTACATCGAAATATGAAACGGTCATCGGGCTAGAGGTTCACGTTGAACTGCATACGAATTCCAAAATATTTTGCGGATGCTCCACGGAATTCGGCGCCCCGGCCAATACACATACTTGTCCGATCTGTCTGGGACATCCCGGCGTACTGCCGGTTCTGAACCGCCAGGCTGTAGAATATGCCATCAAGGCTGCCATGGCCCTAAACTGTACTATTGGAGACGTAAGCAAGTTTGACCGTAAGAATTACTTCTATCCGGATTCACCGAAGGCTTACCAAATTTCGCAATATGATCAGCCCATCGGCTTGAACGGCTGGATTGATATCGAAGTGGATGGCAAGACCAAACGAATTGGTATCACTCGTCTCCACTTGGAAGAGGATGCCGGGAAACTGACGCATGTGGATGGGGGACATGCCTCTCTTGTTGACTTCAACCGAGTAGGTACTCCGCTTGTAGAGATCGTTTCCGAACCGGAGATTTCTTCTCCTGAAGAAGCCAAAGCCTATTTGGAAAAGATGCGTGCGATCATGCAGTACTGCGACGTATCTGACGTGAAGATGGAAGAGGGCTCACTGAGATGTGATGCCAACATCAGTCTTCGCCCATGGGGACAGAAGGAGCTTGGAACGAAGGCTGAGCTCAAGAATATGAACTCATTCCGCGGTGTTCAGCGCGGTCTGGAATATGAAGAATACCGCCAGGCTGAATTACTTGACGAAGGCGGAGTGATCGTTCAGGAAACACGACGCTGGGACGAGGCGCAAGGCAAGACACTTTCCATGCGCGGTAAGGAACAGGCACATGATTATCGTTACTTCCCGGACCCGGACCTCGTGACTGTGCGAATTAGTGATGAGTGGAAGGAATCCATCCGCTCCACGATTCCAGAGCTGCCGGATGCAAGGAAAGCCCGGTATACTTCGGAATATGGCCTGCCGGATTACGATGCGGCTGTTATTACTTCATCGAAGCCTCTGGCTGATCTATTCGAGGACAGTCTTAACTTCACCAAGGATGCCAAGTCCGTTTCCAACTGGATTATGGGTGATCTTATGGGCTATATGAATGCGAATAATCTTGAGCTCTCCCAGGTGAAGATCACCGGACAAGGCCTCGGCGAAATGATCGGCCTCATTGAGAAAGGGACGATCAGCAGCAAGATTGCGAAGACCGTCTTTAAAGCGATGCTGGAATCCGGTAAGCTTCCTCAAGCTATTGTTGAGGAGCAAGGGCTCGTACAGATTAGCGATGAAGGTGCGATCAAAGCGATTGTTGAACAAGTGGTCGCTGCTAATCCGCAATCGGTTGAAGATTATAAAGCCGGGAAACAGAAAGCCATTGGTTTCCTGGTTGGCCAGGTTATGAAGGAGAGCAAAGGGAAGGCCAATCCGGCGCTTGTTAATAAATTGCTGGTCGAGGTGCTGAGCAGCTAATTATTATGATATGAAGAATAAGAGCTTGTCTGTAATATCAGGCAAGTTCTTTTTCTAAATATCGTCTTCCCGTTATTATTAAGGTCCATTGTGATTATATATATAGTAATGTTGCTGCGCAGAAAGTTAGTCATGCAGGAGGTTTAACGAAATGATTTGTTCTTTATCCTTGGACGTTCGTGATACGGTACAACAAATATGGGCGCTTCAGCATATGGCGTATCCCATTGAGGCCCAGCTGATTGGCTTAAAGGAACTGCCTCCCCTTATGGACACGTTTGAAACGATTTCTACATGCGGTGAAACTTTTTATGGAGAGATAAGCGAGGATGGAGAACTCGTCGGGGTAATTGCTGTAGAGCCGGAAGAGAACCAGGTGACCATTTCAAGAATGATGGTTCATCCGGGCCATTTTCGAAAGGGAGTTGCTGCAAACCTTATCCAGTACGTTCTGGAAACGCATTCAAGCTCCCGGCTCTTTATCGTATCTACGGGGACCAAGAACGTCCCGGCTGTTACGCTCTATAAGAAATTTGGTTTTAAACCTGTGGAAGCCTATGAAGTAGCACCAGGGACAGAGCTTACTGAGTTTCATCTTACCTGTGATGGCGTAAAGAAATGCTAGATAAATGATCACGGTAGAGAGGAGGAATTAGATTGAATAATCCCTGGGTGATTGACAATTTAAATATCCTGTTGCGATTGCTCCTTTCCATGCTTTTGGGGGGGCTCATTGGCTGGGAGCGTGAGCGGTCCAATCATGCGGCAGGACTAAGAACTCATATTTTAGTATGTTTAGGCTCGACTCTAATTATGCTCCTTTCTATTTACGGTTTTTCGGATTTTGTAGCTGAAGTAAATGTGCGGGTTGACCCTGCACGTCTTGCAACAGCCGTCATTACAGGAATCGGGTTCCTGGGTGCTGGAACGATTCTGTTTACTGGTAAATCTATTACGGGGCTTACCACTGCAGCGTCCATTTGGGTAGTCGGTGCTGTAGGGCTTGCTATTGGTGCCGGATTTTATTTTCCTGCCATCGTGTCTACATTGCTTATACTGATGAATCTGGTTGTATTCAATAAACTGGAGGAGCGGTATATCCGGGGAAGCAAGCTTCATTTGATTACGATTCATGCCAGTAATGCACCAGGCCTGCTTGACGGTATTTCGGCAATGCTTAAGGATGAAGGCTGCGTTATACGAAAATTAATTGTTAACGAAAGAAGCGTTATCCCGTACGGTGAACTTCAACCGGCTATTCCAGGAGTTGAAATATCGTTGCAAGTGCTGTCGAATCGAAAGTTCAATCCTGTTGAACTGGCGACACGAGTCCGTGAAATGGGTGGAGTGACGATGGTTAGCGCTGAATAAATACCGCAATAACGCCACTCCTTGAATGATCAAGGCTAGTGGCGTTTTTAATTTACTGTTACTGCTCCTTCTGGTTAGGGTAGTATCAGAAGAAGAGCAAGTGCTAAAGACAGTAAGGAGAAGATCATATGAGTATACCTGAACATCAAGCGCCGCTGCAGAAGACGAAGCGGAGGAGAAGCCTGAACCCGTACAAGCACCTGGGGCTGCTCAGAAGAAGGCGCAAGATTCCTGCGCTTTTATTGGCAGCTCTCTTTCCGGGAATGGGTCATATTTATTTAGGACTTTATCGCAGAGGAATATTTTTTATCATGCTGATGCTGCTGGATATATCCGCACTATTATACTTTTCTTCAATTGGTATGCAGATCAATGTTCCTTTACTGATCATTCTGGGGCTCCTAATTCCGCTCGGATATTTTTATAACGTATTTGAGGTGCTGCAGGCTGCGGACTATATATTATCGAGACGCCGGCGGGGGGAAGACGGAGCTTTATCCGGTAAGCCTCATAGCACAGGTTATGGGAAGGCAGGTCCATTTCATGGAGAAGGGTGGCTTTCGTTTGGCCTCATGCTTGTTGGAGGCGGTGTACTTCTTATTCTGTTTCACCAAAGACCCCACTGGCTGCAAGTCGGAATACGTGATTACGGTGCAAAGATTTCTGCCGTTGTACTTATTGCGGGCAGTATAATCGTCATCATCCGGGAATTCATACGAAATCGAAATCATAACCGCAGACAGGCTGCACGACGAGAAGGTGAAGACGAATGAAGTACAAAATTAGAATTGGACGATATGCTGCAGCCATTTTGCTCATGACGACAGGATTTCTTTTATTAATAGATGAATTGAATGGTACGGATCATATTTTTCTGCTCCTGAAGTGGTGGCCGGCTCTATTCGTCATTTGGGGGATTGAGTACTTGCTGCGGTTTACAATATCTCTTCTTCGAGGACGGCAAAAGGATCTTCGTTTCCGTGTAGATTTCAAAGGAATATTATTTTCGGTATGTTTGGCTTCGTCTGTGTTTGTGGTGACTCAGCAGGAGCATTTCCTGCATCTGTGGAACAGGGTTAGCCTTAATCTGACGGCAGCCGCAGTCGATTACAGTGAAGCTGCAGGTAACAGTTTTAAGCTTCGGCCACTAGAAATACCGGTGTCCCTGAACACGGGGAAAATTATAGTTGATCACTTGAACGGAGATATTACACTTTATAGATCAGATATTGACCATATCATCGTAAACACTAAAGTATGGGTGGATCAGGAGGAAAAGGGAGTGGCCGAAGGCATTGCGGAACAATCGACGGTTGAAGCTGATGAAGGCAGCACTATTGTCATCCGTGCTAAAGGAAAGGCTTATGGTCAATCCGGCAAAAGACTACCCCGAATGAACCTGAGCATTGCGATTCCTGATGATCGGCGGTTTAATATGGAGATTCGGACGATGAACGGTGCCCTGAAATTGTTGAATGTTCATGCAATAAGCGATATATCGCTGGAGAGCGGTAATGGCCCTATTACATTAAGCCGGGTGTCTGGAGATATCTCGGGCAAAACATTAAACGGAGACCTTAATGTCCGAAATGTAACGGGTGATGTGAAGCTGACCACAAACCGTGGGAATGTTAAGGCTTTTGACGGTACGGGAAAAGGTGTATTTTCCACACAAGTGGGTAATATTCTCATTAAAAGATTTTCAGAAGAGATTGATGCCAAGACCAGAAACGGGAATATTAAGGTGTATGATGCTGAGAAAAAGCTGAATGTTGAATCGTTGAATGGAAGTATTGATATTCGAACGGGAAGCGTTGGCGGTGATTGGAATGTATACAGCGGTGTCGGGGAGATGAACATTCATATTCCGGATGGAGGGGATTATACATTTGAAGGCGCCATTAGCTATGGAAGCATCCAAACAGAGATCCCGTACTTTACAGTTGACCAGAAGACAATTAAGGGATTAGAGGGCAGCGGCAAGTACAACCTTAAAGTCGAAGGGAACAGTGATCTTAATATATACAAGAGCTATCCTAAGTACGAAGGCGTTCAATCTGATCATAACCAAACCCCTCTTCCACATTGACAAAATTCAGGAGATGGCCGTACAATGAAAAAATAAATGCTGCACAGCAGCATTATCATACAATCTTGATTCTATAAAGGCGGTGGACATACATGGGAACATCCGTGCAGCATGCACTGGAACAACTGAAAACAACTGGTGTCCGAATTACGCCGCAACGTCACGCGATTTTAGCCTATTTGGTAGAATCGATGGGTCATCCGACTGCTGATGATATATATCGCGCACTGGAACCAAAATTTCCAAGTATGAGTGTAGCAACTGTATATAACAATTTGAAAATGTTTATCGAAGCGGGAATGGTACGTGAACTTACCTATGGCGATAACTCCAGCCGGTTTGATGCCAATGTTTCAGATCACTATCATGTGATATGTGAAAAATGCGGCAAAATTGAGGACTTTAGTTACCCTTCATTGGCAGATGTCGAACATCAAGCTGAGGAAAGCACGGGATTTCAGGTTAAAGGGCTTAGAATGGAACTATATGGGGTCTGCAAGTCCTGCAAATAAATATCTGGTCTTATTAAACGTGCGGAATAACAGATTCCACACGTTTTTATTTTTTTAGGGGGGAGTATCTTGGCAAGGGGATACAGGCGACGCAGAAAACGGCGTAATGGACGAATGTCTTTGTTTCTTGGAGTTGTTCTAATCACCGCAGGGGTTTGGTGGGTGGTTATGGACTTGCTTCCGAATACGACACATACAGAGCCGGAGTGGCGAGGCATGAAACAACCGATATTCGTAAAAGGTACGATGATGGATTATCCGGCAATCGGTTTTGGAGAGAAGTTAAAGCTGCCACTTCCAGTACTGCAGGAGGCCGTTGATTCACATATTCATTATGAAAAAGAAACGAAATCCGTTATTCTTACAACCGCTGAGGTTGTGGTAAGAATGGAGCTGGGCAGCAAGCAGGGGAAATGGAATGGCAAGAACGTAACCTTCGCACAAGCACCGGAACAAATAGATGGATTGATCTACATTCCTACAGCCACATTAAAAAAGACTTACGGTATCTCAGTTCATCAAGATGCGGAAACAAGAGTAGTGATTCTGATGAACGCAGGTGACCGAATTTCGTTTGCTGAAGCTAAGCCTTCCAAACAAGGAGGGACTGTTGCACTTAGAAAAAGTGCTTCCGTTAAATCTCCCATTCTGAAGGATATGTCTCAAGGGGAGCGGCTTCGTGTTTGGGGCGAGGAGCAAGGATGGTATTTTGCACAAACAGATGGCGGCTTTACAGGCTATGTAAAGATGGATCAGACGAAAGATCAGGGTGAGAAAGTCATTAAGGAGCTGCCGGTCCCAACCTCACGCGCTGAGGTGGACTGGAAGAACAAGTCGGTGAATTTGGTGTGGGAAGCCGTGTACTCGCGAAAGCCCGATCCTGAAGCCATCGGCAAGCTTCCGGGAGTTAATGTGGTTAGTCCTACATGGTTTAGCGTTACGGATGGAGAAGGAACAGTTGATTCCAAGGCAGATCCTGCTTATGTGAAGTGGGCCCATGGACAAGAAATGGAAGTATGGGGTTTGCTCAGCAACAGCTTTAATCCGGATATAACGACATCATTCCTATCCACATTTGATACGAGATCCCGTGTTATAGGGCAGCTGCTGTATTATGCCGAGAAGTACAAGCTGGATGGAATCAATATTGACTTCGAGAACGTTTATACCAAAGATAAAGACAATCTTGTTCAGTTTATGAGAGAGTTGAAGCCTCTTGCTCAGGCTAAGGGCCTTATTATTTCAATTGATGTCACACCAAAGTCGAACAGCGAAATGTGGTCAGCTTTCCTTGATCGCCGTGAGCTGGCTCTGGCTGTAGATTATATGATTGTTATGTCATATGACGAGCATTGGGCTTCGAGTCCAAAAGCGGGCTCGGTATCTTCATTATCCTGGTCTGAGAAAACAATGAGACGGATAATGGATGAGGATGATGTTCCGGCTTCTAAGTTAATTCTCGGTGTGCCCCTATATACCCGTGTATGGACAGAGCAAGGTGAGAATGGCGGGGGGAAGGTATCTTCTAAAGCATTTGGCATGGATTACGTGCGAAAGCTGATCGCGGAGAAAAAGCTTGTCAGTCGATTTGATGAAGCAGCCGGACAGAATTATGCAGAGTTTAAAGAAGATAATACGCTGAATAAAATCTGGATAGAGGATGAAACATCGCTCCAAGCTCGGGTTGAGATGGCACAATCGCTCCAATTAGGGGGGATAGCCTCGTGGAACCGGAGTCTTGCAGTGCCGGAAGCCTGGGAAGTATTAAAAGGGATTCATAACTAGATATTATAAGTAAGTATATGAAGAGGACAAAGGACCGGCCCTTGGGGGGCTGGTCCTTTTTTCATGCATTTTAATAATCGCCGTAAAAGCGGATGGATCATTAAATTTTTGTACAGAATTATGATGACTGGACTGCGGTTCAGTTACCTACAAATTAGTTGTCGTTGAAGAATTGGCTGCTGCCTGCTGTGCTTCAAGCTCTTCAGCTGTTACATTGGCCGCATTAGGATCTAATGTAAGAATCGTTTTACAAAACATGCAGCGGTCGGTTTTTCCGAGCATTTTGGTTTGTTTGGAGCATTCAGGACACTGAATTTGTATGGCGCTTGTGGACAGCATGCCTGCCCAGAAGTAAATACCTAAACTGCCCATCATCGTAATCAGACCAAGCACGAGACCTATGCCTGCTACGACTTTTCCTGCTTGTCCCCAAAAGACGATACCGGCTGTACCTAGTACCATAAGACCCATGCCGGCCATAGTCAGCAATAAACCCCAGGTACGAAAAGCGTTAATCTTTGCAGTTTTAAAGATCATGAATAAGTGCTCCCGTCATTCAAATAGTTATTTAATAAAAGAAGGAACTTACAAAGGCATGTAGAATTACATTATAACTGAATTGACCAATATTCGCCAAGAAATGTATGGAGGGAATCGTGGAATTAACCAACTTTTCTTTTTATTATAGCAATTCGGTTGACGGGGATGCTGTTGGGGCAATTACTTACCGAAACACAGGGAATTCATTTAATGGTTCGCTATTTCGTGATGATTTTGATATTAATATCGTTATTATTTATGAAACAAAAGTGGATGAGCCCTCGGTTCGGCATACAATGATGCACGGCGAGAAATGTCAGGTGCTGAGTGTTGGAATGGATCAATTGCAAAATATTCTTCTGTCTGGCCGGGATCATTTCTTGTTCAAATGCTTTTTGGATGGAGAGATCATTAATGACCATGATGGGCGAATAGCTCTTTTGCGCAGTGAATTTTTGCGCTTTACCGGCTCACTTCGGGAGCAGCAGCTATTTGTCGGTTTTGCTCATTTTTTGAGAAAATATTCTGATGCAAAAGTACATATGAATGATGGCCGGATTATGGACGCTTATCTTAGTACTCTTGGCGGATTACAACACTGGGCTGAAATCGAGCTGATCGAAAGAGGGATTCATCCGGATACTGCAGTCTTTGAGCAGATTATGGGCTTGAACACCCCTGTACGTAAGTTGTATGAGGAGCTTACGGATAGCAGTGAGACACTCGTTCAACGGATCGAATTGGTTTTGCTCGCATGCGAGTTTTCAATGACTTCAAAAATGGCTGATTGCTGCACGATCCTTTTACGGGTTTTTAGAAGCAGACGATTGCCTTGGACCATTCAGGAGCTGATGCAGCATCCGGCGCTTGAACCGATTAGCAGCGAGTTACCGCTTGTACTGCGGAAACTGGTATATCGTAAACTTGTTAAGGAATCCTCCGGGTGGACAGAAAACAGGTTGTACGGCAGTGAGCACATTCGTTATTCAATAGACTGATCATAAGACATGAAAGGGCGAAAGCCCTTTTTGTTATTACAAAAAAAGCCAATAAATAATAATCGTGAAATGCTTGACGGCTAACTTAATTCTATGTTACATTATATCTCGCCCCTTCGAGAGGCGAAAATAAATGTTTCTTCAAAAATTGTCGCTAAAAAGAATTTAAAAAAAGTTCTTGACGAAACGGAATGAAACATGATATATTATAAAAGTCGCTGCTGACATTGAAAACGAGCGACGAACGAAGTAGTTGACCTTTGAAA
>NZ_CDSE01000053.1 GCF_001373415.1 Paenibacillus dakarensis | reverse complement strand
GCCGGCTCCCTCACCTCCGGCAGTTGGCCGGGGGTGAGGGCGGTGTGCGGCGGCAACAGCCGTCCCGCCGCAAGAGCACGGTCCGCTTCCGCTTGCTGCAGTGCAGCATAGCGGGCGGAAGCGGACGACTGCGCCAGCAGCTCTGCGCGCTGGCGCGCAAGCCCTTCCAGGCGGACGGCAGCATCGTCGGCCGCCAGGACCCTAAGCTGATCGGCAAGCTCCGATACAGCCTTTCGATAGCTGGCCTTAATGTCCTCGGCCAGCTGCTTGCAGTAATTCAGCACATACTCGCCGGAAAGCACAGCATCTACATTCACGGAGCGTGTAATCTGCTCCTTCGATATCACAGGAAGGACCGCATCCATTGCTTCATCCCACTTCGAGCTCCACGTTTCGAAACGCTCTACATAAGGCTTCACTAAATTCCGAACATGCCACTCCACCTGTGCGGTTACCTGCTCTGACAATCGCGCATGAAACACATCCAGCCTGCGTGACTTTTCTTCCTCCGTTTTTGCGGAAGCAAACAAGAAGCCTTTCTTAAATCCACTGCGGCGGCTTTCCAGAAAGGCAAGTGCCAAATCCCTCAGCTCCGCAGGCATTAAATTAGCATTAGCAAGCAGATGATCAGCTTCTTGCCGCAGTCCTGTACGCAGCTCATCCGGAGATCTTCTGCACTGCTCCTGTTCCTGTTCGAGCTGTTTCATCCGGGCATTGAGGGCCGCTGCCGCTTCCTCGCCCCCCATTTCAGCAAGTAACTCCTCTTTCTCTTCCTGATGGCTGCGGACAAAAGCTTCCGTATGAAGCTGCACCGCATGTCTTACTGAGCATGCAATGCTGTAATCCAGAAGTGCCTCACGGCTGTTCAGGAGCTTCTGAATAACAGACTTCAGATCCTCCCATTGATTATAAGGATGATCCCATACCTTGAGTGAAACACACAGCAAGGACGTATAGCGAACCTTCCACTGGGCAAAAGCCTTCTTCACATCCTCCAGATACGAAGCCAGCTTAAGCTCCTCGTCACGATGCTTGTCAATTTGATTGACGATTAGGTACAGCGGCTTGCCCCAATCGGATAAGCTTTTAGCGAACATGAGATTGCTCTCAGACTGCACATGATTATAATCCATGACGTAGAACACCACATCAGCCATATGGAGAGCCGAATGCGTTGCTTTTCGGTGGCCGTCATCCGTTGAATCCACCCCCGGTGTATCCATAAGCACACCATGCTGCCCAAGGATTGGCACGTCATCCCATACTTCGATCGCTGAATACTCACCGCCTTCTTTACAATAGGCAGCAAGCTCCTCCACACTTACATTTATCGTCTCCCCCAGTCCACCGTCCGGGCGATGAATAACGGCCTTGGGAGCCCCGTCTCGAATGGTTACGACATTTGCACTGGTTGGAACGGGACCCGAAGGCAGTACCTTTTTTCCACACAACGCATTGATCATACTGGACTTTCCAGCTGAAAAGTGCCCGCAGAACGCAAGCGTCAATTCTCCGGCAGCCTGCTTACGAATCAAATCGTCCGTCAGAGCCGCTGTCGATTCGTCATTCCACTTCACAAATTGATCTTTAACAGCCTCTAAACCGCCGGTGCTGAATCCGGTTTCACGTTCAGTCAATACCTTCAATGTCATTCCTCGCTCCTATCCATCTAATCTATACCAAATGTCACATACTCTCAGATCATTTTATTGTAACATTGACAGCGTTTTAAAGAAATCACCCTTCCGCGGGTAAAATAAAAAAACGGCCCTTTTCAGGGCCGAATTTATTAAAGCAGCTCATATTTCTTAAGAAAGAGCTGCGCTCTCAGCTTCAGGAATAAGAATCTCAAATACGTTGCCATGCTGCAAAATGGTCAAACCTCTTGATTTATCACGCATAACAACCACTTCGGGTTTTTGGGACATACGTTCCAAATAATGCTCTGGCACTTCGCCCGAATGGCTGTATGTTACGCCTTCCACTTCTTTTTCTTCATTTTCATCAAGCTGGCTCTCTACCACTTGTTCAAAAACATCAGAGAACAATTCAAAGTTATCCGTGTAAACAGAGATGCATTTCATATTTAATCCCATCCTCTTTATCTTGTCTATTTCTTACTTACTTGCGGTTTGTTCCTTATTCTTCCTGACCTTGGACGTTTTCATACGCTTTTTTCCTTCACGGCATACATCGAGAAGCGGACATACCTGGCACTGTGGATTTTGCGCTTTACAGTGGTATCTGCCAAAAAAAATTAGCCTGTGATGAGTTAAGGTCCACTCTTCACGCGGCACCCGTTTCATCAGCTTTTTCTCCACTTCCAGCACGCTGTCATTCCACCCGGCTAAGCCGAGACGCTTGGATACACGTTCCACATGAGTATCCACCGCAATAGCAGGTACTCCAAAAGCGTTTGATACGACCACGTTCGCGGTTTTTCGCCCGACACCAGGCAGCTTAACGAGCTCATCATGGGCTTCCGGCACCTCACCGCCATACTGCTCAATTAATATACGGCAGAGATTCTGGATATGTTTTGCTTTATTGCGGTATAACCCGATCCGCCGGATATCCTGCTCCAGCTCTTCAATCGGAACAGAAATATAATCCAGTGGCGTTTTATATTTCTGAAACAAATCCTTCGTCACTTTATTAACTGTTTCATCCGTACACTGGGCTGACAACAGGACAGCGATGGTCAGCTCAAAAGCATTCTCATGATGTAATTCGCAGTGTGCATCCGGAAACATATTCTTAATCGTATCAAGTATATGCCGTACCGTGGCCGAGTTCATCATCGATCCCTCCCGCAAAAAAAAGTCTTGATGCGACAAAGCCCCGCATCAAGACGGTGTTCCTCGTGCTTTCAAGTGATAACTATTGTTTCACGATCTCCACAACGGCTCCGTTGCTGAAATACAGTACAATATTATCATCTTCTTTAAGGGATTGCACGGACAAGTTCTGGTCATTTTGATGAACATACATATTCGGGGATACCGGGAAACGGTTATTTTCGGTTGTATAAGATCGCTTCACCAGTACATCTCCATTCTCATAACGCCAGAATGTCCGGCTTAAGGAATCCAATACTTTCACAATTGTCGTTCCATCGATATCTTTACGAACTTCAACCCGATCATTGCCTGTAAGGCTGTTCAGATTGGTAGAAACGGCTCCTCCGCGAATTACCTTAACGGTGCCCGCTGCACTCACTTTCTCATTTCCAGCGTTAAATGTTCTTACGGTTAAAGCTGACCCGGCTGCGTCTACTTGGACAACCTGGCCAAGAGTTACTTTCACATATTGAACATTTCTTGCTGTCGTTCCTGCAAAGGTAACGTTGATCAGCGCTCCGGCACGAAGATCATGAATTCGGATTGCTTGTCCGTTTTCGTCGGTCATGACCGCTTTATCTGTGTAGAACTCACTTGTAATTCCTTCATTCTTCACACGTACACGATTCAAAGCAGGCTCCGTTGATACAACCTCAAACTGAATGGAGGTTTTGGCTTTCAAGCTGAACAAACTGTCCTGATTGCTTGATAACTCAGCGGATACTTCGTCCCCGATTTTGATATCGCTCATCGAAGCAACAGGTTTATTGTACAACTCTACCTTTGGCGTATTGTAAGGAATGGTAATGTTCTGACCGTTATAGGTCTGAATCGTTACTGTTTTGGACGATGAGTTGATTGCTGTTACTTTCCCGTCATATTTGTAGATGACTTCCAGGGAAAGCGCACGGTTGCCGATATAGCTTATATTAACCTTACGTCCTGCGCCCAAGAGTCCTTCAACAGCTGATAAGGTCGATCCCGATGAAGACTCCAGCTGGGTTTTGTCATCCAGAATAATGACTTTTGGCAGGCTCTTGTCATCACTAACCATCAGCCAGCGTTTCTTGGCATCATATGAAACGACCGTTACACCGTTCATCTTTTCCATTTGACGCCCTGTTACCTGGATTTTCGTAACCTTCTCTTCACCGTTAATGGTAAGCTCCACCTGGTCTCCCGCTGTTGAATCTGCAATCAGGTCACCAAGTACCGGTTGTGTGATGCCGCTGATCACCAGTTCAGGCTTCTCCGCCAAAAACTTCGTTTCCAATTGATTACTGTTATTACGTTTATAAGTAATCGTCTTTCCATTACCTTCTACGTTGTATAACATTGCTGAAACGGTACGGTCTACACTTTGATTGATTTCAATCTTCTGCAAAACGCTATTCTTCACCGTGTAGGTAACAACCGAGCCAGCTTTCAATTCAGAAGCATTAAGCAGTTGATTTTGATATTGAATCAGAGTACTGTCATCCCATTTATAAGTATCCACTGACAAGCTGGCTGAATCTTTAAATGAAATGGTTTTATTTACGGAATCCACAGATTGTACAGTGCCTGCTGCTGTTTTGTTAATCAGACCATTTGTCACACGAATCGAAATGATATGCTTCTGCGGTGTGAAGGTTTCACGCTCCACGGTAACTACGCTTCCGGAAACCAAGTTCTTCGGATCAATTGGATTTCCGTTTTGATCCAGGAATTTAGTTGCTGCATCATACGTTAACTCTTCAAACGTGTTGTTGGAATCAAACCAGATCACATTATTCGGAGACAATCTCGCATAAGTCCGTTCGAACGATTCTACCTTTTGTGTTCGATCTAGGATTTCCACATAGGCTGCTTTATTGTTTTGACCAATAACAACTACCTTGGTATAAGGCTTAATGTCAGAAATACTCAGTCGTTTGGCTGAATCCTTCTCGAAATATGTTGTTGACGCGTCAAGTGTAAACACACTTGGCTTACCATCGATATACAGCTCGAGCTTCCCGCTGTCTACCGATGAAACATATCCTTCATACTGATTGTCATAATTCGTTTCAATATGTGCCTGTGCACGGCTTAAGAATGTTGCCATCTGAGCTCTTGTAACCGCACCTTGCGGATCAAATTTATTCCCGCTGACGCCTTGAGCAAGACCCAGATTTACAGCTACATTCACATAACCGAGACGCTCAGCGGAAATTTTGGCGTTATCCGCAAAGCCCGTCGCTTTGTTCATTGATGCATTTGCATCAGCAGTGCGACCAATGGATCGTACCAATACCTCTAACACCCATTCCCGGGTTGCTTTCTTTGCTCCCCAAGTGACTTTGGTATCAGTGTAGGCAGATTCTTTCTTCTTGTCGAGCAGGCTTTGCTGAAGCGCCAACTTTACGTAAGGAACTGCATAATTGCTTACTTTCATATTTGTCGGTAATGTCGTATTCGTGCCGCTGCTGTCACTCGCTTGCTGATTTAAAAAGCGAATCGCCATCGTTACGGCTTCTTGCTGGCTCACCGGATCATTGGGACGGAACTTTCCGTTTTCACCCACAATAATTCGCTGTGCTGCAAGTTGATAAATATACTTTTCTGCCCAATAACCTGAATTAACATCACTAAAAAGATTTGGTACTGAAACAGGTGCATTCACTGTAGCTTGTCCACCAGAAGTTGGTGATGCAGCTGCGGCTGTTGAAGCCCCTGTTCCTAATACCAAAAAACCGGCCATGACGGCGGAGACCACTTTTTTGGAATGATATTGTTTGTTTTGATTGTATACCATTTTGTTTCCCCTCTCATATCTGCTGTTTCCTTAATATTCCTTAATTCGACAACAGATCGTGATCTCCTTCTAGCCGCCATTACCGAGTCTCGGGATTTTTTAACTCCACGTGACCCATCAGGCTGTCAACTTGTTCGCCGTCAACAAGCAGTTGAAGAGATTTTACTTCTTCAAATTGAAAGAATGTATTCTTGAGAGCATCTACTGCAAACATTTCTCCACCTGCGCCAAAGCGAGCCTCAGCCGGTATATGGAGATCAAGTGTCAGCTTTCCGTTATCCATGACAGAAGAATTTAAATCAGCCAACTCCCATAAAGGAAGCAGTTCTTCATTATCACTCGATTTCAAAGCTTTAAAAGCCTCACTATATTTCTCATTATCATCCTGGAACGTAATTTCAGCTGAACCCTTCTTCAGCTCCAGCATCTCCTGATCGGTATAGTATACGCCAATCGTCTCTGTTTTCTTTTCGTTTTCCGATTCTTCATTCGATGGAACATTGTTTTCACCCGAAGCGTTTGAAGATCCTGCCGGAGCGTTTTGCTCCGGTGTATTTCCGGGAGCAGCCTCGGGCTTTTGTCCACAACCTGCACTAAATACCATTAATGCTGCAAGTAATCCTATTGACCATAATTTTCTATTCATAAGCCCACCTCCTGAATACATTTCATCTTACGTCAATTTAACGGTTACAATTTCAAATATTCTTTCAGACCGACAACAATTGATTCTGCAACCCGATTTTGGAAAGTAGAATTAAATAGTTTAGCTTCATCATTCTTGTTACTAATAAAGCCCACCTCTAGCAGTACCGCTGGCATAGTCGTTTCACGAATAACATGGAAGTTTCCGTATTTAACCCCACGGTCCTTTAGCCCTGTAGCTTTGATCATATGTTTATGAATCGTATTGGCAAGTGCTACGCTGCTAACTCGCTCGTAGTAGGTTTCCGTACCTGACGCTGCAGAAGGTCCACTGTTTGCATGAATTGATACAAAAGCATCAGCCTTCAAATTGTTAGCAATTTTGGCACGATCCCTTAATTCAAGAAAAGTGTCATTGCTTCGTGTAAGCACCACATCAATATTATTTTCTCTTTCCAGCAGCTTGCCTACTTTCAGGGCAAGCGCAAGGGCAAAGTCTTTCTCTCTTCTATTAGAACTGCTTACAGCACCTGGGTCATGTGCTCCGTGTCCGGCATCAATGACAACGAGCTTCTTGCTTCCAGCGCCTGGTGGCGGAGCAGGGCTTGTCGACGTTGCATTCAGATCCACGATGAACACGCTTGAACCGTTTTGAGTACCGGATAACGTATAGTTCTTCGCGCGATTAAGATCCATTACAATCCGAACCGTTGAAGGCGAGTTGCTAAATAGCGAATACCTGATCTGCTTCACATCAGGATTTCCCGTTACGGTTAGGGTTCCATTCATTCCGGTACCAAGATTATTGCTGCTGCTGAATTTATCAGAAAATTTAGCATTAGCTACATCAATAACAATCCGGTCAGGGTTTGTCAATTTCGTAACCTTAGGGTTTACATAACCGGAAACAGCAACCATAAGCCGATTATCGCTAAAGCTTATCCCATTAATTGCAGCCAGTCCGTCATTGCCCGTAGTTCGGGTAATAAGATGTACTATTTTAAGCCTATTATCCCATTTCACATCATGTCCCATATTCTCACTAAGGAAACGGATCGGTACAATTGTAGTGCCTCCGCGTAGGATTGGGGCCATAGTCATGGTAGCGGATTTCCCGTTAATCTTGGCTGTTTTATTGCCAATTACCATCTCAATCGTAGTCCCGTCTTTTAGCACGGTAACCTTTTGAGTCGCTTTAGTCCATTTTACGGAATAGCCCAAATTTTCGGATACAACACGGATCGGAACCATTACTGTACCACTGATATTTTCCACCTTTACATCCGAGGATATTTTTAATGGATTGCCATCAAGATAAATCTTGGCACTATAAGAGCTCGCATCTGCACCATTAGGAAGAGCCGCCATAATGACAAACAGAAACAATAAAAAACCGAACTTCTTCATCCTTCACCCCTACCATCCTATTATTTTGCCATAGATTGGCGTTTTTGCATTCGGCTTTTCCGACATTACCCGACAAACTTTAGACGCTTCCTATTGATGAAAGTTGCGAATTCGCACCCTATTCACAAGAAAAACTCCTACTTCAGAAAGAAATAGGAGTTTAGTCTTTGTTTTTAAGAGAAATTAATATAGGACTTATTGACCAAATGATAGTTTAACGGGTCATTGGATGTTCCAGCATCACATGCCCCATTAGGCTTTCAATCTTCTTTCCCTCAACCAGAAGTTCAATCGATTTCACTTCATCAAATTGAAAATACGTATTTCTCAAGGCTTCAATTGCAAAAAGTTCACCGCCAGAACCAAGGTTAGCTTCATCGGGCTTCACAATATCCAGAGTCAGGGCACCTTCTTCAAACTTCACAGAGGTCAACTTGATCGAATCGTCCCATAATGGTACAAGCTGATCGTCTCCGCTTTGTTGGAGCCCCTCAAATGCCTTTTCATACTTATTTACTTCATCGGTATATGATATTTCTTTCGAGGCATCCTTCACCTCCATCAGATCCGGATCTGTGTAGTATAGCTTAATGCTTGCCTTTTTCTCCTGAGTTTCCGTGTTATTATTTTCAGCCTGTCCAGCTTGGGTGCCACCCGTCTTAGCTGGAGTGGTCTGATCTCCCTTATCAACAGGAGGCGTGACTTCTTTATCCACCTTCTCCAGGTCTTTAACCTGTTCGGGAGTTGTCGTTACCGGATCGTTAGGTGCAGCAGCCGGTTTCTGGCCGCATCCAGCACTAAAGACCAGGACAAGTGATAAAAGACCCGCAACCAAATACTTTCTGTTCATAGATTGTCCTCCTCTGTAGCTTAATTTCTAATTACATCATTGTACTTTAAGATATTCTTTAATGCCATTCACGATACCTTGTGCAACACGGTTCTGGAAATCTTCTTTATACATTTGCGCTTCGTCACTCTTATTGCTTAAAAATCCGACTTCCAGCAGAACCGCCGGCATCGAAGTATATTTCGTAACATAATAATCTGCGGTTTTCACACCACGGTCCTTGAAGCCTGTAGCCTTAATAAGATGCTTGTGAATGGTCTTAGCAAGGTTACCGCTCGCTTCGCCTTTGCCCTTGGTATAATACGTCTCCGTTCCACTAGGTGAGCTGGATGTATTGCTGTTTCCGTGAATGGACACGAATATATCCGCTTTTGCTTTATTTGCAAACGTAGTTCGGTCGCCAAGTTTCAGCGTAGAGTCACCACTGCGCGTCATAATTACATCGATATTCTTCTCTTTCTTGAGCAGCGCATCTACCTTTAACGCGATTGCCAAGGTTACCGCTTTCTCTCTCTTGCCTGTAACACTGCCAGCTCCAGGGTCGTTCCCTCCATGTCCGGCATCAATAACCACAAGCTTTTTGCCGTTTGAACCGATTGGAGGTGCGGTTGGAGGCGTGACTGGAGGTGTAATCTCTGAATCTATCACATTCAAATCTATGAATATTAACCCGTTATCAATAGAAACTGTGTAATTCTTGGCGTTTGATAAATTAATTACAACTCGTACTGTTGACGGTGAATCACTAAACAGCGCATATCGGATCAGCGATACATCCGGATATCCTGTTACAGCCAGCTCGCCACTGTTCTGAGTACTTAAAGTATGCTCATAACCGAATATTTCAGAAAAGGCGGTATTGGGTAAATCAACAACAATCCGGTTAGGGTTGTCCAATTTAAATACTTTAGGTGTAACGTAACCTGTTGTTGCAATCATCAGGCGATTATCGCTAAAGCTGATTCCATCTACAGTAGCGAGTGATCCTGGAGTGCCAGGCACTGAAGGAACCTGTGGATTCGAAGGAGTTCCTGGAGTCTCGGGATTAGGTTCCGCCGGGACTGAGCCTTCCCCGCCATTCGACCAAGGGTCTTTCGATATATCTGATGAGGACAAATATACTGCTTTCTTCTGATTGTCCCACTTTACATCCATTCCCATCTGGGTGCTTACAAAGCGAATCGGAACCATAGTGGTCTGGCCGCTAAGCACTGGTGTAACATTCATACTTACATGAGAGCCATCAATAAGTGCAGTCTTACTGCCAATCACCATCTTCACCGTGGTCATACTGTTCTGAACAGTAACGGACTGGCTGGATTTTTCCCAATCCACTTTAAATCCTAAATTTTCGGATACAACCCGAATTGGAATAAGAACACTATTATTTACATTAGCCACTTTCACACCGGACGACAAATTTAACTGCTCTCCATCTAAATAAATCTTAGCACTGGTCGAAGCTGCATCACCCAGTTTTGGAAACACTAGCAAGAAAACGACCAAAAACAACAGAAAACCTAACTTTTTCATGAATCCACCTCTATTATCCTTTGTTTAGCAAAAGCAAATCAGCGTTCCGCTGCAGGCAGCCCGGACACAAAATGACATGGAATCAAGCTCAACCTATCAAGAAAGCTGTATGTAGATTCATAATAACAGAAAAAACTTCCATTTCCTACACTGAAAATGGAAGTTTAATAATGTTGTAACCTTTTGTTGATAGAAATGAGAGATTATGCGAACAAACGATCTGCATGCTTCTTCTCGTATGCATCAATTTCACTTTCATGCTGAAGGGTCAGGCCGATATCATCCAATCCCTGAAGCAAAAATTGGCGGCGATGCTCATCCAGGTCAAAATCAATTCTTAATCCCTGCCCGTCGGTGATCGTCTTATTTTCCAAATCTACCGTAAGCTCGTAACCTTCCTGAGCAGCGGTTCGCTGGAATAAATCCTCCACTTGCTCCTCAGAAAGCTTTATAGGCAGAATTCCATTTTTGAAACAGTTATTATAGAAAATGTCTGCAAATGATGGTGCAATAACAACGCGGAACCCGTAATCCATAATTGCCCAAGGAGCATGCTCGCGTGAGGATCCGCATCCAAAGTTAGCCCGTGAGATCAATATGGAGGAGCCCTGATAACGAGGCTGATTCAGCGAGAAGCTGTCAATCACAGCTCCCTCTTCATCAAAACGCCATTCATAAAACAAGAACTGTCCAAATCCTGTCCGCTCAATACGCTTAAGGAATTGTTTAGGTATAATCGCATCCGTATCAACGTTTACCCGATCAACAGGCCCAACGATTCCGGTAATTTTAGTGAATGCTTGCATAGTATCTCCCTGCCTTTCTTAGACTAATGCTTCTTCTTTAATGAAATTCCAATCACGAACGTCAACAAAATGTCCTTTTACTGCTGCTGCAGCAGCCATAGCCGGAGATACAAGATGGGTTCTTCCGCCCCGTCCTTGACGACCTTCAAAGTTACGGTTCGATGTAGAGGCGCAGCGCTGTCCCGGCTTCAATACATCCGGATTCATTGCCAAACACATACTGCAGCCCGCTTCACGCCATTCGAAACCAGCTTCAACAAAGATTTTATCCAAGCCTTCTTTCTCTGCTTGAATTTTAACGCGGCCAGAACCAGGAACTACAATTGCCGTAACACGCTCTGCTACCTTGTGTCCTTTAGCTACGGCTGCAGCTGCCCGGAGATCTTCAATCCGTCCGTTCGTGCAAGAACCGATAAAGACATAATCAATTGGAATCTCTGACATTGGCGTTCCTGGCACAAGTGCCATATATTCAAGTGCTTTCTCAGCAGCTTTACGTTCATTTTCTGTAGCAAAATCAGCAGGATTCGGTACTGCTGAAGAGATATCGGTACCCATACCCGGGCTCGTACCCCAGGTTACCTGCGGGATCAGTGTTTCGACATTAAATTCAAGAACTGCATCGAACTGTGCCCCTTCATCAGTCACAAGCTCTTTCCAGGCTTCTACCATGCGGTCGTAGTCTTCTCCCTGAGGTACATGCTTACGGCCGCGCAGGTATTCGAAAGTAGTCTCATCAGGTGCGATCATACCCGCTCTTGCTCCGCCTTCGATGGACATATTACATACGGTCATGCGCTCTTCCATCGTTAGCTCACGAATAGCTTCTCCTGTATATTCGATAACGTAACCAGTTGCAAAATCTGTACCGTACTTCGCAATCACACCCAGAATCATATCCTTAGCCGTAACACCTGGGTTGCGCTTGCCTACGAAACGAACCTCCATCGTCTTCGCTTTCGCCTGCTGCAAACATTGGGTCGCCATTACATGCTCCACTTCGCTTGTTCCGATACCGAAGGCCAGAGCACCGAATGCACCATGTGTTGACGTATGGCTGTCACCGCACACAATCGTCTTCCCCGGATGTGTCAAGCCCAGCTCAGGACCCATAACGTGCACAACACCCTGGTCAATAGTGTCAAGATCGTACAGTGTTACCCCGAAATCACGACAGTTCTGAGTTAATGTGTCAATCTGCTGCTTAGAGATTGGATCCGTAATATTGAAACGATCCTTCGTTGGCACATTGTGATCCATCGTTGCAAATGTCAGTTCAGGACGGCGCACCTTGCGGCCGCTGAGACGAAGCCCTTCAAACGCCTGCGGTGAGGTTACTTCATGAACCAGATGCAGGTCGATATACAAAATGCCAGGCTTACCCTCTTCCTGATGAATGACATGATTATCCCAAATTTTTTCGAACATCGTCTTTTTACTCATCATATTCACCCCATTAATTCATTCGATCCGTGTGAAAAGAAAGATTTACCTTCCCCTTCGGTTGATTGTATTATATCTTCTCTAGGTTCATTGATCCAAGATATAAAATCTATAACAGTGATAGGTATAAGCTATAAGTTAAGCAGAATCCCTTGATCTTGCTTAATTCCTTCCAAACCGAGGAATTTAACTATATAATATAGTGACAATAATAGGCATTGCCTATAACGGAGTGATTCAGAATGGAATTGAGACAACTGCAGTACACACTGCAAATTGCCGCGGACAAAAATTTCTCCAGGGCCGCTGAGAAGCTGCATATTGCCCAGCCCTCGCTCAGTCAGCAGCTGTCCAAGCTTGAAAAAGAATTAGGTGTCCTGCTGTTTCAGCGTAATACGAGTGCAGTAGAGCTGACTCATGCTGGAGCAAGCTTTGTAGAACATGCCCAAAAAATTATGGACGCCGTAGAACAGCTTCGCCAGGAAATGTCCGATATCTCTCAGCTTCGAAAAGGAAAGGTTGTCATTGGCAGCATGCCAATAACAGGCTCACACCTGCTTCCGAGGGTGCTCCCAGTATTTAAGCAATCCTATCCTGATATCGAAATCATGCTGATGGAGGATTCAACATTAAATCTGGAAAAATTGACTGCCAGCGGCAAGGCCGACTTGAGCTTATTGTCCCTTCCGCTTACAGAACCTTCTTTATCCTGGGTCCCTATAGGTGAAGAAACGATTGATCTTGCTGTTCCGCCTGAGCATCCGCTTGCACTCTTCGCTGAGCAGCATCCCAATGAGCGGGTATCCTTGAGTCAATTAAAGGATGAACCATTCATTGTTCTTAAAAAAGGACAAGGTTTCCGCACACACACCTTCGAGCTTTGCAGAAAAGCCGGTTTTGAACCTAATGTAGTGTTTGAAAGCAATAACATCGAGACCATTCAATCCCTTGTGGCAACAGGAATGGGGGTAACGCTGGTTCCCCACTTCATCGCCCGTGCCAGAAGAAGTGAATTTGTTCCGGCGTATCTCAAACTTGCCGAACCAGTCCCGAGCCGTACCCTGGTGATCGCATACCGTAATGGAAGATATCTGTCCAAGGCAGCGGAAGCCTTCATCGAAACCTTCAAAGAAGTAATGAGTATACTTGCATCGGAAGACAGCAAGAATAAATCCTAAAGTCAATTTGAACATGAGATAGTACATCATATCCTATAAGAAAGAGGCTTTTCCGAACGAATATACCGTTCGGAAAAGCCTCTTCAATATGCCTACTGATTATTTACGCAAGTTATGCTGATCAATCAACCGGTTCTGCTCATCAGCAACTCTTGATTTCTCTGAAATCCCAGGATCATATCCATTTCCTCCACCAGTCACACCCTCAACAAAATTTCGGAACTGATTCTTCTGTTCTGCCAAATCCTCCTGATTGCTGTTGGTTTCATTCTTGTCGGTCATTAGCTGGACCTCCTTTACTAGGGAATACACATAGTTTACCCCTACATTTGGCGATGAAACCAAAAATTTCTTTGATGAATTTATAAATTATTTATATACAAATTCGGCCTCCGGTCTTCAAACACAGGGATCCGCTCGCGCACCGAATCGGTTAAGGATGCGTCCAGTTTCCCGGTTATTATCGCCTCTTCCTCTCCGCCTTCTGCAATGACCTCTCCCCAGGGATCAACGATCATCGAATGACCGAAGAATGACGTATCTCCGCTAATACCGACACGGTTGCAAGCAACCACATACATTTGGTTTTCAATAGCTCTGGCGATCAGTAGAGTTCTCCAATGATTCAAGCGGGGATGCGGCCATTCCGCCGGAACAAAGAGCACCTTTGCTCCCGCTAATGCCAGTAAGCGGGAGAGCTCCGGAAACCGGATATCGTAACATATTAAAGCGCCTCCGATCAGGCCCTCCTCCAGCTCAAACGTTACTGCCTTATTTCCGGCATGCAGATGCTTTTCCTCCTCCATAAGCCGAAAGAGATGTATTTTGGAATAGCTGGCAATTTGCTTACCTTCCCGATTAAATACGTACATCGTGTTATACACCCGATCACCGATTTTTTCAGCGACAGACCCGCCAATGATCTGAACGCTATGCTTTCGAGCAAACGAACTCAAGGCGGCTTTCGTCTTGAGACCATCCTGATCGGCAATTTCCTGAATCTGATCAAGCGCATAGCCGGTATTCCACATTTCCGGAAGTACAAGAATGTCTGGCTTAGGATCAGCCTTCATCGCTTTTTCCATCCACTCGAACAACCGTTTATCATTTCCGGCCGGATTACCAGCATCAATGTATGACTGAATGAGCGAAATATTCATCATGAATTCTCCCCTCTATCATGAATTGTAGTCATCATAGCTTCAGAGTGAGGCATTATCAAGTTCATTACCCGTTTCACTCTAAACTTATTATTTTGAAATCGATGATTTCTTGTGGTATTCTTGCAAGTAGTATAAGAACGCCCATACATAAACGCGACGACGGGACCAGTACGAAAGATCAAGCACGATCAGAGAGCGAATTCCTTAGGCTGCAAGAATTTGCCGTGACTTCTTTCCGAAACCTACCCCCGAGCGGCCTTGCCTTTGCAGGCAGGACAGTGCCTTCTGTTACAAGGCCCGAAAGCCGGATGAGAATCTCATCAATAAAGGTGGTACCGCGGAAGTTAGAACTTTCGTCCTTTGAATTATAAGGATGAAAGTTTTTTTATTATCCACACAAATCAATTTCTTCTTCGTTTAATAATGAGGCAGGTTGATTTCTACTACTATTCATAGAGGAAGTGATTGCGATGCCGTCACGCATCGTCGTTAAGATCGGAAGCAGCTCCCTGACTACAATTGAAGGAGGTTTGAATCTAGAAGCTATCGACTTTTATGCCGGCGAGCTTGCATCTCTCCGAGAAAATGGCCATGAAGTACTGCTTGTCACATCCGGTGCGGTTGCTGCCGGCTTCCGCAAAATAGGTTACAATATTCGTCCGCGGCTTCTGCATGAGAAGCAGGCTGCCGCAGCCGTTGGTCAGGCACTGCTTATGCGTTCCTACCAGAACGCCTTTGCTGCTCGGAATCTCATTGCCGGACAGATATTACTGACCAGAACCGATTTTGCCAACCGCAAGCGAATGAACAATGCAAGCATGACGATCGATGAATTGTTGAAGCAAGGAGTCATTCCCATTATTAATGAAAACGATACGGTCTCAATCGATGAGCTCAAGTTCGGGGATAACGATACCTTATCAGCTTTAGTAGCCAATCTTGTCCGTGCTCGTCAGCTGATTATATTGACGGATACCGACGGACTGTATACAGCAGACCCGAGAAAATCTCCCCATGCTGTACGTTTTGAAGAGGTTGAGGAAATTACAGATGAAATATACGCTATCGCCGGAGGAGCCGGCTCCTCCGTTGGAACAGGGGGAATGCGTTCCAAAATCGACGCAGCTAAAATCGCTACACGCGGCGGCGTCCCCGTATTTATCGGAAAAGCCGATGAACCTGGGGATCTGCTAAACACCTTGCTCTCCAAAGGCAAAGGCACTTACTTCGCAACACATTTGTCCTCGCTGCCAATGAAAAAGCAGTGGCTTGGATTTATGTCTACTCCTATCGGCCGGATCGTCGTTGATGAAGGTGCACAAGAGGCACTGGTTCATGGAGGCCATAGTCTTTTGCCGGTAGGTGTGAAACGCGTTGAGGGAAGCTTTCACGCGGGTGACGTTGTAGAGGTAATCAATGGTCACAATGAACAGCTAGGACGCGGAGTCGTCAATTATGATGATGATCAGCTTCGTAACGTGATTGGCTTGCCTAGTGGAGAGGTTATTTCAACCATCGGTGAAGTGCATCGGCTTGAGGTCATTCATCGTGATGAATGGATTACATTAAAATAATAGTTTAAATAATGAAGGAGGAAAAACCATGAGTGAAGTAAGAAGTAAAGCAGGATTAGCCAAAAATGTAACCTCCATACTGAATAAGCTGAGCACAGCGCAAAAAAATGAGGCGCTCCTGGCCATGGCTGATGCATTAGTAAGCCACACAGCTGACATCATGGAAGCAAACGCCGAGGATCTGCGCCGCGGCAAGGAATTGGGAACCTCTGCTTCCCTGCTGGATCGACTGGCATTAAATGAATCGCGGATCGAAGCCATTGCAGAAGGACTGCGGCAGATCGTCCAGCTGCCCGATCCTGTGGGAGATACACTTGAGACCATAGAGCGCCCGAATGGATTAATGATCCAGAAGACTCGCGTCCCTCTCGGTGTTATCGGTATTATCTATGAAGCTCGCCCTAATGTAACTGTAGACGCTGCAGGCCTTTGCCTGAAGACGGGAAATGCTGTTGTTCTGCGCGGGGGTTCTTCTGCTCTCTCATCCAACAAAAAAATTGTTGAGGTCCTTCATGAGGCTATGACTCTCACCGCTCTTCCAAAAGATGCATTACAGCTCATAGAAGACCCAAACCGTTCTTCTGTTGATGAAATGCTGAAACTGAACGGGCTGCTGGACGTTATTATTCCGCGTGGCGGAAGCTCTCTCATCCAGAATGTTGTTATGAATGCAACTGTCCCTGTCATTGAGACAGGTGCGGGCATTTGCCATACATATATCGATGCATCTGCGGACCCTGCTATGGCAGAAGCCATCAGCATTAATGCTAAAGTTCAGCGTCCATCCGTGTGTAATGCAATGGAGACGCTGCTCGTCCACGAGCAATATGCTAACGGGCATTTGGCTGATCTTGCCCAGAAGTTTCGTGATTCTGGCGTAGAGCTCCGTGGATGTGAAAAAACTTTGAAACTTGTACCATGGGCGACCCCGGCCTCGCCAGCTGATTATGCAACCGAGTATAATGATTATGTGCTGAATGTCAAAGTAGTAAGCAATGTGGAAGAGGCAATGGAACATATTGCTTCCTATGGTACGAAACACTCCGAGTGTATCGTAACCGAATCGCAGGAGAATGCAGAACGATTCCTGCAGGAAGTGGATGCAGCGGCTGTCTATCATAACGCATCCACCCGTTTTACAGACGGATTCGAATTCGGATTCGGCGCCGAGATTGGAATCAGCACGCAAAAGCTTCACGCGCGCGGCCCAATGGGATTACCAGCCCTCACATCCGCTAAATATGTGATCCATGGCAATGGTCAAATCCGCCAATAAAATCCTTGAAGGAGGAACTAACTTATGTGTCAAACTCCACAGAATCGACCCCTCATTGAAAAGGCAATCACCTTCTACGGTGCGGGCTCTATGGCTGAAGCTATAGTACGCGGTCTCACCAGCCGTTCGGTCATGCGTCCTGAGAATATTATGATGCTGAACCGAAGCAATAAGCAGCGCCTCCTGGAACTCCAGGATCGCTATGGTATTAAAGGGAATAATGACCCGCAGGAGAAAATAGAAATTCTGAAATCATCTCCGGTTATCGTGCTTGCAATGAAACCTAAGGATGCTGCAAAAGTGCTAAAAGAACTGGGCCCGTTATTGTCAGAGGATCAGCTGATTGTATCCGTTATTGCAGGTCTCTCGATCCAGACCACCCAGAATTTACTAGGTAAAAATCAGCCGATTGCCCGTACCATGCCGAATACTTCAAGTTCAATCGGGCTCGGTTCAACCGGTATCTCCTTCTCTAAAGAAATCAATGAAGGCATGCGCCACCTTGTCATGACCCTGTTCGAGGCAGTCGGAGATGTCACTGTCATTGAGGAAGAGAAGATGGATATCCTTACCGGCATATCCGGAAGCGGTCCAGCTTATTTTTACTACATGATGGAAGCTATGACTGCGGCCGGTATTCGGGGCGGTCTCACAGCGGAGCAGAGCAGAGAACTCACACTTCAGACGATCTTGGGTGCTGCCCGCATGGTGCAGGTAACGGGCGAAAATCCTTCTGCACTGCGCGCTAAAATTACGTCGCCGAACGGCTCAACTCAAGCTGCTCTTGAAACGTTGGATCAAGGGGACTTTTTCGAGACAGTGATAGCCGCTGTCAACCGTTGTGCCGAGCGCTCCCGCGAGATGGGTGCTGCACTGAAAGAACAATCCTCATAATTTACATCTTCGACAAAAACAGCACTTGAAGCGTAGGGAGAAAAATCATCTTCCTACAGCAAAAAAAAAATGTAAAACGAACCTGATTGGCTCGTTTTACATTTTTTTATTGTACATCCTTTTACCCGGTATCTATCGCCTTGATTGTTCATTTCCTTGTTGATCACGTACAATAACCTTTAACGAAGAAGGGACAGACACCGTTACATCAAGCTTATTATAGCCTCTGTTCAGCCGGCTGTGCGGAGGCTCCGATACATTAATATACAGCACATTCCCCGCTTGTCTGGTCTGAATAAGAGAAGATAAGTAGTCCTCTTTCTTAAGTAAATCAGATTCGGTTGTATTCAAGCTTCCGAATACAAGCAGCTTGCTTGAACTACTGGAATCCGTCTTCACATGATAGATGTCGTTCCCCTGCACAATGACTTTCGTAACCCCTTTGGGCACATTCATATCGATCTCAGGCAGTTGAACGGTTTCGTAAACCGCACCTGTCTCTTTTCGAATAAGATCCAATAAGCCAGTAGAACTAAGGGCAGCCATCCCCAAGCAGCAAATCGTCAAAAATCCGATGATCAAAATACTGAATACATCATATTTCACATATTCGCCTTTGCGGAAAAACAATGTATACCCCACAATTTCTAAGCCTAGCATGATGAAAATAATGGGCCACCATTTCAGTGCAGATTCCAGCAGCTCCGGACCTTTCCACTGGGCAATCAAAACGGATATGCCTAAGAACAGGAGAGAGATTCCCATTGAGAGTGTCCCTACTCTCCACTGACGAACCGATGTACGTGGAGCGGGTTGGCTGCCTGCCAAATCATTATTCTGATTCACGATATGCTCCCCCCTCTCCCGGTTTGGCTTTCTTGGATCCCATCATAAGCTTAATCCCTCCGCCTATTAGCACAACGGCCACGATTCCCGTCTTCAGGAAACTTCGGATATGGTAACTAATCTGGGCATCCGGGAATTGTGTTTCCAGGTAAGGCAGAACGACACTCGAAAATATGAAGTAGACTCCAAGGAGCAGCAAGCCTAGTCCAAGCCATTTTTGATGATTCGCAAAGCCCCCGATCACAGGTGTATCACGCAGAGGCTCACGCCCGTAGCGGCTTACCTGCTGCAGCCCGTCAAAGAAACAGTAGAACCAGATCAGCGGAATTAGAAAAAAGAACAAGGTCAATCTCAATACATCCATCACATAAATACTGCCAAGGAACAGGACCATCATCTGTAATCCCCGTTTCTGAAGGCCTAGATACATCTGTCCGGCACCGGGAAAGGCAGAGAGAAGCGTTGCAAATACTTTACTCCGGCGTCCTTCCTCACGGCTGGATTCCAATTCTTCAAATAATGTGCGGTCTTGAAGCATTTCTCCGGCCTGCTTGCGGTGAACCAGCTGAACAACATCAAACATGCAGTACAACCATATGATTGGAAGCATGCCGAGAAATAGCAGGAATACAGACTCATTCGTTAATCCCGCCAGAAACATCATAATCGTTGCCAATCCAAAGAATGCGATCAGGAACGACAAGCCCCTCTGCATCAAACCCAGTTGAAAATGTCCCAAGCCCGGAATGAATGATAACAAGATGGTGTAGAAGCGTTCCGAGTCATCATTCTTATCCTGTGGGATCTCGATCGGCCGACCATATTGATCGTGAACAATCATGGTTGGTGTCTGTCTTAGCAGAGCAATTAACAGATCCAGCATGCTGATTCCCCATATGAATAATGCGCCGAAAAAACCGATAAATAATATTTCCTCAGTACCGGATATAATCCCAAGAACTACAGCAGCCATCAACATACCAAAAAACATCACCGGGTACAGAAGCGCTCTTCCTCTTCTTCCCAAGTAGTAGTGGCCTAATCCTGGTATCACATTCAGGATGAAGGCTAACCCTTTATTTCGTTGCGGTTGCACAATGCATCTTCCTTTCAAAAATTATGATCTGATTTATCGTTTAACGTCCCATTAGCTCGTCAAGCCAGCTTGTCGTGTGTTCCATTAATTGTTCGCTGTAGGAAGGAGCTGAGGATGTATTCGCCTTAAGCTCCAGATCTCCCGGAAACAGTCTGTCAAATGCTCCGGAGAACATAAATACCAGCGTAATGGAAGCGGCCACCGTATAATGAAACCATGCGTTTTCATACCAACGATGCGGCTTGCCAGATGTATTCGGAACAACCTGGGCTCGGTAAGGAACAATCTCTTCATCCGCCATTATTCGATCTGCGAACGCTTCGGGAGAATCCATCACAGGAAGCTCACTATCCATCTCTGACAGGACCTGCATATACACTTCCAGAACTTCATCATTTGACAGCATGAGCTCTTCCCAGCAAATTGCTTCTTCAGATGAACACTCTCCCTTGAGGTAACGCTTGGCATCCGCTCTCCAATCCGTATTCGCCTGGTTCATCTCCATTCCTCCTCCTTCCATGATTTTCGTATCCACTGTCTTGCTCTGTACAGCTTGGATTCAACGGTCTTCACGGTGACTCCAAGCTCTGACGCAATCTGCTCGTAATTTTTCTCCTCCAAGTAAAAGGCGGTTATAACTTCACGGTGGTTATCCGGCAGATTCTGTACCTTTTCCCTGAGGTGCTGCTTCTTCTCCTGATGGATTAAGATGCTGAGTGTATCCTTGTCCCGGGAAGGAATCCGTTCAAGAGCATCATTCAGATCTCCCTGTTCTTCAGAAGCGCGTCTGGCAAGCTTACGTTTTATATCAATCGATTTATTCAGCGTAATGCGTGTAATCCATGTCTTAAAGCCTTCCGAGCGGTATTGAGGGAGAGCTTTAAACACTTGGACAAACACTTCTTGTGACGCATCCTCTGCTTCCTTAGTATCCCTTAGAACGGAATAAGCGGTATGGAATACGTGCTGGCTGTACAGGTTTACAAGTTCCCGAAATGCTTCCTGTTCACCCTGCAGAATACGCGTAATTAATCTTTCAGTTTCAATTGCTCTCCCCTCCTTCCCGTTATTAATAGACGCACGATTCTGAAGCAACCCTGCATAATTTAAAAAATATTTTAAAAATAAAAAAAGAACGCCGTTAAGGCGTCCTTCTAATTATACTAGTATTCGTCTTTTTCACTATGATTTTTTCTGACAGTCCCCTGTAACCTTTGCATGGTCCAATCACCCGCCACCGCTGATAAAGGCACTATGACAAGCACGAACACAACAAGGGACAGCACTTCTGAAGTAGGTGGATTCGAAGGGACCCAGCTCTCCCACATCCAGCTGTAAATGAAATAGAATATACACAAATATACAATCATAATGAATGCAAACAAAAATTTCTCTTTACGACTTTCCATCTAACAGCCTCCTTGATGTGATGATTCATGATGTTCGGAAAGTATTCGTATCCTGGTCGAACTTTGTCAGCAAAGAACCTTGTCCAACCATGGACAGCTGTTCAGTTTGTTTATTCATGTATGGATAATTATCGGTACATTACATTTCCTCATAAAGATTCGTTGACAGATATCGTTCACCGCTGTCAGGCAGCAGTACAACAATATTCTTATCCTTATTCTCCGGCTTGCTCGCGAGCTGCATCGCTGCATATGCCGCCGCACCCGATGAAATCCCTACTAAGAGACCTTCGGTCTTGGCGAGCTCTCTTGAGGTCTCGATTGCTTCGTTATTGGTTATGGTCACGATCTCATCAACAAATGCGCGGTTGAAGTTCCCGGGAATAAAGCCGGCACCGATTCCCTGAATCTGATGCGCACCACGCTGTCCTCCGGACAATACAGGGGAATCTGCAGGCTCTACAGCAACGATCTTGACATTCGGGTTCTTCTGTTTAAGCACTTCACCGACTCCTGAGATCGTTCCGCCTGTACCTACACCCGCTACGAGAATATCCACTTCACCGTTCATGTCACGCCAAATTTCCTCGGCTGTTGTCTTGCGATGAATGGCTGGATTTGCAGGATTCTCAAACTGTTGGGGAAGAAATGAACCTGGTGTCGAAGCTGCGATTTCTTCGGCCCGTCTTATGGCACCTGACATTCCTTCGTTAGCAGGAGTCAATATAAGCTCAGCTCCCAGCGCAGCCAGCAGCTTCCTGCGTTCCATGCTAAAGCTTTCAGGTAGTGTAATAATAAGCTTATATCCTAGCGCTGCCGCAGCAAATGCAAGTCCTACGCCGGTATTTCCGCTCGTAGGCTCAACGATGACAGAGCCTGGCTTTAAGAGTCCCTTCTCTTCAGCATCTTTAATCATGGCGAAACCGATGCGGTCCTTTACACTTCCGGCAGGATTGAAATATTCCAATTTAGCAATCACCTTGCCTTGCAGGCGATGCTTCTCATTAAAGTTAGATAGTTCAAGCAGTGGGGTATTTCCGATAAGTTCTGTTAGATTTTTTGCGATTCCAGACATGGTCTTACCTCCAATATGTGTGATCTCTACCTTTAACTTTACCATTCCTAAAGACAAAAAACAAAAAAACTCCTCTAAACATAGCGGATCACTGTATAATTAAATAATCATCCCGCTAAGCACAAAAAGAACATTTATGATAAAATGCATCACAATTACAGGCAGCAAGCCTTGCGACCTAACTGCGGTCGCAGACATCATCATTCCAAAAACCGCAAATAACAGACATACCCACCACGAAAAACCTAAATGAAAATGATAGAAGCCAAATCCGGCTCCGGCGATAAGTATCCCTTTAAGCTCTCCTGCAATTTGTATGAAACTGTTAAGTATGTATCCGCGCCACACAACCTCTTCGAGAACTGCATTTATCAATGAAAAGCAGAAAGCATACAGTAGTAATTGACCCAAATCCGGTATGCTCCAATCAATAAACCAAGCAAATGAGAAGACAGTTATGC
>NZ_CDSE01000052.1 GCF_001373415.1 Paenibacillus dakarensis | reverse complement strand
TCCAGTTAGACTCTCCCTGCTGTATCCCCAAAACCAATCTGCATGGTTTTCCATGGCAAGCTTATGCAAGCTGCGCACCTCATCCTCAGGCAGAAAAACGCGTTTATGCAGATCTCCCGGTCCCCGCCATACTTCAGCTCCATTCAAAAGCACCATTGGCGATTCCAGCCCTAGCTCATCCCAATAATTCGATGCTGTCTGCATGCCTCTTCCTGTCGTAAACAGCACCTTTATCCCTTCATCCACAGCCCTGTTCAGCCACACAACGGTTTCTTCCGTAATCCGCTGATCATCGGTAAGTAGAGTTCCATCCATATCAAGTGCAATTAATTTAAATCTGTTCATCTGGCTTTTCCACTCCTTATATATCTTTTTTCAATCTATCTCTAACCCTTAACAGCACCCATAGTAGCGCCTTCCATAAGCAGTTTTTGGAATAAAATATAAATTATAATCGATGGAACCATAGCAATAGTAACGCCGGCAAACAAAGTTACCCAATCCGCAGTGTATTCCATTTGCTTGTTCGCGGAATACATTTGCACGGCAATAGGATATTTCTTTGGATCGCTTAAATAGATAAAAGGTGCCAAGAAATTGTTATAGTACCCTAAGAATTTGAATACTCCAACCGTTACAATACCCGGTGTAGATAATGGAACGATAACACGCCAAAACCTTTGGAATAGAGTAGCGCCATCCATCGTTGCACTTTCCTCAAGCTCCGCAGGCAGAGAGCTCATAAAGCCCCCAAGGAGCATAAGGTAGAACACGCTTTCCCCCAGGCTGGACAGCAGTATTAATCCGGTTAAGCTATTAGTCAAATGCAGTTCCCGCATCAACACATATTGAGGCACAAGCGCATTGATGCCCGGCAGGAACAAGGACAGCATAATCAAGCCCCAAATTAGTTTTCTTCCTTTGAAGTTCATTCGAGTGAGTGCATAAGCGTTAATTGTCGTGAAGAAAAGGCCCAACACCAGACTTCCGCCGACATAATAAAGGGTATTCAAGAGTGATTGCCCAAAACCGTATTGATTCCAAGCTTTCGTATAATTCTGCCATCTCAGTTCTGTGGGAAGCGCCCATATATCTTGAAAAAACTCAGCATTGCTTTTTAGTGATTCATAGATAACCCAGACTAAAGGAAATATTATGGTCAGCGACCAAGCATAAAGCAACACACGCCACACAACGTCCAAAATCGTTCGTTTTTCCTTCAAACTTATCCCTCCGAACTTTCATATAGAAATTAATACTCGTAGCCTTTGTTCGGTACAAACTTATCGATTAACACCTTAGCTGTTACTAAAATGACGAACAGAATCATACCGACTGCGGAAGCGTAACCGTAATTCCGATACTCTTCGCCAAAAGCCATGTTAAACATGTAGAGGCCAATGACATCCGTCGACCCGAACGGGCCCCCATTTGTCATAATGAGGATGATTTCAAAACCCTTCATCGTGCCAACAATTAGGAACAATGCGCTGACACGGATAATTGGCGTAACTAGCGGCATGGTAATCATAAATAAGCGCTTCATATGTCCAGCGCCTTCAAGAATCGCCGCTTCGTACAACGACTTTGGAATCGCCAGCATCGCATTAGCGAATATAATGACGTACAGTCCGACTCCACCCCACACCCATGCCGGAATAATAGATAAAAGTGCTGTGCCCTCATTGCCCAGCCAATAGAAATTACCGATATTAAATCCAAAGAATTTCAGAATCCCATTCAGCAAACCGTAAGATCCATCGTAAATAAAAGCCCAGAGGAGAGCGACTACGACTGTTGATAAAACATTCGGAAAGAAAAACAATACCTTCAAAAATTTATTTTCTTTATACGATTTATTAGTAATTAAATAGGCAAGTATTAAAGATATACTAATAACAAGGAAAGGCACTGTTATCATAAAAATCAAGTTATGGGTTAGTGCGCGCCACACATACTTATCCTGGAATGCGGTGACGAAGTTGGACAGTCCGACAAACTTCGCATCCGTGAATCCATCCCAATCGAGCAGCGAATAATATACGGATAAAATGTTTGGAAACAACGTAAACAGCAAATAGCCGCCAAAAGGAGGGACGATGGCTATGAACAGAAATATCCACTTCTGGGTATTCGCTTTATCTAGACCCAGTTTGCGCATAAGGGGCACTGGGGTCTTCACGATGGTTGAATCAGACATGAGAGGTCAACTCCTATCTTACTAAACATTTAGTAAGTTATTTTCAGTGTGAAACCTATATGGTCTCAGAAGTTAAAACGGAAGAGCGGAGATGAATCCTCTCCGCTCCATCACTACTTATTTATTCTTTTCAGCCTCTACAGCTTTCTTCAGCAGCTCTTCAGCCTGCTCCAGAATCGGTTTCGGATCCTGTTTACCCAGAGCAAACTTCGCAACATTCTCATCTATTAATTTTTCCGCTTGAGCAAGATTCGGATCGGAAATACTGATAGACCGGCTTGCTTTATAAGTTTGAGCCTGATTATCCGCAATGTACTTCAGAACAGATTGGGCGGAGCTGGAAAGCTTAGCCAAACTTGTAGGATCTTCCGTCAAATCCTTGCGCATTGGCAGAGCGCCCGCTTTTTCAGCAGCAAATTGTTGATTTTCGAGCGTAACCAGCCATGTGATCAATTCTTTGGCCCACTTTTTGTTCAGCTCCGGCTTAGCTGCCCAGATATAGTTGAAGTTTGTAGTTCCGCTTCGAATCCAAAGCTTTTGATTTGTGTTATCCCTGAAAGGAACAGCCATGTAACCCCAATCGAAATCCGCAGGCGTTGCTTCCTTCATCTCATTCTCGACATGAGTCCCTGTCGATACCATAGCCGCTTGCCCCTGAATAACCTGCATTTGCGATTGCGTATGATTCAATGCCGGAAGTCCTTCTGCAAAATATCCTTCCTTACCAAGCTCATAGAAGCGAGTCCAGGTTTCAACCGTCTCTGGATTTGTGTATTGCGGGAGAGCATAGGTTTTATAATTTTCGATAAATTCATCGGCATGTCCATTGATATCAGCCAGTTCAAAGTTTTTGGCTGTTCCGAAAGCCCAGTTATGGTAGGTAGGATGAATACCAGGGAACGTAATCGGAGCAATGCCGTCTGCTTTAATGTCTGCTAGAAGTGCTTTAAACTCATCCCACGTGTTTGGGTTTTGGTTCCAGCCATGCTCTTCGAATAGTTTTTTGTTAAAAAACAGCCCGCCGAAGCTGCTTGCCGTAGTAAACTCATACCTTTTCCCATCGATTATCTGCGTTGACTCGTACATGCCTGGCATCATAAGCTCCTTGACTTTTTTGTCCGGCACGTCTGGAAGAGGGTATTCCCAAATGTCATCCATTGGCTCAAGCTTGCCTGCTTCAGCGAGTGCAGTAACACCTCCCGCTGGTGCTGTATTAAATAGATCAAACATGTCATTATCATTGTTTGCTGAAATTTTTGTAGAAAGAATCGTCTTCATATCAGGTGAAGCCGTGATGTCTATTTTGACATTTGGATACTTGGCTGTGAACGACTCAACTGCGTGATCGAACCACTCCCGGCCATATCCTCCTACAAAGAAGCCTACCTTTAGCGTAACCTCCTCATTCTTCGGCAATCCGTTCTCGTAAGTCTCTACCTCTGCGGAGGCTGCTGGCTTATCCGAACCGGCAGGAGCTGAACTTGGGCCAGGCTCGTTCTTTCCGCTGTTTCCGGTGCAACCAGCCAGCATTGTTAAAGATAATAAAGCTGCTACACCCGTACTCATGAATCGTTTCATTGTTCCATTAAACATAACTTTTCCCCCCTGTTAATTAATAAATAAATTAGATTAACTATTTAAGAATACCTGTGTCTTGTTAACCTATGATCAAACCCTTGTAAATAATATGTAAAAAAACTTCTGGATGCCGACCCTTATGCCTCACCTCCCACATCATTTGTAAGCGTTTACACAATAATTACGAATTGACGATCATTTGTCAAGCATTTTGTCCATTGTTTCGATCATCCATGGCCCTCCTAATAATAGGAAGAGTTAGCCGGAAAGCCCGAATTTCTAAAAATGTTAATTTCAGCTGAAACCCTATAATACTCTTAAGGCTTCGACTAGCGCTGAAACCGCCTTTCATACCAAGCCGATGCATAATATATTTCGTTCGGCGAATATGAAATAGATTAGTTACGATCACAAAAGATTTCAGTTGGTACTGGTCCATCAATTGCTTGCTAAAGATTAAATTCTGAACCGTATTACGTGACTTATCTTCTAATAAAATTCTTTTTGCCGGAACGCCCTTCTCAACCAGATATCTCTTCATCTGCTCCGCTTCAGATAGACGTGAACCAACCGCTCCCCCCGATACAATGATATATTTGTGCCTGTACTGCCAAAATAGTCTGTAAGCCTCATCCAGTCTTTCCTTAAGCAAAGGGTGTATCTGGCTGTCTTTCGATACATAGCCAAGTACAATAAGCACATCTGTCTTACCGGGTTTCAATATAACTGCATGCAGCCAGCATATGTAAGCCAGCACCACCATCGCTGCAATTGCAATTATCCATCCGATCCATTCCATTACTTGCTCCTCTAGACGTCATTTTGTTATACTTAATCAAATCAATTTACAAATTATAATATCCTTTTTTAACACAATGTCAATACAATTTATTATGTTTTTAATATTTTTATATTTAAGCGTTTTCGAATTATCCGTATGAAACTGCACAAAACCGCCATATATTGCCGTTTTTTTATGACAACTAAAAATTCTGTTCATTAAATCAATCTTGCCCACAACTTTTCTTCGTCTTATATTAATGCTACACTTGAAATATATATACGCCCAATTTGTCAATTGTTTTGATCTTATTATTATAAAATTGTTGGAAAGAGGATGCTTAACGTGGGTGATTTGGTCAAACAAACTAGTCATATGCTATTAAAATCAATCAATCAGCAGAAGGTTCTTTTTCTCATTTATTCGGAAGGGCCCATCTCTCGCGTAGAGCTCTCTGAAAAAACGGGACTAAGCAGACAAACGGTAACTAATATCGTTAACCGCCTGTTGAAGGAGAAAATAATCTTGATAGGCGAGCTTATTGATTTGGAGGGAGGCAGCGGAAGGAAAAGGGTCGGCCTACATATCAACAGCAGCCACTTTTATGCCGTTGGCCTTGAGCTCGCCGGCAAATATATTCGCGGAAAGGTATATAATCTGCGTCAAGAAGCTATCGCATCTGCAGAACGAACAAGCAACAAATATGGTTCTATAGATGTGTTCATGCAGCTGCTGCATGAAGTAATCGATGAACTGCTCACCCAGGTTCCCAACTCCAAAATAAAGGGGATTGGAATCAGTATGCAGGGCCTGGTAGATTCTCAGCATGGTATTGTTCTGCGGACACCCGGCATAGGCTTTCATCGCCTGCCACTCAAGCAACTGCTTGAAGACAAATATAATATTCCCGTGTTTATCGAGAACGATATCAATCTTCTCTCTGTCAATGAGAATATGTACGGCCGTTTGAAGGACTCCAATAACAATATCACAATTAATTTTGATTATGGTACAGGCGGTGCGATTGTCCATAATAAACAAATTATAGCAGGATCAAGCTTTGTTGCAGGTGAATTCGGGCATTATAAAGGCTTTTATGGGGAAGATGCTTATCCCTGCCATTGCGGGAGAACCGGATGCTTAACGACGTTGGCTTCAAGCAGCGGACTTAGCGCTTCCATCAAATGCACCCTTGAAGAGTTCGCAGAGGGCATAAGAACTGGCGACCCTAAGTTCCTTAGTTTATACGAAAAAATTGTCGATGGCATCGCGATCGCCGTTACCAATATTATTACATTTATAAACCCAGACAGTCTGCTTATCACTGGCCGAGTCATTCATACGATCAGTCCCGAAATGTTCAATGAGATTAAGGCTAGAGTGATGCACGAGCTGCCTGTAACGGTTAATAACGTACAATTGATCTATCTTCATGATAATCCGGATGAAACCAAGCTTGCTGCCGGATTAGTTATTAAACATGCATTCGAGGTTCCTTTAGATACTCTGTCTCTCTAACAATATTATAATCATCAATGAAACGGCTCGTCCTACATCAAGGACGAGCCGTTAAGGTTACAAATACACAACCCGGTTAACGCAATGCTTGATCTAACTGGGTAAAAATAACCCCTAACGCATACGCACCCGCATCGGGATAACCAATGCTTCGCTCACCAACGGTACCCGCTCTTCCCATACGGGCAACAATCGCCTCCGTTTGCTTCGCTCCTTGTACAGCCGCACTCGCCGCTTTCGCAGATGCAGCTTTCATATCATCTCCATGAAGCGCACTGTTTTCCCAAGACTCCGCATAAGGAGCAAGAGCATCGATTAGAGTTTTGTCCCCTACAACCGCACCTCGTCCAAAAGATCTTTCGCCCGTCTCTTGTATCCCTTTCACCACGGAAGACATCATGCCGGCAAACTCGTGTACCGACAATTCCTGTTGATCCCCGGCATATTTGCTGGCCGCACGGAATGCCGATCCCCAGATTGGACCGGAGGCTCCTCCGCAGTGCTCCATAATGATTAGGGAGCAGGCATCTAGAAAGCTTCCAATGTCTGCTGTTTGGCTGCTTACAATGTCTTTCCATTCTGTTTTTAATTGCTTGAATCCCTTGGCCACACTCATGCCGAAGTCACCGTCTCCCGCGTGCGCGTCCAGCTCGCAGAATGGAATTTCGTTCTCGATAATGATTTCACTCATCTTGTCGATCAGATAGATGAGATTATTCAAAGAAAATTTATCATTCTCCACTTTTGCAAATTCTTCATTCGTCTCACAGGCGAAAGATACAGGCTGATCCTCGGCTTGCTCCGACACCACCTCGGTGTAGTTGACCGGTTCAAAAGGCTCACGGACAACCAGTGCCGGCGTATAACACTCTTCACTTAATAGCTGCTTCAGCTGATCGTCAAGCTTCATGATGGAAACCGACGCACCTGCCATATCGATGCTCGTCATGAAATTGCCTACAAACACCTTAAACACCGAAAAATTCCTGGCTGATAATTCACGCATAACGGAGTTGTTCAACAGATACAGCTCCTGCATCGGCGTAGCGCCAAAGCCATTGACCAAGACCGCAACTTCCTTCTCCGAATTGTGGTCCAGCTTCAAATTCTCCAACAGTGCTTTCACCATTCTGTTTGCCAACTCATCGGCTGACACGATAGCTTCTCTCCGGATACCAGGCTCACCGTGAATGCCGACACCATATTCCATCTCATTGTCGCCCAGACTAAATGTCGGGGTTCCCTTGGCAGGAACAGTACAAGAAGTAAACGCGAAGCCAATGCTTTTCGTATGATCTATCGCTTTTTGAGCGGCTGCCTTTACTTCATCCAGGGACAAGCCTGCCTCAGCCGCAGCTCCTGCTATTTTGTGTACCAGAACAGTGCCTGCAACGCCTCTTCTGCCAACGGTATAGAGACTGTCTTCCACAGCAATATCGTCATCCACTTTAACATAATCGACCTGAATGCCATCTTCACCAGCCAGGTGTGCTGCATTCTTGAAATTCATAATATCGCCGCTGTAATTTTTGATAATTAACAGTGTGCCTTTATCCGATGCCGAGGAGCGGATCCCTTGGTACACCTGAATTTGTGAAGGCGAAGCAAACACATCACCGCAGACGGCAGCATCCAGCATCCCTTTTCCGACAAATCCGGCATGCGCCGGTTCGTGTCCGCTGCCTCCGCCGCTGATCAGCGTTACTTTATCTTGGTTGATTTCTTTTTTCTTAATGATCTTATATTTAGAATTAAACTCCAGATCGGGATGCGCCAAGACTAAGCCATTGCACATTTCTCTCACTAGCGTTTCCGGTTTATTAATAATTTTTTTCATACAATTCTCCCTGGCTTTGTTTATATTTCCGGCCGATTTGATCAGCTACCATGATCGCTGAAGCTACGGCTTCCTCCGTAATGGGGAATGGCATCGAATGGATCGATTCTTCTGGAATACAGGCTTTTTTCGCTACAGCCAGCAGTTCTTCATAGGTTACTGTATCCACTCCAAGATCAGGCAGGCATATCGGGAGGCCTACAGCAGAACAGAACGCCAGCACTTCATCCAGCTCTTCCTTATCCGCATTTTCAAGCACCAATTGGCAGATGGTTGTAAAGGCAACTTTTTCGCCGTGATAGAAATGGTGTGCGCCTTCCAGTGTGGTCAGTCCATTATGAATCGCGTGAGCTGCCGCCAAACCGCCGCTTTCAAAGCCAAGCCCGGACAGGAGGATGTTAGTCTCTATAATATTCTCAAGCGCAGGCGTAACCATATTGGAATCACATGCGATTTTAGCCTGGATGCCATCCTTCATCAAGGTTTCATAACAAAACTTAGCCAAAGCCAGTGCTGTATTGGTTCCCTTTGCTTCACCGCACACGCCTTCACGAACGCCGCAGGGCAGTCCCGCATTGACGTTAGAATAGGATCTTGAGGTCGCTCTGGCTTCAAAATATGTGGACAGCGCATCACCCATACCCGCCACCAGGAATCGGGTCGGTGCGTTGGCAATTACCGTTGTGTCAATCATAACCACGCTTGGACTCTGTTTAAAATAAGCATAGTCATCAAACTGTCCATCCGGCGTATACAGAACAGCGGAATGACTGGTCGGCGCGTCAGTGGCAGCAATCGTTGGTACAATAATTAACGCTTCCCCTTCTGCTACGCATTTCGCGGCATCAATGGCCTTTCCTCCGCCCAAGCCAATCGTACAGGAGCAGGAATGTTCTTTCGCCAAAGCCTGCAATCTATTAACTTCCTCACGCGAGCACTCCCCTTGGAAGTTGCTCTCAATCAATTTGATGTTGAATTTATCTATAGTAGAATCGAGTTTGTGTTTGACACGTTTTACATCGTCCGGATGAGCAATAAGCAGAGCGGAATCACCGAATATCTTAACAAAATAACCTAAATTCAACAGCTCATTCTCACCCTGAACATATTTCGTTGGGCTGATAAACGCTTTTCTCATGGATCAATTCCTCCTTATGCATTCTATATAAATATTCTAATCTGATACAGAAGTGGAAACATTGGACAATACCCCTGATTTTAAGCGCTTTCAGATGGTGTTTCTTTGTCATTTGAACCAAAAATAGAATAATCTTGTCTTCCAGCCTGATAATAATAGTATAATTAGAGTAAAAAAATGCTATGCAACAGATTGCCAAACACAGAAATGATGGAGGTATCGTCAATGAATTCGATATTTCATTTAGATAAAATTATAGATTTGGAGAAGTGGCATAAGCTGCAGGACTCTCTTGCGTTAGTAACGAAAATGGCGATTATCACCGTCGACTATAAAGGGGTTCCTGTGACCAAGCATAGTTACTGTCAATCCTTCTGCCAGTCTGTTCGTAAAGACCCGTCACTATCCCCATACTGCCAAAAGTGTGATGCCCGGGGCGGGCTGGAGGCTGTACGGCTGAATAAACCGTATATTTATATGTGCCACTTTAATATTGTTGATATTGCTATTCCAATCATTGTCGACAACCAGTATATCGGTGCCATCATGGCGGGACAAATCAAGCTGCGCGACTCCGATCAGCCCCAGCAGCTTGAACAAATCGTGACCCGTCCGTCCAATTCCGAAACCAACAAAAAGTTTAAATCACTGAAGCAGGACTACCTTGCCCTGCCGACCTTGTCCTATGAAGAAGTAACAACCATCGCCGATATGTTATTTCACCTGTGTAACTACATGGTTGAGGAAGCCATAAACAAGAGTACTACCATCGAAATATATAAAAAAGCCCTGTCTATGGATATCCACTCCCCAACTCCGGACTCCATCAGCCCTTCCGATCGTAACTATCGGAACATTCAAGCGATACAGCATGAGCTTTCCAGTACGCTGATAGAAAATAAAATCCGAAAATTCACATCCAACGAGTTTCGTTCTTCCAATCATCTGCTCCAGCCGGCCTTTGACTATATTTATCAGCATAAGAGCAAAAATACGACTTTAAGTGAAATGGCCAAGCTGTGTCATATCAGCCCAAGCTATTTCAGCAGGATATTTGTGAAAGAAACCGGTGAAAACTTCTCTGTCTTTGCATCACGGCTCAAAATTGAATGGGCCAAACAGCTTCTTGAAACAACGGATCTATCCGTCAATCAAATCGGTGATGAATTAGGATTCTGTGATGCTGGCTATTTTATAAAAACCTTTAAAAAATTCGAAGCGTTAACACCTGCTGTTTACCGGACTGTTTATCAGGAATAATATTCAGTTCTTTGTCTACACAGCAAAAAAAAGAAGATTACCCCTCCTGCCGGGTAATCTTCTTAATCATTCCAATGCAAAGCGGGACTTTGCCTTTTTAAGGTACGCTTGGTTTATCCTTATGTCAAAGCGTTCGCCGTCACCGTACTTTGATAGGATGCATTAACGTTCAGCGGAGCTGTCGGTATTCCGGTCTGGTCATAGATCAGCCGTGCTTCTTCAAGCTCTTCAAGAGTATTTACATGTCCATTCACATAGTCCATCAATCGGTCGCCTGCTGATTGAATCCGTGCTTTCAGGCCGCCATAACGAATATCAAGCACTTCCCAGCCGAACGCTTTGTACGTCTGCATCCAGGCTTGACGATGTACGATTCTTAACGCCTCAACGCGGCGAATCAATTCAGGTAACTCGTTCACAGCAATCGACTTCAGATCCTCAACCATGCCTGTGTCATAGCTGCGCTTGATTCTGACCCCAAGCGTTCCTTTTACAGACAACACACCGGCCAGCTTCTCATAGGTTTCAAACAGCGAATTGAAAGGAGCAGGCAGCTTCTCTTTCACCTGATGCCACTTTTGCTCCATATCCGCATAATAACCCGGCAGCATTGCCTCGGTATCCGGCTTAATATGAGCATCGAATAACCCGAGCAGCAGATCCTGCCACAGCAGGAACTTGGATGGATTGGCCATCCAGTGGTTGCCTTCGTCTACACCCGGAATTTCATCCATATATTTTAGCGAAACCAGAGGTTCAAACAGGTCGAGTCCTGTACACGCTTTGAGACGCTTTGCCAGATGGGCATCATCTACATCATCTCTATAACCATGCTCTGCGAACAATTGCAGACCGGCCAATATTACGAGATGATTCGTTTCATTTCCGTTATCTCCCCATGCCGTGGCAAGAACTTCCCGCAGCCCTTTGTTCTTCGCAGCCCGTAGAGCAGGCTGGCTCGTCTTCCACGTTTTGCCGTAATTCGGTGCAATCGAGTTCCACATATGGATTCCGCCTGCAAAAATCGGCTTCGAGCCGAATTTCAGATGCATATCGTATATTTTTTCATAGCCTTGTTCATCGCCCCGGCCGTAATCCCAGTACACAAACTCCACGCCGTCCGGAATCTTGTCCATATTCTCGTCCGAGAAGTTAGCATTTACGTTATACAAATGCCCCTGATAATCGTTAGAGAGCAGGTTGAAATACATATCACTCCAGATCATAGGCCGCAGCTTATACTTTTTCGTAATATCAAGCACCTTGGACACGTGCTCGTTCATGATTTCGAAGCGGTCACGGAATCCATGCTTTCTTAAATAGCTGCCGAGCCCCACCTGGAAAGCTTCGTCCATTCCAATATGGATACGTTTTGAACGGAAGGTCTCTGCGGCTGCACGAATCATCTGCTCAATGAATTCGTACGTCTTCGGCTCTCCTGCCAGTAAAATATCATTATGGTCCTTCATATCCCCGGCATAGTTCCATTTCAAGGCATGATGAAGATGACCCAGTGTCTGGATGCAGGCTATCATCTCAATCCCGAACATATCTGCATAATCATCACACTCGCGAAGCTCATCCTGGGTGTAGCGCCCCCGCATGTATCCGAAGTAAGGAAGCTCCTCAACCTCATAGGTGTCCTCTGTATACATCATCAGTCCGTTCATACCCATCACAGCCATATACCGGATAAATTGCTTGATGGTTTCGACTTTCATTACACCATTGCGGGAGGCATCCAGCATTGTACCGTTAAAATCAAATCTCGGCAGCTCCGAAATTTCAAAAGTATCAGATTCCTTGGCATGCTCCACAAACAATCCCAGTGCACGATAAAAGTGAATTTGGTCCTGGTACCGAATGCTTCCGTGATCTCCGCTCCGGGAAATCATAAGCGGCCCTTCACCTTGGGTAACCTCTACAGTGACACCGCCTTGTTGAAGCTGAATACCCAGTATATCGGCGAGCTCAGCTGTTCCCCGGGCCAAGCCCTCTGTTAATCCCTGAAGAAAAATATTCATCTCGATTCCTCCGTCTATCTGACTATACCTGTAACTTAATCAATACAAGCAAAATTGGCAACCCTTACTATATTAGATGATCACCCATAATAATCAAGAAATAAAATTTCTTTATTGGCCAACACGATCACGATATGTCTTGGGGGAGATGCCTGTAATTCTTTTAAAAACACGGGAGAAATAGAAGGAATCTTTATATCCGAGCGCTTCGCCTACCTCTTTTACCGTCATCTCTGTATTGAGCAAAATATTTTTCGCTTCCGCTACCTTAAGCCGATGTAAAAATTCATTCAGCGGATATCCCGTATAGTCATGAACAATTCTCCGGAGGGTTGATACTGAAATATGATGCCGTAAAGCCATGTCGTACGGATCAACCTGTTTATCAAGTGACTGGGAGAGATCGTCGATGACCTTCAGAACCAGACTTCCCTGATTGTTCATCTCGATACGATCAGATTGAGACACCAGGTCATAAAGAAATGACTCTAACATTAAAGCAGCCCGGTCCATATTACTCGGCACACCGCTGTCAATAAGCATAAACATCATTTCCATCCGATGAATGAGAGAATCGTCAAATGCTGCACTTTTGACAAGTTCAGGATATAAGAGCCAGTGTGCGAGCCACTCCTGAACCCGGTATCCATCCACGGTAAAATAATATTCGTCCCAGTACCCTTCTTTATAAGGACCATAGTTGAAAGAAGCACCCGGAAAAAGACAGAACCAGCTCCCGGCCTCTACTCTCTGTATCTCGCCGCCGTTCACCTGATAATATCCGCTTCCGCCTGTGATCATAACAAACGCCCAATCATGAAATTCTGCACTAGCCCGCTGCATGGTTCGCCCTGGCAAATGGCCGGCATTAATGACGGCTAAGGATTTGATCTTCTGTTTGCTGGAATCCATTCTGGGATTAAAGACCCTAATCGGATGAGAACTGATCATATAGTCCATGTATTTTGTCATACAGCACATTCTCCCTTTAAAACAACTATGGTAAATTATATTTGCTTGAATAAATATAACATATCTGCGTTTTGTATATCCTGTCAGAAACAGTAAAATGAGGCGTAGATAACGAGAGGGTGTAAGCGTAACCATGAGCAAAATTAAAGTTGGTGTGATCGGCTGCGGCTCGATCTCCGAATCCCATTTTCATGCTTATCACAGTAATCCTGATGTAGAAATTATTGCTGTCTGTGATTTGAAAGAAGACAGAGCCCGTGCAAAGGCAGAGAAATACAACGCAGCTAACGTATATACAGATTACAATGAACTGCTGGCAAATCCTGAAGTTCAGGCAGTCAGCGTCTGCACCTGGAACAACACACACGCCGAGATCAGCATTGCAGCTCTTCGCGCAGGAAAAAACGTATTGTGTGAGAAGCCGCTCTGCAAAACGGTGGACGAAGCACTTGAGGTTGAAAAAGCTGTACGTGAAACAGGCAAGTTCCTGCAGGTTGGCTATGTACGCCGCCACGCTTCAAACATTGCCGTGTTGAAAAAATTCATTGATGCCGGCGACCTTGGTGAAATTTATTTTGCCAAAGCAAGTCTCATTCGTCGTCTCGGCAATCCAGGCGGATGGTTCTCAGACAAAGAACGCTCCGGCGGCGGACCGTTGATTGACATCGGTGTCCATGTGATTGACCTCTGCTGGTACCTGATGGGCAAGCCAAAAGTAAAATCGGTTAGCGGCAATACATACAACAAGCTCGGCAACCGTTCACACATCGAAAACTACGACTTCTATAAAGCCGCAGATTATGATGCAGCTGCTAATGTTAATACAGTTGAAGATATGGCCAACGTACTTATCCGCTTTGAGAATGGTGCGTCCCTTATGGTCGATGTAAGCTTCACTCTACATGCCAAGAAGGACTCAGGAATGATTAACATTTATGGTGATAAGGGCGGCGCTGAAATTGAGCCGGTACTCTCCATCTCTACCGAGCGTCATAACACCATTATCAATATCGATCCACAGCTGACAACACCAGGCTTTGATTTCCAAGGCGCATTCAATAATGAAATCAACCACTTTATCGACAGCAATCTCGGAAAACACGAAACGAACAGCCCTGTTGAAGACGGTGTTGAAATGATCAAGATTCTGAACGCAGTGTATCAGTCCGCCGCAGAAGGAACCGAAATCCGCTTCTAAATCAACTGAAAAGGAGGCTTATGCCGCTATGAAATTGAACAATAAAATCGGTGTCATTGTAGACAGCTTTGGGGTCGGTGTCATGGAGGGCCTTAAGAAAGCGAAGGAAGTTGGAGCAGACGGCGTTCAAATTTATGCCGTATCCGGTGAGATGGACCCTGCTGCACTTTCACAAGCCAAACGCAAAGAGCTTCGCAGTTATATTGATGGACTCGGGCTTGAAATCTCCGCACTTTGTGGTGATTTGGCTGGCCACGGATTTCAGGATGGTGAAGCCAACCCTGAAAAAGTTGAAAAGTCCAAGCGAATCCTTGATCTGGCTGTAGAGCTGGGCAGTAATGTTGTAACGACTCATATCGGTATTGTACCTGACGACAAGAATGGCCGAATCTATGATTCAATGCAGCGTGCTTGTGAAGAACTTGGCGTTTACGCCAAGAGCATGAATGCTTATTTTGCAATCGAGACAGGTCCAGAACCGGCAGCACATTTGAAGAGCTTCCTTGATACGCTGAGCACGAACGGCGTTTCGGTCAACTTCGACCCGGCGAACATGGTTATGGTTACAGGAGATGATCCGGTGGAAGGCGTCAAGCTGCTTAAGGATTATCTGGTTCATACTCATGTTAAGGATGGCAAGCGCCTCCGCCCTGTTGACCCAAGAGACGTATACGGATATCTCGGATACGGTGCGATGGACCATGAGAAAATAGCTGAAATGGCATCTTCCGGTGCTGCATTTGAAGAAGTACCGCTCGGAGAAGGTAAAGTTGATTTCCCTGCCTATTTTGCAGCACTTCAGGAAATCGGATATAACGGATACTTAACAATTGAAAGAGAAGTAGGAAGCAATCCGGAGAATGATATCCGTAAAGCCGTTGAATTCATTAAATCTTACCGCGGCTAAATGAATGAACATCTGAAGGAGGCTAATCAACATGAAATTAGGAGTCAGTTCTTATAGTTTATTCCAAGCCATGCATGCAGGCAGAATGACCATAGAAGACGTGATTGAATGGGTAGCTGAAATTGGCGGGCAGCATATTGAAATCGTGCCGAATCTTGGCTTTAACTTCAATAGTAACCCTGAGTTGGAACAGAAAATCGTAGACAAGGCCAAATCTGTAGGCATCGATATTTCCAACTATGCTATCGGAGCGAATTTCATCACGGAAACCGAAGAACAATATGAAGCGGAAATCTCCCGTGTAATCAGCGAAGTAGATCGCGCTTATCGTCTGGGCGCCAAGCTCATGCGTCATGATGTCGCTTCGAGACCGGACACTTCCATCGCTAACTTTAATGCGGATCTGGAGAAGATTGCACTCGCTTGCCGCCGAATTGCCGACCATGCCAAACAATACGATATTACAACCAGCGTTGAAAACCATGGCTACTATGTTCAAGCAAGCGACCGTGTTCAAGCCTTGATTCATGCAGTAGACCGTCCAAATTACAAGACTACACTGGATATCGGTAATTTCTTATGTGTGGATGAGAATCCGGTTTCTGCTGTGAAGAACAATCTGAAATACGCTTCTATGGTTCATATCAAAGATTTCTATGTTCGTCCGTCTTACCGTAATCCAGGTGAAGGCTGGTTCACCAGCTCAGGCGGTAACTTCCTTCGCGGAGCCATCGCAGGACAAGGCGACCTCGACATGTATGAAATTTTGCGGATCGTGAAAGCGTCCGGTTATGACGGTTGCATGTCCATCGAGTATGAAGGCATGGAAGAATGCACAAAAGGTACAAAGATTGCTTTTGATAATGTGAAGCGGATCTGGAACGAAGTTTAATTGATTTCACAAGGAAATGGCGGTGCAGACAAAAATCTGCATCGCCACTTTTTGATTGGGAACGTTATTTTTGATTCTCCATCTCTTGTACTAAAGCAACAAGCTTATTCATCGTCTTCCAGTTACGTACGGTTACGGGAACCCCAAGTTTATGTAAACTATTCGCCAGCTTAGAATTTCGTACACTCTGATCAAATAGCAGATATATCTCTGCTCCTTTGATAACATACTTGTCATGATCATTCTGATACGCACTTAACCGCTCTATCCCTTCAAGAGCAGGTTTATCCTGAAGCATTCCCACATACATGCATTCTTTATCCGATAAAGCCTCCACTGCATCGATTTCCTCTTGGGAAAAGGGATTGCCCGCGACAATTTCTCTCAGTTCTGCTGCAGTTCTTAATATGACATCGACTTTAAATCCGAAGCCCTCTTCAATTCCGCTTTCAATTAGGGTTCGCAAATCCCCTATCTTCTCATCTGATCTAAACAGGACGTTCCCGCTCTGAATGTAGGTCTGGACGCTATTTAACCCCAAGCCTTCAAACACCTTCTTTAATTCCGCCATCTTGATCATGTTCTTGCCACCAACATTAATGCCTCGTAATAACGCGATGTAGATTGTTATGTTAATCAGCCCCTTTGTAAGATTGCTGCCGTAAAGCAGGAGATAAATACGTCTATACTACTTGCGGCCTTCTTACCATAAATCGTTCCGCTTTTCGCATAAATCCATACTGTTCATATAACTGGTGAGCATCTGCTGTACCCAGAAATCCGGATAAGTTTTTCAGATCATCATGCTGTATGACGCTTTCTACCAGCCTTTTGCCTATACCTTTTCCACGGTACATTTCATCAATCACAACATCGCACAGTCTTCAAACTGTTGATTCATCACTTGGTCTCCTCCTCGTCAATGACCTTTTATCCTTAGAAACCTTGTCTCTCCTCCTGAATCAACCCTCCAAACGGGCAATCACTCGGGCAACGGAAGAATCCGCTTTGATGCTAAGAGGCAGTGCTATAATTTCAAAAGATTTCTTATTTAACAGCTGCTCCACATTTGTCAGGTTTTCAATGATAAGAATGTTATTATTGAACAGAAACTTATGAATTTCATAAGGATAGCGATCAGGTGAAGGTGTATCCAAACCAATCATTTTAACCTGCTTTCGGACTAACAGCTCCGCAAAGTCCATAGTTATGACCGGATAATCCGTAAAATACAACGGTTCTCCGAAATGCTTGCTGTGACCCGTATGTAGAATTACAATTTGATTTGGCTTGATTAAATCCTCGTACTCACTTTTATACATAATCTCAGTCTGATTAGATACATCCAGCAGGCATCCTTCACCGATAAATGTCTCCAAGGGAATTTCATTTAAATATGTGTTTGAATCCGTAAGATGCATTGGGCCGTCAATATGTGTACCCGCATGCATGTTAATATTCAGTTGATGATTACTATAATGATCGTTCTGAAAAACTTTGGAGTGTTGTAATGTGGTCTCTTCATCCCCCGGAAATACAGGCAGCCTATCTTGTATCGTATGAGTAAGATCGATAATCATTTTGCTATCTCCAGCCTTCCTGATCAGTTTTTATAGTTTACACACTATAAAGATCTATAAATAATTTTTAAACGAAGAATGCCTTCTAGATTCTCTGATCTCTGAGATGATCGTCATAATCACTTTTTAAAATCGAGTACATTTTTTGATCCGTAAACACTCCCTTGATCTTCAGCTGCCCACGTAAGACCCCTTCCAGCTTCATTCCAAGCTTCTGCATCGCTCGTGCAGACCCAGCATTATTGTAATTGCATCTTCCTTCGATTCGATGGAGCCCCATCTTTTCGAACCCGTACCGGATCACTTCTCTCGTTGCTTCAGTAATGATGCCCTTGCTCCAATACTTACTCGCTATGGCAAAACCGATCTCCGCATGGCTATGCTTTACATCCCAGCTAATCAATCCGGTTCTACCTATCAATTTTTGATCCGGCTTATATATAATTCCCCAGCGAAATGCTTGTCTCGATTCGTATTAATCGCTCGGTCTCAAATACGGGTGGTTCTGAGAATAGTATGTCAATATTCATCATGATCCTCCTGATAGAATGAAGATGCGACTTTACCTCACCAATTTCTTTCCAAGCTCATGGCCAAGCAGCACGATTGGGATCATCAACAAGCCGGCAGGAATACTGAGAAGAACTTCACTCCAGCTTACTAACTCTTCGCTCAGCATTCGGTTATACATATACAGCGTATATGGAAGAACACAGAGCACTGCGGTCACTACGCCCGGCGTGTACCTCTTCAAGTACAGGGATTGGCCTAAATGTGCAAATACATGTAGGAAGAACAATGTGTTAAAGGATAAAAAGTAAAAATACACTTCATGCTCTGCGGCAAGATAAGTAAACGGAATAAAAACAATGAACTCAAGCAAAACAGCAAATGCAAATTGGCCGCTTGTAATATCAAACATCTTTTCGAGTGATTTCTTCATTCGATTAGGTACCTTATGTATAACATCATCTTTGTGTTTCTTAAGCCATGTCTCAACCCATATAATTTCTTCAAGGTCATGCAGCATAAAGGCAACAATAAATAACCAAATCAGAGTTTGTATGCTCATACCGATTGACCAGCCTCCACCATTACCCGCATTTTTCGAGAATTAACAAGCTGCTTATATTCGTTTTACTGATTCTTTAATAGTTACTTGGCTTTCCTGATCATAGATTTCATAGATCTCAAAAGTTCCTTCCTCAAAAAATAAAGGGAATCTTCGCTTAAACCAATCCTGCATCGGATAATGCATGGCCTCTGTGATCGGAATCCATTCCAGTTCTCCTTCAGGAGGATTATCCAGCAGCTCCCCTTCGAATGAGGTGGCCAGATAATTGAACACCATGTACCTGTAATTTTGCTTCGGATCTACGAACTCATCGAGACCTTTGTACACTAGCTCCTTCACCCGTAATCCTGTTTCTTCCCAGACCTCTCTGATAGCTCCTTCAGTTAAACTCTCTGGAAATTCCACTTTCCCGCCAGGCCCAATCCATCCTGGAAATCCCCTATTCTGAGGCCTGTTCACTAACAGCACTTTATCCTCATTCTTTACTAAACACATGGTGTACATTGCAACTTTTATATCCTGCGGATTCTGCATCGTATAATATGACTCCTGTTCTGAAGAAATATGTCTGTTATGCTTGTTTTATGTGTGGTTCACTTCTCATTAAGGAATGACCTTCCACACATTATTTCCTGTCGGTATTTCACCCAATGTCCACCATTCTACTTCACATTATAAGACACCTTATTCTTTCAAATTGAAGGAAAGGCCTTGTTCGCTCAATGCCGTTCTAAGCTTGGGTAGGGATGCAGGACCCATGCCGTGAAATTGCAAAATTTCTTTTTCACTATACTTGGAGAGTTCTTGAAGTGAAGTTATTCCCTCACGCTCCAAGGCTCGTCTTGCCGGTGCAGAGAGATTGGAGAGGAATCCACTGCCAGGTTGGCGTTCCTGCTCACAGATTGGACAAGTTGGACAATCACTGCTTTTGAAATAGGTATGCCCTTTGTTGCAGGTTCTCCGTTCTCTGTCTGAATTAGACATTATTGCAATCCACCTTCCCTACGATATATTTATATTCGCTTACTAGACTGTACTCTCAAATCTAATGGTCTTCATGTTTCTCTGGAGTTGATTACTGCTGTCCATAAGAGATCTAATCTTGAAATGATTTCTCCTGATTTTCAAGCTGCTTCTTATGAACGACATAAATGCTTCCTTGTCCAAATAGAAGCATGATTAAAATAATGCTTATGATAACCAACATAACTTGCAAGTCTCCTCACTCTGGGGTCTTTTCACCAATAGCTCATATTCTTTAACCTGAGCATAATAATGCATATTAAATAGATGAAACATGCATGGCCAATGATCGCATACATACTAGAAGACACCAACATATAAACACCATAGGGAATACTCCATAATAACGAAATGATCAAGATCAGAACTTTTTTTTTATATAATCCAAAGAGAAATAGCAGCGAAGGAAGCAGAATCATGAACAATGAGTGTAATAAGCTGATCTTATTCATACCCCAAAAATAAGGTTCATTCCACATCAGTAAAATTGCAAAAATAATTGATATCCAACAAGATAAGTACCCCATGGACTTAATACGAGCTACTGTTATTCGCTTCCCCATAAGAACTCCTTTTATTATTCATAAAACCTCATGTGAGGTTTGTGATTCCTGTAATATTCCAGCCTGTCTTCTAATTGTCCTGTATGCAGTTCAAATTTATGGCCATCCGGATCTGTAAAATAAATCGAACGCTTATCTTTCTCGTCCCTATCTCTGCCAGATGGAATATTCACCTTATGTTTCTCCAAGTTACTCTTCCAGCTTTCAAAATCTTTATCAAGCACGGAAAACGCCAAATGAGTATAAGAATATTGGATTTCCTCCCTCGGTATATCCTCCTCTTCATTCAGTGCAATCCATAGACCATTTAAGTCGAAGTAAGCAAGCTTTCTACCCACCACTAATGTTTTGGCTTTAAAGACGTCTTCATAAAAGCGAATGGATCGCTGTAAGTCTGACACAGAAAGACATATGTGATTAACACCTTGGATCTGCATGACAACACTCCTTATTCATCATTAAGTATGGATTTCATCACATTTTCTCATATAAATTAGCACTCCAGCCTTGCCCATCTATTCTTCGTATGTATTTGAATCCTTGATCAATATAGTATTGATTAAGTCTGGCGTTCTCAGCCATACAATCAAGTCTTGTTTTAGTCTTTCCATTCTGTTTAATATGCGCTTCTGCAGATCTTAATAGAATATCTCCAATTCCTTGACCCTGATAATCCCTGGTGACGGCGAGTCTGTGAATATATCCTGCGTCTGAACTGTCTAGCTCATTCCAAATAAATGGGTCTGACCAGGTTAAAATATATGTGCCTACAATTGCGTTATCTAACTCAGCAAGATATACATGAGATCCATTCGTCATAAATTCACTGACTTGATTTAGATCAAAATTCTCCGGTCTCCACTGATGAATCCCTTTTGAGTTCAACCATCTCGCAGACTTTTGCCACAGATCTAATACCGTCGAGGCTTCGTTTAGTAACGCTAGCCTGATACAAATTTAGACAGAGGGACGCTACTGACGTTTTCAGGTCCAACTAATTCAGTAACTATGGAAGCCAGCACACTTTCCGAGATTCACTTCAGAAAGCTTTTCATATACACCCATTTTGTTGTATAGAAAGAGTCTTCCGTCTCTTGTTGAACGCACATGGCAACGCCTGTGAGGGATGTGATAGCTTTTGCTATTGTCCGTTCCGGATTATTCGCAGTCAAACTCATGGTCATTATGAAAATAAATCGCCGGAGGGGAACGTCCACGTTTACTAATCTTCATCTGTCCAGTCCATTTGCCCGAGCTTAGTCTCAACCTGTTTCATCATTCATAATTCTTTCTGCACGTTTTCGTTTATTACTTAATAGATACCTGGCAGAACAGCCGGGTCATGATTAGCAAAAGCCCCCACACAATCTGGCCGTTCTGCAAACTTCTGCACCCACTGCAGGGACTCTAGAGCCAGCTTCTCGTCAAATGTATTGCCAGGCAATACTAACTCCTTCCATGATTTTTCTGCATATCCGACGTCGGATACAAGCAGTAGCCAGCCCCCTTCTACACGTGCCAAAACGGATACGTGCCCGGCGGTATGTCCAGGTGTATACACCAGAAAGACGAGACCATCTCCAAATAAATCTTTCCCCAACTTGTACGGTCCATAGGGGATCGGCTCAAGCTCAAATGGCTCAAACGAGATTCCCTGATACCATTTTGCCTTATAGCTCGCCACATGCTTCCATTCGAGTTCACTCACCAGAAATCTCTTCGCTCCGATTAGTAGCTGGAGGCCGCTGATATGATCTTCATCGAGGTGTGTCATGACGACCATATCCACATCCGCAGGTGTCAGCCCCTTCGATTCAAGCTGCTCTCTAACGGAGCTCCCCACTGGTGAGCGATATTCAATAAACTGGTACAACTCCTCGCCAAAATGTTCTTTAGGGTTTGTTCGAATATCCTCATGCCAGCCAGCATCAACTATGACTCGCCCTTGTGGATGCTCGATCAGATAGCTGGAGACGGGCACTAATTGCTGATACGCCTCTCCTCTTTGATTAACAGGCGGAATCACATTCAGCTCCTTAAATGCGAGCGATTGATCATACTTCAAATCTCCTGTGTGCATCACGTGTACTTTTACAACTTGTTCCATGTGTATCTCCTCCATTGTGTCATTGCTCGTCATAACCAAGCGTTAACAATACTATGCACGATCATGCATGAGAACGGAAGAACGCACTTTTTTGTAATATTGGAACCAAGAAGTGAAATAATCACCAAAAAGTAACTTCATCACAAAAAAGTGCCTTCTAGGCAAACAGAGGGAGCTATGACACAATTCGTAGAGCAGGTAATACATCACGTACATATAATGGAGTGATCATGATGAAAGTAAACAAGGATACCCGTGATTTTCTCAGCATTGTCCCCGTGCTCGGATTCGGTGCAATTCTGGTTGTATCGTTAATGTATGTGACCATTCCGATCATCCCCGCACTAGCCCAAGAGTTTCATGCCTCTCCCGGTCAAGTCGTATGGGCAGTAAGTGTCTATGGATTTGCCTATGCCATCGGGTGTCTTTTGTTTGGCATAACTTCAGACCGTTATAGTCGGATTATGGTTTTGAAAATCGGGCTTGCAGCTCTGGCGGTCTGCACCATTGCCGTTGCATGGAGTCCCTCACTCCACTGGTTAATCGGATTACGCGCCGTGCAAGGACTCATTGCGGCTTCATTCCCTACGGTTACGCTCGGTTACATTGGGGATGTCATCGCCGAACGTTTCCGGCCTCTTGCGATTTCGATCATAAGCAGTAGCTTTCTTATGTCGGGGATATTGGGTCAACTGTTCGGACAAGCAATAGAGGATTGGCTCGGCTGGCGCGGGATTTTCGAGCTTTTAGCAACCGGTTACCTAATTCTGGTCGCCGTTACTATCTATCTGCCGAAGGGCACAAGCCCCCCCTCTGGACATTCACTACCCTTCGTGCTACGCCGAACTGCGGGATTGCTCCACTCACCTTCTATGCTCTTGTCGTTTGCCGTCTCGGCTACCGTCCTCTTCAGCTTCGTTACTATGTACTCAGGGCTGAGTGCATATGTATTGGAGAGATTCGACCTACAAGGAGAGGGGCTAATGTGGATTCGCATTGCGGGCATACCTGGTATTATGGTGTCTTTAATAACCGGAATGCTTGTTAGAAGGTTCCATTCCAAAAGCATACTAATCATTGGCTTTGCAGCAGCAGGTGTTGGTTTGGCTGGGGAAGCTCTTTCCGGATCATTGCCGCTAATGGTCTTGTTCAGTATTTTATTCGTTACAGGTATTGCAATCGCGAATCCAAGCATTATCGTGATCATTGGTCAATTAGGGGGTGAATCGAGGGGAAGTGCTTTTGCCATCAACGCATGTGCGGCATTCGCAGGGGCCAGCCTGGGTCCGTTACTGGCGCAGTCAATCGCTTCTTTCGAGCTACTATGTGCCGTATTAATCGTGATCCTGCTCCTTGCGTCGGTCACCGCCCGATACGGAATACCCTGCAGCAATTAAGTTCATTTCCGTACAAAATCCGCAAAAAAACACACCTGAAACTACCGTCTGAACCTACCAAGTTTGGCCGGCATATGTGGAGTTACAGGTGTACTCGCTATTCGTCCTGATGGATGAGATTTGCTTGATCCTGCAAGTATTTCTCTCCCCAATCACACATCACGCTCAGTATAGGCTTTAGCGACATCCCCAGCTCCGTCAACTCATAGATTACTTTTGGGGGAACCTCGTTATACACCGTTCTTGTTACGAGGCCATCGCTTTCCAGCTCTTTCAGTTGCTGAATGAGCATCTTCTGCGTAATTTCAGGCATCGCCTTTTTTAACTCATGGGTTCTTTTGTGTCCATAAGTTAAGTGGCAGATAATAAGAGTTTTCCATTTCCCGCCGATGAGATCGAGCGTCGCTTCCACGGGGATGTTATAGGTTTTATTTTGGGTACGGGTCACCTGAATCACCTTCCTTGCTATCTTCTTGACGTTAGCATGCCGCCAAAGCCCCAGCATACCTCATCAATCAATCTTGTGCTCGTGCCTGGGCTCACGACATGCTCTTTCTGTTCCTTGCTGGCATCCTTCGTAATTAAATCATAATTTCGACATTCACCAGTATTCCCCTGCTACTTATGGATTAATATTTCTAGAAAGAATTGACTCTAGTATGGCATATTTCATAAAATGCAGGCTTAATTACTTTATCATTCTTGTTTAATAAAAAGACGAGAGTAAACTCTGAACTGAACCCCAAATAGTGGACACTTTAAAAAAAGTGGACCCTATTCGGGGGCAGAGCGTTCCAGATTAGAGCCTATGATTAAAGCAGCGCAGACTATCAACAAACACCAATCCGGTATCCTTCGCTGGTTTACAGCCGTATTACCAATGGACTACTTGAAGGAATCAATGGTCTGGTTCAGGCAGCTAAACGCCGGGCAAGAGGCTACCGAAACGTGGAGAATCTGATCGCGATGGTCTACATGACAGCTAACAAGACAAAACTACCAGCACTCACCGCACGAAGAAGCTGAGTGTGTCTTTCCCCCTTCTCCTTTATACCAATCTTTTAAGAAACTCGCAGACTCATACGTTTCTCTGAAACCTCTAATTGTTACATTTACCCATCAAATAGAGCGAAGAGGCAATTTCTTTATACTACAAGTCTTCTAACTCCCATTCCCTATAAAACTGCTCCAAATATACTTCTATAAAGCGATGTCTGCTCTCAGCTATTTCCTTGGCTTTATTCGTATTCAGTAATCCTTTAATTTTCAGCAGTTTTTCATAAAAATGATAAATCGCTGTTTTATGATTTGATCGATAATCCACGTTTTGAAAATCCTTTTCAGGAAGATGGAGCAGCTGTCCTTTTATTCCCGAATACAGAAATGTTCTAGCTATTCCTATCGCCCCAAGCGCGTCTAATCGGTCTGCATCTTGAACTACTTTGCCTTCAATCGTTTCCATTGGAGGGTTCTTTCCGCCGTTATAGGACAAGGTAGAGATGATCGTCATGATTTCTTGAATCATGCTATCCTCAACGCGCTGCGTAATTAGCCAGCTCCTTACTTTATACAGCCCAATCTCCTTGGACTCATTAAGTTTTTCATCTGCTACGTCATGTAGTAAAGCAGCTATTTCACAAATAAAAAGATTAGCCCCTTCGTGCCTGGCCAGTTCCAATGCAAGCTTCCGAACACGATGAACATGCCACCAGTCATGGCCACTCGGGTCAAATTCTAATTCTTGCTTAGCAAATTGCTCAGCCGCTGCGATAATAAATTCTTCACTTTGCATTATTTTCACCTCATTGAAAACGCCCCAACCATAGATACTTTATCTTTAGGCTGAGGCGTTGATGTGTTGAGCTATCCCATCATTATACCTGTAAAAAACCTCTTACTTTCACCAAAGCTATATTCCAATCATATTCGCTATTATTAATAATCAATTTATCCAGGTTTAAATGATCCATGATACGAAGTTCATATCGTTTTCTTGCATCCATCACTTTACATAAGCCGTCGAAACCTTGATACCCCATATCTTTTCCATACCCTTGCTGTGTAAAATACCAAATAACATGCTGCAGCCATTCTTCTGACCTTTCTTCAATCACTCGGCTAAGTGATTCTTTAACATCGTCCTGATAAAAATATATGAGTTCAGGGTTAAGGAGTTGGGTCATTTGCTCTATCTTCTTGATAAATGCAGTTATTTTGTCTTCAGGTTGATTGAACCTCCCAAACATAAGCGTAACTGGATTTTGAATAAAACAACATTCTAGGATTATTGTCTCTTGTGTATGCTCAACTTGCCGTGTGAAGTCGGACCATTTATCAAGGATTAACTTCTCGTAAATCTCTAGCGACAGGTTATAAAGATCGTATTTACGCAGCTCATTAATTAATTCAGACGCTTTCTCATATAATATTTCTTGCTGCAGCTTACCGTAGTAGATTAGTTGATGATCTGGAACAGAACTTATAGGACTAGCGAACTTCTCAACTGTTTCAATATGATCTGGAAATCGTTTCTTCATATTTATGTACTCTTCTTCATTTAAGCAAGCGACCGATTCATAATCGGCAGGATGATTCAGATCCCCTTCGAGATACAACCGACTAGGTATACCTATTGTTTCAAATATCTGTTTAATGTATTGTGCTGTTGAGGTTTTCCCTGATCCGGGGATTCCTTCAACGAGAATTAATCTTGTGTTATTCATGCAGGGTGCTCCTTAGTTTCATGTTTCCAGTTCTTTCAATACTGGTGATCATAAAATCATTCACTCAAATTTTTCTTATAAAATACTAATGTCATTCTATCGTTAATTGGTTTTTCTTGACCCGTCTGTTGATAGCCTAGCTTTTCATAAATATAACAAAGCTTATGGTCTTGCAGTATGGTAACCAACTCCCAGACCTTTGCATCGTTATATATTTCTTCTACGATTGATAACACATGCTGGGCAATTCCCTTACCCTGATATTCTGGCAGTATGAATATAGGACTGATCTTGTAAGTGTGATTATCTTTACTAACAATTCGTATTGCACCAACGGAAGTGTCCATATTTTTGATGATGTAATATTCCGTATAGAATTGATTTAATCGATCTACGATCCGTTCCACAGATTCATTAGCAGGACTGGTTTCGTGATCCTGATATGTGTCTAACAGCGGCTTAAAGGCTTTGATCTGCATTTCATGGATGATAGCTGCCTCATTTCGTCCTGCCTTGAATAAAGAGATGTCCATTACGTCCCCCCTCTAGTAACAACATCATGTTCTATTTATATTTATTAGTGTTTTTCATAGTCACTTAACAAAAGTGCACTTACCTCATTCAGATCTTTACACACATAATCCGGTAAAATCCCTTCGGGCAATGTTTTATTCAAACGATTGAGCCACACCGCTGTAATGCCCAGATTCTGAGCACCTGTGACATCACTAAGTAATGAGTCCCCAATATGAATAACCTCATCCGCTTTCAGGTGACTTCTCTTCAGTGCCTCCTGAAACAATTCAGGTCTAGGTTTGTAGGACTTTACATCTTCGCTTGTGAGGATATCGGTAACCTTTATCTGGTGGAAATGTACAGCTTTCAAAATATCACTGGTATCGATGTTGGATAATATGTATACAGGGATTCCCTGGAGGGTCTGAAGAAAAGCTATGGTATCCGAATATATTTTAGGCTGGATCCAGTGTTCAAACTGAACTTGAATAAGCTCTTCCGCATTGCATTTGGATTGATATGTCTCTATCGTCCTGGCCAGCGAAGCGATCCCAATTGTTCTTTGTGATTGAAAAGAATCCCCATAACTATTCTTGAAAATACCAGAGAATTCCCTCCACCAGCAGCTTCCGATTTCCCTTATATTATAGTCCTTCTCATTCTCTGAGTTTTCTTTGATCTGATTGCAAATCAACGGAATAATCTCATCATCTTCATGAACCAAGGTCATCTAATAATAACTTTTTTTGTTCGTACCAGGTATCTATTTCACAAAGAAAATTTCCTAAAACTTGTAAAAATATGCTATAAAGATACTAATCATAATGGTAGAATAAGGATGTGTTTGCATGAATCTGAAAGACAAACTGGGGAGGACCTTATGTTTAAAAAAATCATCTCGCTTTCTATGGCTATTATGCTCTTTGCAGGGACTGGCAGTGCAGTGGCATATAATGCGCAATTGAAGGCATATTCTGACGTTCCGAACGATTGGGCTGCCAGTAGTATTTATAAGTTATCTGCACTAGATGTCATATCAGGCACGGGAAATGGTAAATTTCAAGGAAATGCCGTTCTCACAAGAGAAGCTTTTGTAAAAATGCTAATGGCCTCACTTCAACAAGAATCCACTTCGTCCAATGCGATGAAATTGCAAGATATGAAGGACCCGAAGCATTGGTCTTATCCTTATATTCAAAGTGCATATGACCAGAAGCTAATTGATTTTATGATCAAAAACAACCGGTTCAATCCTACTAAAGAGATTACTAGAGAAGAAGTGGCTGTACTTATCGGCCGTATGCTGCTTCAAGAATTAGATGCACAGGAGCAGGTTAACTGGAAGCAGAAAGGCTGGAAGACAGAAGCGAACAATCGAAAATTTAAAGACGCTTCGCAAATTCAATCAAGCTATCAGGCAGAACTCTATTACAGCGCTCAGTTCGGTATGGTAGTCGGTGACTCTTCAGGTAAATTCAGACCCAAAGCATCGCTCACCCGGAAGGAAGCCGCTGTCATTATCGAACGAGTGATTAACGAACGAATACGAGAAACTGAGGTATCTGCTATTGGTTACTACGCTATTGAATCCTTCAAACAGGCGCAGCAGATGCAATATATGAAGGATGTGAAATTTGGATGGTCAGAGCTATCCTATATCACAGATGGCGATGCAGCTCTGGAGCTGAATAAAGGTTACTACTCGGTGCCAACCGGCTGGGAATCTGCCATCCAGATTGCTGATCAATATCAGGTACAGAAAGAGCTGAGTGTATTCTCCGATAACAGAGATCAAAAGCTTAGCAAATTTCTTAAGGACCTTCCAGCACAGAAGGCGTTCATTCAATCTGCTCAGGATACGATGAAGGATAATCCGTATGGATTTACCGGAATTTCAATCGACTTCGAAGGTTTAATCAATGCATCGGATCAGCCTGCATTTGTTGCTTTTCTAAAAGCATTGAAACAGGAGCTCGGTAGTGAGCTCACCCTGTCGGTAACTGTACCTCCAACAGAGTGGTACAAAGGTTATGACTTGCGTCAAATTGGATCGATTGCAGATCAAGTCATTGTCATGGCTTACGATTATACACATCTGGAGAGCAGCCTGCCTTCAGCGCCGCTTCCATTAGTAAACGAAACGATTCAGACTACACTTAAGTATATTCCGAAGGAGAAACTGATCCTCGGGATTTCCAAGCAAGCTAATCAATGGGTTACACGTAAGGATGGTACGGTAGAGCTTCTGAATCCTGCCATCAAGCTTGTTGAGGAACGGGCAGCTAAAGCGGGTACCAAGTCCGTGTTTGACCACCCTTACTTCTTAGAGAAAATTACATATAAACATGATCGTGGCAGTCATGTGATCTGGTATGAAGATGAGCAGAGCATCTCAGCCAAAATCTGGCTGGCGAAGTACTATGGGCTTCAAGGGGTTTCCCTGTGGTATATGGGAAACTACACTGCTGCGGATTATGGGGTAGTGAAGCGAGATACAAGTAGATAGCAGATTTTGTTTATCCAATATTTAGAAAACAACCGTCAAGAACGCTATTAAGCTGTTCTTGACGGTTATTTTAATTATCCCCAACATTTATATTTTTAGAAATCCACTTGGGTTCAATCAGTTATTCTCCAAGTTTAACAAGGTTGTAGTTCTTCTTACCTTTACGAATAATAATGAACCGGCCATCAAAGGAATTCTCGAGCGTCACTTCCATATCCGTATCCGTGACCTTCTCACCATTCATAGTGATCGCTCCGCTCGTAATGTCTTGACGTGCTTGGCGCTTGGATGGTTCGATTCCTACATCAACGAGCCAATCCACAATATTTTTAGACTCCTTGGTGGCATTGAAGGTCGGCATTTCTTTGAAGCCTTGTTCAATCTCATCCGCTGTCAAAGACTTGATGTCACCACTGAATAATGCCTCCGTAATCTTCTTGGCTTGTATGAGAGCTTCTTCGCCATGAACAAATTTCGTCATTTCTGCAGCAAGCACGCGTTGAGCTTCACGTTTGTGCGGCTCAGTCTGTACCTTTTCTTCAAGGGCGTCGATCTCTTCCTTCGTTAAGAAGGTGAAGAATTTCAGGTATTTAATAACATCGCGGTCATCCTGGTTAGCCCAGAATTGGTAGAATTCAAATGGAGTTGTCTTGTTTGGATCGAGCCAGATTGCCCCGCCGGCTGTCTTACCGAATTTCGTTCCGTCTGCTTTCAGCATCAGAGGAATGGTTAAGCCGAAGGCTTTCGCTTCAGGGCCTTCCTTTTTACGGATCAAATCAAGACCGCTCGTGATATTTCCCCACTGGTCGGCGCCGCCGATCTGGAGCTGCACATCTTCATGCTTGAACAGATGAAGGAAATCGATCGACTGCAGGATCTGGTAAGAGAACTCAGTGAAGGAAATCCCCGAATCAAGACGGCTTGCTACGATATCCTTGGCTAGCATGGTATTCACGCTAAAGTTCTTCCCGAAGTCGCGAAGAAAATCCAGAATTGTCATATCCTTCGTCCAATCATAGTTGTTCACCATACGAAGGCCTGTATCACCATCATTTACGAAGAGCTTCTTCATTTGTGCAGTCAGTGCATCAACGTTCTTCTGCACTTGATCCATTGTTTGCAGTGTTCGTTCTGAAGTACGTCCACTTGGATCGCCAATGGTACCTGTTGCTCCACCAATCAGGATAACAGGACGATGTCCTGCGAGCTGGAATCTCTTCAGCATCATAAATGGAATCAAGTGACCTATATGCATACTATCACCGGTAGGGTCAACACCACAGTACAATGAAATCGACTTCTCACTCGTTAATTTACGTAAACCTTCAGCATCGGTTTGTTGATTAATGGCGTCACGCCATTCCAATTCATCGATAATGTTCATCATTATATTTCTCTCCTTGGCGAATTATTAATTTTATTGTAACAACAAAAAAATCGTCTCCTATTGTCTTCAACAGACATAGGGACGATTAATTAACCGTGTTACCACCCAAATTGCATTAATGGATCTGCAGTCTCCATTAATACCACTCTAGCAATGATATCGATTGCCAGTCCGCTTAGCGTTACCTAAGATACTCCAGAGTGTAATTCGCAATGTTAAGTATGACCAGGTCTCATCAACCCCTGGCTTTCTGAACAGTGACTAACTTGCTACTTCGCTCTTTCATCGTGAGTTCCATTATTAGATTAAAGTCATCATAGGGTTTATAAATTACATTGTCAACCCTTAAAATTGAATGTATTTTATTTATTCTCTCGTGAGATCTTTATTTATTATTGCCTTTCCTTCGAATTCTATTCCAAATTCGGTCTGTAACCCGATAAATCAAATACCCTATTAAAAATCCAATAGAATTTAATATAAAATCATCTATGTCGAAGCTCCCTCGCCTGGTTAGCAATTGCATCGACTCAAGCACGAACAGACCGCCTAAGAATATGATAAATATCTTAGAAAGACTTTTTTTAAATATCATTGGCAAAAGTACTCCAAAAGGAACAAACACCCCAATAAGATTAATACTCCATGTTCTAGTACTCAAATCATATGTTCGCATAAAATAACGCACGGTAGAGAATGGCTTTAAGTTATACATATATTCGGTTTGTGGAGTCCTCCCAAATCCAAACAGCATCCAGTAACTCAGTATGATTAGATAAAGCATAAGCAAAAAAGTAGCAGTTTTTTTATTTTGATTGAACAACTGTTTGGGGCATTAAGATACATTTGATTGTTGGTTTAAAGCTTGTGTAATAAGATTACCAAATCTTTGAATATCAGATGTATAGTCGAACCCATTCTTTCCGCCAAAAGTCCATAGACTGTTCGTCATTCGTACAACCACCGCATTGTGTTCAGGGATTACAGTACATGAACACCCCGATGCCCCAAGGATCTGGTATGTTCCTTCAGGAAGATCTGGTCCAATTTCGGAGTTTGCAACCTTCTTATCTTGGATCCACCAAAAATATCCTAATCTAGGTAACTGAACAGGCAGTGAGTTAGGAGTATTAACTGAGGTAACATTATCAAATAAAGCCTTAGGAAGAATCTGTTGTCCTTGTATTACTCCCTTATTCAGGTGCAAGTTCCCCCACAAAGCAAGTTCCCTCGCTGATATGTAAAGATTACGATCACTACCTTCATTTGACTCGAGTCTTAAAGTAGGATAGGTAGTAGGATCATTTATATCACAAACCAGAGTTTCTTTCCCTTCTGTTCTCCACTCCGTTTGAGAAAATTCTAAAGGTTTAAACACTCGTTCATCAATAATTTCTGCAACTGTTTTTCCTGTAGCTTTCTTAATAATCTCAGCCAATATCTCAGGTTTCTTCCCTTCAAATGACGTACCTTCTGCAAACTTACGTACAACTACGCTATCCTTCTGAAAATGTAACCCTGTCGTTCTTGTAACTAGGTGTCTTATAGTAGTACTACCTAGAATGTTACGATCGTAGTTCTTAAGATAATTACTTATTGGCTCATCCAGGCTTTTTATTGCACCATCATTTATGGCAATAGCAGCAGCAAGACCAATATACGTAACTCTTGTTGAATAGACATTAAATTGAGAATATCTATCGACCTTCCTAGCCCCTTTATGGAAATGATGAAAACCAGAATACCATTCATGTATAATCTTGTTGTCTTTCATCACGCATATTGCTGCTGCTGAAGCAGCGATACGATCTTTAATTTGATTGGTATATTGATCCAAATCATTAAAGATATCCATCTTTTTTCACCTCTGCCTCATTCAAAATTCTAGTTTTAGTTCCTTATAATTATTCTTCAGGTAGGTGTATCCCGAGTACAATGTCAACACTACTGCAATCAACAAAATTGTATAATCAACAGGAAATTCCGTTAGATAATTAAATGGATAATTGTTTAATAACACAGCTGCAATACCCACGACCTGAAGCACTAGCTTTAATTTCCCGTGTTTATCCGCCGCTAATGCCACTCCCTTTGCTGCAGCTAATATCCTGATACCAGAAACAAACACCTCTCTACCAATAATAACGACAGCAATCCATGATGGAATGATTTGATGCTGTACCATGAGAATTAGAGCGACAGAAACTAAAAGCTTATCAGCAAGAGGGTCTAATAATTTCCCTAGGTTTGTTACTTGGTTATATTTTCTGGCGATGTATCCATCTAATTTGTCAGTGGCTGATGCCAATATAAAAATTGCCACTGCCCAATATACCCCGTAATCATTAAAATATCTCAAGATCGGATATTGATTTATCATCCAGGATGGATAATGTTGATAAGCCACCATGAAAAATGATATGAGACAAATTCTTAAGAGTGTAATTTTATTTGCCAGGTTCAATTCATTACCTCCTAAAAGCCCCGGTCTGGAAGCTAGAATCTTTTCGTTTCTTCAATCCATTTAACAACAACCTCTTTCAAGCCTTTCTCTTTCCGTTCCACATCTTCTTTCGATTTAAATTTAATAACTGCTCGATCACCGGTTACCCATTCCAGCATGTTAGTATGATCCTCAAATAATGGCCCTTTATCCGCTTGATCTGTGGATTTAGAACCGCAATGAAAAATAAGCCGTAAATAATCCTTTCCATGCAAATTGAAAGTGATTCGATCTTTATGGTCGAAACAGAAGCTTGGAGCATTCCATTTAATCAGTTCCGTTAAATTCTCATAAGCATCTAAGACTATTCTTCGAACCTCGATAATCTCGGATTTAAACGGATGCTCCAGCTGCTCAAGAAAATTCATGACTTGTTCATGCCCGGATAATGCATTGGGCTTCTTTTTATTATTTGCCATAAGCTCACTCCCTGTTATTATTTCTTCCTCCAAAGGGAGGTCCAGAGAAACGGAACCCCAAACAGGTCACTTTCTTGATCCATCGTTTCCATCATCCTCAATTCAATACATTCAAAATGATCAGATAGCAAATAACGAATCTTCTCTTCCGTAAATGCAAGACCGCCCTTCATGGACTTCTCTTCATATACTTCCCAGTCATTCATATCAAACTGAGGCCCGCCGATATCCCCAAAACCAGGTGCAAAGCATGTTAGTCCAAAATGACCGCCCGACTTTAATCCATTATGAATCATTTCCATATATTGAATTCTTCGATGCGGTAATAAGTGGTGCATACAACCAGAATCGTAGATCAGGTCATATTCATGATCAGGAGATAATTCAAAGACGGACTGGCACTGAAAATTAATGTCCAATAGTAATTCGTTAGCTCTTTCCTTGGCCCAATCAATAGCAACTTCTGATAGATCTACTGCATCTACTTCGAATCCGTTTAGTTTGAGAAAAATAGCATTACGTCCTGGCCCACAGCCGAGCTCCAAAGCTCTTCCTGGATTAATCATACCTGAGCTCAAATAGTGATTGAGATTCTCGTCCGGCTTATTATGAAAAAAAGGAACCGGTCTTTGTCGATCAGAATAAAACGGATCCCAGAATTCTTTAACAGATCGAAACTGAGAATCTAGCATCATGAGTAGATCATCCTGGTTTTTAATTGTTTTTCCCATCATTCATTCATCCTCTCATCCATATAAGTATGTATTGTTATCAGAAGTATTAGCCTTCATTGAAATTGCAACGCATTCCCTTACGGTTCTTTCAAGAACTTCTATGACTTCTTCAAATTGGAGAATTTCCAACTCTTGATCCTTTGCTTCATCTCTCTTTACAAAATCAAATTCTAAATCCTTTATTAATTCTGGTAGATATCTATAATCTATTTCTTCAATTTCTACTGGCTTAACTTCCATTGGATTATAAACAATTGAATAATAATCAATAAGTTTCCCATTAAGTCTCCAAAAATCCCTGTAATACTTTAACTGTGCTTCCTTCTTATCCGGCTGAGGCAGCCATTTTATCTTCTTCTTATAAATTTCTTCTACCCATATAACATCAGTTATTAAATGATAATAGTAGCCCAGATAAAATGGTTCGTTCATATGTTTTTGATATTTATTATGGAATCCAATATAGTCGGCAAAGAATTGTCCTTCCTTGTCTGTCTTTACGAAATGAGAAATGGTTTTGGGGGTATTCATGTTTTTATTTACATCAGGTGCAATGCCACCTAAGAAGAATTGTTCATCATCAATATTTAACTCTTTTGCAAGACGTGTAGTTACACAATAATGCATTATTCTTGATCCCATCTCATTCTCCTTTTCAACAGTCTTAGATCCTCAACCTTAAGTCCGTCATTAACACGCTGTAAAAATTGATTGTTTTCAGGTATCTCATAATTCATTAGCCAGTTATGGCGCATTTCCTTCTCAACATTCCAACCAGGAAGAAATTCATAAATCTCTGGCTGCCATGTGAGTTCATGTAATTCATCTAAATCTTCTAGTTGATATTCCCGAAGGATAATATCCTCACATTCAATATTTAAGATACAGTTTGAATGGTTTTCAGAAGCCATGTAGTTCTTCCCCCAGATATTCACTTTCTAAAATAGAAAATAAATAGGAGTCATGATATTTACTTTTTGCCCATATATGCTCCCTTAAGTGGCCTTCCATTTTCATTCCAACTTTCCTTAAGACCTTTGCAGATCCTATATTCTCTGGACGACAGGTTGCATAGACTCTATGTATATTGAAGGTTTCAAAAGCTAGCTTCAGTAGCGCTCTTGATGCTTCGCTTGCATAACCTTTCCCCCAATATTCTGAATTAAAGCAGTAGCCCATCTCAGCATTTTTCTCTGCAAGATAAATTCCACAACCTCCTATTAATTGATTTGTTTCTTTCAAAACCACAGCAATTTCAAAATCAGTTCGATTAATTGATTGTTGCTTATCAAGCTGTTGACTCACATATGATTTAGTCTCTTCTTCATTATTGGGTCCCCAAAGCATATATTCAGTTACTTTAGGATCGGATGCATACTTATGTACATCAATCCAATCCTCTTTAATGAATTCACGAATAATTAATCTTGAGGTCTCAATTTGCATTATGAAATCGCTCCATTTCATGGTTGTATTGATTTCATCTAACGTTCCTCTATCTATGACAAGCCCCGGCCTTAGATTGCTCTTATCTTAGGCCGGGGCTTATGCTGACTTCTATGAAAAGCTAAAAATCCTTTCTAAGCAGCTCATCTAGCGATATTCCAAACATCGGTTTACTCAGTTCCAATATAGCTTTGGCATATTCCTGTATTTCTTTTTGAGCGTCGTGTTCTAAACGCTGATTCAAAAAATGACAAACGGATTGCAGTGAAGCCGTCCAAAACCAGCGAACGTACATCCCATACGCTGGTAAGAATAACCTTGCTTGTTCGGCACATATACCGTCAACGAGTGCTTGTTCATATTTATGTATCCCTTGCTCAATGTACTCCATCAATTCATTCGTATATTTGTTTCCGAGCTCCCAGGATATAGGTTCTCCACTTCCCTGTTTGGAGTTTTCGGGTTGACTTCGCCACTGATCTCCGGCTGGAGTATAGAATGTCGGTTCTTCTGTTATGTATCTACGACTGGATTCATTCCAAGCATCTAAACTATCTCCTGTCCCTTCAAAATGCGCCGACCCCACCACATACTTCCACCACTGGCGAGCTACCATTAGAGGTGCATATATCTCAAATTGCAAAATCGCGTGCCTGAATGGTGAAGTATGACCTTCCCTGGCTAAAAACTTAATAAGCCTAATGTCTTTTTCGCTAAGTTCAGTAGATTCTTTGGCATAAGAAACACGGGCTGCATTGACAACGGTTAGATCAGATCCCATATGATCTACTAACCGAACATAACCTTTATCTAGTACTTGTTGAATTAACATGACTGATTCTCCCTTTATTTTGCAGGTGATTTTTATACTCCGGTAATGTATATAGATCGCACTTTACACTTTTTAATTTTTCTGTTCAAATATTGCAGATCCTGTTTCTTCATATAACTCCCTAATAGCCGTTTGAATTATGTTCTCTCCTTGTGCTCTCTTACCTCCGGAGAGTTCCCAAATCATACGACCTTTATAGATATCAGGATCAGGTAGCAGACCCGATACTTTCACATCTTCTTTCCGTAAACGATCAGCTTCCTCCAAATCAAACACATCAAGTCTTGGGTCAATTCTGACATTCAATCCAACTGACTTGAGTTCATCTCTAAGGATTTGATCCCTTACTTACAGATTATGTAGTTACTCATTCATAGAATCAGAGTAATTCATTCTGCGGTTATATACGGGTTATAGCTCGAATACCTGACGCAATTCAATCTCACCTTCCCCATGTCCTTGCGGATCGGGCATTCGCATGGCCCACTCGATAGCTTCTTCTCTCGATTTCACATCAATCAGAATGAACCCGGCAACCAAATCTCCTGGTTCCGTAAATGGACCATCCGTAACCACTGGCTCCTCACCTGGTTTCGGATACGAAATTCGAAGCCCATTTGAACTTGGATGAAGTCCTTTAGCCATGATACGCACGCCTGCCTTAACTAATTCCTCATTATACTTCGTCATAGCTTCCCTGAGATCTGCGTCCGGGAGATTTCCTTCTTCCGAATTCTTTGAGGCTTTGACAATGATCATAAATAACATAATTATCCTCCTTATTTTGAGAAATCATTTTTAATCATGACCATTCTATAAAAAAACACGTTATCTTTGGCAAGCAAAATTAACGTGTGTTTTTTTATATTTATGCGAAAAAAGGAACGATTCCTAAAATCGGATAAACAATTGCATAGTATTGTAGGGGTATAAAAAATAATGTGTGGCGATTTCCTAACTTGAACCGTTCTCCTGTTTTTTCATTTGTATAAATTTCATCTTTATCTTTATTCAAACGCTTACCAATAAACCACACAGGTATAGCCGATAAGGTTAGACCGATGAAGTAATACCAATGTGAATTTTCATCAGTAAACCCTAATGCAGCAAGTAGACCCGCTATTAGTATAGGGAATAGGATACCGATAATTCCCCATCCTCGCCAAAAAATCATTACGCCCATCCTTCCTTGAGTAAATATTACTGCTATGTATCTATTTTCCACATACAGTATACTTTTTGTTTTAGAATTAAATCAAGGGTTTATTCGACACGTTAGTTCAAGATATACAAATGGAGAGTTCGAAGCGTATATTCGTTGTTATCTGATAGAATCGGTTACAATAACCTCTTGGTAACCCGTTCTCCTCACATCTGTTTCTCTTGGCGATTATTCCATTCAAGTTATTCATTCATATGTCTTTATGCTTATATCGTTGAAATTAACTCTTCATTTTTAACTTTTATCAGGAATTCTTTATACACGTACTCTCTGCCACCATTTGTTCATACCAAGCGTTTATCTTTTTTACGTGTTCACTGTCGCTTCGGACATTTTTTTCTATTTCTTGATAACTTTCATAGCTGTCATATTCCCAAATAGCGAATATTTCAGTAGTCGTATCTGTATGAGGAACCATCCATCTTCCCACTAATCTAGCCCCATGCTTCAATTGATTGGGTAAGTTTGTCTCATTAAAGTGTTTATTAAATATATCAACAAATTCTGTTTTTATAATATAGAACTTTCTCCTATAAAACATATACGCCTACATCCTCTCTAATTGAATAAGTTCTCTTCGTTATGGGCCTTATATTCCTTTAATTTTTTCTTCGGCAAGGCTTAGCAGTTCCATTCTATGACTACTACTTCCTTCCAATCTGGTTATTAGTTGTTTTGCTGTTTCAAAATTCATTACTACCCTCCCTGATGTCTCAAAACCAGCTGGCAGCGGTACGTACTTCTTAATGCGTGCAATTACAAACACGGTATACGTATCTGTATTCTCCCAATACCAAGAGGCTATCGGAATTCTATATGTATCTAGTATAAGACCCGCTTCTTCGACTGTTTCACGGTCAAGAGCTGTATCTATATCTTCATTTACTTCTAGTCTTCCGCCTACTGTTGTTAAGGTTTTTTCGTTAATATCCCAGACAAAAATTACCGAGCCATCCTCAGTAATTGGTATACTATGAACTCCTGCTATTTTTTTGTCTGTTGGAAATTCGTTAATAGCTTTCAACACTCGGTTCCACCTCTTTCAATAACTCCTATATTAACATGTTAATTCCCCTTCCTTGGAAAAACTCGGGCTGACCAAGGAGTGTCAGCGGCGCAGCGCAGCCAGCTTTCAAATATTAGTATGTTTTAAGTAAACCTCAAGCTCTTTTCTGGTCTGTGGATGTAATATCACACTATCTGACTCCAACATTCTTATGACTAAACTGGGTTCTTTAACCTTACGTCCCCACTTTCTTGAAAATGACCTCCAGTCACATACCATCTCAATGATGTACTTCTTCGGCATTGGCAATGCTTCCCTTGTGTTTCTATTAACGATCCAATATTCCCAATGATGTTTATTATGATTTTGATGGTGCAGCCAAGCTTTCTTCCATCTTAATTCGACATTCTCATTCTTCTGATTTGAATAAAACTTAAGAGCGTATGGTATAAATTCCTGCAATGAAAACTTAGACATATCATGCATAATTCCTTGAAGATACAATCCTTCTTTCCAACATTCGATCAGTACGTTAAGTTTATGATCTAGAACATAAAGTAAATACCGCCAATATACCAGGAATATTGTGACAACCTCCTTTTGGCTAAAAAAATCGTAATTCAATTTCGATCATTCACTTTATAATCTTGAATAAATCAATGCGCCTCCTGATCCTAAAATAACCAGGCTTTTACCTGAAGGAGCGAAGCCACATTTTAGATCTCCATCTAATCGCTTTAATTCAATCATTGTTGCATCATTAAGATATTGATAGTTTAATTTATATAGATTTTCAATTATAACTGAAGCCCTGGGCCACCAAGGATAAATAACTTGAATAAACCATCCGTCATTCGTAGTATGAATTCCGTCTCCTGCTTCAAATCCAAAGATATCAATCACTTCACCATTATAAGGTGAATGAAAGGATAAATTGTTGTTTCTAATGCTTTTATCGGTTAGTTTCGAATCCCTATCTCTATGAATCCTTGTTCCTGAGCTCACTTCCGTTATGCTATAACCAGAACTACTAATAAGTACTAAGTTTTCATTCTGATCCCATCCACACGCTAGACATCCGGAAGCAGGTACTATGACTTCTTTGAGCCATGGAGATGGTGGATTTGACTCAGACATTCCTTGAGCTTTATGTAATAGTTCTATTTCGAACTTTGTTCGTTTTTCTTTCCATGATTTTTTTAAGAAGTCCATATTAATTCTCCTTAAGTTAAGTCCCCGCTGATATATCCACCTGATTTCGCTTCCTCGAATATCAAGAAATTAATAAATTAATTCACAATCATGATGTTCCCAAACATCAAATAAATTACCGTCTGGATCTTCTAGAACGAAGAATTTTCCAAACCGGCCTTCATCACTAATATTACCGACTTTCACATCTTCTGATTTCAGATACGTATGTAATGATTCAATATCATCTGTAAAAAAAGTGATAACCCATCTTTTTTTATGATTAATTTCAAATACTGCCCTTGTGTCATTATCGCTTTGGATTAAATCAATTATCGGCCGATTTTCTCTAAACAAACTTAAGTAGCCTTCCCTTTGATTCCGGATATTAAATCCAAAATGTTTATTAAACCATTTCGCGGAACTTTCGATATTTGTGACAGGAATAACATTGTATGCTATTCCTAGAATCCTTCCATTCTCCATAATACACCTCCTTGCAGTTATATTTTACCTTTTTTCACATTTGCGTACAATCATTCTTATGGCACTATTAGCTTTGATAATGAGGCGAAGAGTTGTACCCACACATCTCAGCGTCTATGCTGTACACTAATATAGCCACCCCCATACTATGGAGGTGGCTATATTGTTTTTGCAGACAGTCAAGATAGTCTTACGGTTCATTCTCGTTTGCTTTATCGGATGAATCAGAGACTCGGTTAGAGACCCTGAACTCACCCGGTGTAACCCCGTTAATGCGTTTAAATACCCGGATAAAGTTCTGGGAATTGTTATACCGCAGCCTTTCTGCAATTTCCGCAACCTTCATATCGGTTTCCAGGAGCAATTCCTTCGCTTTCTTCATCCGGTGGGCGATCAGATAGTCACTGAAGGTAAGCCCTACTTCATCCTTGAAGATTTGGCTGAAATGGGACGGAGGCATACCGGCCAGCTCCGCCATCATCGGCTGGGACAGATCCTCACTATAATGCTCTTCGATATAAGCCAGTACGGTTTCAATAGTCTTGTGATTGTTATCGTTCCGACGCAGCTTCATATGACCTGATATGGCAGGAAACACCTCTTCCTTCAGCCAGTCGATCATCTGTGACATCGTGGTCATTTTATTCACCTGCTCGTAAAGGTTATACGAGAACAAGCGCGGGCCGCCATCAGGATCAAGCTCATACAGTTCACGAAGCGCCCGGGATACAAGTTGCATAAACGCCATGCGCACATGCTCTGAGGAGATGCCCTCCGTCTGCTTCAGTATTATGGCGAACTTGTCGAGCCACTCCATAGCCTGCTGGTCATTGCCGATTTTGACATGAAGCATGATTTGCTGCTCCGCATCGGAGGGATATCCGAATGGCGGACGCTCTGTTTCCGGCTCCACCTGACCGACATAGATGACATTTCCGCTTCCTACGACAAGCCGGTATTGCAGAGCGTCTGTAGCCTCCTTGAAAGAACGGCGGATATCTCTGAGACCTTCATAGCACCGGCCTACACCTACAGTTATTTTTATCTTCAACAGATCTTTGACTATAGAGCAAATTTCCTCCGCGAGACGGAAGGCTTCTGCATTGCGGCTGGAGGCAGTTCCTCCATCCGGATGGTTGATGAGCAGCACGATTTGATCTGCACGTACCTTGACGACGGATCCTCCGAAGACCGTTCCGAGTACTTCCTCGGCAATGTTCTTTACAGCATACACAAACAGATTGAAATCCTGTTCGCTTAAGTCTCGTCTAATATCCAGCTCCATACACATTACTGTATAGAAGGGACTTTGATTCGGAAGGTCGTAATAGGCAAACTTCTCTCGAAGCTCGGCTTCGCGAATCGGCTCGGTCAGCACTTGCTGGATAAAGCTAGCTGCAAGCGCAGGCTTTGATTCATCGACCTCGTCCTTAAGGGAATCGTTCAGGGTATGGAGAGTTTCCATGTAATGCTTGATAAACCCAAATTCATCCTCCTTGCCGCTTGTCTGCGGAAGACGAATCGGCTTACCCCGGATGAGATCAAGAATATTGTTGATTAATTGGTAAAAATGCTTCGACAGCATCAATGCCGCAATCAGGCATCCGGCGATCAGAGTCAGGCAAAGGAGCAGGGTTAGCATCTTGATTCGATCAAACAGCGGAGTCAGTTCCTTGACCGGCACTACGGATACATATTTCCAATTGTTATATGAAGATTCCCAATAGGTAATCAGCATATCCTCACCGTCGATATCCTTCGTGTAACCATTCTCCTTGAGACTGCTATCGCGGATTTCCTTCAGAAATTTGTAGGAAGAGAGGTCATCCTGCAGTAGGCTTTTGTTCCAATCCGAGAAAATGTTTCCCGTAGGCGTGAGAATCAGAAGCTCACTGTCATTTCCTGCGTCCATCTCACTGTATACCTGAAAGAAAGCCCGGTCATTCAGCTTGACGATAATATAGCCGAGAGGTGTCTCTCCCTTAATTGGAACCTCCCTGACATAGGTAATGTTCTGGGCACTGCCCCGGGTGATTGGGCTGCCTGGCTCCGGCGTATTCTCGAACCAGAAGTAGGGAGGATTGTTCCCTTCCAGTCTTTTCAGCAGTTCTGGCTCGATCTGCTCCGCCGTGAGAAGGCCCTGGTCGGCTGACAGCAGGAGACGGTGTTTAGGCATATAGAGCTGTGCTGCATCCACATTATCCACGAGAACCTCCAAACTATTCAGAATGGCAAATGTCTCCTGGAACAAATTGTAATTCGAATGAGGCGTGTCAAGATTCAAAAATTTATCCAAGGAAGTATTAAAGAGATGCTGCAAAATATTTTTGTTCAAGGATACCAGCTTATCATCGATCCGCTGCTGAACCTGCTTGATCGTCTCCTTTTTAGCTCTCCCGACCTCCTGCTCTAGGCTGTTTATCGCGATGGTATAAGAAGCGAAACCAATGATGAGAATTGGAATGATAGATAATAAGCAGGCAGCAAGCACCAGCCTCCATTTATAATTACGTCTTAGAGAAAATGATTTCATGATGGTTCACTTCCTTGGATAGTCATTAGCTCCGGTAACACGCCAAATGGAGGGACGATAAGTCCCTCCTTAATTGGCAACATTTTCCTATTCGCTTATATTACTTTTGTTCTTTATACCATTCGTTAACTTCCTTGGTAATTTGTTCTCCGCCTCTCTTCTTCCATTCTTCCACAAACGTATCAAATGTGTCCAGAGGTTGTTCACCAGTTACGATTTTAACAAATGTTTCCAGACTGTATTTGTCAAGATCGGCACTCTTTGACTCCATGGTCGGTGTCAAAGCCGCAACAGCCGGGTTCGGAATACCAAAGGTTTCAATATTCTTCCATTGATCCAATTGAGCTTGAGTTACTTCTTTAGGCGCTCCCGGAGTGGTGTAATACGGATTGTATTTGTTGTGGGCAACCAGGTTAATGACGCCATCCTCCTTGTATTTATCCGTCAGAACGATTTCTCCGTTCTCCATCTTGTAGTGGACGCCTTCAATGCCTTTACGTTTGTAGTCCAGTGCTTCCTGGGTTGCCTGCCAATCCAGTACTTCCATGATCTTAGCCAGCTTCTCGTCGGATACCTTTGAGTTAATGACCCATTGGCCATAGAAACCCGCAGCTTGAGGTGTGCCGAATTTTCCGGTTGGTCCGACTGGAGGATCAATCATGATCACTTCAGCCTTGGGATTTAGTTTCTTTATGTCGGCTACGACCTGACCATAAGCTGTTGGCCCGGTGCCTATTACCATGCCCATTTTGCCTGCAACGAACTTCTCGTTAACCTGAGTGAACTTGATGACAGGAAAGTCCTTGTCAAGTGCGCCCTTTTTGTACAGATCTGCCAGCCAGCCGAGGGCTTCCTTACGGCCCGGGGTAGTATCCCAGTGCTGAAGGGTACCATCTTCCATTTCCCTCCATACATTACCTGTATCAAAAGCCATCCACAGCTGTTCCAGGAAGCTCAAGCCCTCAGCGACAGCAATACCAAAGGTATCTGGCTTGCCATTCTGGTCGGGATCCATGGTTGTGAATTTAATGGCGGTATCCGCATACTCCTCTGTCGTTTTTGGAATCGGCAGCCCCAGATTATCCAGCCAGTCCTTGCGGATGAAGACAGCGTTACCTTGAAGCGGACGCGGGCGCGGGATGGAGTAGATCTTCTTGTTGATCTTCACATTCTCAAACGCTTGCTCCGGGGTTTCCATGATGTTGCTGTAATTGCCAATCACATCCGTCAATTCCTTGAAGGCTCCCTGTTCTACATACTTTCTCAGCTCCGGATCCGGGTAAGCGGTCCATACCATCAGGTCCGGAAGATCGCCGGAAGCAACGGTCAGCCTGATTTTCTCTGTATAACCATTAGCGGGAACAGCCTGCAAATCAAGCTCAACACCGAATTTGTCCTCCATCCATTTCCAGGCTTCACTTTTCTTCGGAGCATCCCCTGTAAGCGGATACATCATACTGATTTTAAATTTCTCTGCTGGTTTAGCGCCGTCCTTGGCTGGGGTGCTATCTCCAGCTTTTGATTGACCACCGCATCCCGATAGCACGGAAACCAGCATGGCTGCAATCATGGTACCGGACAGCATTTTCTTCCATGTTCCTTTCATTTGTAACCCTCCTAAAGTTTTGTTTATATGATCAGCTGACAACCGATACCCGCCCTTGCGGTCTAACCTCCCGAGGAAAGAACTTTCCAAGCATCAGTCAAAGGCGGACACGCCTTTGACTGAGCGAAGAGAGTTAACCTTTTACCGAGCCCAGCATAACACCCTTGGCGAAATGCTTTTGCAGAAAAGGATAGACACACAGAATCGGAACGGTGGCGACGATGATGGCCGCCATTTTGATCGTTGTCGGCATGATTTCCAAACTGCCGTTGGCAATTGCCGCCTGGTATTCCTCTACAGAGCCTTCGATGATCATTTGACGCAGGATTACCTGAATAGGCCAGAGGCTGGAATTGTTAACGTACATGACGGACTGGAAGAACTGATTCCAGTGCCCTACAGCGTAGAACAAAGTGAAAGTAGCCATGGCTGGCATGGACAGAGGCAAAATAATCTTTAACAACACCCCCGTATTGCTTGCGCCGTCAATGCGGCCCGACTCCTCAAGGGCGTCAGGAATGCTCTGGAAGAAGTTTTTCAGAATGATCAGGTTAAAGGCATTGATCGCACCTGGAATGATCACCGACCAGAAGGAATTCAGCAGTCCCAACCATTTCATAACGAGGAAGCTCGGAATCATCCCTCCGGAGAACAGCATGGTGAACAGAACAAGAAACAGAATAACGCTCCTGCCCTTCAGCCGTTTCTTGGACAGCGGATAGGCCATCGAGACGGTTAACACCAGATTGGTGATTGTTCCGACAACGGTGATGGCAATGGTAACCCACAGTGATGTCGTAAAGTGGGTATTAGAAAAAATCATTTTGTACGAGTCAAAGGTAAAGTTCTCCGGCCAGAGAATCAGCCCTCCCCTCATTACCTGCTCAAGAGGAGAAAGGGAAACAGCCAATACATAGAGAAACGGAAACAGCGTAAGCGATGCGAAAAATATCAGCATTAAAGTATTAACGCCGTCAAATATCAAGTTTCCTGGGGTGCGAAATCGTTTCATTCTAGTAGACTCCTTCCTCACCAAAGCGTTTGGTCAGATGGTTGGCCAACATAACCATGACTAGTCCAATGACGGATTTAAACAGGCCGACCGCTGTGGTATAGCTGAATTTACCGCCTACCAGACCTTCACGGTATACATAGGTTTCAAAGACATCCCCGACATTGTAGGTGGTGGGACTCAGCATCAGAAGGATCTGCTCGAACCCGTTATCCAGAATGCTGCCGACTCGCAGGATCAGCAAAATAAGAATGGTGCTTCGGATTGAAGGCAGAGTAATATGCCACAATTGGCGCCATCTGCCCGCTCCGTCGACGATGGAAGCTTCATAGAGCTGCGGATCTACCCCTGACAGGGCTGCAAGAAAGATAATCGTGCCCCATCCTGCTTCCTTCCATATGCTCTGGGATACGATCATCGTTCGGAACCAGTCGCTGCTGGTCAGGAAATTGACCGGCTCGCTTCCGGACATAACGATGAAATCATTTACGATACCATCCTGGGTGCCGAACAGCAGTACGGTGATACCTGCCACGACTACCCAGGAAATGAAGTGAGGCATGTAGATAATCGATTGGATGGTATTCTTGAAAACCTTCTTGCGGACTTCATTCAGCATCAAGGCGATAATGATCGGCATCGGGAAGTAGAACACAAGATTTAACAGACTGAGCACAATGGAGTTGCGGAACAGCTGCCAAAACCCATCGTAATTCAGGAGGGTTCTGAAATGCTCCAAGCCCACCCAGGCACTCTTCCAGATTCCTGCAAACGGATTGTAATCCTGGAAGGAAATAATGATCCCCCACATTGGTAAGTAACGGAATAGCAAAAAGAAAATAATGCCAGGTACCAGCATGACATAAAGGTCCCAATCTTGCCAAGACCTCTTTCGCAAAATACGCTTGGCTGGCACAGCCTTCGACAGAGACGGCTGCATACTCATAAGTTGAAGCTCCTTTCATCTCGATGTATCAATGGTCTCATCTTAAGACGAAATACATGGAGAATTAAATAATCATTTCAAAAGATTACTCGGCGGAACCAGGCGGTACAGCTCTTTTCCGGCGTCGTAATACACGCGTCCGGTCTGATCAAGCGTCATATTGCCCACAATCTCATCGTTTAGGAAAACATGCTCCAGGGTATCCGGATGGATAACGGTTAAGCGCCGGCCAAGTGTCGTATACAGGAGGCCGTCTTGGCCCCATTTCAAATAAATCGGTCGGCATTTGCTGTACTTGTATTCGGAAGGCAGTATCAATTTACTCTTCACAACCCTGCAGGTCTCAGGTTCCATAGCAAAGATGGTGCCGTCAATCGCGCCCCAGATCCACCCATCCGGACCAACGGTCAGACCTCCGATCATAAGAGGGGGCCGATCAAGTGAAGGAATTTCAGGAATGAATTCTGAGACTTTCCTCGCTGAAGCCACATCCCATATGAACATTTTGGCTGGACCTTCCACTGGAGGTGTGCCGAGACCGCCCCAAACCGTCGTGCCTCCGTACAGCAAGCCGTCCTGATAAGCGAGTCCCAGGATGCTCTGCTCCTGGACGATATCGGGATAAACCTTCCATTCATTGGTGGAAGGGTCATGCACACCAAGTGCCCCGCCCCGAATCCCGTAATCGGGAATGCATCCGGCGAAGACAAGTCCGCCGCCTGTGGTCATAGCGAATGGCCTGTCTTGAGAATGCCCGAGGCTTCCGAGACAGCCGGGATTATGCTCAGGCTTCCATCCGAAATCCAGCGGCTGGCCAGGATCGTAACGGAACATATTCGCGTGAGTGTAGGTACCGAAGTACGCCACGCCATCCAGGAAGGTAAGCCCTTCAATCTGGGGAAACAGGCCGATCTCGAGCTCATGCTTGTCCGTATGAGGATCGTAGATGGAGAACCCCCGCTGATAACCTCCGAGATACAGCTTGCCTTCGGGTCCTGTTTCGAGACAGGTAATTTGAAGTGGCTGAGGCTCTACTGCAAGCCGTTGTGTTGTAACCTGCTTGTTTGACAGATCGATAATGGCTGTTTCAGCATTTACCGTCACCAGGGCAAGATGCGGCGCTTTCTCCGAGCCTTGGTTTGGCGTCAGCCATTCCAGAGCCTTGCACCTGCCAGGCGGCAGACCATCGATGCCTGTCTCGCATAAGCGGGCATTTGCCATATCCCAACTGCACAGCTTGGTGCCCTGCTTGAAGAAGAGAAGCCCGGGATAATGGGTGATGGGTCCGGTCAACATATTGTCGCTGGCGAAGGAACCGATGCGTTCGAGAGAATCCAGATGAAAAACATGGACATTCACAAAATCACAAGAGACAAACAGGCAGTCCTCCTTGACCCATAACCGGTCCACAAAGCCCTTCGACCCACTGATTCCATCCAACTGAAGCTCCGTTCGCTTGCCAGTAACCCGGTCGATCCGGATCACATGCTTGGTGCTTCCGATCCCCGCATAAATCCATCGTTCATCAGCCGTCAGGCCTCGTATGTAATCCTCTCCCGGCATAACGCAGCCATAATCACGGAAGGTTTGTGATAGGGTATCATACTCGAACAGCTTGGAGTTTGGGTATGTTCCTCCGAAGATACTGTCTTGCTCGGCATAGAGCTGAAACACCCAAGGATCGGCGGGGTTTGTGCCTAATGAGAAGAGACCGTCTGAGTTTAAACGGTACAGCACCCCGTCGCCTGTCCCGCTGAGATAGACATCTCCGGATTCTGTTGAACAGATTCCCCAGACGCAATCCGCCGACGGGAGAGGGCTTTGAAACAGCCGTTCCCCCGTCACCAGATCAAATTCATACACGACTGCAGGATACCCGTTGTTTACGAAGCAAACCCGGTGCCGATTTCCATCAAACCGGATAGCAGCTCCCTGTCCAAAGCCGGCATGCACCATGGTTCCGAGATTTTGCACGGTTGTCATCCTGATCCCTGCTTTCTGAAGTTGTTAACTTTATGAAAAAAGGTTCTTCGGTGGAACAAGACGAAACAACTCTTGTCCTACTCCGTAATACAGCCTTCCGGCCTGATCGATCGTCAGATCGTTGATCGGATTATCCACCAGCTGCACGTAATCAAGCGTCTCCGGATGAACGGCAATCAGCCGATTCCCGAGCGTGGTATACAGCAAGCCGTCCGGGCCCCAGCGCAAGAAAACCATTTTCCATGAGCTCTTCGAAGGATCTGTCGGAACGATTACACGGCTCTTCACCACGCGGAGTGTTGAGGGATCCATTGCAAAGATGGTGCCGTATACCGCCCCCCAGATGAGACCGTCAGGGCCTGCGAACAGTCCCCCGATCAAAGAGGGAACCGCGTCCATATCCGGAATATCCGGCACGAACTCCGTAATCTTGGTACGTGTTGCGACATCCCAGACGAACATGCGGGCTGGCTCTTCGGCTGGCTCAACGCCCAGCCCTCCCCAAATCGAGGTGCCTCCAAAGATCAGGCCCTCCTTGTAAGCAAGACCTAATATGCTCTGATCCTTGACGATATCCGGGTATACATCCCACGTTCCGGCAGCAGGATCGTATACGGAGAGCGCACCGCCGCGGATGCCGTAATCCGGCACCGTCCCGGCAAAGACATAGCCGCCGCCAGAGGTCATCGCGAAGGGCCGGTCCTGTTTGTAGCCGATTCGCCCGATATGCCCGGGATTATGCTCCGGGGTCATGCCGTAATTCATCGGGTGCTCCGGATTATAGCGGTACATATGAGCATGGGTATAGGTTCCGAAATAAGCCTCGCCATCGAGGAAGGTAATGCCTTCCGTCTGGGGGAACAGTCCGATGGACTGCTCGATCTCATCGGTGGCCGGATTGTACAGGGAGAAGCCCCGGTAGATGCCGCCGATATAAAGCTTGCCGTCCTCACCGGTCTCCAGACAGGCAATACGCAACGGCTGCGGTTCGACCGGCAGCATACGGGTCTCCGCTGACAGGTCAGACAGGTCGGACAGGTCCAGTATGGCCAGCTCCGCATTAACAGTCGCCAGAGCAAGCTTGGCAGAGAATTCTTCAACCTCGTCCGTCTTCACCCATGCCATCGCCTTGCATCTGCCAAAAGGCAGGCTATCCAAGGCCGTTTCCATCGATGTTTCCTGGGCAATGTCCCAGTAGCACAGCCTGCTGCCGTTCTTGTAGAACACTTTTCCAGGATGGCTGGCGTGGGGCTTGGATAACAGGTTGTCGCATGGGAAGGAGCCTACATGGATAAGAGAATCACGGCGGAAGACATGAACCTCCGTATAAGTACAGGAGACGAACAAATAGTCATCCCGGATCCACAGCTTATCAATAAACCCTTGGGTGCCGCTTAATCCCTCCAGGTGTATCTCTTCACGCTCGCCAGTGACCCTGTCAATCCGGATAAGGTGCTTGATGCTCCCTGTACCGGCATAAAGGTACCGATCATCTGCAACAATTCCCCTGCAGTAATCCTGGCCTTCTTTAATAGGCCCAAAATCACGGAATTCACCGGAAACGGTGTTATATTCGAACAGCTTGGAATGAGGATAGGTCCCTCCATAGATTCGCCCTTGGTCATAAAAAAGCTCCCAGACAAAAGCATTGGAGGGGTTCACACCAACGGACTTCAGTCCATCCGAGGAGTAGCGGTAGAGGATGCCGTCCCTGGTTCCGCTAAGATACACATCTTCGTTTTCTGTTGCACTTATGGCCCAGACAGAGTCCGTCGGCGGCAAAGGACTTTGAAACAACAGCTCTCCACTGGTCAAATCGTATTCATGCACAATTGCGGGAGTGCCGTTGCTGACGAAGCAAATCCGGTGACGCTTCCCATCGAATCGGAAGGCAGCCCCTTGTCCAAAACGGGCATGAATCATGGTTCCTAGATTTTCAACAGCTATGTTAATCCCTTCTCTCTCTCTTCGCTCAGAAGCTATCCGGCTCTTGCTGCAGCAGTCTGCGCTTTAGTTCCCTGTGCTGCCGTTACAGCAGTTGCACAGGGGAGCGAATAAATAGTTTATATAATTGGAGTGTAAGCCTGGTGCCGGAAGGAAAGATATAATCAAATGAAATGATTACAGGGAGCATAGCGGGAATAAAAAAGGCGCCATTCCCCTCAGTTTCAGGGAATGGCGACCTTGGATGCGCTAAATTGAATCCGCTTAATTAAAATTAATTTCAATTTTTTCTTTATATTTGTCTTCTCTGCTTTCCCTATAAAACAACTTTACACTTTCTGCTACAAAGGTTTTGGTCGTTTCAAAATAATTCCCGGTCTTATATTTCATTTCCTCAATAACTTCCTCACCAAGGTTAGACTTTCTTGCTATTGTTATATGGGGTTTATATAAATCTAATTCAAAACACTTCTTTATTTGTTGTTCATCAGGATTAAATACATGTACAAGTTTTCTATGAAGTTCATTTAACTCGTTAGAATGAGCTTCTAAATACAATATATCTTTATCACCAAAGTAATTAGGGGAACCGACTGATATTGAAATTTTTCCGAAATTTGATATTATCTTTTGACATAATGGTAACCATCCCATATCTTCAGACAATCCACATGAAGCCTTAACCGTTATGTGAGGTTCAGACGATCCTCGGTAATTATATTCTTCTCTTAAAGATAAAATTGGTTCATAGATATCCATCGACGGAACAATTCCGAAATAATACTCCACAGAAATCCCTCCAATTAGAATTTTTCATTTCCTTAGGGTTTCTCAAATTTTCTTTTAATGTTCTTGTCTCCGCGAAACGACCCAGCCCTAGATGCTTTTATCTTGGGCTGGGTCGTGTGTTGTCTGTGTTAAGGCCTATTTCGCTTACATCATCAATAATTATTGAGTATAGTTTTAGGTCTTCATATGTCCCTTTAACAAAAATGCTTTTTCTTAATGTCCCTTCATATGTCATTCCCACCTTCTCCATTACTCTAGCTGAACCGAGGTTTAAGGGGAGACAGTTCGCTTCAATTCTAATTAATTTCATCGTATTAAATCCAAAGGAAATGATTTTTTTTATTACTTCGGTCATGTAACCTTGGTTCCAATAGTCTCTTGAAAGTGCATATCCTATTTCCGCTTTGGAATGTGATAGATTCCAAGCCATGAATCCTGCAGTCCCGATTAACCGGCCCGTATTTTTATCCTCAATTCCCCAGGGAGCTACTGCCTTATTGTTGTATTTGTTAAGTACCTTCGATAAATATGTCCGGGTATCTTCAATTGTTTTATGCGTAGGCCATGCCGTATACATCGACACATCATCATCGGATCCATATAGAAATATGTCTTGTTCGTCTTCTCTTCTAAGCTTTCTTAGTATCGTTCTTTCAGTTTCTAATGTAAGAAGATCAGAAAAAATATCATCTATCTGCATATACCTTCTCCTTCATTTCAGGTTTGCCAAGCTTTCACATAAAATTGTTACCTACGAAATGAGTTGCTGGTGCCTTCTTGAAATGCTTTCACTATAGTTTACTGTTTACCCAATTTGGAATATGGTGTCTGAAATATTGTCCTACCTTCGTCAGTTCATTCATAACGTAATTTATTTTTTGCTCATCCAAATACCAGTTATCTCTTGTAGTATTAGTCTTGTCTGTTACCGGACTTACATAAAATTCAACCTCACTAGGAAATTCAACATGATATGTAAGTAAAGCTCGTCTAGCAAAATAAGATTTACAAACTAATATTGCTTTCCTTGGGTTAATTCTCTGTTGTTGAAGCGACTTCCAAGAATATCTTGCATTCTCAAATGTATTTGTTGCTTTATCTTCACGTAAAATTGAACTTTCTGGTACACCCAAACTTAATCCTACATCTCGAAGAAACTCCCATTCAGTAGAGGAGACATTTGGAGTTGGCCCACCCGATGGAAGGATATAAGGAGCCAAACCCTGATGGTATAATTCTGCAGCTCTCTCCATTAGTTGAGGATGACTGCCACCAGGGATTAAAATTACATCAGATGGTTCAATTGATGTTTCAAAAAACATAAACTCGGTAATACAGTCAAAAGGATATGGCAAGTCGCTCATCCTCTCTATTATTTTCATATTGATTGCATCTTTCAATCACGAACCTGCGCATAGCAGGTTGTCACATGAATTCACTTCTCTGCCTACCTCATCATACGACCCGGGCGCAGCCTGCAGCGTAGATACTATGTTATGCGAAGGACATTCTGTGATAGCCTCTTCATCCTTAATTCTTCCTACAAATGATTAACCCATGCGTGCTAATCCCAAGGATACTTCTCTCTCTGCAAGTCTTAAAATGATAGTTTTTATAAATCTCAAACTTCTGTTCAGATAGCTCATCTACCTCATTACTAAGAGTGTGACTTAATCCGTCTGTCCCTAGATGATCTACTATTGAAACATCAAATTGTTTCATGAATTTTTCAACTTCTATGGGTGTTGTATAATGTGAATCTGTCCAGAATGATTCTGGGTCCCTTGCCTTTAAATTTCCGATGTCTATTACTTTACTAATTGTTCCTTCATTAATGAATTCAGGCATTTTCTTTATAAGCATCGGAACCACCGAATGCTTATTAATATAAGCTATTGCTAATATTCCACCAGAAGATAATACTCTTAATGACTCTTCAATTAATTTAAGTCTCGCAACATCGTCAATGATATGATAATAAGGTCCAAAACATAAAACTGTATTAAAAGCCCCTGACTCAAATCGACTTAAATCCGTGGCTTCTCCCACAATTGCCTTCAAACTAATATTCTTATATTCAGACTTTTTTTCATTTATCTTGTCTATATTACTTGGTGTTAGATCCAGTGCTGTAACTGTGTGCCCATTATTGGCATAATAGAATGAATATGCTCCTGTTCCCGCACCTAATTCAAGTATCCTCGATGAATTTTGTATCACTTCTTCTAACGCATTTATGCTAGTTAGAAATTCAATTCTTCTAGAATTTCTTTGAAAACGTAGTTCCTCATCAACAAGATCGTAAAAACGAATAACTTCCTCCATGTATATCCCCCCAGTTAATAAATAGCTTCTGTCTTTCGCATAACGTCCCTCGATACGCGAACTTGGTGTTATGAGACATCCATTACCTCTGTAAAATACTTGTAAAATGCCTTATGCCTTTATCTTATCTTGATATTAAACAACATTTTTTCATTATCATTCAATGATTCTATTACTTTCGAAACATGCAAATCGTCTTTTACATTATTAATTTCAATCCATTCTGCTTGCTTCAGTACCTGTTCATGCTCTTTTAGTTCAGGATCATATCCAAGTTTTATATCGCTTTTATTAAAATCAACCGGGACTGCCAAATAACAATATTCAATTCCTGCAGCATATTCTTGTGCAAACAAGAATCTAACAACTTTTATTTCTAAGTTGACTTCTTCCATTGCCTCACGAATTGCTGCTTGTTCTCGCGTTTCCCCTATCTCAACTCCTCCACCAGGAAGAGTCCAAAAACTTTTTTCTATTTCATCAACCTTTACCATTACAATTTTCCCATTCTTTAAAATCGCAGAAAATGCTCTTACTCTATTCATCCTTGAAATCACCTATTTTTAACTTTCATCCAGGTTTTCGCTTAACGTCTTTGTAGCTGCGATCCCGAGAGAGAACCGCAAGGCTCCGAATCGTGAATGCGATGTTATCCGAGGTTTTTCCTTCTTCGAGCTACATACATCCCTCTTCCGCTTATTCCTTGTTCATCATATTGAACATCAAATCCAACGTCTTTAAATGCTTCAATTAATTCATCTGTTCTAAATAGCCCCATTACATGTTCTTCTGAAAAGTATTCAATACCGTTCTTGCTTCCAAACAAGTAATCAAATCTTAATATTGATATCCGATCTTGCTTTGCTGTATATGACATCCTACACATCTTTACTTCATTGTGCTCTGTTGTTAGTGTGTCCGTTCTGCCTTCACTCCAAATCTCTGGAGTAAACCAAGGCTCAACCAATATAATTCCATCATCATTTAAATGATCTTTAAAATTCTCAAATGTCTTCACTACTCTCTCCAAGGTCTTTACATATCCAATGGAACTGAAAAGACATGTGATTACATCATACTTCTTTCCCAATTGAAAATGTGTCATATCAGCCGTGTAATAATCGCCCTCAGGGTTTTTCGATTTAGCGATTTCAACAAACTTTGAGTTTAAATCAATTCCATCTATCCTATAATCGTTCTTTAAAAAAAAGGCATGTTGTCCCGTGCCACAAGCTACATCTAACATCGTTATGTATGAAGTGCTCTGATTCTTAAATGTAATTTCGAATTAGATCAGACTCTTGTTTGTAGTTTTTAAAACTATAAATAACATCGTAGTGCTTCGATGATAATTCATACATCTTAATCTCTTCTTTCTCTTAGGTTTTGGGCAATTACGCATAACGTTCCCGCATCTATGACGCGACCCGACCTTAGATAGCATCTTAGGCCGGGTCGTGTGTTGTCAGAGTTAACGTCTATGAGGTTGCGTCTTATAGCCAAGGGGCGAATGCCCCGCAGCGTGAATATAGTATTATATGATGTTAGTGCCTTCCTTGAAATATTTATATGTTCTTCTTAAGATTCTGGTCTTATTAGACCTTTACCAATAACGTTTGCCGATACAGGCTTCTTGCCAACTTCTCTCGCCCAGACGGATAATTGCCCAATGTGGTGGATTTGATGTGCAATTATATGACGCATAACTTCACCCCATGTGTCTATAGCGATACTTCCATCAGGCTGGGGATCAAAAAAAGGGCGTTTTTCCATACTTTCGTTCCAAGCTTCAACAAATTCCTCTACTTCTGTTCGAAGTGTATTATCTAAACTTATTATTTTCTCTAAAGTCTTATAATCCTCAAAACTTTCTTGGAAGTCTGACTTCCCTTGGAGTAATCGGATCCAGCTCCATTCAACATCGATAATATGAAATAACGTTTGCAAAATGCTACCAACCCCACCTGTCCGGTGTTGCAGCAACTTGTCACACGTAATATCTTCACACCATTGATACCATTGTTCTCTTACCATCCAATTATATTGAAACAATACTTGCATGGAGATACCTCCATTTTATAAGCTTTCCTTCTAATGTTTCAGCTAACGTTTTTGTGTTCACGACGTCCTATCGACTTAAGGTCACGAAGTGACCGGGCGCGATGCGCTTAGTCGGTGCGGATGTTTCCGGTTGCGATGCAGTTAGGTGGTGCAGAGTTGTCCGCCTGATTCCGCTTCCTCAAAAATCCTCAGACGGACCAAAGGGCGCGATAGCCGCCTATAGTTTGAAATCGTTGTTATACGCTATTACTACCATCTTCGATTACTTACCTACTTAATATGCCTTGATCAATTGACCTATCAATTATTTGTTTCGCAAATTCCCATAAAGATTCAGAACCATTAGATATTTCTCTATTCCGGTTTATTACCTGATCGCTTGTTATATTGTACTTTTTCCACGTATCACCTTGATTTAAATGGTTATGAATTAATGGCTGTAATCTGTCCAACGAAGCAGCGAACTTTGCCTCATTGGTCTCCTTATTCTCAAATTCAATCCATAGTTCCATTAGTTCATTTCCCTGTTCCACTGGCAATAATCCGAACAGTCTTTTAGCTGCTAAGTTTTCACGTTCATACTTATCAATTTGACCATTCGTATCGTAAGCAAATGTGTCACCTGCATCTATTTCTACTAAATCATGAACCAATAACATCTTTATGACTTTGTATAAATCAATGTCATGATTAGATTCCTTATGTAAAATGATAGCCATCATTGCTAGATGCCAAGAATGCTCAGCATCATTCTCTAATCTTGAACCACTAATTATTTTAGTCTTTCTTTCGATGTTCTTTAACTTATCAATTTCTATTAAAAAATTAATCTGTTTTTCTAAGTTCTCCATTCAATGTAACCCCCATTTTGATTTTGCAGTAATTTCGTCTAACGTTTACGTGTTCACAACATCCTATCACCCTAAAGGAACGAAGTGACTGGTTGCGATGCGGTTGGGTGATGTGAATGTGTCCAGGCAGCTGCTTCTCCGACTTTTCTTCCGGGACCGAGGGGTGTATGCCCGAATGCTCTAACGCATTGTTAGAAGATGTCAGGGGACTTCTTAGAGTACACCTGCAAACATTGGTTATCCAATTGCTACCATAATACTTGTTATTAGCATTAACAAAGATACAGGTCCCCAAATTCTCCTTTCCCATACACTCCTTGTAATAAAGTTCAGTATTGTTGCGGCCATCGAAAAACAAACAACAAACCAGATAGCTGTTTTTGTGAAAGAATTCCATCCAGTAAATATTAGTTCTGCTTTACTTAGTACAATAAAGGCAATCAATGTTAGAATAATAGCCTGAATTATAGAAGCTACACGCATTGCTGGTGGATATTTACCGGGAAACTTCCCCCCCATTGCATAACTTCCCCAAGGCATTCCCGCTGCTAACATTAGTTGGAATATAATCACAACCCCAATTAATGTAGAAAATATTAATGCAGATTCCAATACAAACATATTCTAACCACCCTCTTTTTTTGATTCCTATTAATGAAGCCTGTAACATAAAGCCAAGGTTGAGACCATGCAGATCTTCTAGAAGAAGTGAACCACCTCGGGTTAGTAATAGGTTGTGTTACTACGATATCTTCCTTGCCTCTGATATCCGTCAACTAAGCTACCTAAAGAGTGAATGTATTGTTTATCAAAACAAAAATACAAATGGTTTCATATAACCCTGATATTTCCTAATTATATCGATTCTTATTGGTTTACGCCGAGATTTCATCTAACGTCAATGTGTTCACGACGTCCCACCGACTTAAGGCGACGAAGTCGCCGGGCGCGATGCGGTTAGTCGGTGCGGATGTGTTCGGGCTGATTCCACTTCCCTGCTGCTGGCAATTACTTCTCCGAGCCCTCATCTAACTCCTGCCGGACCGAGGGCCGAATGGCCCGATGCGTGAACATTGTGTTATATGAAGTAGATACCTTATTCGAAATTCATTCTAATCGTTCATATTCACGGGTTTTGTGGCTTCTTCTTCTTGTTCACAACTTCCCTTTACTCTTTTAAAGTGATTTGTAATGTGATTCTTTGTTATCATTATAGAGCCAGAAATGAAGAATATTATTCCAAGAATAAGAGTATTGTTTGCTATATTCCATATATAGTTTGGAGTTATATTCTTTAGTATTTCCATATCTGGAGCTCTTTCAAATAAAGCAGTGTAAATAAGTACTTTTTCTAAGCCACTTAAGCTTATTAAAAAGATCCCTAAAATGATAAACGCTAATCCAAACATCTTCAATGTGTATAACCCCCCAAAGGAACATGTTTTATTGTATTGCTTAGTCCCGATTTCATATAACGTTTTCTATTCACGACGTCCCACCGACTTAAGCGACCAACGGGAGCGGACGCGAAGCGGTTAGGTGGTGCGGATGTGTTGCCTGAATCCACTTCTCCGACTTCACTTCCTGGCGACCGAGGGACAACTTGTTGGACCAATGCGGGAATTTATTGTTATATGAAGGATGCACCTTCCTCGAATGATCAACATTCTTCCTTAATCTTTTACTTTAAAGAATGTTTCATCTGCAATTTTAATCAATTTATTTGTTGCTTCTTTACTTGTTGGATCTTGAACCATAATAAAAAAGATATCGTGTAATTCTTCTATCCGTTCTAGTACCTTATCTTTTGATTTCTCTTCTCTTAGTGAAATATAAAGATTGTATAAGCTAATGTCTAATTCATCATTTATTTTCTCATATGAAGTGAGTTCAGACATTGCAGCAACATTATATACACTCGAAATCATTGACCTGTATGTATAGTCATCTACCCGCATATTGAAGCTTCCGAGTACAGTACCCAGCTGTTGCTTAAATGTGGCATCAACTGCACTTTGAATCCCTCTCTCCTGGGATTGATTACCATATAACTTAAATAATAGAACCACACAACAGATTGATAATACAATTATTTAAATTATCTTCAAAAACCACATTGGTTTCTACTAATTGATTAGCAAGATTGTAGCCTAAACAATTCATGATTTATGAGTCCTTTCGTCTTTAAATAATAGTTCATTACTTTCATATAACGTTTTTGTATTCGCGACGTTCATTCCTCTTAGATAGCTCTTATCTTAGGGGAATGAATGTATCTGCCTGCGAATTACCTCCTTGAAAATACTTCTGGCGGATCAAGGGCCGTATGGCACGCAGTGCGAATTATTATGGTTATCTGATGGTGACGTCATCGCGAATCCCCCTCAAATAACTTGTCCATTACCATTTATTTCATCAATTCCATTACTAGAATTATCTTTCATCAATTCATGAAATTTATAATCTTTCTTTTTTAAATACTCATCAAAGAAAGCAGAAATATACTTATTAAGAATAGAATGCTTTAGCTTAATACCATCTTCCTTGTAATGTATCGGAATATCGCTAAATGTCATATGATGAGCGCCTTGTAGTTTAATGTATAAGCTATTTATATCACTGGAATTATATAGAGCTTTATAACCACTTAAAAACAAAGTTAGCAACTCCGGAGAGAATTCGTTTTCTAATTCATCGAACGAGCATTTCTCTTGTCGAAATACCAATAATGGAACTGATACTCTTTCTTCTATATTTGCCGTTATTAAATGAAAACTGGGATCTAATAGAACACTAGCATTAACTTTCTTTTCTCTTTTTAGTACTTCATACGCAGCAGCTCCACCTAATGAATGACCAATTATTCCTATATTACTGACATCAACTATTGCTATAAGATCCTTATCAGAATTCAAGATTTCTTCTATATTGCTTAAAATACACCTAATATCTTCAATTCTCAGTTCCATTAATTGTTTCCAATAATTTATATCTAAACTATCAATTTCGGATATCTCTTTCGATTGCTGAATAAAGCGATAATCTGGAAAAATTGAAAATATAGATTCATGAGTAGCACCCATTGTAATAACAACATAACCGCAACTTACTAAGTGTTCCACACAAAAGGAGTACATATCTCTAACTACACCAAATGCAGGGGCTATAACAATAATGGGACAGTTCCTAGCAGTAATATTAATATTTGCATTATTATATATTCCAGTAACAACATTACTAATATATTCTTTATTTACTCCCATACTACTGAGCATATCAACGGCCAAAGGTGTACAAGGTTCAAATAAAGTAGTGTACTTCGGCTTATTTCCATTGGGTACAGAAGGATAATATATACTAGTGAGGACTTCTCTGGACTCTTTACTTATTGGATCGATACGAGATATATCTTTAAATACAAAGACCTTTCTACCAACAGTCATTGCTTTCATCCTTATTATATATTTTCGTCACGTTCAGATAACGTTCCCGTATTCACGAACCCGACAACGTCGCCGGCTGCGCTTTCGCAGTTAGCCTCGCAGGATTGTCCGTCTGATCCATCCTCCTCGAACTGCCTCGGGCGGACCGAGGGACGATGCGAGTCGAACCGCAGCGTGAATATTATGTTAGCCGAAGTTAAAGACCTTTATGAAATACTATAATATCTTTTGCAGTTTAACTTTCTTTATTATTATTGGTTTCTCGATATTTATTTCATCAATTTCATTAATTCTATACTCTTTTAATAGTTCTAGAAATATTCTTCGAATCAATTCGCAATCCCCTATTGCACTATGACGCCTAATGTCCGAATCCTCAATAGTATAATGTTTAATCAGAAAGTTAGTTGAAATAATGTCATTTATCTCAGGATGTAAGTACGTAAATAATGCTTTAGTATCGAGCAATTGATTGGTCAACATAGGGAGAGCATTTCTTCTGCATTCATTTACTAAGAGGGGCCAATCATATTCGTAACCCGCTTGAGTAACCAGTATTGCATCTTGACAAAAATGACTAACATCCTCATAAATTTCTGATAACATCGGGGCTTTTTCTGTATCCCTATTGCTAATCCCTGTTAAGCGTTCAATTATATCAGGTATAGGTTTTAAAGGTCTTATTAACGTATCAAATGTCTTTTCAATTCTTCCTAAACTATCTATTAGAATAGCTCCAATTTGAGTTATATTGTCCTCATCTTCATTGGGTCCAGTTGCTTCTAAATCGAACACGCAATACTTCTGTCTATGTATGTCCTTGATATTAATATCAGTCAAACTATACTCATTTTCCGAGATATTTACTATTTTCATTGAAATATCATCCTTTAACCAGTAATTTCAGCTAACGTTCCCACATTCACGAACCCGAGAACCTTAAGCTCCCAACGAGGGAGGCCGCCGCGACGCGGTTAGGTTCACAGGGTTGTCGCCTGAATCCGCTTCCCCGAAAAGTCTCTCGGCGACCGAGCATCCACCAGGCTGGCGATGCGTGAAGGCATTCTTATCGGATGTAAATGCCTTCCCCGAACTACTAACACTTCTATTAATTTTATAAAGGGATCAATCATTTGCATCTAATTGTGTATCGTTTTGAGTAATCCCTTGAGTTTCAACAAACCAAGATAGTGCAATCTGTTCCATTTCTCTTACGAATGCCTTTTTAGCAGGGCTATATTCACTTGTGTTTTCAAAACGTTGGGATAATTCTTCCTTAAAATTACTATATCTTCATTCCAATAACTGATGTGCTTCCAAAATGTTCGAATCGTATAATATCATTCGAAAAAATAGTCTTTAGAAAAGTCGCCTCATCTTGAAACATACGAACCCAATTTTTGTCATAATCAGTTAATCGGACCCTCATTTTAGTCCCCCTATAATTAATTTTATTTTGTAGTATAATTCTTGAATTCGAATGAATTAACCCTCACTGGCTTAAGGCGCACAGCGCCGGGTCCGATGGACTTAGCCAGTGCAGGGTTGTCTGCTGTATTCACTCCCTTGAACCACATCTTGCAGACCAAGGTCCGAACGGACCGCTGCGTAGATACTATGTTATATGAAGGATAGGTCATCATTGATTTAGCCAACAAAATCATCCGGTGCCCATATTGCAATATCATCCCCAGGACAACAAACGATTTCCCATATTTCATCTTTATTTGTATTGCCCCATACCCCTAATTGCCAGCTTTCGTATTTATCATTATGTCCGTTTACGTAAAGAACTTCGCCGGATTCAAATACAATAATCAGATTCGGTACATCAATCGATAACCATAGATCTACTACTTTCTTCATTCTAAGTTCACAAATTATCTTTGAACTCTCTATCCAATCCAACTCAGGTAAAGTTTCTACTGTTGGAAAAAATTCTGGCAGGGATGGAAGCACTGCAAACTTCCCTTCAATATTTAAATATATTTGTCCATCTATTCGGGCCTTATTTACTTCATTTTCACCAAATAATATCTTAAGTCCATAGAAATTAATCCCCTCAATATATGAACCTACGCATAAGTATTTTAATGTCTTATCTGCAAGATCTTTTAAAGAATTCTCCATAGAGACACCTCATAGAAATTATTCATTGCCAATCTTTCCTATACTGCTAAACCAATATATCTTGATCTCTTTAAAGCTATTCTTTCAAACTCATCAAACATTTTGCTTGCGATTCCCATTTTTACTGAACTCCGGAAATACATTTAAGTCATTTATCTCGGGTATATTATTTCTTTTGAAATTTGGATATTCTGAAGTAAACAATAAGTGGCAACAGCCTGCTAATGTTCCTTCATAATAAGCCAGTAAAGTAACTCTATTGCCTTGTTTATTTTCTTCCAGTCACTTATAGAAATAGTCCTTCGATGAATACCACGGATATCTTTTTGAAAATTCAATATCCAATAAAGATGCTTCTTCATGTTTTGTGAGTTGCTTTATTGATATCGGATTTTTCATTTTTTATCCTCTATCTGTCGATTTCAGTTAACGTTTCCGCATCTATGACGCGACCCGGCCTTAGATAGCTCTTATCTTAGGCCGGGTCGTGTGTCGTCTGAATATTCTTCTATGTATATAACCTCTGACAACCAAGGGGCGAATGCACCGCAGCATAGATGCATTGTTAACTGATGTTACTGCCTTCACTGTATTTACATTCTCACGTAAGTTTTATAGATATATAATGTTTTTTAGTCTTTAATGCATTCTAGTTATTTATAATATTTTATGGTATTTCATTATGTCTTATATGTTATAATTTTCTAGTACAATATACGGCTATAAGGGCGGTCGGCTAATCTCCCAGAAGGGAGGTGATGCCCATGGAGGTCAAAGATGCACTTTCCTTAATGTTCATGTTCGGCATGTTCATTCTGGCATTGCTCACCTACATGAAAAAGAAATAGACCGCCCTCGCTAAGGTAACGGTCTATTTCTCGACCTAACTCCTGTGGCCGACTGCTCTTTATGCAGTAATTGTGCTAAGGAGACGTGTTCCAGCACGGCTCCTTACTTATTCTTACCTCAGTATAACTCAATTTATAACGCTTTTATAGGTATTATTGATTATTTTTTATTTATATAAGGTCTGTAATGTTGTCTGTAGTAATTTCACTTAACGTTGATGTATCTACGAACCCGAGAGGCTTAAGGCGCGGTTGCGCCGGGTCCAACGGACTTAGCCTCGCAGGGTTGTGAGCTGAATCAACTCCTCTGCCTACCACTTCTCGCGAACCAAGGACCGAATGGTCCGAAGCGTAGATACGATGTTATCTGATGGGGGTGCCATCTTCGAATAGCTTTCAATAACAGTCTATATGCCTGTTCAACAATGTTTTCGAACTCAATTAGTTCTTTGATACATCTTTTTAAGTATGGTATTATATATTTAATAAAGACCAAGTGCGCTAACACTTGGTCCATACAATTGGCTTGGATGGGTAATCCCTTCTTAGTCAATTACGATCGGAAACCCACCTTCGGCGGTCAACCTTAGGGTGGGTTTTTACTTTCTCTTGTTGTTATTATTAATGTAAGTTAAAAGTGCAAGAATGAATGAGCCAAATAGGAACATAATCGTTAGTGCATCTTTCACTTCCATGGCTTCACCTCCTTTCGAAGGGAAACCATGACCACCCAAGATTCAATTGTAGTTATATTTTACCTTTATATACTTCTGCGTACAAGCGTTCTTATTATGATTTTGGATTTTTGATTCTAAATATGGTTTTAATACAATTGGCGGCCCTTTCAGCTAACGTTCCTGTATCTACGAACCCGAGAGGCTTAAGGCGCGAAAGCGCCGAGTCCGACGGACTTAGCCTCGCAGGGTTGTGAGCTGAATCCGCTTCTCTGCCTACTTCTTCTTTGCGAAGCAAAGACCGTCCGGCCCGAAACGTGGATACTGTGTTATATGATGCTAGCGACTTCGTTGACGCATCCTACATTAGGTTCTTAATATAGATTTTATATGTTTCTTTAAGTCTTCAATCAGAGGCCTTTGTACAGTACTTATTTCTTCAATATTAATTTCTTCTATCGATTTAAACTCCAACTGTAATGACTCTTGTTCTTTATCTGTATATCGAAGTGTTTTATTGTCTTCAGCGATTCTTCCTGCTATATCTGCTTTTGCATTGAATATAAACATTACAAATACAACTTCATTTCCATCTGGATACCTATATTTCATCCGTGAACCGCTGTATACAGTATAGAGTTCACAATCTGTGACCACTAAACCAGTTTCCTCATGAACCTCTCGAACCATCGTCTCTTCAATCGACTCACCTGCATTCATTCCACCACCAGGTAATCCCCAGTCACCATAGTCAGATCTTCGCTGTAGCAACATCCTACCCTGATCGTCTCGAATGATTGCGCCACCAGTTACTAGTATTCTCATCTTGATTAACCTCTCTGCTATTTTTGCTCACTACGCTAGTTTCATATAACGTTCCCGCATCTATGACGCGACCCGGCCTTAGATAGCTCTTATCTTAGGTCGGGTCGTGTGTCGTCTGAATATTCTTCTATGTATATAACCTCTGACAACCAAGGGGCGAATGCCCCGCAGCATAGATGCATTGTTTAGCGTTGTTACTGCCTTCACCGTATTTACATTCTCACGTAAGTTTTATAGATATATAATGTTTTTTAGTCTTTAATGCATTCTAGTTATTTATAATATTCTATGGTATTTCATTATGTCTTATATGTTATAATTTTCTAGTACAATATACGGCTATAAGGGCGGTCGGCTAATCTCCCAGAAGGGAGGTGATGCCCATGGAGGTCAAAGATGCACTTTCCTTAATGTTCATGTTCGGCATGTTCATTCTGGCATTGCTCACCTACATGAAAAAGAAATAGACCGCCCTGCCTAGGATAACGGTCTATTTCCGACCCATCTTACGTGGCCGACTGCTCTTTATGCAGCTGTTGTACTTTGGAGTCGTGTTCGCGCACGGCTCCTTACTTATTCTTACCTCAGTATAACTTATTTTATAACGATTTTATAGGTAATTTTTTCTTTTGTTCCCCCGTTTTATCCTGCAGTAATTTCACTTAACGTTCTCGCATTTCTGACGTCCAAGCGGCTTAAGGCACAAAGTGCCGGGTCGTTAGACTTAGCCGATTGGATGTGTCGCCAGATTCTACTTCTCTGACATACTTCTTGGCGACCAAGGAGCGTCAGCGACGAAGCAGAAATGTTATGTTATAAGATGTTGGCGGCTTCTTGAACATCTCACATAATCTTCTTTAAATAAAAAGAGCCCTAACTTTATTGCTAGGGCCCTGCTGTCATTTATATATGTCTCCTCTAGATCCTATGCGAACTACAAAGATGATTAATTCATTATTAAGAACCTCATAGATTATTCGATAATTTCCCACCCGTAATCTATAGATTATCCCTTCTTTACCCTTCATTTTCTTTGTATTTGGATTGTTAAATGGGTCATTAGATAATTCTTCAAGGGATATAAAGATTCTTCTTGCGGTAATTCGGTCTATTTTCCTCAGGTTCTTTTCAGCTTCACTTGAAAATGTGACTTTATATTTCAAGTTCACGTTTTAGGTCCTCCAAGGATTTAGTCTGACCATTTTGAAATTCAATCCGTCCCTGTTCTATGGCCTGAATATCTTCAGGTGTCAAACAGTCATCGTCTTCATCAAGCTGTTTTTCAAGTAACCATGATAAAAAGCTCTTTGCGACAGCCTTATTTTTCTCATTTAAATTACCTAATATGTTTTCCAATTCATCATTTGGGACACTCATCAACTGTACCCCCTTTTTTTTAATCATTTTTATTATACCCCAATATATAAGGATGCTCCAGACATAGCTTTTTCACTACATCAATGCATTAGCCTTCATATATTCGCTAATACGCCAATTTCTTATAACGTTTCCGTGTTCACGACGACTCACCACCCTAAAGGAACGAAGTGACTGGCCGCGATGCGGTTGGGTGGTGCAGGTGTGTCCCGGCAATCGCTTCTTCGATTTACCTTCTGGGACCGAGGGGACTTGTCCAACGATGCGTGAACACAATGTTATAAGATGTTGTCGCCTTTCTCGAGAGTTACCTTCAAATGCTCTTCCTTAATACTACTTACACATACAGGCCATAATAATATTCCCATCCGGATCACTAAAACAAAAATCAGCTAAGTCAGGAAATTCTTCAATTTCTGTTGTATTCTCTGCTTTTAACTCTTCTTTCACAAATCGGTATGCTTCATGAATATCTTTGGTATACAAGTTAAACAAGGGGTGATTAGATGGTTGAAATTCGTAAACCTCATCCCAACAATGGTTATCCAAAGTCAATCCTGGAAGTGAATCACCCATATTAAATGTGTAGACAGGTCCTGAATGGTTTTCAGTAGGTACTTTTTTGTTTAGTAGTTTACTATACCATTTGACCGACCTTTCAAGATCAGTGACATGAACAAAGACTGTTCCAAACTTGTTTTGAATTGGACTTATCATAACTCTTCCTCCATACGAATTGATATTTACGGTTTTACAGGTTTTGCGCCAATTTCTTATAAAGTTATTGTATTCACGACGTCCCACCGACTTAAGGCGACGAATGTCGCCGGGCGCGATGCGCTTAGTCGGTGCGGATGTGTCCGGCTGAATCATCTTCTCCGCTGCTGAAAATACTTCCCCGAATACACTTCTATCTCCTGCCGGACCGAGGGCGAATGCCCGATGTGTGAATATGTTGTTATGTGAAGTCATCGCCTTCTTGAATTAGCTTTCAGAAAATTTCTTTATTGTTTTTTCTAGATCAGAGTTTATTATCATCCAAGATTTATTGTCTTCAAGTAATTTAAATCCTCCATACTGTTCATATAGCGTATGTGCATCTTTCGTAACTAAACAAAAACGAACACCATCAAATTCTGGATAAGTTATTATTGTCTTAACCAACCATTTTGATAATCCTAGACCCCGATACTCTGGAAGTACAAATACATCGGCCAAATAAGCAAACCTTACAAAATCAGATATTACGCGCGCGAAACCAACTAATTCATTGTTCTTAAGTGCATAGATACCAAAACACAAAGAATTCTCAATCGATGTATTTACAGCTTTAAAAGGAATGTTCACTGCCCAATATGAGTCGTTTGATAAAAAACGATGGACTTTCTCCCTTTCTATTAATGACTTATCAGTACTTATAAAATAATCTCCATTGATCCAGATAGACATGACAACGACCTCTTTCTTGGCTTTTTGGTTTTTAAACAGTTTTTGCAATAATTTCACATAACGTTGTTGCATTCACGAACCCTCACTGCCTTAAGTGACCGAAGGGAACGGCCGCGACGCGGTTAGGCAGTGCAGGGTTGTCCGCCTGACTTAACTTCCTCGAGAATCCTCGGTGCGGACCAAGGGGCGCTTCAGCGACCCGCGGCGTGAATGCGGTGTTGGTATTCTCAGTTCATACCCGACTGGTTCGGGGATGAACTTTTTTCTTTATACTGGAGAAAACACTGGGCCCAATAACGTATGCTTTGTTGGGACATAGATCCCGTCGCATAAAGTGTTATATGCCCTCGCCTTTTGTTCATACCCCGATTCAGCTGGTTGGGTCCTGAACCCGTATCACCGTGCCAACCTGTGGAGAACGAGAGTGCCGATTCCAGTGAAATTTAAGGAGGTTATATGAATCAGCCTGTTCTAAGTATTGATGTCGCTAAAGGCAAAAGTGTTGCTGCTGCTTTTCTTTCCTACCAAGACTGTATGTATAAACCGTTTCCGTTTTACCATTCAGCAGAAGATCTCCAGCGGCTCCTGACCATTCTGGAGGAGTTGAGGTCCGCCTCCGGTCGAGAACCAAAGGTGGTTCTCGAAGCCACTGGGAATTATTAGAAACCTCTTGCTTCCTTCTTTTCTTCCCAAGGTTATTCTGTCATTCTTTTGAACCCGTTGTTGTTAACTCACCAGCTTAGGCAGAAGGCCGTACGGAAGGTGAAAACCGATCCCATCGATGCGATACGTATTGCTCAAGTTTTTTACTTACAAGACCCTCAGCCTCAAGTACAGCTGAATGAGACGGTTCAGCAACTCCGCGTTATCTGTCGACAATATCAGCATTGGACGGCCTTATATGGCGAGACGCAGCTTCATTTCCGTGCTGTTCTCGATCTCCTTTTTCCGGGTTACGATAAAGCCTTTCAAAAAGTCTGCAATCGCACTTCCTTGGAGTTGTTATCTCGTTTCCCTACTCCTGCCGAGCTTCTAGCTGCAGATCCTGAAGAGGTTTTGAAACTGCTGCTTTGCAACCGTCGAGGCCAAGTATGGAACGAAACAAAGTTGCAGCAGCTGCTCGAAATCGCCAGGCACAGCCTGCCAGATCTTCATGGTATTGAAGCTCAAAAGGTGGTTCTTAAACAGTATATTCACCTTCTTAAAACGTATCAGGATTGCATGAATGACCTTTTACAGTCCATGCAAACACTAGCCGAATCGATGGAAACCTACCATCTTCTTCGTACTATTCCTGGTGTTGGCCCCTTAACAGCGTCCATGCTCATAGCTGAAATCGGAGACATAAAGAGGTTCCCTTCCGTGAAGAAACTAACAGCTTTTGCAGGGCTAGACTCAGCTGTTCACGAATCGGGAACCTTTAAATCCAAGAAGAATCGAATATCGAAACGAGGCTCTTCGTACCTTCGAACGGCTCTTTATCAGGCTACCGTAGCAGCCATTTCCAAGCAGGTTCATGGCCCTAGAAACTCGACTCTCTTTCAATTCTATCAGCAAAAACGAAACGAAGGCAAACCGGCAAAAGTCGCAATTGTCGCTGCTTCTCATAAGCTTTTGCGCATTATTTTTGGCATGTGGAACTCTGGTAGAGCTTTTTTTGCTGATTACTAATGAAATTGGAAATTAACTTCCATTAATTCCTTCCTATCGAGCAGGTTTATTTGAGTATGTTTGATTTTTGACTGTCTATGTATTTTAGAAGGTAGGCTTGACTTTGATTAGCTGGTTTAGACGAAGGAACCCTTGAGCTACATTCACGCACCTTGATTTTTTAAATTTGCAATCACTTCTGGAATTGTACCAATAAAGTATTTAATTAACTGCTTCATCTTCTCTTCAAAATCTTCACTATCTGGGGCCCCAATATTAACAGGTGTATTTTGTCCTTTATATACTTCATTGAAGAGATAAATCTCTTTCCCATATTCATTCATAATAAATTCCTTATGTAGATCACTCATACCAATAATTATGTCATAATCCCTAAATGACTCTTCACCAAATTGAGTTCTCTTAAATTCAGATGTATCAATATTTAAATTATTCATTATGCGAAAATGGAGATCAGAATATCTGCTCACATCGCTATTGGCTCTTATCCCTGCGGATGCTACTTGTACATCGGTTATTTGATTCTTTTTTAAATAATCTTTAAAACTAAATTCGGCAATTATACTCCGAGTAAAATTATCTGTGCACAAGAACAAAATCTTCATCGAATAACCCTCCTTTTATTAGTAAGCTTCGTTCTTTCGTATAACGTTCTTGTATTCGCGACATCCATTCCCCTAAGATAAGAGCTATCTTAGGGGAATGGATGTCTCTGCCTGAATTCTCTTCCTGAAAATACTTCTGGCAGATCAAGGGCCATATGGTCCGCAACGAGAATAGGGTGTTATATGAAGTCGTCATCTCCTTGAGTTACTCTCCCAAATGTTTATTATCTTTTTTATTCGATATAAAACCCAACTTCATCAAGATCATACAAATGATACTTGAAGGAAGAATCTTGAAACCATTCTTCTAAAGAATATACCCATGGGATGAACTTTATATAATTTCTTATCTGGTCTTTTGAAATGAACTTTATTCGTATATATCCTGTTCTGGATCTTCCATTATTAGTTCTTCTTCGTTGACTTTACCTGAATAATAGAATTGTAAGTATTGCCCGTATTGTGCTGATCGATATTCAATGATGTAAGCTACTCCTTTTAAATTAACTTGAAGTCCTGTTTCTTCTTTTAGTTCACGAATTGCAGTTTCCTTTATTGTTTCTCCGATTTCTGTAGTTCCTTTCGGCAAACTCCATCCATATTTATCTCTCACAAGTAAAATTTCATTTCGTATATTCAATATAACAACACCTGCTGCCAGATTATGAGACGTGGTATTCAATTAATTTTCACCCTCTCTGGATTAACTGAAATTTCTATAATTTATGGTTTACGACGATTTCATATAACGTATTTGCATTCACGAACCCGAGAACCTTAAGCCCCAACGGGGCGGCCGCGTCGCGGTTAGGTTCGCAGGGTTGTCGCCTGACTCACTTCTCCGAAATGCCTCGGGCGACCGAGGGACGCGGCAGCGGACCGATGCGTGAATGCGGTGTTAGCTGTTGTTGGTGCCTTCTTTGAGTTCGCTCTCAACAATGCTTATCACATCTTTCAGTTTTTTACAGCTATACTTTGCTCTGCTATCTGTGTTTCGGACTAAAATGCTTCTGATTCCGATCCTTTCGGCACCAAGCACATCCGCATCGAAGTTATCGCCAATCATCCAAACATGTTTGGGGTTCCCTGATCGACTAAGTGCATGTTGAAATATACTGGGGTTCGGTTTCTCATAACCTACTAATGCTGAATTTACAAAATCAATGATTTTATGTTTTAATCCTAGGTATTCAATTATTTCACCGAGTTCAGGAACATGATTTGATACGATAACATGTTTCCACCCAAGATTTTTCAACTCATCTAATGTGTCTAATGTATCATCAAACAATGCCCAATAACTCTTATCAAGAAATAACGTTTTTGTATTGACTGCTAACCGTTCAGCGTCAACATAGGGTACTCCATAATGTACAAAACCTTCAACAAACTTTCTCTGAATAGGTTCCCACCACGCCTCAGCTGAATTAATATAAGTATACGATTTTTCAGGGTGATGCCATGGAAATCCACTCATAAGAAATTGTCGAAAATCTGGAGCTGTTAACTTTGTATTTGGGTCATACTCTATCAATGCTTGAAGCATTGATGCCCCCCACATTCCCGTTTTTCGATAACCAAGGGTTCCATCGAAATCCCAAAATAGTATTTTTCTCTTCACTGAAACACCTACTTTTATATCTTCGCACCAATTTCAGCTAACGTTTCCGCATCTATGACGCGACCCGGCCTTAGATAGCTCTTATCTTAGGCCGGGTCGTGTGTTGTCTGAATATCCTTCTATGTTATATAACCTCTGACAACCAAGGGGCAAAGCCCCGCAGCGTAGATGCAATGTTAGGTGATGTTAATGCCTTCATCGAATTCCCTCAAACATAGTATTTTATTTTAAATTCATTTGTTCTTTTATTTAGTTTCTTATTGTATTTTTTGTCTTTATTCAATCCTATTATGTTATAATTTTCTGGTACAATATACGGTTTGAAGGACGGTCGGCTAGTCTCCCGGAAGGGAGGTGATGCCCATGGAGGTTAAAGATGCTATTACCTTAATGCTCATGTTTGGCATGTTCATTTTGGCGCTTCTTACCTACATGAAAAAGAAATAGACCGCCCTCCCTAAGGTAACGGTCTATTTCGACCACCACTTAGCGGCCGACTGCTCTTTATGCAGTTATTGTGCTTAGGAGTCGTGTTCCAGCACGGCTCCTTACTTATTCTTACCTCAGTATAACCCATTTTATTACGATTTTATAGATATTCTTTGTTCAATTTTCATTTTCGGTCGTTATTCTTTTATCGCAGTAATTTCACCTAACGTTGTTGTATTCACGAACTTCGTAAATAATCCCATATGAAAAGTATTCGCGAAATTCTGTAGCTATCCTTCATATAATCTTAATAAGAGCAATGATATAAAGTTAAATAGATAGTGACGGGCCGAACATTCTGCTGTCATTTCTGCGGGGCCAATCATCACCTACAAAATAAATACTGTCTTTGGGGATCTCGATTACCTCCATGCTCAATTGTTCAATATAGTACACAGTATTTTTCAATGTTATTGCGTATGGATTCATCTAAGTCACCACGCTCTATGCTTTCTTCAAATTTACGATATCATCACCCAAAGATACTACACGTTGAATATTTTACCAATTCAGGTTATTGTATAGAAAGCTTAGTAATAAGCAAGTTCCTGACACGAAAGGAGATGTGTTTTAATGGCTACTACTTATATGGTGGTTTGGACTTAAAATTGAATATTAGGCATACGCGAAAAAAAAGCGGGAGAACGCCCGTGTTTTTTGCTATGCCACTCAAAGTAACCTTTCGTGAATATTGCTGTTTGCAGGATACGAGTAAGGTCGTATCTTTTTTTGCGTCCTAATGCCGCGCGACAGCAGCTTCTTAAGAGGCTGCTTGTCCGTGGCATTTTTGCGTCGAAAAAACAAAGGAGCTAACAAAAAACATGATGGATTTGAAAACCAATGTTCACAAGTGGAGGTATTATGCTGCCCAGCAGCATGAGAACAAGTACGTACAGGATACAACAAACTATCTCCTAGACAAGAGTGCTCTAAACAAAATAATCGCTATGTGGAGCAAGCAAACGAAAGAAGAATGGAGAATGGAAAAATGAAAATTAAACCCGAAGCGCTGATCTATGCCTTAAGCCAGCTGTTCAAGAAGGATATCATCACTGCCGACTGCCAAACTGCGCCGTTAAAGGGCGGAACTGTGGGGAATGTGTACCTGGTGACGGGGATAGCTGAAACGTTGGGTAACGACAAATTGCAATACCGTATCGTGCTGAAAATTCAGAAGAAATGGGAGCGGTACGGCGATCCGGGTTCATGGCGCAGGGAATATGATCTCTATGCGTCTGACTTGGGAGCAACGTTCTCGGATACCTTCCGCTGGCCGACATGTTATCTCGCCGAGATGAATGCCGAAGAAAATGAATTTCAGCTGTGGCTGGAATATATCGATGGCGTATCCGGTTTAGACTTGACCGGTGACATGTATGAACAGGCTGCGTTGGAGTTAGGACGCTATCAAGGCAAGTTATATGCGGAGAAGCCCGCTGTGCTTCATAGCTTGACCAACCTCAGTCCTTCAGATCTCATGAAGAAAACGTATCTGCATTACCGGTCAAGGCCGGTCGTCTACGACTATATACGCTCGGAGGGATGTGAATTGCCGCTGCACGTACGGAAAATGCTCATCAACTTCGATGAACACGCTGACAAGATACTCGTCCGCATCGAAAAATTGCCCCTCGTGTTATGCCACCGGGACTTCTGGGTGACCAATTTAATCTATGCCGACGGGAAAATCGCACTCATCGACTGGGATACATCTGGATGGGGTTACCTTGGCGAGGATCTCGCAAGCCTGATTGCGGATGAAGCGGATATCGATCACATGGTCGAATACTACCAGCGATGTGTCCCCGCGTATTATAAAGGCTTTTCGGAGTATGCGGATGTATCCCCTATCGCCGATCATTGTGTATACGAGATGATTCTTCTTGGATTCGGCTACAGGCTTGTAGAGTGGTATCTCCATACCGAGGATGACGACCAGAAGAGAAATCATGTCCTTACGCTCCAAAAAATATATGAAATGAATATCAGCTCGGTGAAGGGCTGACTCACAAAAAGAAACTCCGAAAACCCTTGAATGCAACGGGATTTCGGAGTTTCTTTCTTTATTCTTACTCAATCATCTCCGGCGAATACTCTTAATGCAGACTTGTATTATTTCACCGGAATCTCAAACATCACACTATTTCTTTCCCACTCCAGATCTGCTCGGGTTAAGATCAACAACTCCTCATTTGTACCTACAGCCGGATAGGTCAAATAGAAACGGCCATCCTTCGCCTTCTGAGGAATATAATGATCTGCCGGAATCGTTTCACCACTCTTGTCCTTAAGCATGAGATGCTGCAGCTGAAGAATGCTCGGCCCCTCGAAGGTGAAATAAAGCTTGGTCTGGTCCGGTTTCCGTTTAACCTATTCGATCGTAAATGTATATGCATTTTTTCCAATGGTAAAAGAATACGGAAGTGTCTCGGCAGAAACAGGAATCTCGTGAATTTTTTCCGGCGAGTTGTCTTTATACTGATTCGCTATAAAGGCTTCAACATAGAATGTTTGCTGTGCCATCGGACTGAGCTGCACCGTATCGATCGTGGTCCCTTCTCCTTTTGTACCCGTATCTTTTCAGATGCTGCCTTATTTCGATCTGCCTCTGTTTGAAGATGATATAGCGGTCCTAACATAAGTGCTGCATCAAATTGGTTGTCCGGGAACTGGCTTAAATCTCTGGCATCAGCTGTGAAAAAACCATTAAATTGATTTAGTAATTGCTGTTCGCTTGCTTTCTGTTTTGCAATATCCACGAGCCCAGGTTCTTTATGATGTGATGAAAATTCACTTTAAACTCTAGTGGTTCACGATCCAAACGGCCCCATTCGTCAAAGGAACTGTAGTAAGAAATCAATTTCTCCATCGAGAAGACCTCACTTATTTTTTTTATTTAGGATTATCTGAAGACGATTCTGTTCAGCAACGTAACCCGAAAAATACTAAAAAAAGTTATATATTCCGTCTTCGAAATAGCGATATTCTTCTTCCGTAACTCTTAACCTTCCATATGCGTTAAAGAAAATTTCTTTATCTCTCTCATTATCAAAAGCATTATGTTTCGGCCTAATTGCTAATGCTACATCATATCTTGGATCACCATACGCAGCTCCTGACCAATCAATAACTCCAACTACACTACATTCATTAACTAGTACATTATCTATTGTAAAATCCCCATGAATTAAAGTATTGTCTATTGGTTTGGGTCTTTCCTCTTTCAATCGTTTAAGTAATTTTTCGGATCCATCTACTTCATAGTGAGTTAAATTATATTCGGCTTTACTAAGCATTCTATCTAACCAAGGAGTATCATGCTTCTGCAATTCAATTGGACAAGAGCATTCATGTAATTTCTTTAAACAAAGGCCAAAGTTAGAAATAGCTTTTTCTTCATCCTTTAAATCAGGCTCATTCGAAAGAAATTCTCTTAAACTGATTCCCTCAATGTAATCCATTAACAGCCATCTTGATTTATTATCGACATGAAATGAATATGCTTCCGGAACGGGTAGTCCCGTACGGAAGAGATATTGAAGTGCTTTGTATTCTTCTGAAAGCCACTCATTGTAGAGATCGTTCTCCGTCTTCTTGATTATGTACTTTTTATTTGACGTTTCCAGTATAGCCACGATTGAAGTATGACCTTGCCTAGGAAACGTAATGTTCTGGACTCTTCCAATTTGATCAGTTATTTCAACTGGAACATCCTGTATATTCATTATTCGCATCCTTTCCTGCAATTGCTTCGGATAACTATTTTAGAAATCAAACTATCATCCTGCTCTATTTGTCTATACCATTCTTTAATAATCGCAATATACTATATCAACCTTAGAAAAGGAGTGATATAAATGGCAAACAGTGATGTACGTCTTGCACTTTGGTCTGATACCAATTTTTCTGGTCGCAGGATCCTCTTCAGACGTGGAGGGGTTGCAGTTCGTGATCTTGGAGCGTTTCGGTTTAACAATGCACTTTCAAGCTTCCGACTCAGAAATGTTGTGCAAAGTAATCAAGTAACACTTGTACTGTTTTCGAGAATTAACTTTCAGGGATCCTTCCGGGTGTTCCGTGGCAGTCAAAATGTAGCTAACTTGGGCAATTTCGATAACGTCACATCTTCGTTTATTTTGGTAGGACGCAATCTTACTAACTCGGAAATTTCTCAAATTCAAAGCACAGGAAGACCGCCCCAAGACATTCTTATTGTAAGACAATAGCGCTACAATGAATTTTGACTCAAAAAAGACCCAGGGTTGCTATTCTGAGCCCTGAGTCTTTTTTTTGGCTCAACAGATTAATTTACGGCCGGCAGTCTCTCTGAATAGAGATGAGCTTATGGAAGTTAAAGCTAAACTTACTTTTCGTCGTTTTTATAATTTTGAAAACATTGCACAGGACCATCCCATCCTTCATTTACTTATTCTTCCTTATACCTTCCATTTGTATATTCATTTATGACTTTATTCCAAAATTGATTCGCTGGTTGATTTTTTTGGGTTTGTCTTATCTCCCAAGCGCTTGGATACATATCAAATATATGAAATGCTGCTTGCTTTCCTACACCTTGTCCTCTGTATTTTCGTAAAACAAAAAAATCACTCACAACATTTGTTTCTTGAGAACCACTTAGTTTAACAAACTCCTTCGGTACTCCAACTATAATAAGAGCAAAGCCAGCTAATTCATTATCTTTAAAAATAAAAAATGGATGTCTATATTCATCCGTCCACTGATGGTCAAGATATTTATATTGATATAATCCATATTTATTTAGAACATGCTCATCATACTCACTCGAATCATATCTATATAATTGAATCAAATTATGTAAGACTGTTTTATCTTCATACGACACAGCTAAAACTTCCAGCATCCCTGTCCTCCACCTTTAAAATATATAATATTGTGCGGATATCTTATAATTAGTTCTTTTATACATTTTTTTCTTTCATAAACTTACGCAGCAAGCTGTCACTGAGTCTACTACTCTGACAAAAGCATCAAAGTGAGTAAGGTGTAGTTGCTGCGTAAAAACTGTGTTATCTGAGGACAGCACCTTCATTGAAATACTAATATCAAATCATTCATACAAGTAATTTACATAGTTTTTCCATTCAATATATAAATCTTCTATAGACCTGTTCAATATGGTTTCCATTTTTTCTGGTTCTCTGATTATTTTGTTGAATTTGGCTTCTCCATACTTCTCATAGATGAATTGTACTATTAGACCAGAGAAATAATACGCTTGACCACCAGCCTCATCAAAATATGCTTGACTATTTAATATATCACTTAAATCAGGGACTGATATATTAACATATTTTTTGTTCTTTATTTCGGTCTCCAATTGTTTTGAGGCATAGTATGCCGTTCCTTCGTCCAACCACTTTATATTCCCTACCTCTTTATTAAGTTGTTGAATAATCGCATGAACATATTCATGGATAATTTGAAATGTGTATTCATTTCGCACATCAATTCTACTTAAGTCGCTTGGTGTATAGACCTTAATTATATTATCACTAACATCGTAAGTCCCTTCGGTATCTCGACCAATCATCTGACGAAATTGCTCTTTATCTGTATAAATATGAATAGTTGCCTTTTGTGGGGGAGAGACTTGAAACATGTCATTAAGTCCTTTAGATTGGTTTTCGAATTCACTTGAAATATTATCAACCATCTCATTTATATCCTGGTCTGTTTTTTTTACGTAAATGGTAACGAGCTTTGTTTCTTTAACAAGAACTAGATCCATTAGGTTAGTATTTGTTTGAAATGTACAGGAACTTATGAGCATAACCACTAGTATAATTACGATGCTCTTTTTCATACTTTATCTCCCTCATAGATTAATGCATTTAGTTTTGCACTGAATTCCTATAACGTTCAGGCATTCACGAACCCGAGAGGCACCGTATTGCTCAAATTCCATTACTGATTCATCTTTCTTTTTTGATACTCTTCAATGGCTAATAATAGTAACTCCTTAGTGAAATCTGGCCAGTAAGTGGTGGGGATGTGTCGCCTGATGCAACTTCCCGATTTATCTCCTAATGATCGAGGCGGCTTGCCTGATGATGTTTGAACACATTGTTATGGGAAGTAAAAACCGTTAAAGCTATACTTCATACTATTTATTAACTTGGGCATCAGGAGCTTTATCCATGATTAGATTAAGTACGATTTTATGTTCTAAAAAAGCTTTTAGTCCACACAGAACTATTGTATATCCTCCCATTGAGTCAATACATTGGTATAGGATCTCATCGGTATTTCCTACAAATCCGTAGTTTTCAATAGAAACAAATGTCTCATTATTATTTCTTGGGGTGAAGAACCATTCAATATTAGTTCCATCCGACGATTCAACAAGAATCCGTTTATTTTTCTCAATATCTTTCACATAGATTTTATCTGAAACTCCATACATCTCCCATTCCCAAAGAATATGCTTTCCAGTTTCTAACCTATCACTACTTTTAGTGAACCAAAATTTTGTGGTGATCTCTGGGTTTATAAAGGCTTCAAATACTTCTTCAACAGGTTTTCTAATAAGCATTTCAGATCTTACAATCGGTTCTTGGTTTAAGAATGTCATGTTATACTTCCTTTCGTGAAGTTAATTGATTTTTTACATGGGTTTTGCTGAGATTTCCTATAAATACCTCTTCGAACGCACTTCTAACTCCAGCCGGATCGAGGAGCGAATATCGATAAGCGTTATTTTGTTGTTAGGTGAAGTCAATGCCTGCAAAGAAAAACTAAAATAGATTTAGCTTTGGTTTTTCTGATATTTTTTTCTTCTATCTATCTTGTTTTTAATCTATAAACTTGCGTAATCAAAACTGTTCCATGTTAAATAGCCACTACACCGTGGACTTTGATATCAAATCCTGTTTCTTCTTTTCCTTCGCGGATTGCTGCCGCATCTAAAGTCTCGTTTTCTTCTACGCCTCCGCCTGATAATGACCAAGTTCCGTTTTTATGATTCTTCACCATAAGGATTTTTGTTTTATCCTTATCTGTAATCAAAGAATATGCGACGTCAATTCGTTTCATAAGCTTAATGAATTATATCAGTGTAGTGATTTATTGCTAAAAACTTACCTTGAAGCTTTTTATTAGTTTTTGAACTATATCATTTCATACGCCCCCATTTTCATGGAGCTTTAAAATCTGGTTTCTAGCAGTAAGAGGACTGTCCTGTCCCTCCCTATTCTTCACTGGAGCAAATTCATCTTCCCGCTCGACCATTAAAACAGACATTTGCTCTGCAAAAGGGAAATAGTCAAAAATGAATTTCTCCAACTTGAATGCATTGGGTTCGCTTGGGCTTATCGTATTCCCATTAGAATCAACATGACTAATCTTTTTCAGGGCAAGGTGGTATGGAATCTTGTTATGGACACAGCTTTCAATGAAATCATATCTAAACATATTGATGGAAATATAAGCGAGATTAAAAAACAATTTGCCGTGGCGATCTCTTTTTTCTAATAAAGACTTTGGAATTTCATTGTACTCGATAACGGTTGGACGCCCATTGCTTAAGTACAGAGCCCCAACCTTTTCATCCGGATCACGTTTTTCAACGACTTTTGTAGCTATTGGATGGTTGCAGCAAGCAGAATAACCAACGAATAATGGGTCTGCTATTTTAATAATCGCATTATCAACATTGTAATAAAAAAGCCAGGAAATCCCCCTGCGTTTCATATCTTCAAGCGCTCCTGACTGATAAAGAGAAGAGAAACATTCACCATTTCCACTGGGTACAAAATGAATTTCCGAATGAGAAGAAAAGAGTAACTTTCCCTCTAAATTGATCGCAGGCATCGTTTTTTGTTGAAAGAATATGCAGCTTTCTTCTGGATAACCGAAAAAATGGTGTGTTTGAAAGAATTTGATTGTAGCATCATGATTCTCCGGGCTTGTCATGATATACCAGGGTATATACTTTCCAGCCCTGTTAGAGAGTTTTAGCAGCCGCTCTGCTTGTAAGTGAAATAACGATTTGCCCGATGGCAATCCGATATCCATTGTGCCTTTTGGTCCGTCATGCCCTAATCTGGTTCCATGTCCCCCAGCAACAACAATAACACCCACTTCACCATTTCGAAGTAATCTCCAGCCCTCGGTTATGTACATTTCTCTCTGTTCATTAGTTAAGTCATTTAGTCTCTGATATTCCAAAGGTTCGACAGATGAATGATTAAATTGATGCTCCTTTGCTTTATTAAAAACTGAAGCTAGCTCCTCAAAATCAATGCTAAGTATTTGTTCAGCTAAACGGTTTTTTTCAACATGATTGAGTCCAATAAAAAAGTCTAAAACATGCTTTTGATTGTATTTTTCAAGTAATTGTTCAACCTTTGCAAAGTAACCATTCATTGATTGTAGTTCACTCCCTTCATGTTTTATTATTATTTTTTCTACGTCTGTAGGATGATTGAAACTTTTCTTCCAATGAACTAAATCTCAATAATCCTTAAATAATCACCTATAAGGTGTAAATAAGTTGGCTTTCCGAAAATTAATCAAAGCATCATAGGTATCATCTAATGTGATCGCTAATTGATAATCATCCATGTTTCGATTTTTTGGATCATTTAAATCAATACCATCAAGACTTCCAAAATAAGGCATCTTCAATTCCTCTTTTGTGAGCAGCTGCTTTAATTTCTTATCTTGCTTCGAACGATCAAAATCCAGAAAATAAGCATCCTCTGGCAACTTCATGAATGAATTCAGTAATATATTATCGCTACGTCCTATAAAGGTAGGCGGATTTTCATCCATTAATATCATTGAAAATGATGCTAGTGCACCCTCATTAAAGGATGTTCCAATTGTATAATAAGCATCACCGTAGTTTTCTTTCAAAAGTTCTCCTAAATATACCGTCTCCAACTTATCACCATCTATACTAATCCCACTGCTTAATGCAGATTGGGCAATATAGTCCCCTTGTTTCATTTTTTTAGAGATATGACCATTATGCCCTACCACCAGGATTGGTCCGTTTGCTTGATTTAATATCCAATCTACTTTTTCCTTCATTGCTGCATCGCGATTATTCGAGTTTGAACTACTGAATAGGAAACCATGACCTTCACTATAATCTTGTTGCAACGAATCATTTATCGACGAATAAATGGAATATATAGACCGGGCATTCTGAATAGCAATCTCATACGATTGTTTGCTGGACATGGAAATAAGGTGATCAGCATCAGAATTCATTTTGTCCATCAATGTTTCAATTTTTCGAATATCGTTTTGTAACTTCAGACTCCATTTTTTTTGAAATTTCATATAATCCTTTTCATTCATTGCTTGATATCTACCTGGAGTAGAAATGCCCATTAATTGTTTGTTTAGTTGAATCCTCTGGTTATGAGTAATTCTTAGGTTGTTGAGCTCTTTGTATAGATCACGATCCGTTTCTTGCAAGTACTTATCAAGAAAGTATAATATCATGCTTGGTTGCTGAACATCCATACCCCAATATTGCAGCTGTTCTTCACTAGATACAGAACGATTATATTCGCGCATCCAATTGAATAACGCAGCCATCTCTTCTGTACGGTAAAAAGGAAACCAGCTCTGCCACACATCCTGCAGTTCTATGTCCTCTCCAGAAAGATAACGATTCATTAATTCAGAATTAGCAAATTCCTCTTCCAATACCAATGTGCGAACTCCATATTTTTCAACAAGCACCTTTAATACATCAAGGCGTACAGACTGAAACTCAGAATTATTATGGCTGGCTTCGCCTAAACCAATAATTTGAACACCATCGGGTATCGTCAACTGATTAATGGGTACAGCATATTTCTCTAGTTTATCACTAAGATCACTTGGTTGACTGGAACAGGCAGTAAGTATTATCGATATAACGGTCATCCATACGAAAACAAATCGCTTCATAGCTAAAACGCCCCCTCTTCTCCTTAGTGAATAAGCTTCTACTTTATTCAGGCGGTCATAGAGGACTTTGCTTCATTGCGGGCTTCATTATCCGCCGTCATCGTTTAATGGATTGAATTGGTCATCAAGTAATGTTACAGCGATTATGTATTACATTAATTTTTGTTTTTAATTTGAGATCGTTAATTAACTTAATGATATTATCTAAGTTCTTCCCAAAATCTATTAATGCTGTACTCATCGCAGGTCTGCTTGTAATGATAACGTTACATTTTTGATCACTTATTTCCTTGATATCAAATTGTATTAGGTCTCCCCAAGTACGCCAATTTGCTCCTACATTTACGGTTAGAATACCTTTATCCTTATTTATCAGCCCAATTTCACTCTTTTTTATACTACGAATGGATTCTAAACAGAACGCAAATACTTCTTCTTTATTTCCCGCTGCTTCAAATTCAATCGAGTTAACTACACTTATTCCCGCTTTATTTAATCCAGCTTTTTTCAAGTAAGTCGACTGGATCAATAAAATTGTCAAAGTTAATAGGAGACCTATAAAAGTTCCAAATAATATACCTAAATTAATGACTATAAAATTATTAAAAGGTCCCCACGCTCCTAAAATGATTAGAGCACTGAAAATAAATGACGAAATAACAAAGAGCATTATTGTTTGTTTCATTACCACACCCACCCCAAATTCATTTGTATAGTGGCTAGAGTATAATTAAAAATGACGATGATGGCAATCTATGGAGGTATATATTTTGATAAAGCACCGATATTATACGTCGTGATAATAGAATGATATAATGAAAAGCAAAATTCACCCCGGTACAAAACATTCATGAAGAAAGGTTGAGAATCAAAGATGGAGAAACAACGGGATGCCAATTCGCCTCCTCAATCACACACCAAACAACAACAAAAAGGCTCTATACTCGAAATTCTTTCAGCCTCAACAAAGCTTGGTTTGACATCATTTGGCGGCCCAATCGCACATTTAGGTTATTTTCGTGATGAATATGTTAAACGCAGAAAATGGCTCGATGAAAAAAGCTATGCCGATCTGGTCGCCTTGTGTCAGTTCCTTCCGGGGCCTGCCAGCAGCCAAGTTGGAATCTCTATTGGTATCATGCGCGGCGGACTTCTTGGCGGGATCGCTTCCTGGATCGGATTTACATTGCCATCCGCTCTGGCTTTAATGGTCTTCGCATTTGCATTGAATAACTATGATGTAACCAATGCCGGATGGCTTCATGGGCTGATGATCGTTGCTGTCGCTGTGGTAGCACAAGCGGTTTGGGGGATGGCTCGAAGTCTTGCACCAGATCGTACTCGGGGAACGATTGCCATTTTGACTGCTATTATTACCTTGTTATGGCCTTTTGCTTACAGTCAATGGATACTTATTGCTGCTGCTGGACTATTTGGCCGATTTTTCTTAACCAAATCTGAAATTCCGGAAACTCCACATATAGGTATATCGATTAGCCGCCGTACAGCGGTTGTTGCCTGGGTTATATTTTTCGGATTGTTGATCGGATTACCGCTATTGCGAACGATGACAGCTTCCCACTGGCTGGCTGTATTTGATAGCTTTTATCGCGTTGGTTCACTTGTCTTTGGCGGAGGTCATGTTGTTCTTCCTATGCTTCAAGCTGAAGTGGTGCCTTCCGGTTGGTTAACAGATTCCCAATTTCTTGCCGGATACGGTGCAGCTCAAGCAGTGCCGGGACCTTTGTTTACCTTCTCTGCTTACATAGGAACCGTGATGAACGGATGGACCGGAGCATGGATCGCATTAATCGCGATGTTTCTACCGTCTTTTCTGTTGGTTATAGGTGCTTTACCATTTTGGGATGCAATTCGTCGACGTCCGAATTTTCAATCGGCCTTGAAAGGGATTAACGCCGCCGTTGTTGGTATTTTGCTCGCCTCCCTATTTAATCCGATATGGATAAAGGCAATCCATACGCCTTACGACTTTAGTCTTGCTATCGCTGCGTTCGGTTTGCTTATGTTATGGAAGCTTCCCCCTTGGGTGATCGTGTTATTATCGGCAGCCGGAGGTGCGTTGATCTCAGTGCTTTCCTGAGAATAAATAACGAATTCAAATCAACAATACATTAAAAATGGCTGATATTGAAACACCCACTTAGGCATTTGTCATATATTATAGAAACGTTTTTCATTTTATGACAAAGGAGTACCGTGCATGAATCGATTTGTATACCACGGCTATCCACAACAAAATCCTTCATTCCCAGTCCCGCCTTATTATCAGCTTAATTACGAACAGCGCAAAGAACCTCTGGTATTGCCCAAAAATATTATGTATACGACAGCCGTGGAACCGAAATTCATTGAGCATTTGACCCAACACATTGGCTTAGAGATTGTGATTACGACAACGGTAGGCAAATTAGTAGGCACGCTGGATGATGTCTTTATTGATCACGTAGCTCTTTCAGTTCATGGAAAAAAGCATCACATTCGTTTAGCTGAAATCGTTTATTTTGAAGCAGCAGACGAAAAATAAACATAAAAAAGGCCAATCCGCAAAAACGGATTGGCCTTTTGATTAAAGACAGCCTGTAATAGGCGATCCTTATTATGGATTAAGCTCAGTTGCCGGCATATTTATTAATGGCTGCTTCAAACCGTTCTGATGGTTGAACTCCGACAAAGGTCTCGACTACGACTCCGTTGTGAAACAGCTTTAACGTCGGGATACCTTGGATTCGATATTTCGTTGCACTAACCGGATTTTCATCAACGTTAAGCTTTGCAATAATCGCTTTATTTCCAACCTTCTCCGATAATTTGTCCAAAATCGGTGCAATCATCCGGCACGGTCCACACCATGGTGCCCAAAAGTCGACTAAAACTAGCTTGTTGTTTTTAACTACCTGTTCCATTGAACTGTCAGTTACTTTCATTGTTGTCATGATTTCTCCTCCTATAATTATCATTCTAATATACCCCTATGGGTATATAGTATAGAAGATTTCAAGCTGTTGTCAATGGACAATTTTAACATCATCAATCGAAGATAAGCTGAAGATCAACGCTCTGGATCCCGAAATGCCTCAGTGTATATAACAAAGCAAGCTCCATTTTTCCGGTTTCCATCACTGCATCAGGACGTTGGATTCTAATTTTCACCATTGCCGCATGGTTAACAAAATCAATTTCCAGTAACTCTGATTTTGGAGGAAAAGGATTGCTAAGTCTCTCCTCAGCAGCTGCCAGCTGAAGTCGAATCGCCGTAATTCTCGGTGTGACCACTGCCGTTTTATTGTTATATTCGGTTTCCACCGGAACAGGTTCTGATTCTTCGCTCTTAAACAGATAAACCGTATATTTCTCCTGTGTTGTATTTGTATTCGTTAGGTTTTTGGTTCCTGTTAAATCTCCCAACTCAACGCCGTGAATGATATCGATTATATCCCGGGTATCCTTAAAACCCTCTACGCGATATACTTCAGAATCCCGCTCATCCAGGAATAGAGTCGTTGGATTTTGAGTGATTCCATATTGATTCGCGATCTCATGCTGTACATCAATGTACACCAGGTCATATTCAACTCTATTCAACTGACTATTGACCTCATGAAGAACGGTGTTCATGGACCTTCCCGTTGGGCAAGCCGTCACGGTGAACAGGAGTAATTTACGAATTGTTCGTTTCATTAACATTTCCTTCTTTCTAAAATGCTTCTCTGGTCTTTTTCATGATGTCGTAGTTGATTGCTCCAGGATATATCTCCCGTATAACGCCTTGTTCATCGATGACATAGGTGGTCGGATAGGCGATTACAACATACTCTTCCATGACGTCACCCTCTATGTCCAATACATTGGGAAAAGTTAAACCGAATTCCTCGGTAAACGGCTTAATATCTTCAGCACGATGTTCGATTGACGTCATATTTACTCCTAAAACGACCGTATCCTTCTTGTAATCTTCGTAAAACTCCTGCATATGCGGCATTTCCGCACGGCAAGGCGGACACCATGAAGCCCAGAAGTTAAGCAGGACCATTTTTCCGCGATAATCCGATAATTGAATCGGGTTCCCGTTCAAGTCGTTCAACGTAAAATCCGGTGCGCGCTGCCCTTTCTTGACTCCGATCGGTATATTTTCGTTTGGTGGCTCCGTTACTGAAGCGACTGATGCTTGTTCCTTTTTCGTTTCTTTTGCAGAAGCGGTTATGTAATCATATACCCCATAAGCAACAAGCCCTATCAAAATGAGGATTGCCCACATATTTTTCTTCATTTGCTTATCCCCTCTTATAATGTGATATCAAATAGTGTGTATTTGGCGAGCCATGCGCTGATCTTCTGAAGTTGTCCCGTGAACAGCAGCAAGCCTAGTCCAAGGAATATAAAGCCGTTGATTTTCGAAAGCACAGGAACATACTTGTTCATTCTCTTTATAATACCGGTTGAATAAGTCAGCAACACCGATATGAACAGGAACGGGATGCCTAAACCTAAGGAATACATAGCCAACATCAATATGCCTATCCCGAGTGTTTCTGAGGAACCGGCCATTAGAAGGATCGAAGATAAAGCTAGTCCAACGCAGGGTGTCCATCCGGAACCAAAGGCTATACCCGTTAAAAATGAACGCACTGTACCTCCCGTTGGCCGAACTTTTCCCGCATCCCAGGACTTACTCGTCATAAACCAACGAAGCTGCAGCCATCCGATCATCTGCATTCCGAAAAGAATAATAAGAAAGCCGCTTACCTTTTGAACCAGCTCTCTGTGTTCTGCAAAAATCCGGCCGACCATGCTGGCTGAAGCCCCCATCGCGATAAAAACGACACTGAATCCGATTATAAAACTGATAGAGCGTTTTAACAAAAGCCTTCGATCGACTTCCATTTTGTTGTTTTGAATCGAGGACCCTGTTATATGGGATACATAAGCCGGGATGAGCGGAAACACGCAGGGAGAGAGAAACGATAACGCACCTGCGGCAAGAGCAATAAATACAGACAACCAATCCACTTACTTCACCTCTTTCTTAATAAAGGAAGGATTAATCCATCTTATCGATCAATTATTAAGAATTGATAAAGCTAGCTTTTTTCGTGTCATAATATACCCAGTGAGGTATATAAGGTATAAGCTTTGTCTTCCTACCTGCGATTTAGTACATCCAAGAACATTGTTATAGATAGGAGTTGCGATGAGATGACCCAATTAACTATTGTTCAGCAAAATGATACGCACGGATACATCGAGTCCCATGCGGAGTTCTTTTGGAAAGCGGGGAAACCTGAATATCGTCAAGCCGGAGGTTATGCTCGTATCGCCCATGTTGTAAAGGAGATAAAAAAGAACAACCGCAATGTGTTGTTCTTTGATGGAGGAGATTTTTTGCATGGAACAGGCCCTGCTGTACTCACACAAGGCAGCAGCATCATTCCTCTTATGAATGCAATGGAGTTAGATGCAGCCGTACCCGGAAACTGGGATTTTGCCTATGGATCTGATCTTGTCTTACAGCTTCAAGAACACTTCACCTTTCCGATCTTAGCTCTGAATCTGAAAAACAAAGATAATAACAAATATGTATTCAATCCTTATATCATAAAAGAGATTGATTCCTTACGTGTTGGCATTATCGGCCTAACATCTCCTCACGTACAAGAGACCATGCCTCCATCGTTTTCCGATCATTTATCGTTTTCTTTAGGAGTAGAGGAGCTGCCCGCGGTGATTCAAAAGTTAAAAGCAGAAGAACGAGCGGATCTGATTATCCTCGTTAGCCATATGGGATTACCCCTGGATGTGAAGCTGGCCTCTCAAATTGAAGGAATCGATATTATTCTGAGCGGTCATAGCCATGATCGGCTTAACCGTCCGATTGTCCAGAATGGCTGTGTTATCATACAGTCCGGCGCTAGCGCTTCTTTCCTCGGAAAGCTCGACGTAACCGTTGAGGAAGGAAAAATAACCAATTTTACTCATGAATTAATCCCTATTTATGCGGATCAATACGAAGAAGATGCTGAAATAAAGTCAATGATTGATGAAGCACTACTTCCTTTTCGAGATCCGTTATCGGAGTCGATTGGAACCATCCGGACTCCGCTGCATCGGATGACACTTCAGGAAGCGCCGATGGACCGCCTCATTACCGACGCATATTTAGCCCAGACGGATGCCGATGTTTCCTTCTCCCACGGATGGAGGTACGGAGCACCCGTACTTCCAGGGGGCGTCACAATGAACGATTTATACAATATCATCCCGACGAATCCTGAACTTTTTATCCTGGAGATGGATGGAGCCACTCTTCTCTCGGTATTGGAACGAAATCTCGAGCAAGTATTCGCATCCGACCCCTATCAACAAAAGGGGGGTTATATTCTGCGTTCCTCGAACCTCATGATGGCTTATAAGCCTTATAATCCGGCAGGTCATCGCATTCAGCATATTGAGATAAAAGGAAAGGCTCTTCAAGATGATCGAATATACCGTGTTGCCGGGGCAGGTGAACAGTTATTTATGAAACACGCGAACGGGAGAAAGATGCAGGGTGTCCATGCACATGAGGTTCTGAAATCGTATTTTGCCAGTAAAGGTGAAATTATTGTTAGTGATAAACCCTCCATCATATCTATATAATTCAATGCTAAATAGACAGGGAGTCTAAGCACCCCTGCCTTTTTGGTGTTTATTCATATCGTTAAAATCCATTGAACCGATATCCCATTCCGCGTATGGTCTCAATCATATCGGATGCAGCTCCCACAGCATTTAGCTTCTCACGCAGCTTGCTGACATGGACGTCTACCGTTCGGTCAATCACGTGTTTCTCTTCGTGGGGATAAAGCTCTTGAAGAATTTGATTTCGGTTCAAAATTTGATTCGGATGGCGCATGAAAAAGTTCAGCAGCTTATATTCGTGATTTGTAAGCGGAATAATCTGTCCGTCATATTTGACTTCTCCCCGAATTGGCTTCAAGGTAAGTCCTCTATAACTGATTTTACTGCACCGGTTGGCGGTTCTTCTCAGAATCGTTTCAACCCGGACAACAACTTCTTGGGGATTGAATGGTTTCGTGACATAATCGTCCGCTCCCAGCAGCAGTCCGTTAATACGTTCCGACTCTCCGCCCTTTACAGTGATGATCATCAACGGCACATCGCTGTTCTGATCGGATCGAATCCACTCGCAAAACTCTTCGCCGCTCAGTTGAGGAAGGAGTAATTCTGTAATAACAAAGCAAGGATCAAGCTTTTCAAAAACCTCCATGCCCTCTCTTCCATCCTTTGCCTCAAAAACCTCGTAACCCTCTTTCTCAAGATAAAGCTTTATTAACTTTCGTATTTCCGTATCATTGTCAACGACCAGCACCGTTTTTCCTTTCACTTGTTCCTCCCTTAGAGCCAGACTTAAATCTATATATTACCGTAATAATATTAAGATCTTATAAAGAAAAAAAACAAATGGATTGTACATCTCCGCCCCGCTACATTGAAATTTCCATTACGTTAATGAAAGTAAGTTATTTCTATCTCGTTTATATAAGTATATAATTATATGGCGATTCAAGATATTCATCTATGACACAGACTCTATAATAAACGGAGGACAAGATGTTAACTGTTGTTTTAGCAAGCATTATATTTTTGATTACTTTAACCCTGGTCATCTGGCAGCCCAGAAACTTATCCATCGGATGGTCAGCCTGTGGCGGTGCTATTCTGGCTTTACTAGTCGGAGTCGTTAATTTGCAAGACGTTTGGGATGTTACCCAAATTGTCTGGAATGCCACATTAGCTTTCGTTGCAATCATCATTATATCACTAATCTTGGATCGGATCGGATTCTTTGAGTGGGCTGCTTTACATATGGCACGGGCTTCACGTGAAAACGGCATCCGCATGTTTGTATACGTCAGCGTTTTGGGTGCTGTTGTTGCTGCCGTTTTTGCAAATGACGGGGCAGCACTCATATTGACACCGATTGTATTGGCCATGGTAAGGGCCCTTAATTTTGACGAGAAAAAGGTGTTCCCTTTCATTATCGCAAGTGGATTTATCGCAGATACAACCTCACTTCCACTTATCGTAAGCAATCTGGTTAATATCGTATCCGCTGATTTCTTTGGAATCGGGTTCGCGGAATACGCCAGCCGGATGATGGTACCAAATTTATTTTCACTTATCGCGAGTATCTTGGTGCTTTATCTATTTTTCCGTAAAAGTATTCCGCGGAGATTCGAAGCCGCTCGCTTGAAAGAGCCTGCTGATGCCATCAAGGATCCCCTTATGTTCCGTATCTCTTGGTATGTTTTAATTGTTTTGTTAATCGGATATTTTATCAGCGAGTTTCTTCATATCCCTGTATCCTTTATAGCGGGTGTTACGGCTCTTATATTCCTATTACTTGCAAAGCGCAGTCATGTTGTTCCAACCAAAGTAGTCCTCAAAGAAGCTCCATGGGCCATCGTGTTCTTCTCCATTGGCATGTATGTCGTGGTGTATGGTCTTAGAAATGCGGGACTTACAGATTTGCTCGCTCAAGTTATACAAGCTGTTGCTGACCAAGGGTTATTTGCGGCGACAATGGGAATGGGGTTTATTGCGGCTCTGCTCTCATCGATCATGAATAATTTGCCTACGGTTATGATTGATGCTCTTGCCATCGATGCTGTGCAGGCGTCTGGATCGATCAGGGAAGCATTGATCTATGCTAACGTTATTGGTTCCGATTTGGGTCCCAAGATTACACCGATCGGCTCACTGGCAACCTTACTCTGGCTTCATGTGCTTTCCACCAAAGGGGTCAAGATTTCGTGGGGAACATACTTTAAAACAGGAATAATCCTCACGATCCCAACACTGTTTATTACCTTGCTGGGGCTCTACTTGTGGTTAACCGTTATATAGAATAAAAGGAGACAATACATCATGGAAAAGAAAATCATTTACTTTCTATGCACCGGCAACTCATGTCGCAGTCAGATGGCTGAAGGCTGGGCCAAAAAGTATTTTGGCAGCAGCTGGAATGTATTCAGTGTCTAACATTATTGCTCCTGAAATCCTTAACAACGCGGCTTTGGTTGTAACACTATGCAGTGATGCTGCTGATAAATGCCCTATCACTCCACCGACAGTAAAGAGAGTTCACTGGGGATTTGATGATCCTGCCAAAGCTCAAGGATCGGATGAAGAAAAGTGGTCTGTATTCCAGAGAGTCCGGGATGAGATTAGGGATAGAATTGTTAAGTTTGCCGAAACAGGTGAATAAACTAGAGAAATCAGAACCACCCGTCCA
>NZ_CDSE01000051.1 GCF_001373415.1 Paenibacillus dakarensis | reverse complement strand
AACCGCCGCTCTTACTATGCAATCAGTAAGGATTCCGTCATTTCAGATGAACGAATTCAAGAAATTGTGAATGATGCTGTTAAATACACTCCTTCTGCTTTTAATTCCCAAAGCGCCCGTGTTGTTGTTCTTCTCGGAGAACAGCATGATAAGCTCTGGAATCTGACAGAAAATGTCCTTAAAGAAGTTGTTGGCGGTTCCGAGGAACAGTTTGCTTCTACGAAAGAAAAGATGGCTGGTTTCCGTGCAGGTTACGGCACTGTTCTCTTCTTTGAAGACAACAGCGTTGTAGCGAAACTGCAAGAGCAATTCGCACTCTATGCGGATAATTTCCCAATCTGGTCTCTTCAATCCTCAGGCATGCTTCAGTTTGTTGTGTGGACTGCTCTTGAAGCAGAAGGCCTTGGCGCTTCCTTGCAGCACTATAACCCTTTGATTGATGATAAAGTTAGAACGGAATGGAATCTGCCTGAGAGCTGGAAACTGATCGCTCAAATGCCTTTTGGTAAACCTTTATCCGAACCAGGTGAAAAAGAGTTTCAACCACTTGAAAACCGTGTGAAGCTCTTTAAATAAACCCGTCCATTGTAATTATCTAATAAAAAATGGCTCTGATCTTCTTAGAAAACAAACACCCGGCCATAAATGGCCGGGTGTTTGTTTCTTTCATCTTAAAGTCTGATTGATTAAACCCAAGCTGCAAGAATGATTACAAGCAGAATGAAAAGGACCAACACAATACCAACTGCACTACCGTATCCACCGCCGTATCCAACTTCGCTCATGAAAATCCCTCCCGAATGTTTTAATTCATGTGATTTAATCACAATACTAATGTATTTCGAAAGAAGCAGTTCTGTAACGGCTGATGTCCCGTAATGGCATTTATCCCTGCTTTCGTTATCGTTAACTCGTATGTTAAAAACGGGCTCTCTTCATTCATTAAAGCTAAACCCCCAGCGCCTTTGATACATATGTTAATTAAAAGAAGGCTGTTTCACCAATTACTATCGCGAACTGGGGGACCTTATGATATGAATTACATTAACATGCTGTCTAAGTTGGGGATGGGGAGTGCACATCCAGGGGGTTTTGAAGCGACTCTGCGTCTGTTTCGAAATGAACACATTCCTCCAAAAAGCCGGATATTAGAAGTTGGCTGCGGCACGGGAAGGACTGCTTGCTATTTAACAGAACGGGGATATCAGGTCACTGCTATTGATCTTCATGAGAAAATGCTGCACAAAGCTCGTCTGCGTGCTAAAGCGATGGGATTGAATATTAACTTCATACAAGCTGATGTTTGCTCATTACCTTTCGAGGATGAACAATTTGATTTTGTGATTGCTGAATCTGTCACTGTATTTACCAATGCATCCGAATCCTTATCCGAGTACTGCCGTGTTCTAGCCAAAGGAGGTACACTTTACGACCGAGAGTTGGTTCTGGACAAACCGATGCCTGCCGAGACACTGAAGGAGCTGGAGGATTTTTTCGGTATTCCGCATTTAATGGAACGACAGGAATGGCAGAGCCGTCTTCTGGAGAGCGGATTCTCTAATGAAGAAGCCCTGGAATATAACCATTTCACCGATCAGATGAAACAGGATCAAACCCGCCATCTGGATCCGCTGGAACGGCGGGATGAAGGCGCCTTGCTTGATATGACCCTGTGGGAAACATTATTCCAGCATGACAAAATGATCTTAAACAATGCAGAATATTTAGCTTCTGTATTATTTAAAGCGGTAAAATAGGGACTGATCTATTGATCTGTCAGAGGGACAAGGGGATATTACACCGTGTCCCTCTATATCGATTAAGTAGATCTTTAGAACCGTTTTCGGCATAAGCAGTAATTCAATATATCTACTTTTGTCATATAATGTTATAATCACGGTAATATTATCCTAGTCCCTAAGGAGGATTCCTTCAATGTCGTGGTTACATAAGCTGTCGATATCCAATAAGATAACTGCCGGATGTTATATGGTTGCTTTGCTGTTTTCGGTTCCAACCCTGATCACTTTTATCATAATGGGGAAAATTGTGATCGGAATATTGCTCGTCGCCATACTTGCTCTCCTTACATACCCGCTTTCACTGCTAGTTCAGAGAGCGCTTACAGACACCTTTTCCAACATAACGGATGTCTCATTAAAGATTGCAAAAGGTGATTTCACCTATAAAGTGACGGAAGTTGGAGGAGTATCCGATCTGAGCCGTACCTTTAACAGTATGGTGGACAGGCTTCGTAAAATTTTGCAGGAAACTTCTCAAATCACTCATCAAGTCATGAATTCCAGCCGGGATATTTCGAACAAGAATCGCGATTTGATCGAAATGATGACTCAAGTTTCGCATTCCTCAAATGAACTGGCCGTAGGAGCAGGCGAAATATCTGAAGATGTATCCGAAATGGCAGGCAGCATCCGTGAAATTGAAATTAAAGTCAGCAATTATACAGATTCAACAAAAGACATGAACCAGCGCTCATTGGAAACTCTGAGCTTAGTTGAACAAGGACGCGAATCGGTTGCGAATCAGTCTGCTGGTATGCAGAAGAATATAGAAGCCACTGACAAAGTTGCGGAATCCATCGAAGCTCTCTCCCGAAATGCTAAGGGCATCTCAAAAATTACCGAAACGATCTCAGAACTGGCCGAACAGACCAACCTGCTATCTCTCAACGCCTCAATCGAGGCCGCAAGAGCAGGTGAGCATGGGGCAGGATTTGCGGTTGTCGCCCATGAAGTTCGTAAATTGGCTGAAGAGTCCACATCATCCACACGTGAAGTATTCAACCTGGTTCGCAGCATTGAGCAAGACGTCAAGCTGGCTGGACAGAATATTAAAATCAATGAAGAAGTAGTCCGGCAGCAGACCGAAATGATTCGCGAGGCAGAATTGGTGTTTTCTGAGATTGTGACAAGCGTCCGGTACATAACCGAACAAATTTCTGCTTTCTCGGCTGAAAGCGAATCCATGCTGGAAAGCGCGCAAAAGATATCTTCTGCAATAGAGAATATATCCTCAATTACGCAAGAGTCAGCTGCTGGCACAGAGCAGGTGTCTGCCTCTATGAATGAGGGGATTAATTCCATTCAGAAGATAGCGGATGAAGTAGATGCGATGAATGATTCGGTGTTTCAATTGCAGAAAACGATTAATATTTTCAAGTTTTAAACCACAGAGAAGCCTGCCCTCTAATTAGGGCAGGCTTCTCTGTGTATCTATACAGGTTCAAACATCACCACGTATGGGGATCATTCCTTATTGTCCTCATCCAGCTCCTGGGTGACCATCTCCACAAAAGGAGTAATCGGGATAAACTTCAGCTTCTCGAGAGGTATCCACTCTGCTCCCAGGGAATCCTTCTGATCTCCATGCCTCTTAATTGGGGCCTTTACCTGTTTCAATTTCACTTGATAAATCAGTCCGATATGATGCATTTCCTCCCGAACACCATCTGCTTGCTCATAAATAATAGTGCATGATACCGCTGTTTTCATATGCCCTTCAATATCTGGAAGCCCCGTCTCCTCCAGAAACTCCCGCTTTAAAGTCTGCCCAGGCTCTTCCCCGAATTCGATTGAGCCTCCTGGTAAATCCCATTTGCCCAAATAGGGTCCTCTTGCTTTACGAATTAACAATATACTTCTATCTTGAATTAAAACTCCATAGACACCGAGGTGTGTATATTTCTCCACTCATATCACAGCTTTCTCTTATAAACTTCTATCATTATTCGGTTCACAGGTAGTTCCTGCTCTCTTGAGATGCTGTCTCTCTCCAGCAAGAAACGAACTCTGCTATATCGTCATACCGATCTTCTCGGTTCGGATGAACCGCTTTTAATGCAATCTGATGCAGTTCTTCTCCGGCATCCCAATTTTCGGGGGAGCGATCCAGCTCACCACCAAGCAGTCCAAAAGCAATAGCACCCATATTAAACACATTCGTCTTACTGTCAATGGGGGCGTTCATTTCAAATTCCTCAGGTGACATAAACCTCGAAGAGCCCCAAAGCCTGCTCATCGTATTATAGTAAGGCTTCCGCTGATACACATCAATGTCGCATACACGTACTTCCTCACGAGTGAAATCATATAAGATACTGCCATCATAGAAGTCAACGGCGACATAATTCCTCTGCTCAACATGAACATGAAAATCAAATATGTTTTGAATGGCCTGTAATCTTTGAACAACTGGCAACTGTTTAAAGCGATAATATGGAGAATCTGGATGAACGTATTTTGCCGGAGGAGGAAAGGTTTCATGGGGATGAAGATTCACTCCCTCAAACCATTCAAACTCAGCAGCATAACCATTGCCAACTGAATAATGATTCAAAAGCCTGACCAAGCAGGGATGATGAAGCTCGTCATATAAATGAACCGCCTGCTTTAAGCGCTGGACAGCTTCATCTGGCTCTCCATCATATGCTGCTGTTCGTGCTCCTGCGTACTTGATAAACTTTCGTACTCCATCTGGAGCTTCTACACCAAAACTGATATTACCTGAATCCTGATGGGCGAACACTTGAATAATAGAGCCTAGGTCTTGAAGCCAGGTAAAATCGTGAGTTTCCTTTAGAGGAAAAGTTTCATCGCCAAGCGTTATTTTCACGTAAGTATCACTCATCTGCATTCTCCCTCAGACAGAAATGGGCAGTCTGCATACAGGAAAACCGCCTGTAAACTCCCAATAACTTCTTCATATTATATAGTGATTACCATTTTATCTCAATCTTGTGTGGTAGGAATCTCCTATATCAAATCAAAAAAACTGCCAGCACTCATTCAAGAGAGCACTGACAGTTCTTCAACGTTTAAACATTAGATCGCAGCGTCGATTCGCGATTGGACTGCTTTGTCACAACGCTTACACACTTTTAACGCGGTTCCATTCGATTTGGTGCGTGGATACAATAATTTAATACGAGTACTGTGACATACCGGACAGGTTCCTCTCCCGCGAGATGGAAGATGCCATAGAGAATGTCCTCTTTTTGATTTGGCCATTTGTGCTTCGTCCCCTTTATCTCATATGAACTTGTGCGAAAAACTCCTCTTCTGTCCATATGTATGCTGACTTTTGTTGAAATATTCAGGTAGAAAACAAATGATCCGGTAGTATATCCATTTCCGCAATCATAAGAAAGCTACAACCACGCCAATCACATAAGCCGCTGGAATAAGCAGCAGCTGTGCAAGCATGGTGCCGAAGAACCGTGATACCATTAAAAGCATATATATTTTGCCAAGCTGATCACGCATTCTCAGGTCATGCGCTGCTTTATCTGTGATGAGACCTAACTGGGGATCAATAAAAATGGTCAATATAATTGTAGCAATGCCGTTAATAATACCGGAAGACTGCGAGGCTGTAGTACTTAGCGCGGGGATCATATGGGCTGCGTACAGTGAAGACAATACTCCTACGGTATAGATAGCGGTTACCACGACATTCAGCAGAATAAATCTTTTAGGAACATCCAGATAGCGAAATTGACTGATCTTAAGCATAGGGCTGCGGAGATAATGCCTTGTATTTTTAAGCTGGCCTATCGTTACACTGGAGATCAGTTTAGGAATGGAACCCGCAACTTCAAGCTTTGTAATTATTCTGCCAAACAAGCTCACAAACGTTGGGAACAATATGATGGCTATTAACGTACCGACCGAAGATGCCAATATGATAAATCTCAAGTACTGCAGCACATCAAGTGTGGGGTCGATTTTAGCATGATCCACAAACTTGGCTGTGATCGGTGCTTGAATCAGGTTAGATGTTCGTGAGACAAGCACGATGATCCCCGATAAAGACAGCGCAACTGCCAGCTTGTTCAGCTTCACACCCGCATAACGCACGGAATAAGACAGTGTCTCTGCAGTATGTATAATCATTGTGAGAATGAATGCGACAATCAGACCGTTTATCATAAGGATTTTCTTTCCCTCTCACGTTCTATCGATTACGGCGCTTGGCAATCCATATCGTCCATCGATCTTGTTCTATTAAGGGCTCTCCCTGCTTCGATGACAGCTTTTCAAGAATATATCCAACCAGATCCTGAAGCTCATCATCATCAAGATCGTGTAGTATGGACCTACCCGTTCGATTCAACAAATCCAGATTCAACTCTTGCACATCTTGATAGCTCCTGCGTGTTTCCCAGAAACTTATCTCATCAATCAATTCAAACTGATACGCAGATAGACTTTTAAGGACCTCAGAACTGGAGTGTCTCCTCTCTGTCTCCTTTGAGATTAACTTCGAATATTTCTCGAATATATAACCACGAAGATGACTTTCACTTCCCGGGAGAAGGCAATCCTCCGGTGTTCGATCCTGAACAATAAATAATCCACCTGATTTGATTACACGGGATGCTTCTTGAAAGCATTTATCCAGGTCACGAATATGATGTATTAGGGCCCGTTCTAAAATCATATCCGCCGTCTCATCAGGTAAACCTGTATCCAGGGCATTCCCTTGTACAAAAGATATATTGCCATAAGACCTGCAGTTTTCTCTTGCCCCATTCAAATTCGACTCTGAAAAGTCCATACCGATCACGTGATCTGCTCCCAAATCGGATAGGGCCTTACAATAGATCCCTCCGCCACAGCCAATATCCAGTGCTGTTCCTGGCTTACTTCCAAGATATCTGTTTATCAGTTTAATCCACTCAGAGTCAGCGGTTCTTGCCGCATAGGTATGTTTGTTTTTCTCATCGTGAAAGTTAATGCTCATATAAAGCACCTCCTAGAAAAAACAGCTGACTAACATATCCCGCCGCCGCACATCCTTACATGCCTTGAAATGATGCTGTATGAATCCCAAGCAGCTCGGCTACCCTTCGATACTCATCATGTAACTGGTCCTTGCGGATTAATCTATGGTCATGCTCAAAAGTGACATGAAAGTCTTGATTCCGCTCAGCCAAATACTTCAGATATGCATAGGAATCACCATAACGCTCATCCTCATCTTGCTCCGGGAGAACAGGCAGATGGTGCTTAAAGGCATTCCCTTCATAGACCACGTTACTGTAGTGCACCAAGTATACCTGAGATGCAAGTCTGCCCAGAAAACGATAAGGATCAAAACCTTTAAATGCCCGTTTGGCAATATCCAGTCTTGCTGTATCGACAACCAGCTGGATATCGGGATGATTCAGAAATGCACGTGTAAATACATCTTCGTTATCCCCAAAAAAATCATGCTCCAGCACAATCCGCTGCCGATACTGCTGCTGAATTTCAGATAGCCGCTCAAACAACCGCTCAGAAATATCCTCAAATTCGGCTTTGCTTAGCTGATCCGATTCATAGCGGCTCAAAGGATCCGGCAGTCTCGGATACGGAGTGAACGGAGGTTGAAACGTCGGATACCACGGATAATGGAACAAAATATAATCCGCACCGCATTCCGCCGCCAGCTTCACTTCTGTCTCAATCTGTTTCAGCGCCTCCGCATATTCCAGAGGATTAGGTGAATTGAGCTTTGGCAGTCTGTATCCATATGAATTAAGAATGGGACCGTGCACCCCAAACTTGAGATCATAACTCTTGCAGAATTTTTTCGCTTCTTTAATAGCTTCTTTACTTTGATATTGCGATAATTCCATTCCACGTATGTATTCCCCTGTCACCTCATTCCAGTGATCCAGACTGAACTGATGCCACATCCCGATCTGAAGACGTCTCACATCATCTACCTCCATCGATTATTCATGAATAGTCAGCTTCACTTCTTCTCCATAGGCTTCAAGAACCGCCTGTCCGCCTGCTGGAATGGTGATCATTTACCATTGACCACTATGCTTGCTGTGCCAGTCCTGCTCAATCTGCTTCTTCAGTTCACGGTTTCGATAATTTATAAAACGGGTCATATATGTCTTTAACACTGCTCTTTCGGCAATCTTGCCAAGCAGCCCCAGCGGCGCTTCTAATATCAAGGTATCCTGCATAACCGTGCTCATTTCTAAATCAAAGAAATGATGCTCATGTTTCAAGCTTTTGAAAGCACCTCGAGTCATTGTATCCACAAACAAATAAGGCCTTCTATACTCTGTTATTCTTGATGAGAGCTTCTGCCTGACAAGAAAGTGTGTCGCCTCAAACGTGACCATTTCACCTTCACCGATCATGCCGTCCTGCACACCCTCAATAGCACGCTCTTTGGTATGCGGCCACACTGTCCGTGTGTGCAGAGTAATATCTCTGGCAAAATCAAAACAAATATGGATTGGTGCCAGGATTTCAATTTCAGTTGTAATTTTAATCAAGGAAATGCCCCACCTTATGTATACTTCTTGCTGCTCAGCCGCTTTCGAATTATTCGGATCTGGCCCCGGTGGTTAATTTCATCCTCGAACACATGAAACCACATAAAATAAAAGTTAGCCGGCTTGTTATACCAGAAATCCACCTCGTGCGTCAGCCAAGCATCGTCCACTGTTCGGAACAGTTCAAACGTTCGATTTCTCACTTCATCTAAACGTTCCATGTAGTAGGAGAGCTCATGCCCCTTAATTTGTTGTCTCCCCTGCTCACCCAAGCTAAGTGCTGGGCTCCAAACGGCTAGTTCTTCTTCCGTTAATTCTCTTTGCTCAAACGTACCGACCTGGTAAGCATATTCTACGGCTGCCGCATGAAGAAGAAGTCCACCAATGGAGTTGCTATCCTCATCCATGAGGTAATCCAGCTCATCCACACTCAATCCCCTTACCTCTTCCAGCGTCGTGTGCCTTGCATAATTCATCATGGACAGTAAGCGGCTAATTTGGGGAGAATAACCCGGTATGTCCGTTACCAAATAGATCTTTTCCATATCCAGCATGATCGATCACTCCTTTCTAGTAAAAAAGACACCAAGCGTCATAAGCTTGATGTCTGATATAAGACTGGTCCTCTGGTGATATCTATTTGTTATTATACATTAAAGCGATCCACTATTTAACAAAAAAAATCTTAACCCTAATCAAACCAGACCTCCTTGGCCGGATTACGCAAATACTCGAACATGACCTCAATCTGCCGCTTCGTGTTCCGCTGAACGGATAACCCTGGCAGATGGTCTTCAGCAAAAAATGCTGCCTCTGACGTCTCAATTCCCCCACCAGCCTTGCCTCCGGTCAGTTCACACAAGATAAATATTTTATATACATGCTGGGCTTCAGGCGGATGATCGTGAAACTTCTTATCCAGCACAGCCAGCAGCCGTACAGGCCGCACATCATAACCGGATTCTTCCTTGATCTCTTTCACCACAACCTCTTTAGCCGAGAGACCAATATCCGCCCAGCCGCCAGGAAGTGACCATGCTCCATCAAGTCTTTCCCTGACTAACAGGATTTTTCCGTCTTGAAAAACAACTCCTCGAATATCTACTTTGGGAGTCGGATATCCTGTATCACTGGCAAATAAGAACCGGATCTTTTCATGCTCTATATCCGTATACTCATGCAGAATCGATACGCTGAGGTCTCTCAATTGCTCAAAACGTTCGATATCATACACATCCTTGGAATAAGCAAGCCCCGCTTGACTGATCGCCTGAAGCTCTTTCGCCCATTCCAGCCATTTCGGCGTCATCGTGGATTCCTCCATTTAATACAGCTTATCCGAGGTCGCCTTGGCTGTAAGCTTCCTAAACCTCTGCGCCTGGTCTTTCATTCGAATCGATACGCCGACATGCAGCAGGTCAATAATCGATAGCTGCGAAATTTTGGCGGCAAGTGAGCTGCTTTCAAGCGGGCTCTCACGGGAAACCATGATCAGCACGATATCCGCTATTTTAGTAATTGGAGAGCGGGCATTACTTGTTATTGCGATCACTTTGGCACCTGCACACTTCGCCAATGTTAAATTTTCATTCGTATCTTTCGTGCTGCCGGAAATTGAAATCCCCACAGCGACTGACTCATCCGAGAGGAGTGCCGCCTCAACTGCCTGAAAGTGGGTATCCGCATTGGCGCCGCTTCGCTTTCCTATACGGAGGAAGCTTTGTGCGGCCTGCATCGCAGTTAGCCCCGAAGATCCTGCACCAAAAAACTGAATTTGCTTCGCTTGGTAGAGAAGCTCAATCGCCTTACCTAGTTCTTCCGGATGAACGAGCTCTCGTGTCTGCTCCAGCGTCTGGATGTGTGCTGTCACAATTTTATTCGTAAGCACGGAAGGATCGTCTTCCTCGGTCACTTCTGTATCCAAGTAATCCATCGGCTGCACCAGATCCTGAGCCAGGGACAGCTTAAAATCCTGAAACCCATGGAATTTCAGCTTACGGCATAACCGCAGCACGGTCGTCTCCCCAACTTCTGCCTTTCCTGCAAGCTCTGTCACGGACTGGTATATAATCTCGGGGGCATGCTCAATGATGTACTGAGCTGCTTTCTGTTCCGTCTTCGTCAGACCATTATAGTGACTTCTGATATGCAGCAAGGTTTTACCCATCTCTTGCTTGACGCCCACCCCGTACAACCTCCTTACTAAATATCCACCAAAAATTGCATCGCTATGTCGCTGAATCCAGGCAGCCATTCGTGTCCAAAGTTAGGATATACTTTTAAATGCTTTGGAGCCTTAATTTTATTATAAACCGCAAATTGGGAGGATGCCGGACATGACTGATCCACCAGTCCCGAAGCAAATAGGGTCTCTGCCTGGATACGCGGAGCCAGATGCTGTATATCAATATAACCCAAAGTATTAAATATTTCATCCTCACGCTCATGTAATGGATCGAAATTGCGGAAGTAAGTCAGGATTTCCTGATAAGCAAACTTCGTAAAGTCCATCTCCCATACCCGCTTATAATCACTTAAGAACGGGTACATTGCCACCGTCTTCTTAATCCGCGGCTCAAGAGCGGCACAGGCAATAGACAAGGCGCCGCCCTGCGATCCACCGCTCGTAACGACACGATTCTCATCGATTTCAGGAAGATTCATAATGACGCGGGCAAGCTGGACCGTATCCAGAAAGATATGACGGAACAACAGCTGGTCTGGACCATCACTTAATCCTCGAATAATGTGGCCTTGATAGGTCGTGCCCTTGATGCCGCCAAGGTCTTCGGAAAGGCCGGCCTGTCCCCGGCAATCCATCGCTGCAACAGCAAAGCCCTGTGAAACATAGGGAAGCTTTTCACTCCAATCACCTGAGTCCCCCGTATATCCATGGAACTGCAGCATTGCCGGAATGTTGCCTTCAATATGAGCAGGCTTCACGTATTTGGCATGTATCGTAGCCCCTCTGACTCCTTTGAAAAACAAATCATAACATTCGGCATGAGGCACAGAAAACTCACTTTTTACAAAACGTGCTTCCGGATCAACCGCATCCAGCTCCTGCAGGGCCGATGCCCAGTATTCATCAAAATCATCAGGACGGGGGTTTCTTCCCTCGTATTTCAACAATTCACGAAGCGGCATATCAATAGCGGGCATAACGGTCTCCTTCTAGGCGAGAGCCTTTGTTTTGTGGTACGTCTTTAATTGATCTTTCATTAATCCCATCATCAAGCCGGAGGCAATCTCCGCAACAGTCCAGCCGGATTCTATCGCCCAAGGTCCCCAACCTGCATCAGCAGGTGATCCAAACACCTCGTTCTTTTCCACATCAAATGCTCTTGCCCATCCTCCATGGATTTTCAGATCACTGCTCTGCAGCTGGGAATTGATCATAAATACAGCAGTCTCGTTCCACAGTTCAAGGAAATATTCATCCTCAGTTACAAAATACGCCTGGATAAATGCCATCGGCAGCCAGTTGTTAGAATATAATAAATCGACTACCGGATCCCCATTCTCGGCCAATAATGAGCTTTCTCCCTCACCAACCTCATTCCGCATATCAGCCTTATATCCTGTGTCCCATTCCAGGTATGCGCCCGAATGATGCTTATGAGCCTGAAGATCCTGCGTCACTTGATACAGCCAGTTCTTATACTTGCTATCTCCTGTCACCCAATAAATCCAGCTAAGCGGGAGAATAAGGCGGCAATATTCCTGCGTTTCACTCTGTTCCCGCGTCGTTTCCGGATATACTGCCATGATCGCATCCATCCCTTTACGGGCAGCATGCAGGAAAGATTGATCTCCGCCAATATGATAAGCAAGGCAAAGGGCTGCATAATAAAATGCATTATAGTGGGCACTTGGCAGATTGCCCGGTTCACTGCGAAGCTTCTGTAACTGCTCCGGGCTCATATCTTTATTGTCCGTTCGGAATACTCTGGTTCCGTCACTGCCTGTGGTATTCACCAGGAAGCTCAGTACCATATGGATATCGTCCATTTTATAAGTTGATCCTGTATACAGGTTCTTAAGCATTTGCGGAATAATAGCTCTCGCAACATCATCCTGGTAACACACACCCCAAGCTTCATCCGTCCAGCGCATCATTCCTTGCAAGTCGCCGCTCTCTTTGCAGATATAATAATTAAATATGTAGTTCATCAAGTTATCGCTGATCTCAAGATGATCCGCATTATCGTTCAGCAGATGGGACAGGAAATAGGATAAAGAAGCCTCACCCATGCAGTCAGCACGCCGGATCACATTCATCTTCTGAACACCATCCGCGTTAATCTCCGTTGCAAATCCTTCGAGTAATCCCGCCTTACCGTTATCACAGAGAATGGACGAATTACTCATCCAGTTCACAGCCTTTGCGGCACACTCCGCTACCTGAGAATCTAAATCCTTCGCCGGATCAAAGGCACCCCCTGAATACACATAAGCAATGTTCTGCAACTTCTGATCCGTGTCAAACAGCCAATTCAGAATGAATTCGATGACCGCAGCGAATCTTTGCTTCGGCGCAAATCTGGCTTTCACGAAATTGCTAAGGCGGAAGGAACATACCAGCAGATTGCCTTGCGCTTCAAACCAAAGCGCACGGTCTCCTATTTTCTCATGAAATGCTGGAGTCAATTCGATCTTGTCATGTGCATGAATCGTTGTATATTGAAGGATGGGTGTCGTATGAACACATGTAATGTCATGAGGCTTTATCCGTGTTCCCGCCTGATCATCCAGAAGCATACCCACGGATAGACCCTCAATCTGAGTATCCTCCGAACAAAACACCAGTCGCTGGTACCGCGTATTGGAAGGCTGTTCTGAATAGACATACCCAATACTAGCCGTAAACTCGGAAAATACCCTTTTCCCTTTAGCCATCTGTTCCTCAATAGGTGTCCGCTGCTCGGGAGTGAACAAAATAGGTTTATCCAATGTTCCTCCAAGAATCGCAATGGCGTCAAACTGCTCCCAGTCCGCCTTCGTAACATCTTCGGGTTTCATAACGGTAACAGGGTTACCCCCTGTACGCATCACATCCAGTAAATCACTTTCACCGCGTGTAACAACAGCAATATGATTCTTTTTCACGGTTCATCCTCCAATAGCCGATAGGTTAGTGTTCATTCAGGTTGTCTTTATTTTACTCCTTAATAGCACCTGCTGTGGAGCCTTCAATAAGTTTTCTTTGGAAAAAGATATAGAAAATAATAATAGGAACGAAGGACAGTACAATCCCTGCGTAAAGTGCTCCCCAGTCTGTCCGGTACTGCTGAATCATCATCAGATTCGCCAGCTTGACCGGCAAGGTCTTCATGTTGTCACTTGATATCAGAATTAATGCGATGACATATTCATTCCATATCCCGACGATGTTGAATATAGCTGCCGTTACCAGACCAGGCTTAGCGAGCGGAAACATAATGGAGAAGAACAGCCGGAACGGACCGCAGCCGTCGATGACTGCCGCCTCCTCCAGGGTCTTGGGAATCTGGCTGAAAAACGCGGTCAGCATAAATATGGTAAATGAAAGCGAAAAAGCAACATATACAAAAATAAGTCCCACATGATTATTGAGCAATCCCAAATCGTTCACCAGCAGGAACAAAGGTGTCATAGCCAAAAACGTGGGAAGCATCAGACCTGTGATGAACAGTACATAAACCGTCTTTTTCAATAAGAAGTTCTTGTGACTGAGTGTATAGGCAGCCATTGCTGAAAACAGCACAATTAAGCACACAGTAATAATCGTAATAATGACACTGTTGATAAACCCGCTTCCTAAACCTACCTCGGTCCATGCCCGCAGGTAGTTACTCCATTCGAGCTCTCTGGGCACGTAGAATGGCCGTGTCAGAATGTCCTTCGAGTTCTTAAAGGAGTTCATGATCACCCATAATATCGGGATAAAAATCAGAATATTGGCTATCAGCATCGTGAAGTGCAAAAACCAGTTGCCGGCGATCTTGTTCCTCATTCCGCTTCACCTCTCATGGCGCGCTGGGTCGTCAACGTAATCAGCAGCACAATAATGAAGAATACAACCCCTATGGCAGAAGCGTATCCGAAGTTATAGTTCTTGAAAGCTTGTTCATAAATATAAAGGGACACCGGTTCAGTTGAACGGTTCGGACCTCCACTAGTTAACACCTGCGGCATCTCAAACATTTTCAGAGCATTAATCAACGTAAAGGTAACAACCACTTTCAATATCCCTCTCAGAAGCGGAATAATGATGTAAATACTTCGCTGGAACTTGTTAGCACCGTCTATTTCAGCAGCCTCAAACAGGTCTCTTGAAATATTGAGTACACCTGCAAGCAGCAATACCGTATAAAAACCAATCGCTCCCCATACGGTTACCCAGAGAACACTACCGAAAGCCGTCTCTGTTCTCCCAAGCCATTCGGTTGCCCACATATCCAGTCCCACTAACCGAAGCAGACCATTCAGCAGACCGCTGACCGGATTAAAGATTGTAGCCCACAGCATCGCAATCGCAACACCAGGTAAAATATGAGGCAGGAAGATCGTTCCTTGATAAAAATTCGTCCACCGTGATTTGGAATTAGCAATAATCAGCGCGACGAACAAGGGCACCAGCACCGTCAGCGGCACTTGGAATAATATATATTTTCCGGTATTCATTAAGGCGTTGATGAAGTTCTCATCGGTGAACATTTTGGTGTAATTATCGAATCCGATCCATTTCTTGTTCCCGATCCCCCTCCATTGGTACATGCTCGTCAAGAGCGCTGAGAAGACCGGGTACAGGACAAAGATCAAATATAACGCGAGTGCCGGCAGCAGAAATACAAGGATCGCGAACTTTTCTATTCTCGTTTGCTTCAACTCTTCACCACCACTTCTGTAAACTAACCAATCCCAACTGCCGCAAAGACAGTCAGGATCGGTCCATTCATAAATTCAATTTCAGCAGCTTATTTAAATTCTGCTTTCTCAATACTGCTGTCATTCCGTACCTCAGATGCCTTCTTCTCAGCATAATCGGCGAACTGCTCTGGCGTTACTTCACCCAGCAGGAGTGCATGATACTGATTTGTAATATTATTAATAAGTTCCGGATAAGCATCATTAATACCGGTTGGAGCATAGGTGCCGCTAGCCTGCTGCATAACTCCCAGCGCACTTCTCAAAGCATCGGACTCAATGGCTTCATCCGTGCCCTTAACCAGACTCGGCAAGCCTCTTGTCTTAACCATTTCTTTCACTTGGTCCTTACTGGAGAGATACTTCAGGAAGTCGATCGCCGCATCCGGATTCTTGGACTGTGCCGGAACGTACCAAGCACCGCCCCAACCTGTTGAAATTGGAGCAAGATCCTGCTCCTGTCCGTTTGGATCCCAAGCTGGCTGATTCATCGTTCTCAGCATGAAGTCATCCGGAATGACATCCTTCATCTCACCCTCAAGCCATGTGCCTGCTGTTGCGAACAGAGCTTTACGCTGGAAGAACATCGTCTGTGCTTCCGTATGGGACAGAGCCATCGAGCCTTCGATAAACATGCCGTCCTTCACCATCTTGACCACTTCTTCAGCTGCTTTGGTGAAAGCTTCGGATTTCCATGCGCCTTCTTTCAGGTTGTAAGCATCCAGCATGGCCTGTTTTCCGCCGATCCGCTGCACAAGTGGCATGTAGTATCCGTAAAAGCTGTATCCCGGAAATTTACCCGGGAAAGCAAATACAGCGATTCCTTTTTTTCCGGCCTCTTCCTTCAGCGTGTAAAGGTCCTCCCAAGTTTTAGGAAGCTCCCAGCCGTTGTCTTTAAACAGCTTCTCATCGTACCACCATGTGTAACCAGAGGAGAAGATTGTAGGTACGCCTACAAATTTATCGTCCTTCTTCAGATTGAATTGTCCCTGTTCAAATGTATCCAGCCATTTTTCTTCACTGTTGTATGCTTTGCCGTTCAGATATTCATCGAGTTCAAGAATTTGTCCGCTGTCCACAAGGCCCTTAATATCAAAGCTCGGTCCCGGATTAAACAAATCCGGTGCATCACCAGACAGGAATCGAGGCTGAAGCTGCTGATGGATGTCCGGACTAGCCTTGATTTCCACGGTCACATTCGGATGCTCGTCCATGTAGCTTTGGGCACTTTTCTTCACCCATTCCGATCCGAAGCCACCTTCGAACATCATGACCTCAAGCTTAACCTTCTCATCGCCGCTCTTGCCGCCTGAACCGGAATCCGCGCCTTTAGAGCCTGTTCCTCCGCCGCATGCCGACAGAAGCAGCATTAAGGACAAACCTCCCGCTAACCATGCTTTCTTCATCTTAACCCCTCCATAAATATAATTTCTGTCCCTTTTCACACCTCTTTAAAGCGTTTCCAATTTAGTTCTCCGTTTTCTTCTCTTGAGTGTACATACTGTCCATCGGATAAATTGGAGGAAATATTCTTTTTTATAATACAAAATAAAGAAAATATTTACTGTTATATTACATATAAAAGGTATTCTAGTCAATTTATAACCAAGTCTTTTTATAGACTTAAAATGGGTGGAATAGAAAAAGAGCTGCCTATGCGCAGAATAATCTGCTGCAATAAACAGCTCTTCTAACTAAGATTTTTTAGTGAACCGGCTTTTGCGCTCCCCATTCTCATCCCTCAGGTTACTCTTGATCATTGCATAAGCAATGTATCCTGCCATTCCTATAAATAGGCCTGTTCCCACGGGAATATAGATCATCGTAAATATTTTACCCAGGTCCGTCTGTGGTACAAAGTCCGGATGCCCTACCGTACTGAGCGTTACAATGCAAAAATAAAGTGCATCGATGACAGACAGCCCTTCTTCTTTGGTATAAAATAACGTTCCAGATACCAGTAATAACAATATTAATACAAACAACACCTGAAAGTTTTTATGCTTGAAAGCACCCCAAAGTCCGCCCAACAGACGTTTCAAAGTCAGCAAAAAAGAAATCATGTGTATCTCGCGCCCCCTTATATCATCAATATCTCCCGAATATCCTGTTCCGTAAGTGCGGATTGAGCTTCTTCCCCCGGTCCAATAATATCCTCGATTAAATCCTTCTTCTTCTGCTGTAATTCGTACATTTTATTCTCCACCGTGCCTCGAGAAACAAGCCTGATGATCTGTACGATCTTCTTCTGGCCGATTCGATGCGCACGGTCTGTCGCCTGCTGCTCAACCGCAGGATTCCACCATAAATCATATAATATGACGGTATCCGCTCCGGCTAAATTAAGCCCAGTACCCCCTGCTTTCAAAGAAACAAGGAATAAATCCCGCTCACCAGCATTAAATCGATCGCACAAAGATACTCGTTCCTCAGCTCGCGTCTTTCCATCCAAATAGAAATAGGGAACACCCTGATCACCAAGCTCACGGCCTATTAATCCAAGCATCTCGGTGAACTGCGAGAAGATTAGCACTCTTCTCCCCGCATTCCTGCAATCTTCTACGATCTCCATCAGCTGCTTGAATTTGGCTGAGCTGCCCTCATAGCCCTCGACGAACAACGCCGGATGGCAGCATATCTGTCTAAGTCTCGTGATTCCGGCCAAAATCTTGATTCGATTTTTCTGGAAACCCTTCTCATTCAGATGCTTCAAGGTTTCATGCTGCAGTTTCGCCAGATAAGCGGCGTAGAGCTTCTTCTGTTCCGGAAGCAGCTCAGAGGCCTGCAGCGTCTCAATCTTCTCAGGCAGCTCCTTCAATACATCTCTCTTAAGCCTGCGAAGAAGGAATGGGCGTATTCGCTTTGCCACCGTCTCTTTGGATAAGTCATTGAATTCTTGCCGCCCGGGAAACAGCTCCGGAAATACAGTATTAAATATAGACCAGAGCTCTTCCATCCGGTTCTCAACAGGTGTCCCTGTCAGTGCAAACCGATGAATGGAATTAATGGCTTTAACGGCTTGTGCTGTCTGTGTGGCATGATTCTTAAAGGTCTGAGCCTCGTCCAGAATTAAAGTGTGGAACGATAGCGAGGCAACCTCTTCCAGATCCCTGCGAAGCAGAGGATAGGAGGTAATGACAACATCCACTTCTTCCGCTTTTCGCAGCGTAGTGACCCGTTCTGCCTTGGAGCCGTCTGCCACGACAGCCTGTACCTCCGGTGCGAATTTACTAAATTCATTCAACCAATTATACATGAGTGAGGCTGGAGCAACGACAAGCACCGGCTGTCTTTGTTCCCGAATCTCCGGCAGGACTGATATGATAAAGGAGATCGCCTGTATGGTTTTGCCGAGTCCCATTTCATCAGCCAAAACCCCGCCAAAACGATATAAAGCGAGCGTCTTCATCCACTGATAACCATAACCCTGGTAGTCTCTTAGTATACCTGACAAGCTTTCAGGCACCGGAAAATCCAGATGATCGGGATTGCGAAGATGCTCAAGGAGCTTCCTTAAAGACCTCTCCAGCCTGATTGTGCTTCCCTGCCGGTCCGAATCGATGAGACGCAGCCCGCGGACAGCAGGCAGCTGTGCATGGGAGCCCACCAAATTCCTGTGATTCATTCCGATATCATTCATAAACCGGACAATGGCCTGAAATTCACTGCTTTCCAGCGGCATGAGCGCTCCATCCGGCAGCTTATGATACCTGCGCTTCTCTTCAAGCGATTGAAGAACCTTTCGCACCTCGGATTCCGGAATGCCGTCCATATCAAAATGGATCTTCAGCCAATCTGTTCTTTCATCGATATTTACCGTTACACTTGGAGGCGCATTTCCGGTGACTAGACGTACCTTGACCGCAGAAGTAGCGTACACTTTCAGTAATGGCTCTAGTAAAGGAACGATATGATATAAAAAGTGGTATTCATCATCCTCATCATCCATGAAGTAACCACCTTCTGTCATGATAAATCGGCCTTGCTCCATAAGCTCAAGAATTCGATTCTCCTGATCCCCGTTGCGAATCAGAATCTGACCTTCAGCCCGGGACTGCTGAGCCTCCTGAAGCGGGTTGACGATGATATCCCCATACTGAAACTCAAGGCCTGCCAGCAGCCGGTCTCTTACCCGATCAAGATACAGACGTGCAGATAATGGAGTCTGGACGATCTGATTCGAGATGCCTTTCGAGATTACGACACGGCCAAGCTTTCTTAGTCCGGGAATGACCTTTTCCATGAATGGTTCGATTTGTTGAGCAGCTATGCCAACCGAATTCCTGCCTGAGTCTTCAAGCATATATTTCATTTCGGCAAGCCTGTTACACTGCTCGGCAGAAACACTCCACAGCTTCCCTTCCGCTACGACAAGCTCATAAGCATCCATAACAATGAGCTGCTCCATCCCATGTACATCCAGCTTGTAACCCTTCGCTCCTTCGACAGATTGTTTGAATTCAAACTGAAGCGGGATAATACCATCTGACAACTCTAACCCGTCATATGTAACTCCACCGACTTCCAGCTTCACTGATGGAGCTGCAGCTAGAAGGGGATATAAATCACCCCATACATAAGGAGGAATGAGGAGCGCCCTTTCACCGCCTGGCCTGCTGGATATCATACCCGAGCTTGAGCCAGCTATCTCTCCCGTCAAATACTCGTTGTCATATAGCTCAATGAACTTTCGAATAATTTCGTCATGTTCTTTTTTGAAGCAATGCAGCTCCGGATCGTAAGTGAAGTTTTTCGAAAATGCATAGCTTTCTTTACGCTTTACCCGGTCCAGGAAGCTTCGGATGTTCTGAACAATATAGGTTCGTTTAGGACCGACCTTCATCTCAAAGCCAAACCTGTAACTTCTAATGCCGTAAGAGAATACCCGGCAGATCAATTCTGCCTCAAGCACCGTTCTTGTATCAAAATAAGCCTGCACATGGCTTGGACGACGGCGTCTGTCCTCAAACAGTTCCAGCATACTATTCGTAAGCCGTTGATCTATATTGTTATTTCCCTCCTCCGCTTGTCGCAAGACCTTATGAACTCCAGTTATGGAATGATGCTCCGCTTCCTCGTCCCTCTGACTGTACAATATACATAGCAGTGCTGCCGCTGTGTGCTTGCAGTGCTTATCAAAAGAAAAAAATGACGAACAGGAACACTCCGCCGCCACCTCTCCATTATGGTCAAAACGTACAGCTACATCATAACTTTCCTCCGCATCTACTCGCGCATAAACAACGGATTCATTCGGATTGCTGCTTGTGAGGGTTACCTTGCCGGATCGAACGTACGATGCACCTTTATTGAAAGAGGTCAGTCCGCATAACGACCGGATAATGCGTTCATTTATAGGATAAATCATATCGAAGCCCCTTCTGCTTATACCTGATTCCAATGTATGAAACTTACCGAAACAGATTTCCACGTCTTACTATAACAGAATAAGCCTAGAAGGAGCCACTGCCGCAAGGGGCATATTCCAGACCGTTGTCTTGTGATTCAATGAATAAGGACCACCTGAGTGCAGGCGGTCCTTATTCATTGAATCATCATATTAAAAAATCACGGAGTGTTTATCAACAAATTGTTAGCAGATGCATGAGGCGTAATGCTATTTCGGAATGTTCCCTCCAAGTATACGGTCGCCTGAATTACCTGCCGGGTCGGACATATTATCATCCTCTCCAGCATGGATAATCAGGGAGCGGCCCAGTATGGAAGTTGCTTTTCCCTTTTCCAATGTTGCATGCTGAATTTTGAATTCCCCTTCAGCCGTCCCGTCTTGTCCTGCCATAAGATTTGGCATATCCCCGACATGACTGCCCTCCGGATGCTCAAGGCCATGATGTTTGTGGGTTGGATTAAAATGTCCGCCTGCTGACTTGAAATCCATGGATTGAATAGCGTTCTCATGCACATGGAATCCATGCTTGCCTGGGGTTAAACCCGAAGCAGATATTTTCACAAGAACACCATCATCCACCTGCTTAAAGGTAGCTATGCCAGATGCTTTACCTTTAGCATTAAAAAGTTTTACAGATGGAATCCCAATGGATACGGAGCGTGTTGAACCCTCCCAGAACACCGGCTCGTTCATTTTGTCTGCGAGCATGCGTACGGGAACATAAACCGTTCCCTGATGAATAATGGACTCTGGAACTGCCATTCCATGATTCGTATATTTGCCATCCTGATTGGAGTGTTCCTGACCATTCAAGAACAACATGAGCTTGGCTGCTGTTCCCGAAACAGCACTTAGCGTCTTACTTCCTTCAGCACCTGCCAGGGAAAAGCCCGAAAATAACAAGGCACCTGCCATGAACGAGCCAACCATTTGTTTTGTCGAAAATGTTCTTTTTTTCATTGTATCGCCTCCTGTTCCTTAGTACTCACCTATACCCTGAATTTTCGCAAATAAACCTGTATTGGCAAGATTTTATTACTTTAGTCAAGATTAACAGTTTAATTCCTCTTCATATATTCTCACCTTCTAACATATGGCCCTGATATAGAGTCCTCCTCATCCAATACTCAAATTGCAACGATAAATGGTGCTCCAGCACAATGGTGGACACTAGGTGAAACTCCAGGTTCCACTGATGGATGAAAAGTGATTCAATAATTTAGTTTTCTCCTTCTGTATGCAAAAAGATCGAAGGCATAATCTCTATGATTAGCCATCGATCTTTATTGTTAAGGTTGATTTTTGTGATACTCATTCATCGTTTTAATTCCTGTATTGATCTCATCCAGGGTCTTCTGCAGACGCTCCATTCTGCGAAGCCCAGCATATTGATTACTGATAATCCCAAATAGACCAACCATAAATATAATTATAATTATAATAAGCATATCCAAGTTCAGCTCACTCTCGCCTTTAGCATGTTTTCAATCATGCTTAGCTTAACATATCCACTTCGGCCTGCTCTTCCACTTTAGTTCGGTTCCATTTCTGCATGATAATTAAGTATAATTGATCGATGCTGATAGGCAGCCCCGATTCGGCTATATTAATAGGCGTATTCACCAAACCTTGATTGGCCCGCATAAGCAGCTTCTTGAATCCTTTCTGCTTAGACATGAACTTCTCCGGGTGATGCAGCTGAATCCCGATCATACGCTGATTTATATAACTGTACAGCTCGATATTCTTAATCTCTCCCCAAGGAATGACACCCGCCTCAATATAGGACGATTGATCAGTAATCCCCTCATCATTCACAATAAGTGAAGGCTTCTTGTTTATCATTCTGGATATGAAATAAAACATGCCAAATCCAAAAAAAATCATACTTATGATCCCGATGACAGCAATCCAATTGGAATCCTTGTCACTAGACGATAGCCCTGCATAAGTTAGCAAAGCACCAATAATAACAAAGATTACAGACATGACTAACAATTTTCCCACCCTCGGATAAATAATAACATCCTCGTTGTTCATTCAACCTTACCCACCTTTCCATATTTTGTTATATGTATAATATCCATTATTCATATAACAACAATTAATAGATACGAATCACCAAAATGCTTTTTAATTGCCTCCTATTCATATCATTCAATAATGGTGATAACGAGTCTACGTAATTAACGCTGCTGGTTAAGGATATGAGCGAGCGCTTGATCAATTTCCATGAATTTAAAAGGGTATCCGGCTCTCTCCAACCGATCAGGTATAACCCAGCGGCTCTTCAGAATAAGCTCCGTTTCTGTTTTAATCAGAACCGCCCCTATTTCAAGCAGCCACTTCGGAGAGGGCAACCCGAATTTCCTGTTCATTGCTTTACGCAGCTCTGCCATCAACTCCCGGTTCGTAACAGGATGAGGTGATGAACAGTTAAATACACCGCTTAATTCTTCCCGCTCCTTCAGAAACATAATAATACCGAATATATCCTCGATATGAATCCAGCTGAACATTTGGTTACCGGGACCTTGTACTCCCCCCAGTCCGAACCGGACAAGATTAATGAACGGTGTCATTACGCCGCCATGAGGACCAAGCACGATTGCTATTCGCAGAGCCGCTAGTCTTGTATACGGAAGACTAAACGAAAAAAATGTATTTTCCCACGCCTTAGCTACTTCAACCGAAAATCCGGATCCGATTTCACCCTTCTCTTCCGTCATCGGCCGATCCTCGGCATGCCTGTATATCGTTGCCGTGCTGGAATTTATCCATAGGGGAGGAGGGCTGCTGCACATTTCAATCGCTTCTCCCAAGATCCGCGTTGTATCTGTTCTCGACTTTATAATTTCATGTTTATTTCTCTCGTTGTAACGGCAATCTACCGACTTCCCTGCCAGATTAATTAACAGTTCTGAGTGATTGATCGCTTCTATGATCTCTTCACGAGAGTTCCATGAAATATGCTGCTCTTGTCTTGAAATGATATAAACTTCATAACCAAGTGACTTGAACTTCTCCTCTAAAAAAGTACCAATAAAGCCCGTTCCGCCAGCCAACACCACTTTTTTATGCATATAAATAACTCACCTCTACCTAAGTTATTCGATTCCTCGATTGGCTTTACCTTTATTTAACACGAATTGAATCTTTTATGCACAAAAAAAGCACTCACACTGCTCCTCGGTAAATGCTCTAATTGTAATTGTATTTAAGCTGCCATTCGTATACCCATTGAATCCATACCGTCTGTACAGGATTTTCTGCATCGTTCGGTTCCATGCTTCTCCTCGCAGGGGCAAAAGGCAAGCGATTCGCGCTTCCCAACAGCGAGAGCATGATTCATCAGCCGCATGGAGAAGCTCAAGGGCAGGCGAGTGATATCGCCATTAGTGCGAAGCGAATACTGCGTACACGTGAAAAAGTCGCTCAGATCACAGCGGAAAGAACAGGGCAGACAATTGAACGTGTAGAGCGGGATATGGATCGGGATTACTTCATGTCCGCTGAAGAGGCAGTAGAGTACGGGATCATTGATAAAGTATTTACGTCGATTTAACGAACAGACATGTCATACAGCCACCCACCAGTTGGTGGCTTATTATTTGTTCAGCTCCTAATGATTAAGAATATAGTGAATTGCACCGCAATCATCCCTATGCCAAGTATTAACAGCATTTTACCTGTATCCCGCTTATCGCTGTCATCGCTAAAAGAAGCTACTCCGCCAACAATGAGCCCAACAAGAGGAATCAAAATAGTTGAGATCACGATCAGAGACATAGCAGCATTGTCGGGTACAGGACTTGTCATTTCATCATCATACAGTGCATACGAATATGCAGCGGAACGACGGGATACCAATGTCCCGCAGTATTTGCACTTCAAAGCTCCTTTTTCTAGGGGTTCATGACAATGACTGCAGTGAGAAGGTTTACTATGACTGCTCTTGTACTCCTTCTCCGAGTTCAGGATGCCCTGAGGTACAACTCCCCGAAGTGAACTTCCGCATACAACACATATATGCGCTGATTCACGATTTCCCTCACCACAAGAGGGACAAACTTTCACAGCCATTAAACAAACCTCCTCTTTATCAATTTTCAAATAATAAAGCCGTTTGTGCTGTGTTCAGGATCGATTGGAAAATTGATTCTTGTGAATCATGCCATTCTTAGCTTAGGCCAGGCTGCCAGCCAGTTCTTGTTCCTTACTCTCGTTAGATAATATTCTTTATCCTTAAAGTACGGACTCTGCCGGATAACCAGGTTAAATAAATCATCCAGACCATGAGGAGCAATAATTTCAATCTCTTGATGATCATCAAGACGGACACCGACTGCCGTTACAACCTCAGGCCATCTTGTCATCGCTTCCGCTACAGACGAGAAGGGCAGATCATCGTTCTTGATGTGCATTCTGGCCTGATTCTTTATGGACCAGTTATAACCATCATACAAATTACGTAATTTGATTTCATTGATCTTCTCCGTCTCTTCCCGAATGTCACTTGAATCGTAATATAGTATATCTACATCATTCAACGGTGTGTGTTCTGTGTATCCATGAAGATGATCCCAGACACAATTCCGCACATATCCGGCTGCGATACACCAATTTGGCAGCTCAAGCTGCTGGACCCACAGCAGATCCCTCATCAAATGCTCTTTTGTATTCAAAATCCGAATTAGCTCTTCCTCGTATCTCAAGCCGGATCTCCTCCAAAACTCGTCCTAAACTCTTCATAGGCTTCTCTTAACCATGAATGAATAACTTTAAGCGATTCTTTGCGCTGCCATAAATAATGAATATATGAATAAGCTCCATGCGTTAACGAAAGTTCCAATCCCCTGTTAAGCTCCTGAATATATGGCGGTTCACCCGTTTGATCCCAAGCTATTTTGTCTGCCACAAATAGTACCTGATCGAGCTTAGTTGAGTTTGCCCGCAGTGTAGTATGGCATCCAACAGCATCTAATATTTCAATATTCGTTATCTTGAAAATATCCTGAGCCATCACTCTTGATATCTTCTGATGGATAATCATTGGAAATGCCTCTTCCTCCGGCAAAATATCGATTTGAAGCTCCTTTGCAGCCGCAATCCGCTGCTCATTAGGAAATACAGCACTAATGTCATGCAGCCAGCCTGCGATTTCTGCTTCAGCAGGATCGGCATTAAACCTTTCAGCGATCTTCCTCGCTTCACTTCCGACCTCAACACAATGCTGGGCTGTTTTCGGACAACGATTGATCGATAAAAATGTAGTTATGTCCTGCTTCAGATCATTCGTAAAATTTATCTTACTTGTTAATTCTTTCAAGATTCCGTGCATCAAGTCACCTCACACTTTCTAGTATCAGATTTTCATTAGGCATCCCCTTCACATAAAATAAACAGCCGAGATCCCTGATCGGATTTCGGCTATTCTCTGTGATGAAAATACTTAAAAATCTATGTAACAGTTATTCCTGTGGACGTGGGCCTGGCTCCAAACCAGTCGATTCTATCGTTTTGATTAATCGGATGGACATGTCTCCTTGGACACGCACCTGACAGGATAACCGGGTAGACGGGTTCTCAATTCCCTTTTTCTCACGGCATGCTGCTTCTGCTTCTCCCATTTCACCCGCATCGCCTGCCAGCACTTCAACAGCGCACGTTGTGCATCTGGCATTACCGCCACAGCGGTGCAGCATATCTACACCCTCGTCTTCCAGTGCTAAAACGAGCTTCTTTCCTTCTTCAACCTCAATCGCCTGTCTTCCCTCAACTTGAATTACCGGCAACTTTAAAACCTCCTCATTATTGGTTATAGCTTACTTTGTTCTTCGAAGTTAACCATAACATATCTTGGTACAATGATGAATTCTTACATTTCTACAATACCCTGTACCTCATAAGGATAATCAAGCTGTTTCTTAACGAGCTTCATTGCCTCTTCGCCGGCAAACATTTGGATTACATATAACCCCACATCGATAGAAGTCGTTACGCCCCCTGCTGTAATAATATTGCCATCCTTCACGATCCTGGACCTTACAACCTCACGGCAGTATGGTTCCAGTAAATCGTACGCTGCCGGGTGTGTCGTTGCGGCACAGTAATGTAGAAACCCAGCTGCTCCCCATAGCAGTGATCCCGTACAAACGGAGACCTTATGTGGAACAGTATCTGCTGATCTCAGCCAATCGATGAATTCCTCATTATATCGGAGAGTTCTTGTCCCCATTCCTCCAGGAATAAACACCATATCATAATCGGCTAAGTCCGGCTTAACCTTGTTAACTTTGACCGATAAGCCTAACTCATCCGTTATTTCTTCTGTCATACCACATATATCCCATGTTGTCCCTTTTGTGTTCTCAAACATATTCAACCTGTAGATCACATCATAGAATCCTGTAAAATCCAGAAACGTAACACCATTAAAAAGAATGAGTCCTATCTTCAATTCGTCATCTCCTTTTGACATCTGTCACGCCCGACGGTTAGCAGCGGTACAATTCCCGTGATCCGTTTCAGTAAAGTCTCTTCTCATATGATTCCTTTAAAGACCTCGCCACTTCATCTTCTTTAGCACCTGCATGAGCAGCAAGGATTTTAGCGGGTTTAGGTAATTCATTCACATCTGACCAGCTCTCCGGGTCCCAAAGCTTCGATCTTTTGAATGCCTTAGCGCAGTGCATATAACATTCTTCTACAGTAACTCCGATTCCCATAGACGGCGCTTTTCCGTTCACCTTCATGGATTCTAGTAAATCAGCATCCTTAATGACACATGCTCTGCCATTAATGCGCAGCGTTTCCTCCAACTGAGGGATAATAAAAATTACTCCGATATGCGGGTTTGACAAAATGTTTAGTATGGAGTCCAGCCTGCGATTCCCAGGTCTTTCGGGAATTACAAAATGTTGATGATCGATAATATGTATAAATCCGGGGTGATCTCCACGAGGTGAAACATCACATTTTCCCTTATTATCTGAAGTGGATATAAAAATCATCGGTGACTTGCAGATGAAATCCATACAATGAATGTCCATGGCATGAACTGTCTTTTTCATAACAAGCGGACTGGAGCTGCCTACAAGCTCTCTTATTTCTTCTTCACTTGTTAATTTGTCCTTAAAAGGTTGATTCATCATTACCAGCTTCTATCCCTCCAGTTCTCAATATAAAAACACCTCCAAGATTGTCCCTATATCTCACGACACAGCAGACTTCTCTTGAAGGTGTTCTGTTGGTATTACTTATCCAGTATGGTTCTTAAAAATCCCGGCTTATTTGTTATAATTCCTGCAACGCCCAAATCAATAAGTCTTCTCAAATCTGCTTCTCCATCAACCGTCCAAGGATAAACGGCTTTGCCAGCGGCATTTGCGATTTCCATATAGGATTCGGTGACTAACGGGTAATGTGAATGCAATGAGAATACTTCAACACCTGATTCCTCTTCGAATTTCTTGAAGTCTGCAGCCTCTTTATGATAGAGCAAACCAATACGAATTTCAGGCAATTGTTTTTTCAGCTCCGTCAAGCAGCCATAATTGAACGATGATACGACTGTGCTTTCGACGCGATCCGTTTTTCTTAATACATCAATTAAGCAGCTTACCATACCTGGTGTTCCTGCAGCTTTGATTTCCACATTAAACTGGACATTTGCAGGCACCTTGGTCAATACTTCTTCAAGGAGAGGAACATATTCACCAGCATACTGATCACTAAACCACTTGCCGCAGTCAAAAGTTTTCAGATCTTCATAATTAAGATTAGCTATTTCACCAATACCATTCGTCGTGCGCTCTAATGTGTGATCGTGAATAACGACGACTTGCTTATCCTTGGTAAGATGAACGTCCAGCTCGATCATATCACATTCCTGCTTAACACCTAACATAAATGCCGCTAGAGAATTTTCAGGAGCTTCCGCCGATGCACCTCGATGCGCGATTACAAGTGGCTTAGCTGTTTTCATTCTGTTCCCTCCATTATAAATAGAAACGACTAGGTTGTTGTAAAATTTTCCTCTTCAATAGTAAATGCTACAGCAAAAATATTATTGTGTAAACTATGCTGATCTGGTGTTCAGCTACGGCGTAAAGGGAACACCACCCGCTGCATTAATTCTCACCTTATAGCTGGCCGTGTGGCCTTGATAAGAAGCGGTAATCGTTACTGCACCTGGTCGATGCGCAGTTACAACACCATATTCAGATACTGATGCTGTCTGCGGTTTGCTGCTATTATACACTGCTCCGTCGCTTATCGTTTGACTCGTTCCATCCTCATAGATTGCGGTAAGAAGTAAACTTAAGGTAGAGTTAGCCTGCATGCGTGGATCCGATCCACTAAGCTCCAAGCGGATCAGCTTCTTCTCAGGCTCAGGCGGATCATCCTTCTTGACAACGGTTAACTCATAGGATGAAACCAAGCCCCCATACTCCGCCGTGATCCGTACGGTCCCTTCCGATATCGCTGTTACAACACCGCTGGCACTGATCTCCGCTATACTTGGATCACTGCTCGTATAAGTGACGCCTGTCTCTACTTTTTCACGGTTGCCATCGCTGTACACAGCGGTAGTCACCGTCTGATTATCTTCTCCAACGACCAGTGCAGCTGCCCCTTGGAATTCAAGATCAAGCAATGTTACCGGTTCATCATCGCCGCCTTCTGATACAGCCTGTAAAACAGGACGTTTAGCCACATTATCCCATCTCCAAGTATCGTTAAAGTTCCATCCTAACCGGTCCGTATAGGTTGATGGATTTTCCAGATCAGATACGGAAAGACCTAATCCTTTTAGAGATGTTAAAGAATCATCAGCAATACCTTCTTTATTCACAATCATGCCGTCATATGCATAATTGTTCTCGAGCGTGGCAGTGTGCCCCGCAAGCACCCGTCCCATCACACGGTTCGCCATAGTTGGCGCCGTAACCGAAGGGTTCAGGGCAATGGCATTTCGAACAACCGTGCCATTATACCCGTAGCCAGTCACTCCGCCTGCATTGCTCGTAACGGCCCGAACAGCTCCGGATGCAAACACGTTTTCTGTTAAGCTGCCTGCGCTTGTAATTCCGATTAAGCCGCCAGCCTGACTCACTTGAGCCGTCACATCTGCAGTAGAATAGCTGTTTCTTACGACACCATTGGATTGGCCTACTAAACCGCCAACTGTGCTTGCGCCTGTAATGGAACCTGTTGAAAGACTATTCTCTAACTCGCCATTGTTGGTGTTGACGAGTATGCCTATTTTGCTTCCGCCAGTGACGCTGGCATGGATCATAGCTACATTTTTAATCACACCAGCATTAAGATGGAATAAACCGCCGCTCGAAGAATTAAAATTAGCTATTTTCTTCCCGTTACCATCGAAAACACCGGTGAACGTAACAACCTTAAAAAGTGACTCAGCCGTTTGTCCAGCGTAATCCAGGTCTTGATCTAAAATATATTTTTCTGCCGGGAAGCTTTCCATAACGCTCAAATCTGCAATGGATTTGATTTTGTAATAACCGTCTTCATTTTTTTCCAATGGCGCAACAGGTTCTTCTGTCTTTTCAGGATTGCTGCTCATTACCGGACGCTTTAAAGCATCATTCCACATCCAAGTTGACTCGAAATCCCATCTCAAGCTGTTGATATACGTACCTTGATCTTCTACCTGCTGCTTGGAGAGCCCTAAACCTCTTCTATTGTTAGCAGCCGCAATACTTTCATCTTCTTTATCCACGATCATGCCATCAAAAGAATAATTATTCTCTAGGGTTGCGGTGTGCCCCGCAAGAACTCGAGCAACCACACGGTTCGCCATGGTAGGCGTCACCACTGAAGGGTTAAGAGCAATGGCGTTTCTAACAACAGTATTATTATAGGCATAGCCAGTTATTCCGCCTGCGTTGCTTTTAAGTGCCTTAACGGCTCCAGATGCATACACGTTTTCCGTTAAACTGCCCGAGTTCGTGATTCCGACCAGCCCGCCGGCCTGACTCACTTGAGCCGTTACATTTGCCGTAGAATAGCTGTTTCTCACGACACCATTGGAGTAGCCGACCAGACCGCCCACGGTGCTTGCACCTTCGATTGAGCCTGTTACAAAACTATTCTCTACATTTCCGTTGTTGGTATTGACGAGTATGCCTATATTACTTCCGCCCGTGACGCTTGCATCGACCATCGCTATGTTTTTAATCGTTCCGCCATTCAGATGGAATAAGCCGCCAGTTTCGGATTTGTAGCTGGATAAAGATTTGTTATTGCCATCAAAAATACCTGAGAAAGGCGTCCCCTTAAATAAAGGTTCAAACAGCTTGCCTTCAAAATCAAGATCATTTACGAGTAAATAATTCTCATTCGGAAAATCTGAAATCACTTTTAATTCATTAATCGAATGAATGAGATAGTATCCATCTTCATTTTTATCAAGCTTCGGCTTTGGAGTAGTATCCTCGCCAATTTGCTCCATATTATTTCGCAATAATGGACGTTTGGCATCTTCATTCATGATCCAGATCGAATCAAAATCCCAACCGAGGGTTTCTGTGAAAAAGGATGTCTTCGTGAATGTTTCTGCACTGACGCTCTGCCCTTTTTCATTGTTCGGATCACTCACCTTCACACCTTCACTGCTTACAAACATATTTTCATCGGCGTAATTGTTTACTAAAATGGCTGTATCACCCGCTAAAACCCTGCCAACAATTCGATTAGCTGCAGTACCTGTAACAACAGAAGGATTTAACGCAATACTATTTTGAATGAACGTATTGTTATATCCATATCCGCTGATACCGCCGGCATTTGAATCGTCTGCTGTAACAGCTCCCGTGGCATAGACATTTTCGGTTACACTGCCCTTACTTGTAATCCCTATAATACCGCCGGCTTGCTTTCCGCGAGAACTAACGCGGGCTGTTGAATAACTGTTTCTAACGGTACCGTTCGAGTAGCCCACAATCCCGCCGACTGTAGAATTGCCTCTCATGGAGCCTGTGCTGTAGACATATTCTACTACTCCATCATTCTGGTCAACCAGCATCCCGACATTGCTTCGGCGAACATCAATGTCAGCAATAATTCCTACATTGCGAATAATACCACTATTGAAAGCAAAGAGACCCGCACCGCCGGAGGAGACAATAACGCCAGTTATCGTATGCCCTCGGCCATCAAGCGTACCGGTAAATGCGGTACCACTCGCGCCAATCGCTTCAAAAAACATACCTTTACCGTCAATATCCCGCTCTAAAATAAAATGTTTGTCCGGGAATTCATTCATTTTATTTAGCCCGCTGGCACTTTTAATTTGATATGGGTTTTCTTCCGAACCGTCACCCAGCATTCCTTCATGAGCCATTAAAGGCTCTGATAACGGCTCTCGGTCGATTGGATTATTAACCAATCTAACGACGATGGTATTCTCATCGCCAAATGCAAGAGGGGTGTCAAATAGAATAATCTGTTCACGTCCGAGATGCTCCAGTACAGCTTCTTGAATAACCGTTTCCAGCAGCTGTTCACCCGTGTCGTCACGTTTTTCAGCGATAAGCGTAACACGTTCTGGGGAACCCGGGTAATTTAATACCCCCACGCCCTTCAACACATTATTTTCTATAATTGCGCTCGTTAAATCTATATAATTCTCAGGTTGTTTAATCGTAAATGAATCAATTTCAGCGCCGTCGCTGTTATAAGCTTTCAAAGTGAGAGATTGATCGTTTGATTCTAAAATCACACCTGTCTGCTTATTTTCATCATAGACAATATGATCCCAGTCAAATGATTTATTATCATCGAACACTGGACCTGATGAACCAACGGCCACAAAAGTCGTGCCAAGGCTCATTCCTTCTTGTGATATATCCTTTTCACCGTCTCTTATGGTGGTCCGTTTATACACATGATCATGACCGCCAATGTACAAGCTGACTCCAAGCCTGTCAAATGCCTGTGACAATTTCACTCTCATGATGTCCATACCGACCTCATCGCCCGAAAGACCACCATAATAAGGATAGTGTCCCATTACGATTTTCCACTTCTTATCTGTTGCCCGCATATCCTTTTCCAGCCATGACAGCTGCTTGTCGAAATCCAGCACAGAATTTAGAACAGCAATATGCATATCACCATAATCAAACGAATAATTGGTTTCCCGGTAACTGCCTTCACCGTTCTTCGGTAAGTTGAAAAGCCCGGAAAATGCCCCAAACTTCCGATCCGTTACGCGTTCATGGTCCCCTGCAATATGAGCAGATATGAGATCCAGGCCATTGTAAATGTTGTTAAACACATCATCCCAAGCATACGTATTACCGCCAAGCTCTACCAGGTCTCCAACTTGAATCATTGTCCGTCCGTCTGGATTTTTCTCCTGCAGAACGTTCAGCATATTTTTAAAGAGCCGGAAGCTTTCCGGATTTCGATCCGGAACCTCAAGGTCTCCCATCACATACATAACGGCATTCTCTGAGTCCGGTGCAGTCCTGAAGCTATAACTGCTGCTCCAAGGTCCAGTCGGTGAAATTCCATACCGGTAGTCATACTTGGTGCCTAAGCTCAGATCTGTTAAGCTCGCTTCATGAGCCGCAAGCACACGATAGTTACTCTTGGTAAATGTATCGCCATACGCGGCTTGAAAATAGGAAGCTTCCGCTTGTACGACTTCAGCATTATCCCAGCTTCCCTCTGACTCAGGCTTAAACTGAACATACGCGGTTTCTAATGCCTTATCGGTCACTACATTTATTCCTACTTCATGTTCGTTTGCACCTACATTAACGATAGGCTCAAACTCATTCAGAATTTTTCCGGCATCCAGGTTTTGTTGATCCACAAGCAGGCGGATCAATTCCACACGTGTATTTCCTTGCTGATCGGTTGCCGCATATTTAATGAAATATTCTCCATACATATCAACCTTGAAACGCTGATCTGCAACCGCTACTTCTCCCTTGTCATTTAAGACAGTTGCCTCAACCGATAAGGATTGACCGCGATTATCTGTCGCCGAAGCACTCAGAACTTCTACTTGATCCCCAAGCTTAATGGTATCCGGAAATTCTCCTTGCACCGTAATTTCAGGCGCATGCATCGTGCCTCTCGTTTCTTCACCAATCCATATTGGAGCACTTACGGCTTCTTCACCATCTGCCTGAAAAGCCCTAACGATGAAATAATCCCCGTCTGCACTTACAAAGCTTTCTTCAATTTCAAATTGATTGCTGGCAATATTACTGTACTCCTTGACGATTTCACCGCTGTTTTTGTAAACCACAACTTTATCCAGCTTATCCTTAGCATCAGGATCATTTACCCGGATATAAAGATCAATTTTCTTCGTATCAGACGGAAGGATGGCCCCCATCATCTGACCATTTGCCGAAACAGTCATTTCTAAACTACGATCAAGTGATGCGTAGGTGCGGCGATTTTGCATCGCCTCGTAAATGCCTTCTCTGGTTAAATTCTTTGCCCAAACACCGGTATATGTGGGTTGAACCATTCCCCAATTCCCTTTGTGATCGTCTCCGCCAAATGAAGGAGAAATATGCCAACCCCGATCTAATGCCTTGGTAAGCACCGCAAAATCATTTGAGGATTTGTATTCATACAGATTAATATTTCTGTCAACCTCCCGGTTATAGTGTTTAAATTCTGAGAAGCTCCAGTTTCCTGACGAACGCGGATGGTTAAATTGAGCGATAGCATTAGGATCTTGGGCAAGCCTGGCGTAAAAGGTTGGTAAATCGTATTTAATGTCGCTCCAGCCCCAAGTGCCGTCTGCACCTACTCCATGTGTTCTTGCAAACCATGGTGTATTAAATAGGTTGATATGGCCCGCTTCATCGTACCAGGTAACTTCCGTACCCGGCAGCGTAACAAATTCATTATCCTTATTGTGAGCATTGGATTGCTCATGCAGTATTTTAAACTCGTCTGAATAAGAATCTTGGACATCTGTAATAAAATCACTACCTGTGCTGATGTCATAAGTCACGTCATGTTCAGTCACTGCATAAAAATCAAAATCTGTATTCGCTTTTACAAAATTGTAAGCATCATTAGGTAACAATATCCCGTCACTAAGCGAGGTATGGGTATGCAAATGGCCCTTGAACATTGAGTACCCCAGATGCTCGGCTCTATCTTTTTTAGAAGCGTCATCACCTTCTCTTGAAGACGCGGATGCCATAACGCTGTAATAAAGACTGCAAACTCCAGCAATAAAGCAGACCATTACAATAAAAAGCAGATTTCTACTATTGGATTTCATCGAGACTCTCTCCTTTTCGGCTTAAAAGGTAATATCAGTCGTCTGATAATCCTTCGGTCTGAAGGCTGTTTATATGATCTTTCTTATTCACAGTCGTAATAATGGCCTGATGAATGGTGCAAGGGACTGTGCCATGCGCAGAAATCCGAGGTCTGTTGGATGCACTCCATCAACTGTGCACTCACTAGCAAACTCATTGCCTAAAAATTTAGAACCGTCAACGAAGTGGATATTACTATCCCCCTCTGCCTGTCTCTGTTCAACATTCTCGATTTGTACCAGCCTGCGGCTATTATTAAGCTCCCTCCTTCCCTGATAGAATTGGTCCCCAGCATTGCTAATTCTGGAGACAACTAATATAGGAACCTCAGGATGCCGTGCTCTCAAAATACGAATGAATTCGGGCAGCGTTCGCGTGATATTTTCCACCGCGCCCGTATTCCCTTCATAATCAAGTATATACAGCGCCGGATCACTGATTTCCGAAATGATATGCGCGAGCTCCGGCTCGCCCTTCCCACTTCCAGAGAAGCCAAGATTCACGAACTCTACCGGAATCATACGGCTGAGTATATTAGAATAAGCCATGCCCGGTCTGGAAGCACATCCACCCTGTGTAACCGAGGTTCCGTATATAACGACAGGCTTATTTATTGCATAAGCAGGTGCCTCGCTTATAACCGCATCCTTATCTACACCGATCCACACCTCTTCTACCCCTTGGTAGAGAGGGAAATTTAAGGTGACCGTTACATCTTTTTTGGTGTCCCATTGATATAACTGTGATTCATACTCACTTGCCGTTGGCTTGAATTTCGCCGTAGAGATATGGGACTGTTCTCCAGGCTCTCCAAGGTAGCAGTCAAAGCCGCACTGCCCTGTAGGCGGCATGTGATACATATTGGCAGGTCCGGCGAGGCGTACCTTTATGGCAAGCCTCGAGGAATTGGTCTGAAAACGAATTTGCCCGCCTGCCGTACAATAAGCAAGTGTATCAACCGCAGGCGGCAAGACGTCTTTGGAAGCTAAAGGAAGGCGTCTATAAACGCCGTCCTGAGCGAGCCATGGAAAGCCTGCGATGTGAAAGGGCGCCTCAAGCGGAGAAGCCCATTTCAGCTGTTCACCATTGATGATCTCCGGGTCCGGGTATATAGTTCCGCCCAGTTGATCCAGGTTTACCTCTCTTGATTGAACGGTCACCTTATATCTACTCCCTCACTATATGTACTAGTTTACGTCTGCTGCATTTACTCCATTTGGAACACATATTTCTTAATCGCCTGAGCAACGCCATCCTCGTTGTTAGTAGCCGTAACAACATCCGCTATGGATTTGATATGCTCCCCCGCATTGCCCATGGCAACCCCAAGTCCTGCCGCCTTCAGCAGCTTAACATCATTTTCACTATCACCCATTGCAATGACCTCGGACATCGGAATACCAAGCATGTTGCATACCTCTAGCATGCCGCTTTCCTTCGTAATTCCCTTAACCGACAGTTCCAAATTGACCGGAGCCGAGCTTGTAATCTCAATCGTTCCCCAGCTTTCTATCTCTTGCCGTATTCGCTTTAGCTTGATAGGGTCATTACTGCCGATACCAATCTTCATCCAGCGGCGGTTAAA
>NZ_CDSE01000050.1 GCF_001373415.1 Paenibacillus dakarensis | reverse complement strand
TAATCGACGGACAGTCTTTTTACGCTTCAGTGGAGAAGGCCGCTCATCCGGAATATCGGGATAAGCCTGTTGCCGTGGGAGATCCTGCAAGACTTAACGGTATTGTGCTTGCAGCATGCCCCATCGCAAAATCCCGCGGTGTGACAACAGCCTCTAGAGTCGGGGAAGCTATGGCTAAATGCCCGGACCTCATTGTCATCCGTCCCAGAATGCAGACCTATATTCAAGTATCCTTATTCATTACGCAAATTTTTGAATCCTATACCGATCTTGTGGAGCCTTACAGTGTAGATGAGCAGTTTCTCGATGTGACAGGCTCAACCGCTTATTTCGGGTCCCCGTATGAGATGGCCAAAAGAATTCAAAACCATGTGCTGCTGTCCACAGGCGTCTGGACGAGAGTCGGCATCGGTCCAACAAAGGTCCTCGCCAAGATGGCCACCGATAACTATGCCAAGAAGATGCCTGAAGGTGTCTTCGAGCTTACCTTCGACAAGCTGGAGTCTACGTTATGGAAGCTTCCTGTGCATCACATGTTCATGGTAGCCTCTGCGATGACCCGCCATTTCACACGCATGGGACTGGGCTGCATCGGAGACATCGCACGGATGGAATTCGGGGAGTTTAAAGCGCGAATGCGGCGCGAAATGGGCAAGCAGAGCGATATTCAGGCGGCCTATTATTGGCAGACCGCCCGCGGGATCGATCCCAGCCCCGTCGTATCCGGAATACGGCATCAATTAAAGTCAATCAGTCACGGCAAAGCGCTCCGCTGGAGTCTGTACCGCCGGCTCCAGGATATTGAGGTTGTTCTCCTGGAGCTTGTGGTTGAGGTATGCCAGCGCACAAGGCGCCACAACTATTTAGGCTCTGTTGTTACAGTGTCCGCTGCAGAAACGGATGGTGAACGAACGTCATGGTTTAGCAGGCAGATGACACTGCCTGAGCCAACAGCGCTCACCCATGAAGTAGCTGCCGCTGCGCGCAAGCTGTTTATCGATCATTGGAACGGGCTTCCGCTCAGCAACCTGAGCATCTCCCTGTCTCAACTGACAGACGACAGCGTGATTCAGCTGACCCTTTTTGATGACCGATCCCTTGCTTTTCGTAAAGAACGTGTCATTGATGCGATTAAGAATAGGTACGGAAGCGGGGCCATTATGCGTGCATCTTCGCTGCAGGAGTCCGGCGTCGCACGGGAAAGAGCTGAACAAATTGGAGGGCATTACAAATGAGCAAGCTGGATGGTAACGAACGCTGGAAGTCCAAGATGCTATTAACAGAGCATGTCGAGCAGTATGAGCAGCAGCATGCTTCCCAGAGAAGCAAGATCATCACCCCGGAAGAACAAACGATGATCCGCGATTATATCCTATTGCCGCATATGGAGAAAATGGTTCAGAAGAGCATTGCCGACGCTGAGTACTCCACCAATATTCTGAAACGGTTATATGTTCTCGCCAGCCAGAAAATCCTTGAACAGATTATGCAGGACTTGTACAGAATCAGGCGCGAACTCAAGCAGCGGAATATTAAGATTTTGACCGAGGAGCAATCCGACCTCGTGATCTACCACCGTTATTACTGCCGGGGATATGAAGATCGCTTTGGTATGACACGAGATGTGATGCGGGCAGAAATCAGTGTGCAGCTGACGAAGTATATGTCGGAGCTGGCGAGACTTCTGAAGGATTATTCCAAGGATAAGCATTCATAAAATGGCTGAGAAGCTGAGCCATATCCCCCCTGCTTCATCAGCATCCGAATGAATCCGATCGATTGCCATTAAAAAAGCCAGAGAACTCTACCCTGTCATGACAGGGAGAATTCTCCGGCTTTTTTATCTTTGAAGCGATCAATCGATCAAGCTAATCAATGCGGTACAAAAGCAAGCTGCAAAATAAACAAGACGGCAAATACATACATGAGCGGATGCACCGCATGGAATTGCCCTTTAACCACCTTCATCAATGGATAAGTGATAAAGCCAAGCGCAATCCCTGTTGAGATGCTGGAGGTAAGCGGCATCGTCAGAATGACGAGGAACGCCGGGAACGCTTCATCGAAATCGTCCCAACGGATGCTTTTCACATTACCAAGCATCAAGCAGCCAACCACAATAAGAGAAGGTGCCGTAATCGCAGACAACCCGGACACCGCTCCCACAAGCGGACTGAAAAATGCAGCAATTGCGAAGAGAATCGCAACCACAACTGCAGTCAAGCCTGTGCGTCCACCGGCGCCGACACCTGCAGCAGATTCAACATATGCCGTCGTTGGGCTTGTACCCAGCATAGAGCCGGCAACCGTTGCGACCGAGTCTGATAACATAGCCCGCTCGGCGCGAGGCAGCTTATTGTCCTTCATCAGGCCAGCCTGCTCAGCTACACCCACTACCGTACCCGTGGTATCGAACAAGGTGACCAGCAGGAAGGAGAACACGACGGCGTACAAGCTGTGCGATATAACATCTCCTAAAGCCTCAATCGGATTCCATACCAGAATTCCTTCCGGAAGTGTAGGTACAGAGACAATCCCCTCGGAAAAGGATAGCATACCCACAAAATAAGCGATGATGCCGGTAATAATCATACCGATAAACAGGGCGCCTTTTACATTACGGGACAGCAGAATCAGGGTTACTGCAAGACCAACAAGCGCCAATATCACATTAGGCTGATGCAGATCGCCCAGCGCTACGAGATTATCAGGGTGAGCCGTCACGATTCCGCTCATCCGCAGACCGATAAAAGCGATAAACAATCCAATCCCCGCGGTAATCGCATGCTTCAAATTGGGAGGTATCATCTCAATCAACCGGCTGCGCAGCGTTGTCATTGACAGCAGCAGGAACAGAATCCCCGCAATAAATACAGCAGAGAAAGCAGCTACATAAGATAAATTCTCATGTCCTTGAACAACCGAATATGTAAAATAAGCGTTAAGCCCCATACCCGGTGCGACAGCAATCGGATAACGGGCAACCAATCCCATCAGCAAGGTACCGATAACCGCTGCTATAACCGTTGCCGTAAAGCTCTGCTCAAATGGAACACCTGCTCCGGACAGAATCAACGGGTTAACGACCATAATGTACGCCATGGTGAAAAAGGTAGTTGCTCCAGCAACAACCTCAGTCTTCACTGAAGTTCCATTGGCTTTTAAATCAAACACTGAATTGCCTCCATTTCTAATGTGAAAATCATATGCTGCAAAAACGCACCTAACTATTATAGGGGAACGAAGCTTTTTCGCCAACCTTAAATATGTGTATACTTTAGACATAGAGCCGCGAGACGACAATCATTTTTACGATATGGCTTATAATCATTGTGCCTGAAAGAGGTGAAAACTATGTGCGGACGCTTCACATTAACGGTTACTTGGGAGGAATTACTCAGTCGCTTTTTGATTGATCCTGACTCTGTCAGTCCATTTCATGCTCCTCGTTATAATATTGCTCCTACACAGATGGTAGCGGCTGTCATTCATGACGGCGAACGCCGCCGGATGGGACAGCTTCGCTGGGGGCTCGTCCCTTCCTGGGCAAAAGACGCTGCGGGAAGTGCCAAAATGATCAATGCCCGCAGTGAAACGCTTGAGGAGAAACCAGCTTATAAAGTCCCTTTCCTTCGGAAAAGATGCCTGATCCCCGCAGATAGCTTCTACGAATGGCAGCGTACACCAGGTGGAAAGAAGCCCCACCTGATCGGGATGAAGGACGGCAGCATATTCAGCATGGCCGGTTTATACGACATGTGGACAGCCCCGGACGGAAGCAAACTCAGTACGTGTACAGTCATTACTACCCGCCCCAATCCATTAATGGAGGATATTCATGACCGTATGCCCGTCATTCTAAGACCTGAAGATGAGGAACGATGGATCAGTCGTAATACAAGCCGTGATGAGCTGAAACGGCTGCTTGTACCCTTCCCTGCTGCCGGAATGACCGCTGCCGCCGTAGGAACAACCGTCAACTCCGTCAAGAACGACACGCCTGAGTGCATACAGCCTATTACGGGCTAAGCCCTCACCGGGAGGAACGCAATAAACCAGGCGTATTTACCCTGGCTCAGCATTTAAAAAGCCTCTGCAGCAGTTTGCAGAGGCTTTTCTCTATCTGTTGGCATAGATGAAATTAACGAATCAACGGAACATCCCCCACAGCTTGATTAAATGAAATGTATTATTCGGATCAATGCGCTGTGCAAGGACAAATTTAACGATCTGCTGTTCCTGTACAGGACTGAGCTTTTCATCCAAAATGCCTGTGCATGTACGTACCAGCTGCTGTACTTTGGCGCTGTTCTGAAGATCGACTTTGGACAAGCCTTGAACCACACCTTTAACTCTCTCCTTGACAGCAGGATTCTTCATCTTCTGCTTAATACGTTCCACAAGCTGCGGACTTATACCATATTGTTGATAACTCAAAACCTTCGGCACCTCCCGTTATAACTCTGGTCATGGTTTGAGTATATGACGAGGGCCCGTCCATTGTGCTATCTATCTTTTTATGAGTTAATCGATAAGGTCCCCCTGGAAAATTTGTTCCTTCTGCAAAAACTCTCTCAACGGTGCATAACTCGGTGAAGTCCAGAACGACGCATCGCCAACAAGAGCAGCAGCGTCTCCTCTGGCCTGCTCAACCACCTCAAAATCAGCGACCATATCCGCCAGTCTAAACTCCGGAACTCCACTCTGCTTCGTTCCGAAGAAGTCACCAGGTCCCCGTAAATCCAGATCGCGGCGCGCCACTTCAAATCCGTCTTCGGTCTCGGTCATCACCTGCATCCGCTCCTGCCCAACCTCAGATTTCGGATCAGCCACCAATATACAGAATGAAGCGTGAGCGCCTCTTCCAACCCGGCCGCGCAGCTGATGAAGCTGTGACAGGCCAAACCGGTCGGCATCCATAATAATCATCAGGGTTGCGTTCGGAACGTCAACACCGACCTCAACAACCGTAGTCGAGATGAGGAGGTGCAGCTCATTGTTGTAAAATCCGCGCATCACTTCATCTTTCTCCCCTGGTGTCATCCGCCCGTGCAGCAGCCCGACACGATACTTCGGAAATGCTTGCTGCAACTGAACATGCAGATCGATCGCATTCTGCACATCCAGCTTGTCAGATTCTTCAATAAGTGGACAGATCACATAGGCCTGCCGACCCTGATCAATCTCTCTGGCGATAAATCCGAGCACCCGTTCCATCAGGTCATGCTTCACCCAATAAGTCGTGATAGGAATACGTCCCTTGGGTCTTTCCGATATGGTTGAGACATCCATATCCCCAAAAGCGGTAATCGCCATCGTTCGCGGAATCGGTGTCGCTGTCATCGTCAATACATCCGGATTGTATCCTTTCCGGCGGAGAATGCTGCGCTGGTTCACACCGAATCGGTGCTGCTCGTCCGTTACAACAAGGCCGAGCTCTCTGAAATAAACATCTTCCTGAATGAGGGCATGTGTACCAACCACAATGTCAATCAGCCCCATTTGCAGTGATGCAAGCAGATCCTTGCGCTTTCTCCCTGTCACACTTCCTGTCAGAAGCCCTACCGTAACGCCAAACGGCTCAAACAGCTTTTGTAAGGAACGCATATGCTGCTCAGCAAGTATTTCCGTAGGAACCATCAGAGCGCCTTGAAAGCCTGATCTGACCGTGGCATACAAAGCAATGGCAGCAATCACCGTTTTGCCGGAACCGACATCGCCTTGAAGCAGTCGATTCATGCAATATGGTGACCGCATATCGTGCAGGATTTCAAGCTCGACCCGCTTTTGCGCATCCGTCAGCTCGAAAGGCAGACTCCGTACGAACTCCCGAATCGTTGCATTATCAACGGTATGTACAACACCATCCATCCGGTCACGATTCAGCGCCCGGAATGCCTGCATTTTCAACTGGAACATGAACAGCTCTTCATATACCATCCGCCGCCGGCCCTCTTGCCCTTCCTTCGTATCCACAGGCTGATGAATTGTAGCAATCGCCTGCTTCCGGGGCATCAGGTTATACTTCTGGATAAGTGCCTGGGGAAGAATCTCCGGGATCATATCCCCATACTGCTGAAGTGCTTGTACCATCGTCTTTCGAAGCCAGGACTGCGTAATTTTTCCGCCAACCGAGTATACCGGCTGCAGTGTGCCGCTTCGGAATGCCCCTTTATCCGGAAATTCCGATTCCGTTGTCGTCAGCTGCATCCGCCGCTGATCCCATTTGCCTGTCAGCACAATTTCACGTCCTGCCGTCAGCTGATCCTTCAGGAAATGGCGGTTAAACCATGTCGCCGTAAACATCCAGTTCTCAGCCAGCATCTTGCACGAAAGACGTGACTTTTTACCATACCTCTGTAATACAGGAATACCTGCAATTTTGGCTTGTATTGTAATTTTATCCCCATCCTTCACCTCACTCAGTGAACGAAGGCGGTAATCTTCATACCGGAACGGGTAATATTCCAGCAAATCCTTAACCGTAAAGATGCCAAAGGCGTGAAGCTCCCCTTCTTTCAGGGCGCTCACGCCGTTGATCTGCCTTACGGATATTTGATCTAGATCGAGATTCATGAATTCTCCCCCAATCAAGCGGGCCAAATATACGCGGCAATGGTGCCCGGTCCCACATGGGTGCCGATAACTGCTCCAATATCGGACAGGACGGTTTCTTTCACCGTAAATACAGCAGATAGCTGCTCCAGGAAATCATTGACCGAAGCCGGGTCTGCCGTATGGCCTACCGCTACATTAATATTCGTAATCCCTGCCAGGTCACGTTGGAATAGCTCAATCATTCTGGCAGTCGCTTTTTTGCGGCCTCTCACTTTTTCAACCGGATATATAACACCTTCATCATCTATGGATAAAATCGGTTTGATGTTCAGCAGCGTACCAAGTACAGCCGAAGCTTTACCGATGCGCCCACCCTTCTGCAAATATTCCAAGGTATCCACAAGGAAATACAGTTGGCGTTTAGACCGAAGCTCTTCGATGGAAGCTACAATCTCATTCACTGGCAATCCATCCGCCGCAAGCTTTGCTGCATGAACTACAAACATTCCAAAACCGTACGATGCTGACTTCGAATCCCATACGGTGATATCAGGATCCCCTTCTACAAGCGAAGCAGCCAGCAGCGCCGATTGATAAGTACCACTCATTGCCGAAGAAAGGTTGATCGTTAGAATGGAGCTGTCTGGGAACTCCTTCAGAATCGATTCATACACTTCTAAAAAATCAGCCGGAGAAGGCTGAGAGGTTGTCGGCAGCTGCGGAGATTTAACGAGTCGTGTATAGAACTCGCCAGCGGTAATCTCCACCCCGTCCAAATACGTCTCATCACCGAACATCAGACGTAATGGAACAATACGTATGCCATACTTATTTACCAGTTCTGCCGGAATATCCGCTGTGCTGTCTGTGACAATAACAGTTTTCTTCACCGGGTACCCCTCCCTAAAATAACCATCATAATTAGATCAAAACACAATTAAGATTCAACAGAGAACAAATATGCATAAATAGGCTGTCCGCCGTAATGCACTTCCACTTCCGCATTCGGATAGGTATCTTCAAGCCAAGTAGTCAGGCTCTCTGTAATTTCTTCAGTTGCGTCTTCCCCTGTAAGAAGAGTGACAATTTCATCCCCGGAACCGAGCATTTTACCCAGCAACTCCTGACATGCAGTCAGCAGATCGGATGCCGCAGCAACGATCTTTGAATTTTGAATACCAATAAATTCACCAGCTTTAATCTGAAGTTCATCAATATTAGTATCCCGCACTGCGTAAGTTACTTGTCCAGACTGGACACGTGAAACGGCTTCGATCATATTCTCGGTATTGGTTTCAACACTTTCATCCTCCTGGAACTCGAACGCTGCCGCAATTCCTTGTGGAATCGTCTTACTCGGAACTACAATTACATTCCGTTCACCTTCAAGAAGATCTCTTGCCTGTTGTGCTGCCAGAACAATATTGGAGTTGTTTGGCAAAATATAAATCTGCTGAGCTGAGATCGAAGCAATCGCATTAACGAAGTCTTCCGTACTCGGATTCATAGTCTGGCCGCCAGCCAGTACGACATCCACACCCAGGCTCTTAAAGATGCTGGAGATTCCTTCACCAGAGGATACAGCGATGAATCCATATGGAGCCAGCTCATCAGCAGGCGGAACAGCAGGTGCTTCAGGTGTCTTGGATTCAGCAGGAATATCCGCGAACAGTTCAGGCATCGGCGCGCTGTCCATACCAGTCGACAGCAGATCACGATGCTGTTCACGCATATTCAGAATATGAATCTGTGTAATTTCACCGTACAGTAAAGCTAAATTAAGCACTTCCCCGGGAGCTTTCGAATGCACATGCACTTTAATGGTCTCATCATCAGCAATAACAATAATCGAGTCACCATTAACAGAAAGAGCTTTTCTGAATTTATCCTCGTCGAACGGTGTGGACTGATTATTACCTAACTGTCTGTTGATGAAAAACTCCATATCATACAGAAATTCGATTTCCTCAGTTGAAAGCTTGGATTGTGCTGAAGCAGGCGTTTGTACAGTCGCCAGATCCGGATGAGTAACGATGCCCTCAACATTTCGAGGTACAGTACGTTCTGCAGGCGCAGGAACTGGTCCCGAAGAAGCAGAGCCATTTTTCAGCGATCTTAAGAACCCTTCATAGATGTAAACAAGACCTTGTCCGCCAGAATCCACAACACCAACCTGTTTCAAAACCGGCAGCATTTCAGGGGTTTGGGACAACGTTTCCTTGGCTTTCGCCAGCACCTGCTCCATCAGCTCCACGATATCAGTGCTTCTGCGCGAATAATACACAGCATGCTTGGCAGCCTCTTTCGCAACGGTGAGGATAGTTCCCTCAACAGGCTTAACAACCGCTTTATAAGCCGCCTCTACACCTGTCTGCAGCGCAGCTGCAAATTGGGTGGTATTTAATTCTGTATAAGGTGCTGCATAACGGCTGAAGCCGCGGAATAATTGTGACAGAATAACTCCGGAATTTCCCCGAGCTCCCATCAAAAGTCCCTTAGACAGTACACCAGCACTATGCCCTACCGATTCCGAATACTTGCTCTTCAGTTCTGCTACGCCAGCAGTCATTGTCAAATTCATGTTAGTTCCCGTGTCGCCATCCGGAACCGGGAATACATTTAAGGAATTGACATGCTCTGCATGCAAATGCAGTTGTTCCGCTCCGGCTAATACCATTGCGGTAAATTCTGTTCCATTCAAAGAACGCTTACTCAATGAGAATACCCCTTCCTGGCTTGATACAAAAAACGCTTCAATTGTATGTTTTCTTTATTATTCAGAGCTTTAAGCCGGTTATCGCCCAACAAAAAACAGACATCTATGATTAATAAATTAGTCACAAAGCTCGTTATGGGCAAGGCTCTCGTCTCCGAGCCTTCGGTATTGAACTCCGCCAAGCGAGGACAAACCGATTAGCCCATCTGATTTCTTAGGAAATATTATGGACTAAACAACATTGTACTATAAGAAGAAAGAGAAATAAATGTTTTTAGGATAGTTGACGGAGTAATTTTTTCTGTGATATGATATTTAGGTATTGTTTTATGCAGGGTTATGAAACAAGGAGGTGTAATCTATGTCTCGTAAATGTTATGTAACAGGTAAGAAACCAGGCACCGGTAACCACGTTTCCCACGCCAACAACCACAACAAACGTTCTTGGGGCGTAAACGTTCAGAAGGTTCGTATTCTGGTAGACGGCAAGCCAAAACGTGTATACGTCAGCACTCGCGCTTTGAAATCCGGTAAAGTGACTCGCGTATAATGAATCAATGCCCATACACATAGAAACGATTGCGTCATCCATTGAAACAGGGCGATCGCGTTTCTGCAAGAAATATAAGCCTAGTATAGCGAAATATTATACTTCCTTATGTTTAAGAAAAACTTCTCAATCTCCAGCTTTTCAAGGGCTGCCCGGGACAAGGAAGTTTTTCTTGCGTTTGCTTACATATGTCTAAACAAAAAGCACCCTGAACACAGCAGGTGCTTTTTTTAATGCCTCTTACCCGGTTTAGCCGCAGCAAGTCTGCCCCGGACGGAGGTTCTGTTATGCCGGAACAAGCTGTCAGCTTTTGTGAAACGTGTTTAGAATGGCCTTCACAAAACCTCCTAGAAACTTCGGCAGCTTGAACGTATAAAATTTCATGTCTCACCCTCCCCATCATTCTCATGCCTTCTAGTTATTTTATGCACCAAGCCCATCGATGTGAACAATAACAAAAAAAGGCTACATGAGAACCCAGCTCATGTAACCATATTTATGCGGCAATTCGCCGCCCTATGCATCCACGCAGATGACTTGTAACTTAGATCTGTGCGCTCTTCCGAATCTCTGCAATCGCAGACGAGCGATCCGGCTTGCCATAAACAGCGCTTCCCGCAACCAAAACGTTCGCACCTGCTTTCACGACCAGTGGAGCCGTCTGTGCTGTAATACCGCCATCGACTTCAATAAGAGTACTCGGATTGGATCCTTCGGCAATCCACTCGCGCAGCTGCTCAATCTTCTGTACTGTACGTTCGATGAACGCTTGGCCGCCAAATCCGGGATTTACAGTCATGACAAGTACCAAATCCAGATCCGGGAGTACTTCCTGCAGAACATGCGCCGGGGTTCCCGGATTAATAGCCACACCGGCTTTAACACCATGCTCCTTAATTAAATGAATCACACGATGAAGGTGCGGGCAGGTTTCAGCATGAACTGTAATATAATCTGCTCCCGCCTTTGCAAAATCAGCAATATAACGCTCGGGCGCTTCAATCATCAGATGCACATCAAGCGGCAGCGTTGTATGAGGACGAATAGCTTGTACGATTGGAGGCCCAAGTGTAATATTAGGCACGAAATGTCCGTCCATAACGTCCACATGGATCCAGTCCGCTCCCCCAGTCTGCACTTCTGCAATTTCATCACCCAATTTGGAAAAATCGGCCGAAAGTATCGATGGTGCAATCTTAATCATAGTCCTAGTACCTCCGCTTCTTGTCTTTCATTTCCGTAAGAAATTCAACATAGTGTTCATAACGGCTGGATGCAATAAGTCCTTCTTCCTTGGCTTCAATAACCCGGCAGCCTGGTTCATGGGTATGACTGCAGCCTCTAAATCTGCAGCTTTCCGCGAAAGGAATGAACTCCCTAAAACTGCTCGACAGCTCCTCTACACCAAGCTCCTGAAAATCCAGCTGGCTAAACCCTGGTGTATCCACCACAAAGCCGCCGTTATCCAGTTCAATCAGCTCAACATGTCTGGTCGTATGGCGACCGCGGCCAAGCCGCAGGCTAATCTCGCTCGTCTCAAGAGACAACCCTGGCATTAATGCATTCAGGAGCGATGATTTGCCTACCCCCGATTGACCAGAGAACACACTAATTTGATCAGCCAGTCGTTCTTTGACGATTTGAGTTCCTGTTCCTTCCAAGGAACTCGTAACAATGACCTCATAACCAATTCCCTCGTATAAAGCCTTGGCCCGCTCAGCAGAATCATCTTCAGCCTCCGCCAGATCCTGCTTCGTCAGACAGATCAATGCATCTAAACCTGCATGTTCAACATGCACGAGGAATTTATCGAGCAGCAGCAGGCTGAGGTCAGGTTCTTTGATCGAGAATAATAGAACGGCCAAATGAACATTAGCAACAGGCGGACGTATTAATTGGGAAGACCGTGGAAGAATCTCATCCACGGTCCCTTCCCCATTCTCGGTCAAAGAATATATGACGCGATCTCCGACAAGCGGAGATTCACCTCTCTTTTTGAATATACCACGAGCTCTGCATTGAACCGATGGGTCCTCTCCGGATACAACATTGCCTTCTCGCAATGGTTTGACATAATAATATCCGCTTAGTGCCTTAACAATCAGTCCTTCAAGCATATGCAGACCTCACTTTCGATAGTTGGTATTACTTATTCTTACCCTTCCCGTTACCATTACCATTGTTACCTCGGCCATTCCCCGGATTGGAAGACTCGTCATCCGGGTCATTCTCATCACTGTCACCCTCACCCTGGCCTTCATCTTCTCCGCCATCCTCTTCTGGCGGATTCGTAGTGGCCGGAACCTCAGGCTGCTGCGGCGGTTCAATCTCAGGAACAGGCACGGTTCCATTCTTCGCATCAGAATACGAAACGTAGTACGTGTCGAATGCACGACCATCCCTGTAGACTTGTATAGAGCCGTTCTTGTCAGGAGCAAGCAGAAGCTCTACCGGAATCATCTCCGTCGTGCTGATGGTACGGCCTTCCCCTTCCTGGTTATCACCAAGTGCATCAGAGTAAACTATACGAATCTTGCTCTTTTCTCCCTCGACTTTAGGAGCTACCGGAACTTTAAAAGTATATTTGAAAGCCTCCGGAGGATAGCCTGAGCTCACTGTTAGATTCTGAGCCGTTCCAGGTGTTGCCGGCTGGTCAGGGTTCCAAGGCCACTGCTTGATCACTTTCCCTTTCTCCACCGTGAAGCTTGGCTCTTCATCTACCGTACCGACCTTCAGACCCAGTTCCTTGATTCTGCTCTCCGCTTGACTGCGGCTCATCCCGGTCAAGTCTTCCATCGGAACAGATTCCTTGCCTTTACTAACAACCAGATAGACTACCGTTTCATCTGGATCAAATTCGGTATTGCTGTCCGGCGATTCCGGCGATTGGGAAATAATTAGACCTGCCGATACGTTATCGTTATATTCCTCAGACGTACTGATTCGTTTTTCGATAACCCCTTGATCTTTCAGCAATTTAATTGCCTCATCAAGCGTTTTATTAACTACATTCGGCATTTTACTTAAAGGCTTGGCGTCCGCAACCGATAGCTGAATTTCAGAGCCCTCTTTGACGATTGAGCCTTCCTTCTTGCTCTGTTCGTATACCGTTCCTTCAGCGATACCTTGCTTGTACTTCCTAATGACTTCATCACTAACAACGAGCCCTGCCTCCTCTAATGTGCGGACAGCTTCTTCTTCTGTCATATTTACCACATTAGGGACAGGAACATCGGGAACAACAAACAAATGATTCACATATATAACTACACCTGCAAGGATACCCAGAAAAAGAACAGCTAAACCGATAAAAAAGGCTGGTTTCTTCCACTTCTTCTTGCCGGCACCCTTGACGGACGTTTCCTCCGGCTCATCATCTCCATTTGCATCGCCGGTGCTCACGGGAGCAGCATATTTATGCTCGCCCGACTGCATCGTTTTGATGGCTGGCATGACTCTTGTCTGATCCTCATCTTCTTCGAAAGTCAGCTTTGGCTCGTTACGCCGACTTGGCAGCAGGCAGGTTTCGAGATCCTGCATCATTTCTTCAGCAGACTGATACCGCTCCTGAGGATTCTTCCGCATGGACTTCAGAATGATATTCTCTACGCTTTGAGGAATGAGCGGATTAACTTCCCGCGGTTCATCAAATTCCTCCTGGAGATGTTTAAGCGCCACGCTGATCGGGCTTTCTCCAAGGAACGGAAGACGTGCGGTCAACATTTGGTACAGCACGATACCAAGAGAATATAAATCTGATTTCTCGCCTGTAGCAACACCCTTGGCATGCTCCGGTGAGAAATAATGAACGGAACCGACGACCGATCCCGTCTGGGTAATGGTCGTTGAGGTAACTGCTCTTGCGATACCGAAATCCGTTACCTTAACCCGGCCATTACGCCCGATCAAAATATTATGCGGCTTAATATCACGGTGAATGATTTGATTATGATGAGCATGATCCAGTGCATCACATATTTGAGAGGCGATCCGCACAGCTTCATCGACCTGGAGCGGTGCTCTCTCCTTAATAATTTCATTGAGGTTATGTCCCTCAACATATTCCATAACGATATAATGAATATCATCCTCTTGGCCGACATCATAGATGCTGACCACATTCGGATGCGATAATGACGCCGCCGATTGTGCCTCACGCCTAAACCGGCGAATAAATTCCTCGTCGTGCACAAACTGCTGCCGCAGCACTTTGATCGCTACGTTTCGGTTCAATAAAATGTCCTGTGCCTTATAGACCAGCGCCATTCCACCGCCGCCGATTCGTTCTAGGATCTTGTAACGACCAGCCAATTCATGTCCGATCATGAATTCCACCCCTTTTTACTTAGCCCAGCAGCTTCTTCTTGATGTTCAAACAGGGCGACGGTGATGTTGTCGTCGCCTCCGGCGAGAAGCGCCAGTTGAAGCAAGCGGTCCGCTTTCTCCTGAAGAGGAATTTCAAGTGAGCCGACGATTTGTCCTATCCGGTCCCGATCAACCAGATTACTTAGCCCGTCGCTGCATAACAGCAGCACCTCTCCCGCCTCAATTGTTATTGGGCTCATTTCAACGGATACCGTTTGATCCGTCCCAAGTGCCCGAATAAGCACATTTTTACGCGGATGAGACTCTAACTCTTCTTCAGTTATTTGACCGCTTTTAAACAATTCATTGACCAATGTGTGGTCCTCTGTCAGCCGGGTTACTTGATCCCCCGACACTTTATAGGCCCGGCTGTCACCGATATGTCCAATGCAGCCTTCATGACCACGGAGAAGTACAGCCACAATGGTCGTCCCCATGTTATGCATCCGCTCGTCGGCGGAAGCTTCATGGTAAATTACTTCGTTGGCATGCAAGATGGCGCTGCGAAGCGCAGATTGTATACCATCCATAGACAGATCAGGCTTCAGAGAAGCTAAGTCTTCAGACACAGTCTGAACTGCAAGTCTACTGGCAGTATCACCTGCAAGGTGCCCGCCCATCCCATCGGCAACAATGCCGAGTGTATAGCCATGCTCTATTTGAGCGATTAGAACAGAGTCCTCATTCACCTGCCGAACCCGCCCAACATGGCTGACATGAACCGTATTGATCAAATTATTCTCACCCCAACTCCATATGCTTGGCCCGAAGCTGACCGCAAGCGGCAGCAATGTCATGGCCTTGTTCCCGACGGATCGTTACATTTACGCCTTTTTCCGCCAGAGTACGTTGAAATTTGAAAATATCATTACGCGACGTACGGACATATTTCCGTTCCGGCACGTGGTTAACAGGGATCAGGTTAACATGACAGTTCATATCTTTGATCACATCTGCAAGCTCTGCCGCATGTTCCACTTGGTCATTGACACCGCCAATCAAGGCATATTCGAATGTAATACGGCGTCCTGTCTTCGCCTGATAATAACGAAGTGCCTCTATCACATCATCGAACGGAAAACGACGGTTAACAGGCATCAGCTTGGAGCGAAGCTTGTCATTAGGCGCATGGATGGAAATCGCCAGGTTAATCTGGGTATCCTCCTCAGCGAACTTATAGATATTCGGCACAATACCGCTCGTTGATACCGTTATATGACGCTGACCGATATTCAAGCCTTTCTCGTGAATCATCGTACGCAAGAACTTCATCGTTGCATCATAATTCTCGAACGGTTCACCCGAGCCCATAATAACAATGCTGCTGACGCGCTCACCTCTTTGATCGAGAATCTTTTGCGCCTGAACAACTTGGGCTACAATCTCTCCGGATGTCAGGTTTCGTTTTAATCCGCCCAGTGTTGAAGCGCAGAACGTACAGCCAATCCGGCAACCAACCTGGGTCGTCACACAAATGCTGTTCCCGTAGTTATGCTTCATAATAACCGTCTCGATTGCATGATCATCATGCAAACCGAACAGAAACTTGACCGTACCATCCTTCGACTCGAACTTGGTAATTTCAGTCAAGGTCACAAAGCTGAATTGATCATTCAGCTTTTGGCGCATATCCTTGGACAGATTCGTCATCTCTTCAAACGAATTTACGCGTTTAACATACAGCCAGTCAAAAATTTGAGATCCGCGGAATGCGGGTTCTCCATTCTCCTGAGCCCATTCCTGCAGCTCTTCCAGCGAATAATCGTATATAAAAGGGTTCATCTCACCACACCTGTCTTTTTCATTCATATGCATCACTTTTCTCATTCTTCCTATTCTAACACAAATAAAAGATACGGTAAAAGAGAAAACCCGCCGGCACGGCGG
>NZ_CDSE01000049.1 GCF_001373415.1 Paenibacillus dakarensis | reverse complement strand
CGCATGGGGAGTCTTTCTTTGCAACCTTTTTGCACCGCTTCAGAGGTAATGGGCTTTATATTATGGATGAGCCGGAAGCGGCGCTGTCTCCCTTCAGGCAGATGGCGCTGCTCACCCGGATTCATGATCTTGTGCAGGATGACTCCCAGTTCATCATTTCTACCCATTCCCCTATTCTCATGGCCTATCCGGACGCCCAGATTTGGAGATTGAACGAAGAGGGAGTGGAAGCATGCCGTTTAGAAGAGACCGACCATTTCATGATCATGAAGGAGTTCGTCAACAACCGTGAGATTATGCTCCGGGAGCTGTTAGCGGATGATTAACCATATATGTATACGGAGATAGGCATTCTATCTATTGATACCATTTCCATAGAAGGACAGGAAAACAATCTGAATAAGATTAAGGTTAGCAAGGGATCCGGTCTGTACACTTTCCCCATTCCCTGGGATAAAAGATTGGGTGCGAAGGGCTTGATGCAATATCAGGAGCCGATAACCTTCACTACAGAGGAGCCTGTACATATATGGGGAATGCAATCCACAAGTACGGATAGAATTTATACTTTGGACTTCTCTCCGGAATCGCTAAGCAAAATAGAACAGGCAATCATTTTCACCTTGCGTTTTGAAGATTGATTCTTAGCGAACAGCCGGTGAATATGGGATATAATTATTGACAGGGTGAGCCGGGACATAAGCAGAGCAGGTTAATTCAAGGCTTAAAAGTCAGGGGGATACCAAGTGAAGGTTAGGGATGCACGCGCAGCGGCAATCGATTGGGTAGCAAGCCATATCAGCCGGAAGGAAGGATACATGGGCGCGTACTTTAGCGGCTCGACGGTAGGATTACCGGGCGATGCAGAAATGTCTATCGGCTCCGATGTCGATGTCATGGTCGTGCTGGACCGGAAAGACCTTCCGCCCAAACCAGGGAAGCTGATCCATATGGGAGCACTAGTTGAGATCTCCTTTCTGTCATGGCAGCAGCTTTCAACCGCTGAGGCCGTTCTCTCATCGTATCACCTTGCCGGCGGTCTCCGAACGGATACCATCATGGATGATCCTACGGGACAGCTGCGAAGTGTGCAGCGGGTAGTATCCCGCCATTTTGCGGAGAAAGCATGGGTGCGCCGCCGCTGCCAAAATGTACTGCAGTCGATCAAGAGGGGGCTGGATTCTCTGGACCCATCGACATCATATCCGGATCAGATTACGTCATGGCTTTTTCCGACAGGCATAACAACTCATCTTCTCCTTGTTGCTGCGCTTCGTAATCCGACTGTTCGATTACGCTATTTATCGGCATTCCAAGTCCTTCGGACGTACGGGCTTACAGGAATGTATTCGCAGCTGTTGAGATTGCTCGGGTGCGCTCACCTAAGCCTTGAGCGTGTCGAAATGCATCTCGAGGAGCTTGCCCGTACCTTCGACGCAGCGGCAGCCGCTGCAAGAACGCCGTTTCCCTTTAGTTCGGACATTACAGCTTCGGCAAGGTCAATCGTCATTGACGGGAGCCGGGAGCTGATACGATCAGGCTATCACCGCGAAGCGGTCTTCTGGATGGTGGCGACCTTCGCAAGATGCCACAAAATTTTCACGGAGGACGCCCCGGAACTGCTTCCCGTTTACTCGCCATCCTTTCAGGAAATGATGGCCGATCTAGGCATTCGAAGTTGGGACGACATCCGGCAGCGCGCCCAGGATGTCATCGACATTCTTCCCGAACTCAACGAAGCAGCAGAGAAAATCTTGCTCACTAACCCGGAGATTCGATAATCTATGTGAAGAACCGAATCATAAGTGAGGGCGGATCCAATAAGGGAGAGAAAGCTCGTGACCGATACTATACAATCGATAGACTATAATGAAGCCTCTGAAGAACTGCGGCGTCAGATAGCTGCCTTGCAGCATCGGGTGTGGCCGGATGTTTGCACGGCGCCTAAAGAAACGATTCCCGATGCTCATGGTAAAGAGTTTCATGCGCGATCGTTTTTTATATATGCAGACGGGAAGCTTGCCAGCTATGCGGGAGTGGTATGCAAAACCATCATGCATGAAGGGAAGGCATTTAAAATTGCCGGACTTAGCAGTGTAGCAACTGACCCCGAATATCAAGGAAGAGGGCTTGGATCTTGTACGGTATCTGGTGCAACTCAGTGGATTGAACAGACCGATACTGATTTTGGCATATTTACATGTGAGCCGTCCTTGGCCCGTTTCTATGAACAGGCAGGTTCTTGGCAGGTCGCCCCGGATGTGATATTGGTGGGCAGTCATGATGAAGATGCCTTGTCCAGTAATAATCTGCCGGTTGTCGTTTTGATGAGCCTCTTATCAGAGAAAGCCAAGGGCTGTGAGTCCATATTACGGCATACATCCATTTATCTTGATCTTCCCGTGGGAAAATTCCTGTAAAATTAAATTTGGAAGCTGCTTTACACCATATAAAATGAGCAGCCTAAACATACTACACACTACATACATTTACATTTCGGAGGTATATCAATGGCACAGCGTTATCGAATTACAAGAGCATTTCAGGAGCTTGAGAACTCGGCGAAAACGATATCTTTAGAAGAATGCCAGGAGCTGTTTGCGTCCAGGCCAGACTTTTCTTATACGACTGTTTATACGGTAACAGGGTCAGTGAGCATGTCGATTGAGGGGCATTTTTTCATGTGGAACCACAACGGAATGGAAATTCCGTTCAGATATTATGAGGGAGATATTTACGTATCAGGCGCAAGTGAGGCCGTGGTGCCGGTCATGCTTGAGGTTGCAAGTGGATTAAGAGCGGATGTGGCGGAAGGGTAAGAGGGGGAACACAATAGTTACGACAATGTAGTATTAATTGCGTTTCTTGTTGTGGTAAGCTCGAACATATGAAAATGAGGCTATTGGAGGACGTATGACATTTATCCGTAAGCTGTGGATGTTCGGTATTCAGCAGGCACTGTCGTGTATCTTCCCGGTCATCATCTTCGCTGCCCTAGCGCTGACTAAGATTATAGAGGTTCCGGGAATTGCACGGTATGATCTCATTCTGATCATCTGTCTGCTTGCCCAGATCGGTATGGTCGCTTTCAAGCTGGAGACATGGGATGAGCTTAAGGTAATCTGTGTGTTCCACGTGATTGGGCTCATGCTGGAGCTGTACAAGGTGCATATGGGTTCCTGGTCATATCCCGGAGAGGGCTGGAGCAAAGTCGGCGGAGTCCCACTTTACAGCGGATTCATGTATGCGAGTGTTGCCAGTTACATATGTCAGGCGTGGCGCCGAATGAACCTGCGGATAACGGGATGGCCTTTGCCTGTTCTGACCGTGTTGATGAGCGCTGCAATCTATGCTAACTTCTTTACTCATCATTATTTATGGGATTTCCGCTGGGTGCTGACAGCGCTGCTGTTTATCGTATTCTTCAAGACAATGGTTCAATTCGACGTGTCGGGCACGACCTACCGGATGCCGCTCACGTTATCTTTTCTTCTTATTGGCTTCTTCATCTGGGTTGCGGAGAACATATCGACATTTCTCGGCGCCTGGACGTATCCCGGACAGGAAAAGACGTGGAGCCTTGTGCATATCGGTAAGATTAGCTCGTGGTTCCTGCTTGTCGTCATCAGTGTCATTATCGTGGCACAGCTGAAGCATCTGAAGATGGGGATGGGCAGGGAGAAGGAAGCGCCTAAAGGAACTGTTATGTAAGGAATGCAATAGATAATAATTAAAAAACCTCCGTATTCTTTCATATGAAAGAATACGGAGGTTTTTCGTTGAATGGTTGCTTACATTGCTTACAGATCGTCAAATCCGTTGTCGTCACCGACTTTACCGTAGTTACGGGATTTTGCTTCGAAGAAGTCGGTCTTTGTTGCATTCAGAGCTTCGTCGGAGAATGGCTTAATCCAAGGCATGCAGTTTACGTCTACACCTTCATAGGCTTTTTCCATACCCATCATTTTCAGACGACGGTTGGCAATGTACTTAATGTAATCAGACAGCTCATTCAGGTCGATGCCGCGAACATTGCTGAGCGTGTAATGTGCCCAGTTCGTTTCCAGTTCAACAGCACGGTCGATGGTGCGGTATACATAATCCATGTTCTCTTTCGTGTTCAGTTCAGGGAAGTCAACAAGCAGCTGTTTGAATATTTCAGCGAAGAAATAGCAGTGCTGATTCTCGTCACGCTGAATGTAAGAGATCATCTGGCTGGTCGCCATCATCTTTTGGTCACGGGCCAGGTTGTAGAAGAAGGCGAAGGTGCTGTAGAAGAAAATTCCTTCAAGAATCAGGTCAGCAACCATAGCTTCAAAGAACGTCTGCGGTGATGGCTTGTCACGGAAGGATTGATAAATATCCGCGATGAAACGGTTGCGGTCCAGCAGAACCGGATCATGCTTCCAGTATTCAAAAATCTCTTTCTGCTCCTGCTCCGAAACGATTGATGAAAGAACGTAGGAGTAGGACTGGTTGTGGACAACTTCCTGCTGCCCAATGATAGCCGAAATTGCTTCAAGCGATGAATCGGTAAAATAACGTTTTACATCCCCCACAAACATCGTCTGCATGGAGTCAAGCACAGCAAGCAGAGAAATGTTGATCTTGAACGTACGCTGTTCTTCAGGATCCAATCTTGTGAACTGCGACGCATCCTTGGACATCGGAATTTCGTCAGCGATCCAGTGGTTCAGCAGCAGCACCTTGTACAGCTTGTACATATGCGGCATCCGAATGTCATTCCAGTTCAAAATACCAGAACATTCACCTTCGATGATGCGTGTCGATTTGTTAGGGGCTTCAGTATTAAATATTTTTTGCATTTGCATGCTAGTATTCACTCCTTGGTGGGACGGATATTAGGGGGATGGAAGTCCCCTCTCGTGGGACGGATATCCCCTCTCAGGGGGACGGATATCCCCTCTCCAGCCGCTGTTGTTATCCCTTTGCCTGGGGTTTGAATTTATTGTCGCAAAGGGATAACAAAGGCGGACGTAAACTCTTCCGCTGGGATATCCTTACCCCTGGTAGTTTTTAATTGATTAGTTGGTATATTCAAATGCTGTTTCGCGGACCGCCGCTTACAGCAGAAAGATGTTAAAGAAGTACATAAGTAAATAAGTAACTCACAAGTTATACACTATCCACAGCAAATCATGAAAGGAGAGCGCTCAAAGCTGTTAGTAACTCTAAAGTACGCCCGCGTAACTCACAAGTTATGCACGATTGTGGAGCAAATCCCGAAGGGAGAGCGCTCCAAGCAGACAGTAACGCTAAAAAACGCCCAAGTAACTCACAGGTTATGCACGACTTTGGAGCAAATCCCGAAGGGAGAGCGCCGCCGAGCAGGTAGTAACTCAAAAAAACGCCGATGTAACTCACAGGTTATGCACGATTGTGGAGCAAATCCCGAAGGGAGAGCGTTCCAAGCAGGCAGTAACGCTAAAAAACGCCGATGTAACTCACAGGTTATGCACGACTGTGGAGCAAATCCCGAAGGGAGAGCGCTCCAAGCAGGCAGTAACTCTAAAAAACGCCGATGTAACTCACAGGTTATGCACGACTGTGGAGCAAATCCCAAAGGGAGAGCGCTCCAAGCAGGTAGTAACTCTAAAAAACGTCCACATAACTCACTATCTCCAACGTAGTAGAGCGTTCCCGAAGGGAGTAAGCGGGCCAAGCACCCTCAATCCGTACCTCCGCCAAACTCACTCCTTAATCGGAGCTCTTGTTCCGGGTGTCCAGAGGGCAGAGCCCTCTGGGGCCCTCCCTTGGAAGGGAGGGTTTGGGAGGGATCGAAAAGTGGGCTAGAAAAGTGGTTAACTAGCACATGACTCACATTCCTCTATCGTCAACGCCCGACTCCGCACATAATAAGTCGATTTCAAGCCGGCTTTCCAAGCATGCAGATGCAGATCCAGGAACTCGGAAGCGCGGATGTCCGGACGAACGTAAAGGTTGAAGCTTTGAGCCTGGTCAACGTGACGCTGACGGGCCGATGCCATTTTGATAGACCAGTTCTGATCAATCAGGAAGGCGGTTTTGTAATACCAGATCGTTTTCTCGGACAGATCCGGTGCCGGGTTAGCGATTTTGTATGTTGTCTTTTCTTCGTAAGACAGCAGATCATACAGCGGATCAATGCTTGCTGTCGATCCGGCAATAATGGAAGTCGAGCCGTTTGGTGCGATGGCGAACAGCCATGCGTTACGAACACCATTCTGCTGAACCTCTTGCTGCAGCTCACGCCACTGCTCAGTAGTCACATACTTGCCTTCATGCTCACCGTCGGTGTAACCGCGGTATGTAAAGTACTCGCCGCTTTCCCAGTCGGATCCTTTGAACTTCGGATAGTGACCTTTTTCCTTAGCCAGCTCCATGCTGGATTTAACGAGAAGGTAGTTGATTTTTTCATACAGGTTATCATTATAGGCAACAGCCTCATCGGATTCCCAGCGAATACCTTCAAGGGCGAGCAAGTGATGCAGACCAAATGTTCCAAGACCGACTGCACGGTACTGGCTGTTCGTGTACTGGGCCTGCAGAACTTCGATGTTGTTGATGTCGATTACGTTATCGAGCATACGAACCTGAATAGGTACAAGGCGTTCTAGGACCCCCGCTGGAACCGCACGGGCCAGGTGAATCGAGTTCAGGTTGCACACAACAAAATCACCTGGAACCTTTGAAATCACGATGCGCGTCTGTCCGTCTTTCGTTACAAGCTCTTCTTGCTCAACGACGGTAGCGGATTGATTCTGCATAATCTCGGTGCACAGGTTGGAGGAGTAGACCATACCATGTGCAGAGTTCGGGTTAGCACGGTTTACGGTGTCACGGTAGAACATGTAAGGCGTTCCGGTTTCAAGCTGGGATTTCATAATCCGTTTCATAATATCAATCGCTTGAACCGTAATGCGGGAGAGCTCCGGATTCGCAAGGGCTTCAGCATATTTTTCACGGAACTTGCCTTCGCCAAGCTTCTCATCATAGAAATCCTCGAGGCCGAGTGCGCGTCCGTTCTCATCTTTCCAGCCCATTACCTTCTTCACTTCATGCGGACAGAAGAGGCTCCACTCATCGCGGGCTTCAACAGCTTCCATGAACAGGTCGGGCAGGCATACGCCGTGGAACACGTCGTGCGCTCTCATACGCTCGTCACCGTTGTTCAGCTTCAGATCCAGGAAGGCGAGAATGTCTTTGTGGAAAACATCCAGGTAAACGGCGATTGCGCCTTTACGCGTACCAAGCTGGTCTACGCTGACTGCGGTGTTGTTCAGCTGGCGAATCCAAGGGATGACGCCGGAGCTGGTGTTCTTGTGGCCGCGAATGTCTGAACCACGGGCACGAACCTTGCCAAGGTAAACGCCGATGCCGCCACCCATTTTGCTGAGCCGCGCGACGTCGGTATTGGAGTCAAAAATCCCCTCAAGTGAGTCATCCACGGTGTCGATAAAGCAGCTGGACAATTGGCCGGCTACCTTCTTACCCGCGTTGGACATTGTTGGCGTTGCTGCCGTCATGTAGAGATTACTCATCGCCCAGTAAGCTTCTTTTACGAGCTCTATACGTTTTTCAGCAGGCTCCTTGTGCATGAGATACATCGCGATGACCATATAACGCTCTTGCGGAAGCTCCATGACACGTCCGTCAAAATCCGTAGCGAGGTAACGCTCTGCCAGCGTCAGCAGGCCAATGTAATCGAACAACAGATCACGGGAGTGGTCGATGGTTTCCCCTAATTCCTCAATCTGAGCCTTGGTGTAGCTACCAAGAAGCTCTTCACGGTAAATACCCTTTTGGACAAGCTCGCTGATCAGAGGGTACAAGGCACCGTATGGCTCATCCGGATAAGCTTTATAACGACGATGGTTAGCTGCTTTTTTGTATAAGGAGGTTAAAAGAGAACGAGCCGCCGCAAACTTCCAGTTCGGTGTCTCTTTGCTAACAAGCTCCAGAGCTGACATGGTGAATGCGTTGCTGATTTCCTCGCCAGTGACCTGTTCGCCGCGAAGCTTGGAGTTTACACCGCGAAGCAGCTGTTCCTTATTCAGCATATCCAGTTCATTCAGAATACGGTCTGCATAGACAGAGAGGCGGTTT
>NZ_CDSE01000048.1 GCF_001373415.1 Paenibacillus dakarensis | reverse complement strand
AAACCGCCGTATTCAAATCCAATGCTCGTCTATATTCATGGATTGTTTGCCGGAAAGTTAACGGGGATAAGTGCAAACTGTCCATTCCCAAATCAGTAATCCATATGTCTCCGAACGGTTGATAGCTGCGCGGCCCGGTATGCGGGGAGAGTACCTTCTCTTGAACCAGCTGCTCCGCTTCTTCACACTTGCCGGCAAAGAGCAGTTCTCTTGCTTGGCAGAGTGCCTCTTTTGCATACGGCTGATGTACAGGTACGGGTGGGCCTGCCCAAATCGATTCCTCATTGATCTGTATCCGTTCTGTAGGATAATCGCCATAGATCATGGCGCCAAGACGGCCATTCCCAATCGGAAGCGCACGATTCCAATGCTGTTCTGCTGTTTCCTCTGGTAGTGAAGAAGGCTGGTCATACCATAGCTTTAAATCATTCACGATGTGCGTGGCTCCTTTCATACTCGGATGTTTTCTTGGCGAAAGTGCTGTAAACAGTTATTTGAGGATATCTTAAATCGTAATCATAGATTCAACAATCATTATTCAATCCTTTTATGACACTATTTTGATAATCTAAGGCTACTTGCCTCACTATGCTTTCTACAGCAAAACAAAAATGGTCATTTTTCGCTGAAACTTCAACTCCGTATGTACAGCCATAAAAAAATACACGTCTGTTTAGACGTGTATCTTATTCTTATCCTTGTTATTCCGACTGCTCGACACCCAGCACATCCAGCAAAAACATGAATATCGGAATCCCGATAATCAAGCCCCATATTCCGAGGTAATGCTGAGAGAATATCAGAATAATGAATGTATAGAACATGGGCAGCTTTGTTTTGAACGCATACAGTCGTGGATTGAGAAAATACGTCTCAACCGCATGAATGACCAATATCATAACAATGGTCCAGAACACCAGAGTTAGACCACCGATCTGATAGCCAATGATTCCGATAGGGATGAAGGATATAATAACACCCGCCACAGGAATGAGACTTAACAGGAATACCATGATCGTGAGCGCAAACAAATACGGGAAACCAAGGATCCATAGTCCCACCATGGTGAGAGCCGTATTAAACACAGCGATGAGCAGCTGCACTTCAATCACTTTACCAAAAGACGAGACAAATTTCTGACCGAAATAGTGAAATTCTTTATACGCCCAGCTGATTTTGCTGTAGCGCAATTTTTCTGTGAATTCGTTGACCTTCTTTTTCTGAATGAGATAAAAAAAGCTCAGCAGGAGCACAAAGAGAATAATTTCAAGCCATTTTCCCAGCATCATAATATAATTAACCACATTCCCCAGGTACTTCTGGAAGTCCAGCTTTTCAAGGGCTGCCGCTATCATTCGGCCAAATTCATCTTGGGGGGATGAGTTCATAAACTTTGTAATATTATTAAACATATCCACAACCTGAATGACAATCTTAGGCACATAGTTCACCAGTCCGAATACAAGCGAAGTCACCAGAAGCAAGTATAGAATTATGGTAACAACGATCGGTGAGATCGGAAACAGTCGATTAAGCTTTCTCGTTACGAAGCCTTCCAGTCGTCCCATTACAAAGGTGACAAGGAACAACAGTAAAAGGAGGTTAAGCATATGCCGCAGACTGTAGAGCAGCAAGAGCACTAACAACAGAAACAAAATTCTTTTAACAATCGGTTGAGCAAAAAAAGTTTTCAAAAATTCCATTAGCTTCCCTCATTTTATATTATATCTATCCTATGATTATATGTTACATGTTATGAGTTAGCCAGAAATAAAATAGTTGTAATATTTGCTTCAGTTAAGACTGGCAGAAAGTTAATGGAGAGCGGATATCCGGGATCAATCTTCTATTTATATTCTTTAAAACGCTCCGTATTATCCCACAGATTGTTAAAAGCCGATTGAAACTTCCTTCCCACCTCATCGTCCTCGATAAAAACAGCTACATCATCATTCTCCTCGACAGAGGATTTCAAATAATTAAATGACCCCGTCTCCACCTTGTTCCCATCTGCGATTATCATCTTTAAATGCATCTTGCCATCGTGGGAGTTTACCTTAATAGGGACACCCGCATCCTGAAGGAGCTCCAATGCCTTCTTCTGCTTTGCCTTCTCTTCCGCGTGGCTCAGATCGGTAATCATTCTTACATTCACTCCCCGTTCAGCAGCGTTAATTACTGCCTCAACGATCGGCTCGTAATTAATACTGTATATTGCAATATCGAGTGTTGATGCTGTTCCATTAATCAATTGAATAATTAACTCTTCCGGATGATCACCCTCCTGTGTGAATTTTACCTGTACACTGGGTGAACTAGACACGTTCTCACCGGGTGCTTGATTCTTTTTTGCAGTTTCCTGTTCTACCGGCCTCGAGGAGCAACCAGCAATAGACACACAAGTGACTAACAGCGACCACGTGATCAATCGGCTCATTATTCTCATGGCAACACACTCCGTTATTATTATCAATCCATCATATCAAAACCAAAGACACATCACCAATATTTACCTTTAGTTACACACATTTGATTACAGTGCTAGTGTTTCGGATATATTACATTTGCCTAAGTCTCGTCTCCTCCACCACAAACAAAAAGCCCGGATGATGATATCAGCCGGGTTCTTCGTTAAGATCCGAAAACTTATTTAGTCTGCCAACTCCCACGCCGGATTCCAAACGACTTCCCATAAGTGCCCATCCGGGTCCAAGAAGTGACCGGAATACCCGCCCCAAAAAGTATCTTGAGCCTGTGCAGTTATCGTAGCCCCCGCTTGTTCTGCTTGAGACATTACTTCATCTACTTCTTCTTTACTTCCCACATTATGACCAATCGTAAACTCGGTGGAGCTTGGAGCAGAATGAATAACCCCCGCTTCATGTGCAAGATCTTTTCGATTCCAGATCGCAAGCTTCAAGCCTGCCTGTAAGTCAAAGAAGGCAACCGCTCCATGCTCAAACTCGCTCCCTATAATTCCTTGTGTCGATAGCCCAAGCCCATCACGATAAAATCGTAATGAACCTTCCAAATCATCCACTCCAAGTGTAAGCACTGAAATTCGTGGTTTCAACGTGTAACTACTCCCTTCACTCTTAAAGGATCCGTGTACCCTTGTATCTTTACACCTGATCTTCTTGCGCTGTATCAAGCAAAACAGCATTAATGCTGTTAATAAAAGCTAATGCACTGGCTTTAATGATATCGGTATCCATCGCACGTCCAGAGTATATTTTGCCTTCATATTCAATCCGGATATTTACCCGGCCAATGGCTTCTTTCCCCCTGGAAAGGCTGTTGATCTTGTAATCCTTTAATTGGACGTCCAGGCCGACCAAAGTTTTAATAGCGCTATATAGGGCATCGATCGGGCCATCGCCTACCATGCTGTCCTTATAAGTGTCATTCCCTCTTCTTAGCTTCACCGTTGCCGTTGGATAGAGATCATTCGTCACGACCTGAAACGAATCCAGCTCATACAGATGGCTGCTGACTTCTTCATGCATGCGGTGCTGGGTTAACAAATAAAACACATCATGGTCGTATACTTCATTCTTGGCATCGGCGAGCAGCAGGAATTTTTCAAACAGCGCTTCAAAATCTTCACCTTCACCTGTTTCGAAGCCAAGCTTCTCCACGGCATTCTTAAACGCATGTCTTCCGGAACGTGCAGTCAGAATCAGTTCCATGCTGTCCGCTCCGACTTCCTCTGGCGACATAATCTCGTACACCTGTTTATCCTTAAGCAGCCCGTCCTGGTGAATTCCGGATGAGTGCGCGAATGCATTTTCACCCGTAATCGCCTTGTTCACCTGCACATCAAGTCCCGTCAGATGAGTCAGCAGACGTGAAGTTCTGATAAGCTCCTTCATATGGATATTTGTACGCGCATTAAAATGATTGGATCTCACCTTGAGTCCCATAACGACTTCCTCAAGCGAGGTGTTACCTGCACGCTCTCCCAAACCATTAATCGTACACTCTACCTTCTCGGCACCATTTCTAACTGCGCTCAGTGTGTTCGCAGTTGCGAGCCCGAGATCATTATGACAATGCACACTGAGAATCACTTTTTCATCCAGATTCTTCAGGCGCTCGTTAATTTTCCGGATCAACTCGCCAAATTCATCAGGGACTGCATAACCGACCGTATCCGGGATGTTGATCATCGTTGCCCCGGCTTTTACGACGGCTTCGATTGTAGTCCATAAATATTCAAAATCGGACCTGGATGCATCCTCCGTTGAATACTGCACATAAGGCAGCAGTGTCTTTGCGTACTTCACTGCATCCACACCCATTTGCAGCACTGCATCTTTCGAACGGTTAAATTTCTTCTCAACGTGAATGTTCGAGGTGCCGAGCACAATATGAATAAGCGGGTTTTGGGCAAGCTTAATACTTTCATATACAGCATCGATATCACTCTTTACAGCTCTGGCAAGGGCCGTAATCGAGATGCTGTCACCCACTGTTCTTGCAATTTCCTGAACAGAATGGAAATCTCCTTGAGAAGATGCAGGAAAACCCGCTTCGATAATATCCACATTAAGTCTCTTCAGCTGCTGGGCAAACTCCACCTTCTGTTGAACATTCAGTTTTGCACCTGGCACTTGTTCCCCGTCGCGCAGCGTTGTATCCAATACAATAATGCTCCGTTCCATCAACAGTTCCTCCTTCGAGATCTTAATTCATATATATATATGAAGCGGGGTTGATTAAATCCGGAATTTAATCAACAAAAAAACCCCGCCTCTATG
>NZ_CDSE01000047.1 GCF_001373415.1 Paenibacillus dakarensis | reverse complement strand
ATATTCGGTGTAATCAGTGGTATAATATGTGGTCTGATTTATTTATTATCAGGTTTTTGGGATATGCTGTTCTTTGCATTGGTGGTATTTATCGGCTATACCTTCGGTAAACGAAGGGACTTACAGCAGGGCCCCCTGTTTCATTGGCAGGAGTGGGGGCGCTGGCTGTTTGAGCGTTGGCGGCCGTTTAAATGAACCCTGTGATTTGCTCTCTTTCGGAAAAATGCCGGGATATGCTGTTTCTCGCCCGTTTTTGCGGAGAGAGCTGCTCACAGGTTTTTTTTTTGCTGATAATTATCACTCATAGATCATACTAAACACAAAATGGATTTCAGTCAGAGTCCACAGGAGGAACATAATGAAGAGACGTGTATTAAGAGAGATTGCTGTTCAGAGCTTGTATCAGATGGAGATGAACGAAGTGGACAGTGCTGAGGCTGTCTCCATGCTGCTCGCTGAAGCTGCGGAGGAGAATGAGACGGAACGTGTTATTGGCGATGAAACCAAGGTCAAAGAAACGGTCCTCCAGTTGGTGAATGGCTCCTGGGCAGCAAGAGAGAAAATTGATGCTGTATTGACACATTATTTGAAAGGCTGGCAGGTTAGCCGGCTGTCTCGCGTAGACCGTCAAATTTTACGTCTTGCTGCCTATGAATTAGCATTCCGGGATGATGTTCCAGGGAAGGTAGCTGTAAATGAAGCAATCGAGCTTGCCAAGCATTTCGGCACGGACGAATCCGGCAAATTCGTCAACGGGGTTCTTGGACGTATGCTTTCAGAAGTTGATCAAGTGAAAGCGAAGCTGCAGCAGGCTTAATTTTGTGACTTAACTCTTATGTATTCAATCGAATTGTAATTATTACTTTGGGCTTAAGGGGAGAGGTTAAGAATGGCAGCAGAAATCATTAGCGGGAAATTGATATCTGAGGAAATACGGGGAAATATTGCAGAGGAAGTTCAAGTGCTTGCAAGTAAAGGCTTTCGCCCTGGCTTGGCGGTGGTCTTGATCGGTGAAGATCCTGCATCTCATGTATATGTTCGTAATAAGGAGAAGGCATGCCATGATCTCGGATTCTATTCTGAAGTCCATCGCTTGCCTGAAACTGCAAGTCAGGAAGAAGTTTTGACATTAGTAAACAAGCTCAACAGCCAGGACAGTATCCACGGGATTCTTGTTCAGCTGCCTTTACCGAAGCATATTGATGAAAAAGCAGTGCTTAACGCCATTGCAGTTGAAAAAGATGTGGATGGCTTTCATCCGATCAATGTCGGTAACCTCGTCATAGGAGACGACAGTCTGCTGCCGTGTACACCAGCAGGTGTTATCAAGCTTATAAAGCGGACAGGCATCGAAATGTCCGGTAAGCATGCTGTGGTCATCGGACGATCCAACATTGTCGGTAAACCTGTATCATTGCTGCTGCAGCGTGAGAATGCGACCGTAACGATGTGTCATTCAAAAACGGCTAACATGGCGGAAATCGCCCGTATGGCTGATATTCTGGTCGTTGCTATCGGCAGAGCAAAGATGATTGATGCAAGCTATGTTAAGCCGGGAGCCGTTGTCATTGACGTAGGAATGAACCGGCTGGACAATGGGAAGCTTGCGGGGGATGTTGATTATGACAGTGCCAGGGAAGTGGCGGGATATATCACGCCGGTTCCGGGAGGTGTTGGTCCGATGACCATTACGATGCTGATGAAGAATACGCTGCTCGCCTCCAAACGGCTGAATGGATTAGTCTGATATGAAGCCTGTAGATCAGCAGCACGTTTTATCCATCAAGGATTTGAATCGATATATTCGAATGAAGATGGAGAGCGATAAGAGATTGTCAGACGTATGGATTCGCGGTGAGATTTCGAACTTTACGCATCATTCCAGCGGGCATATGTATTTTACCTTGAAAGATGAGGGAAGCCGGATCCGTGCGATCATGTTTGCTGCTCACAACCAGAGACTGCCGTTTATCCCGAAGGAAGGGTCCCGGGTTATAGCCAGAGGAAATGTTTCTGTATATGAAAGGGATGGGCAATATCAGTTCTATGCCACTCATATGCAACCTGACGGAATAGGAAGTCTGTATCTTGCTTATGAGCAGCTTAAGAAGAAATTAGAAGGTGAAGGATTGTTTGCCGCTGAGCGCAAACGTCCGATTCCCTTGTTCCCTCGTACTGTGGGAGTGATTACATCGCCTACGGGTGCAGCGGTTCGGGATATCATGATCACCATTAAAAGACGGTTTCCCCAGGCGCGTACAGTTCTTTATCCTGTATTGGTTCAAGGAAAAGGAGCAGCACCCTCTATCGTAAAAGCAATTCGTGCAATGAATGAATTAGCTGAGGCTGATGTGCTTATCGTTGGCAGAGGCGGAGGCTCGCTTGAGGAACTATGGGCTTTTAATGAGGAAGCTGTAGCCAGGGCAGTTTATGAATCGGAGATTCCAGTCATATCAGCCGTTGGTCATGAAACAGACTTTACGATTACTGATTTCGTTGCTGATTTACGTGCAGCAACGCCTACAGCAGCGGCAGAGCTTGCAGTTCCGAGTTCCGCTGAGCTTAAGGAGCGTATCCATCAGAGAAGAAGGCAGCTGGAACAAGGCCTTCAGCAAAGACTGCGCAGAAGCCGGGAACGGCTCATATCGCTGCAGCGCTCACCGGCACTTGTGCATCCGCGCAGATATATGCTGCAGCATGCAGAACGACTGGATATGTTAAAGGTTCAACTGAAGGGGGCTTTACAGACTACTATTTCACAGAACCGTCAGAAACAGACTGCCTTGAAGCATGGATTAATACGCCTTAACCCGCAGGTTCAGGTTGAGATTGCAGCTCGCAGGCGTGACAACGCGCACCGCCAGTTATCCACAGCAATGCAAGCTGTTATGCGAGATAAGCTGCAGCAGCTACAGTCTGAAATAAGACATTTGGATGCGCTTAGTCCGCTCAAGGTAATGTCACGTGGATACAGTCTTGTATACGACGAGCAGGAAAGAAAGCTTATCAAGTCATTAAAAGATGTACAGCCTGGTGATATGGTGAATGTGAAGGTTAGTGATGGTCGTCTGCAGTGTCAAGTTTGGGGAATGAAGGAGGAGGACAATCGTGGCGAATGAAACAGAATTGAGCTTTGAGGAAGCAATGGCTCAGCTCGAAACGATCGTAGGTCAACTCGAAGACGGGGATGTACCACTGGAGAAGGCAATTGATTTATTTCAAAAAGGAATGCAGCTTTCTCAAATGTGCAGTAAGAAGCTTGAGCAAGTAGAACAGAAGATTGAAATGATTGTTGACGAAGGCGGGGAGCTAAAACGTCGTCCGTTTGGGAGTGCGCTGGAAGAAACGGGTGAAGATAGTGAATAGTACTTGTCCTTTGGATCAATATATGAATGAAATCATTGACCTTGTCTCCAAGGAGCTATCTGCAATGCTGCCGAGGGATTGGGATGTTCCTGCAAGCCTTAAAGAATCCATGAATTATTCTTTAATGGCTGGAGGCAAACGTCTCCGTCCCCTTCTAACAATAGCAGCATGTGAAGCTGGCGGCGGTGACAGGGAAGCAGCTCTTCCGGTAGCCTGTGCAGTTGAAATGGTACATACGTACTCTTTAATTCATGATGATCTTCCTGCCATGGATAATGATGATTTCAGGCGCGGAAAGCCAACCAATCATAAAGTGTACGGTGAAGCGGGTGCAATCCTGGCAGGCGATGCACTTCTAACCCATGCATTCTACAGTATTGTTCAGACTAGCCGGCGTTATGGGATACCAGCAGAACGAGTGCTTTCGATTGTAGAGGATTTAGCTGAATATTCGGGTCCAAGAGGCATGGTGGGTGGACAGGTTGCAGATATGGAAGGGGAGCAGGGGATAACAAGCTTGGAGCAGCTGGAGTACATTCATCTGCATAAGACAAGCGATTTGATTATGTTTTCTTTGGTGGCCGGTGGAAGGGTAGCTGGTGTAACAGATGCACAGTTGAATGCGCTGCAAACGTATGGCCATCATATCGGCCTCGCCTTCCAAATTCAGGACGATGTTCTTGATATAACCGGTGATGAAGCAAAGCTTGGGAAGAAAACACAGAGCGATGTAAAGCAGCAGAAGGTCACATATCCATACTTCATTGGTCTGGAAGCTTCTATTGCGGAAGTTAAACGTCTTACGGCTGAGGCTAAGGCTGTAATTGCCGAAGGCGGATTTTCCAATCCGCAGCGCCTGTTGGAAATTGCAGACTTTCTGATGGTTCGGGATCACTAGTGCTGAAATTACTTGCGGGCTCTTTTTTTGTGATATAATGTCTAGGAAATGAAGCTTTAGAAGAAATGGCGGACTGCCTAATGAACACTAAATTTAACCAAGGAAAGCGGGGAGATTCTTCGTGCTGCTTCCGAACATAAAACATCCAGAACATTTAAAACAACTATCGGTAGCCGAATTGGCTGATCTTGCAGGTGAAATCCGGCAGTTTTTAATTGAAAAGCTATCCGTTACCGGTGGACATCTTGCATCCAATTTGGGAGTGGTTGAACTCACGCTGGCCTTGCATTATTGTTTCGAGAGTCCTAGGGACAAAATGATTTATGACGTGGGTCATCAAGCATATGTTCATAAAATATTGACTGGCCGTATGGACCAATTTGATACTTTGCGCAAATACAAAGGTTTGTGCGGATTCGTGAAACGTAATGAGAGCGAACACGATGTATGGGAAGCTGGACATAGCAGCACATCCCTGTCAGCAGCGATGGGAATGGCGTTGGCACGTGACTTGAAAGGTGAGGATAACCGTGTGATTGCTATGATCGGTGACGGTGCCTTGACTGGCGGGATGGCTTTTGAAGCACTCAACCATATTGGACATGAGCAGAAGAAGCTTATTGTTATTCTGAATGACAATGAAATGTCTATAGCTCCAAATGTCGGCGCAATGCATAATTACCTGAGCAAGATTCGTTCAGACCGGTATTATTTACGGGCGAAAGACGAAGTAGAGAGTCTGCTTAAGAAAATTCCGGCCATTGGCGGGAAGCTTGCTAAGACAGCTGAGAAGATGAAGGACAGTCTGAAATACATGATGGTTCCCGGCATTCTGTTTGAAGAACTCGGGTTCACGTATTTAGGACCTGTTGATGGACATGATTTGAATAAATTGATAGAAACTTTGCGCCAGGCAGATAACGTGGACGGACCTGTGCTGATTCATGCCGTTACTACGAAAGGAAAAGGTTACCGTCCTGCGGAGTCCGATTCTCATAAATGGCATGGGATTTCGCCGTATAAGATCGAATCCGGGCAAGTTCTTAAAGCCGTTGGCAATCCGATGTATACGGAGATTTTTGGTCAGACGTTGATTGAGCTCGGGGAACAGGATGAGCGCATCGTTGCCGTGACTCCTGCGATGCCCGGCGGTTCAGGCCTCATTCCGTTTAGCGAGAAATTCCCGCATCGTATGATTGATGTCGGAATAGCTGAACAACATGCTGCCACGATGTGTGCTGCGCTTGCAATGGAAGGAATGAAACCGGTATTTGCCGTTTACTCTACCTTCATGCAGCGGTCATACGACCAAATTGTTCATGATATTTGCCGTCAAAATGCTAATGTCATGTTTGCAATTGACCGTGCAGGCTTTGTTGGAGCGGATGGGGAAACACACCAAGGTGTTTACGATATTGCATTTATGAGACATATTCCCAATATTGTACTCATGATGCCTAAAGATGAGAATGAACTTCGGCATATGATGAAAACGGCACTTGAATATAATGATGGTCCAATTGCTTACAGATATCCGCGAAACAATGTAGTAGGCGTACCAATGGATCAAGAATTAATTCCGATTCCTATTGGAAAATGGGAAATGGTTCGTTCCGGTGAAGGCTGTGCGATTCTTGCGGTGGGACCTATGGTTCAAATTGCAGAAGAAGCCGCAGATATGCTGAAACGTGAAGGAATTCAGGTACAGATTATCAATGCCAGATTCCTGAAGCCGCTGGATGAGGAAATGCTTGCAAGCCTGGCCTCGTCTGGCACAGCAATGCTTGTACTCGAGGAAGCATCCCAAGCAGGAAGCTTAGGAAGTGCGGTGCTTGAATATTTTGCAGCTCAAGGGATGCACGAAGCTGTTGTTTCCTTAATGGGAATCGAGGATCGCTTTATTGAACATGGCAGCATTAAAGAGCAGCGTGCCGAGGTGGGTTTAACAACGGAGGCTGTATGCACCAAAATTCGGGAATTAATCTCATCCCATTCGGCCCCGGCGAGCAAGAGAAGCTTCTCTTCTTAAAGACCAATCAGGAGACTATAATGGATTCAATACAAAAAGAACGCGTAGATGTTCTGCTCGTGGAGCAGGGTTATTATGAAAGCCGTGAGAAAGCCAAAGCGGCCATTATGGCTGGACTGGTATACTCCGGCAGTGAACGAATCGAAAAGGCGGGTATGAAAATACCGCGTACTACGGAGCTTAGGGTTAAAGGTTCGGTTCATCCCTATGTAGGCCGTGGTGGCTTAAAGCTGGAGAAAGCTCTTAAGTCTTTTGGTATTGATATGACCGGACGTACAATGCTTGATATCGGCTCTTCGACCGGCGGATTTACGGATTGTGCACTGCAGCATGGAGCAGCTTATGTATATGCGATTGATGTTGGATATAATCAGCTTGACTGGTCTTTACGCAATGACGAGCGGGTATGCGTGATGGAGAGGACCAATTTCCGTTATGTAACACCTGAGGACTTAAAGGGGCCGCAGCCTGATTTTGCGAGTATTGATGTATCGTTTATTTCGCTGCGAATTATTCTGCCCCCTTTGCTTGCCTTACTCAAGAGACCTGCCGATATTGCAGCTTTAATTAAGCCGCAATTTGAAGCAGGGCGTGATAAAGTCGGCAAGTCTGGAGTAGTAAGAGATCCAAAGGTGCATCGCGAAGTATTGACCCAGGTGCTTACTTTTGCCCATAATCTGGGGTTGGAATTAAAAGGACTAACCTTCTCGCCCATTACCGGGGGGGAAGGAAATATTGAATTTTTGGCTCACTGGCAAGTTACACCGGAGAGTCAGGCCCAGACGGAAGAACCGGGGGTTCCTTCAGACCAAGTACCGGAACAAATGGGTCAATGGATTGACAGTACTATCCAGCAGGCGGCTCATACATTTACGGGAAACTCATCGAAATGATGGGTTTCTTTTGCTGAAAAAAAGGAGTTGCAGTATTTATCCTCGAATAAAGATTTTGAGGTGAATGGGATGAACGAACGTTATGATGGGATTCTTATGATTCTAATCGGGGTAGTTGTCATCATATTGCTGTCATGGCGGCTTAACCGCTGGCTTATGTCATCTGCTCCCGGCAAGCTGCCGGGTATTCCCATCAATGAGCGTATTCCCGATCATCCTGGGATCATGCTTTTAGAAAATGAGGGTTATGAAGTCATCGGCGGAAAGGTTAAGATTAACCTGACATTCGATACAGATGAGCAATCGCTTCAAAGCCGTCTTTTCATCGATTATGTTGCATCAGACGACAACGGAGAACTATATTTGGTCAAGCTCTCACGTGACCGCTTGCCGCTCGAATGGACGGGAAGCGGTATTAGAGACCAGCTGATGCCTTTTATGATAATGTATCCGGAATGTGCAGGATTACTGTACATTGACCTGAATGATAATGTTGTCCGGCGGGTAACTATGGAATGGTCGGATGAGGAATGGAATGTAAATAACGATTAAATCAGCTAATTTCGGGAGGCTTCTTTAATGAAGGGACAAAGACATATTAAGATTCGGGATATTATTACCCATCAGGAAATTGAAACACAAGATGAGTTAGTAGAGGCGCTTAGATCAGAAGGCTTTCAAGTGACCCAGGCGACAGTATCCAGGGATATTAAAGAATTGCTGCTCATTAAAGTTCCGATGGATGATGGACGCTATAAGTATTCCATGCCGACAGATCAGCGATATAATCCGGTACAGAAGTTGAAACGCGCGCTTGTGGACAATTTTGTCCACATTGACCGGACCGGAAATCTCGTTGTGATGAAATGTTTGCCGGGTACTGCCAACTCGGTTGCCGTATTGTTAGATAATATGGAATGGTCCCATATCATGGGTACAATCTGCGGAGACGATACAATCCTGCTTATTTGCCGTACAGAACAAGACAGTGAAAAGGTCGTATCTCAAATTATGGGGTATATTTCATAATAACAATTTCATTGAAGAGTTTGGGTCGGAGGTGCTGTATTTTATGCTAGTGATGTTATCCATACGAAATCTGGCCGTCGTCGAGAAAGTGGATGTTCGTTTCTTCTCAGGATTTCATGTCTTGACTGGTGAGACAGGTGCCGGTAAATCCATTATTATTGATGCCCTTGGACTTATAGCAGGGGGGCGAGGCTCTGCGGATTTAATTCGCTATGGCTGTGATAAATCGGAAATTGAAGCTCTGTTTGATCTACCTAAAGTTCATCCTGTGTGGGAAACACTGGAGAGGCTAGGGATCGAAGGATCCCCTGAAGAACATTTGTTAATTCGAAGAGAGTTGACTAACCAGGGAAAGAGTACTTCGCGTATAAATGGACAACTGGTTAACTTGAGCATGCTCCGGGAGGTTGGGGAACAGCTCATCAATATCCATGGGCAACATGAACATCAGAGCCTGCTTCGTTCAGACAGGCATTTAAGCCTGCTTGATACTTATGGAGATCAGATCATAGGCCCGGTGAAGCGGAAATACCAGGAACAATACAACCAATTTATGAAGGTTGAAAAAGAGTTAAACGACCTGCTTGAATCCAGCCAGAAGGCTTATCAGATGCTTGATATGTATCGTTTTCAATTAGAGGAAATCGCTGCTGCGCAGCTGAAACCCGGAGAAGACGAGGAGCTGGCTGAAGAAAGAGTGAAGCTGGCACATAGTGAGAAAATGATGGAATCCGTGGGCAGCGCCTATGAGCTGTTATATGGGTCACAAGGGCTTGAAGCGATCAGCCGTGCATTAACCCGAATTGATGATGTTGCTGGTTATGATGAGAAAGGTTTAAAACCTCTGGCGGAGCAGCTTCAATCAGCTTATTATCAACTGGAGGATGCCGTTTTTCAGTTGCGGGATTACCGCGACCAAATTGAATTCAATCCCGACCGATTGGATGATATCGAACAGCGTCTTAATATGATATCGGGTCTTCGCCGTAAATATGGGGATAATGTAGAGGAGATATTGGAATACTACAATCGCATTGAGCAGGAAACTGATTTGCTTGAGAATAAGGATGAGCATATTGAAGCATTGAAGGCCCGCAGGGACAAGCTCCTTGAAGGTTTGTTGGTTCATGCTAAAGAGCTGAGCCAAACCAGAAAACAGTGTGCCACCGACTTGGCGAGACAAGTCGAGTGTGAACTGAAAGATCTTCAAATGGAACGGACTTCCCTTGAAGTTCGCTTGGATGTACAGGAGGATCCTAATGGTTACGAGTATGAAGGAAGAAGCATTCGTCTGGGTAAGCAAGGCCTGGATACGGCTGAATTCCTCATATCTCCTAACCCGGGGGAACCGCTTAGACCTTTAGCCAAAATCGCCTCCGGTGGTGAACTTTCAAGGATCATGCTGGCAATGAAAAGCATTTTCGCACGACATGATCAAATCCCTGTTCTCATTTTTGATGAAGTGGATACGGGTGTCAGCGGGCGAGCGGCACAATCCATTGCTGAAAAACTGTACATACTGGCCAAAACCTGTCAGGTCTTCTCAATTACTCACTTGCCACAGGTAGCCTGCATGGCAGACCACCAGTATTTAATTGAGAAGAAGCTTCAGGAAGGCAGAACGATGACGCAAGTTGAATCGCTGAATGAAAATGGACGCATTAAAGAGCTTGCCCGAATGCTTGGGGGAGTCGAAATCACTGAAAAAACACTGCATCATGCCCAAGAGATGCTCAATTTGGCGGCTGCACAAAAAGCATCCAAAAGCGCATCGGGTCAATGATTGACAGTTATAAAAGCCTGAGGGCAGGGTTAACTTAAAGGTACGCAATTGGCGACCAACCTTTTCGTCAAGCGAAAGAAGAAAAAGGGAGCGTGACAGCCATTGAACCCCAACCTCAGGAAAAAACTGATCGGTTTTATTCTTGCCTTCTTTCTTTGTACCATTGGAACTGCTAAACCTGTCCAGTCTTTTGCAGCGCTGCCTGATGAAATGAGGTTGTTCGCAGGCCAACAGGCGAATTTGAATCTGGAGGTGCCTGTACAGGCACTGGCTTCGGTTGACCGTCCAGATGTGCTCCAGTTGAACGATTCAACTCAGTCGACGCTGCACGTCTCGCTTAAGCGTCCATTGAAGCTTAGCCCTCAACAGAGCGGCAAAGCGGAGGTAACCTTAAAATTATTCGGGTCCATCCCTCTAAAGACTGTTCATGTTAAGGTGATGCCGGAGCTGAAGGTTTACCCGGGCGGCCAGACCATTGGCGTTAAGGTTAAGTCGGCCGGAATACTGGTTGTCGGACATCATCAAGTGAATACGACAGGCGGTAAGGTTTCTCCAGGGGAAGGTGCCGGTTTGAAGCTAGGTGATCTCTTAACACATATGAATGGGACCGCTTTGAATGATGTAACTAAAATCGCTTCAATTGTTGAAAAAGCTGGTACGGATAAAAAGCCGCTAAATATTACGTTTATGAGAAACGGCAAGGAATTCAAAACCAAGCTAAATCCTGCTTATGATCTTGAAGACCGCTCATGGCGTTTGGGATTATACATTCGTGATTCCGCAGCGGGAGTTGGAACATTAACCTTTTATGCACCTCATCAGAAGGTTTATGGAGCACTGGGGCATGTGATTACGGATATGAATACCCAAACACCTATTGAAGTGGGAAGCGGACAAATACTACAGTCCAATGTCACATCCATTTCACGAAGTGAACAAGGGGAGCCAGGAGAAAAGAGGGCTCACTTTTTGAAGGACAGCCGTGTGCTTGGAAATGTTGAGCGTAATACCCATTTTGGAATATTCGGAAAAATGGCTGAGAATCCATCTCATAGCCTTTATCCTGAACCGATTCCGGTTGCTTTAGCAGACGAAGTGAGGACTGGTCCGGCTGAAATCCTGACCGTTGTTGAAGGGCAGGAGGTCAAGCGATTTAAAGTGGAGATCATTCATGTCACACGTCAGGATGCTCCAGCAACCAAAGGGATGGTTATCCGAATCACAGATCCCGAACTCATCAAGAAAACAGGCGGTATTGTACAAGGCATGAGCGGTAGTCCTATTATTCAGAACGGTAAACTGATCGGGGCTGTCACGCATGTGTTTGTGAATGATCCAAAATCCGGTTATGGATGTTTTATCGAATGGATGCTGCAGGATTCAGGAGTCCTTCCCACAACCCATAAGAAAGCACAAAATCTTAAGGCAGGTTAATGCCTTAAGATTTTTTTGTCGCAAAAAGCCGAAATAACAATGAATTTGAAATAAAATATACATTATAAAACAAGTTTAAAAAAAAATAAAGAAAAATAATTTTCGACAGAAGGATTTCAAATGTATATGTCGAAAATGTAGTTATAAGAATTTTAAATACCAACTGTTATGTTAAGGGAGGAGCACGAATTGCAAAAAATCGAGGTATTATTAGCAGATGACAACCGTGAGTTTACAAACCTGCTTGGAGAATACATCACGGAACAACATGATATGGTAGTTTCGGGTATCGCCTATAATGGTGAAGAAGTTCTCAATATGATCGAGGAAGCCGGCCGGGTGCCGGATGTTTTAATACTTGACATTATTATGCCTCATTTGGACGGTCTGGGTGTTCTTGAGCGCCTGCGTGACATGAACTTGTCTCCGCAGCCCAAGATTATCATGCTGACAGCATTCGGCCAAGAGAATATTACCCAGCGTGCTGTGCAATTAGGTGCTTCTTATTATATTTTGAAACCCTTTGACATGGAGGTCCTTGCCAGCCGGATTCGTCAATTGGTAGGGGTACCTAACAGTATGTCTTCCAGCTCTTCTTTCAGCTCAATGAAATCCAATGTTGTTCCAATGGGTAAAGGAAAGAACCTGGACGCGAACATAACATCAATCATTCATGAAATCGGTGTACCAGCTCATATTAAAGGCTATCAGTATTTACGCGAAGCAATTACTATGGTTTATAACAATATCGAAATTCTGGGAGCGATTACAAAAACACTGTACCCTGCGATTGCCGAGAAATTCAAAACAACTCCATCACGTGTAGAACGTGCCATTCGTCATGCTATTGAGGTGGCATGGACACGCGGCAATATTGATTCAATTAGTCATTTATTCGGATACACTATTAACATCAGTAAATCAAAGCCAACGAATTCAGAATTTATTGCGATGGTAGCAGATAAGCTTCGAATTGAGCATAAAGTTTCTTGAAAGGGTTAGGAGTAATGGGTGGATTCAATTAATCCGTAAACGATGCGTCACTTCTTTAGTGGATGATGAAAGCAATCATCTGCTCATTAAAGAAGTGACGTATTTTAATAGCAGTGGTACAGCGGAGGGAGTATAATGAAGAAGGCTTTAGTATTGGGAGGTACGCGTTTTTTCGGAAAGAGACTGGTTACAAACCTGATCGATAACGGGTTGGATGTAACATTATTAACTAGAGGCAATACCAAGGATGATTTTGGTGATTCAGTAAAGAGACTAAAAGCAGACCGTAAAGATTATGAAAGCTTGAAGCAAGCGGTTGGCCGCAGAGATTATGATATCATTTATGATAATATTTGCTATACCCCCGAAGAGGCGGAGGATATGGCGAACCTTGTTACAGGTAGGGTCGGCCATTATGTCCTTACATCTACACTTTCCGTATATGATTTCGCGGATCATCCGCTAAAGGAGCATGATTTTGATCCTTACCGATATCCTGTTATGAAGCATGATCACAAGGATTACAGCTATAAAGAAGGAAAACGCCAAGCAGAAGCTGTACTCTTCAGTCATCATGATCTTAATGTTGCTGCGGTTCGGTTTCCGATTGTTCTGGGTATTGATGACTATACGAGAAGACTGCTCTTTCATATCGAACATGCCCTAAAGGGTGAACCGATAGGATTACCCGCACCGGACGCCCTTATATCTTTTATACATGCTGAGGAAGCAGCACAGTTCTTGTACTGGGTAGGGAAGACCGGTATTGAGGGACCTGTAAATGCTTGCTCTGCCGGAGCGGTATCTGTTCGGGAAATCATGGATATGATCTATCAGGAATATGGAAAAACAGTGAACCTACAGACATCAGCAGGGGCTGAGCATATGTCTCCTTTTGGTATACCAGGGGATTGGACTATGGATCATAGCTTGGCGGCATCTGCCGGATTCAACTTTTGGAGCCTAAAGGAATGGATGCCGAAACTTATAGCTGATTATAAAAGTATAGTCCCTTTGTAGGTTTACATATGAATAAAGATTGTCAGGAGAGGAAGATCATCATGAATGACACCGTCTTACAATTAGCGAATGAGGCGAAGAAGCTGAAGGAGGAAGAACAATTAAGCCCTGAGGCTACAAAGCTCATCGACCAGCTGCTGGAGGAGCTGGAAACGCTCGCCCGCCAAAATGTAAACTTGCGGAAGGCAGCTTTAAAAGCTACTTCAAAACAATCCAGAATGTCCAGCAAATTAAAGGATGCATTATATGAATAACAATGTTCATTTATGTTAGGCTATGAAAACAAGCACCGGAGGAATGAACCTCCGGTGCTTGTTTTGAGTAGATCTTAAATTAGGTTTGTTGAGGGGTGTCCGGTTTAGGAGAACGCTTCTGCTTGAAGCGTGGTCCTACATAATTGCGCTTTCGGTCGCGGAACAGGATCCATCCCCCCAAAAAGCTGATCCCTAGAGCAAATAGGAGAAGCCCACCGGTGAATGGGAGCCATTCGAATGAGGGGGAAGTGACCTGGTCGTCACCGTGTACGGCAATATATGAGAAAACAGCATCTTTCATCAATAGAAAACCTTTCATTGCCATTAAGCCGGGTATTACCAGAATAATGATGGCAATAAAGCGGGAAATCAGTAATTTCATACGGTTTTCCTTCCTCTGTTGTGAGATGAAAATTCTACTATATATCATACCTATTTCCATGGATGATGTCTATTTAAGAAGCTGAACTTTATTGGTAATACGATAAAAAGATAGTACAATACTAAAGAAATGAAGTACATAAATCGGAGGTGCCAATGATGGCAATGACTTGTGATGTGGCGATTCTTGGCGGGGGAACCGGTGGTTATGTTGCTGCAATCCGTGCCGCCCAGCTGGGAAAAGACGTTGTTATTATAGAGCAGGACAAGCTTGGAGGAACATGTCTTCATCGGGGCTGCATCCCTAGCAAATCTTTGCTGCGAAGTGCAGAAGTATTTGCCGAGATGAAGGAAAGTGAGAGTTTTGGGATTGAGGCGGATGGTGTTCGCTTGTCATTTCCAAAAGTTCAGAAAAGAAAAGAAAATATTGTAGAGAAGTTACATAAAGGTGTCCAGTATTTAATGCATAAAAATAAAATCCGTGTCGTTCACGGTCAAGGAAGAGTGATTGGCCCTTCGATCTTCTCTCCGCGCAGCGGTGCTGTAGCCGTAGAGTTAGCAGACGGGGAGATGGAAACCGTAGTTCCAGCCCATCTAATAATTGCGACAGGTTCAAAGCCGCGTAATCTGCCTGGTTTTGAGCCGGACGGCAAGTATATCATGACGAGTGATCATGCACTGATGATGGAAGAACTTCCTGCTTCAATCGTAATTGTCGGCGGTGGTGTGATTGGTGTGGAATGGGCCTCTATGTTGAATGATTTTGGTGTGGAGGTTACTTTAATTGAAGCTTCGGCACAGCTTTTGCCCGCGGAGGATGAGGAAATCGGTAAAGAAATGAACCGGCTTTTATCAAAAAGAGGAATCAAGGTTCTTACCGGAGCCGAGCTTCTTACCGAAACTTATGAGGTGAAGGATAATCAAGTTCAGCTTATGGTGAAGCATGGTGGAGAAGAGCATCGGCTTATTTCGGACAAGCTGTTAATCTCTGTAGGGCGTATAGGCAATGCTGACAATATCGGTCTTGAGAATACAGACGTGCGGGTTGAGAATGGCTTAATCGTCGTCAATGAATTTATGCAGACAACAGAGCCGCATATTTATGCAATTGGAGATGTCATTGGAGGTCTTCAGCTTGCACATGCGGCAACTCATGAAGGGGTAACCGCCGTAAATCATCTGGCAGGTGAAGCACCAATGAAATACCGCAAGGAATGGACCCCTCGTTGTGTTTATACCAGACCTGAAGCAGCCAGTGTAGGAATCACGGAAAAAGAGGCTTTAAAGCGCGGTTATGAAATCAAGACAGGAAAATTCCCGTTCTCTGCTAATGGTAAAGCGCTGGTATACGGGATGAATGAAGGCTTTGTTAAAATCATTACAGACCAGGCAACAAACGATATTTTGGGCGTTCATATGATCGGTCCGCATGTGACTGAACTGATAGGTGAAGCAGCCCTAGCTCAAGTCCTGGATGCGACGCCTTGGGAAGTAGGAAGCATGATTCATGCACACCCTACCTTGTCGGAAATCTTGGGTGAAGCTAGTCTCGCGATCGATGGAATCGCTACAGGTATATAATTTTTCGAATAAGCATGATGAGCAATCCCTCATTTCTTTTTCGTTGAAAAGGGATTATAATAACATTAAACCAAGTCTTAGTACCAGGTTTTAATACTAGATCAGGATTATGAAAAAGAAAGGTCTATGTACGGAAAAATGGTGCATTCTTCATGGACTTAGAAGCGATGAATATGGGAGGGATCTCCATGATAGAAAAGGAAACTGTTACTGAAAAAAATAGGCATGAGCAGCTTGGATTAACAGATGGTCAAGTGCTGGACATGTACAAATATATGGTGCTGGCACGAAAATTCGATGAGCGAAACATGCTTCTTCAACGGGCAGGAAAGATCAATTTCCACGTTTCCGGGATTGGACAGGAAGCTTGTCAGGTTGCCGCTGCCTATGCATTGGACCGGGAGAGGGACTATTTCCTTCCTTACTACCGCGATTACGGGTTTGTGCTTACGGTTGGCATGACAGCGAGGGAACTGATGCTCTCCGCTTTCGCAAAAGCAGAAGATCCAAACAGCGGTGGCCGGCAGATGCCGGGGCACTTTGGGAGCAAGAGACTTCGAATTGTTACGGGCTCAAGCCCTGTGACAACGCAGGTGCCTCATGCTGTTGGAATTGCCCTTGCCGCTAAAATGCAGAAGAAGGATATTGTTTCATTTGTTACTTTTGGAGAAGGCTCAAGCAACCAGGGAGATTTCCACGAAGGGTGTAACTTTGCCGGCGTAAACAAGCTTCCTGTTATTATTATGTGCGAGAATAACCAGTACGCCATCTCGATTCCTGTGCACAAGCAGCTCGGAGGAAAGGTTAGTGATCGGGCGCTTGGATACGGGTTTCCAGGGATTCAAGTGGATGGCAACGATGCCTTAGCCGTTTATGCTGCCGTTAAGGAAGCACGCGAACGGGCAGTGCGGGGTGAAGGACCTACACTGATCGAATCAATGATGTACCGTTTATCTCCACATTCGACATCGGATAATGACTTGGCTTATCGGACTAAAGAAGAAGTCGAGGAGAACTGGAAGAAAGACGGTGTGGCAAGGTTTAGACAATATTTAACGGGATTAGGTTTGTGGGATGAGAATAAAGAGCAGGATCTGGTCGCTCAGGTGAATCTTGAAATAAAAGAAGCGACTGAATATGCGGACAGGGCTCCTTTCCCTAAGCCGGAGGATACACTTCGTCACGTGTACGCCGAGAACGAAGGAGGAGTGTAAAGATGGCTCAGATGGAATATATCGATGCGATTCGTTTAGCAATGAAGGAAGAAATGGAGCGGGATGACTCCGTATTTGTGCTTGGAGAGGACGTTGGAGTAAAAGGTGGTGTATTCACCACAACCAAAGGTCTGATCGATCAATTTGGAGAAATGCGGGTGCTGGATACTCCGCTTGCTGAATCAGCAATTGCGGGCGTTGCGATTGGCGCTGCGATGGTTGGAATGAAGCCCATTGCAGAGATGCAGTATTCTGATTTCATGCTTCCTGCAACGAATCAGATTATAAGCGAAGCGGCGAAAATCCGTTATCGCTCTAATAATGACTGGAACTGTCCTGTCGTTATTCGCGCACCGATCGGCGGCGGCATTTTTGGCGGATTGTATCACTCCCAATGCCCGGAATCGATTTTCTTCGGAACGCCTGGTCTTAAAATCGTAGCTCCATTTACAGCTTATGATGCAAAAGGGCTGTTAAAAGCTGCAGTTCGTGACCCGGACCCGGTACTGTTTTTCGAGAACAAAAAATGTTACAAGCTGATTACAGGTGATGTACCTGATGATGATTATATTGTACCGATCGGTAAGGCGAACCTCCTGCGGGAAGGAGCAGATATCACGGTTATCGGATACAGTCAGCCATTGCATTTTGTTATGCAGGCCGCTGAAGAATTAGAAAGAGAAGAAGGCATTACTGCACATGTTCTTGACCTTCGGACTCTTCAACCTCTGGATGAAGAAGCGATTATTGAGGCTGTGCGGGCAACTGGTAAAGTCATGATTATCCATGAGGATAACAAAACAGGCGGAGTTGGCGCTGAAGTAGCTGCTATCATTTCGGAGAAGTGCCTGTATGATTTGGATGCGCCGATTATTCGTGTATGCCCGCCGGATGTACCGGCAATGCCAATTAGTCCTCCAATGGAGAAATTTTATATGCTGAACAAGGATAAAGTGAAAGAATCCATGCGTCAATTGGCGCTTTATTAAGGAGTTGTGAGCATGTCGAGTAAAGGGAATATGACTGATGTGGCGATGCCGCAGCTGGCGGAATCTCTCGTTTCTGCAACCATTGCAAAATGGCTGAAAAAGCCGGGAGAAAAGATAGAGCAGTATGAACCGATTTGTGAAGTGATCACGGATAAAGTAAATGCAGAGATTCCCTCAACCTTGGACGGTTTCATGGGTGAAATTGTAGCTGAAGAAGGCAGTTCCGTTGCCGTTGGAGAAATCATTTGCCGCATTTCGGCAGCAGGTGGGGCAGAGGCTGAAACGGCTGCTGCATCGAAATCTGAGCCGGTAACGGTACAACAGTCCTCCACAGCTGATGCTTCCATGCGCAGCCGCTTCTCGCCGGCTGTACAGACCTTGGCTGCTGAGCACGGGATTGATTTGAATTCAGTTACCGGGACTGGAATGGGAGGCCGGATCACCCGTAAAGACGTGCTGTCTTACATTGGGAATGGAGGCTCGGCGAAACGTGATGCAGAAGCACCGGCTGCTTCTACAGTATCGAATCATAAAGCAGAGGCAAATACAGGATCACCGTTTGCAGGTATGGTGTCTCCACCTCCTTCTGTGCCGAGTCCTCCGCTTGGAACGGTTATACCGGATGTGCGGCACTCGGGTCTCCATCTTACAGAGATGCCAAAAATTCCGCAGATTGAAGTCGAGGATACGGGCAATGGCAGATCGGAGTATTTTGTAGATGTAACACCGATCCGAAACACAATTGCTAAAAACATGCGTCAGAGTATATCAGAAATTCCGCATGCTTGGACGATGATTGAGGTGGATGTGACGAATCTGGTTCTCATACGGAATAAATTGAAGGATGAATTCAAGCGCAAAGAGGGTGTAAACCTGACATATCTTGCGTTTTTGCTGAAAGCCGTAGTGAATGCAATCAAAGACTATCCAATTATGAACTCCTTTTGGGCAGTGGATAAGATTGTTGTGAAGCGTGATATTAACTTGTCCCTTGCTGTTGGCACAGAGGACTCCGTCATAACCCCGGTCATCAAAAGAGCAGATCAGAAGAACATTGCAGGTCTCGCCCGTGAAATCGATGAATTGGCCCGTAAGACCCGGGAAGGCAAATTAACGCTTGATGATCTGCAAGGCGGCACATTTACAGTAAACAATACGGGCTCCTTTGGATCTATTTTGTCATATCCGATTATTAATTATCCGCAAGCTGCAATCCTTACGTTCGAATCCATTGTTAAAAAACCTGTTGTCATTAATGATATGATTGCTGTACGGTCTATGGCCAATCTTTGTCTTTCGCTCGACCACAGAATTCTCGATGGTGTTATCTGCGGAAGATTCCTGCAGCGGGTGAAAGATAACCTGGAAGGATTCTCACTGGAAACGAAGCTGTATTGATTCACATAACTAAAGTGATCTTGTTAGGGTATTCTAAGAAAGAAGGCTTAGCAGAATGAAGAAAACATTGGACGTATCCTATACGCCGCTGGTCGATTACGGTAGAGCGTGGGATATGCAGAAAGAACGGGTGAAAGGTATTGATCTGGGGGAGCAAAACGAATGCCTGATGCTCCTCCAGCATCCCCCGACTTACACCATAGGATCACAGAGACATCCGGAACATTTGCTTCTCAGCCGTGAAGAACTTGAGAGACGTGGAATCGGGTTGTTCGAGATCGATCGCGGAGGGGATATTACATATCATGGGCCCGGGCAGCTTGTTGGGTACCCGCTGCTGCTGCTTGACGGCGGTAAGAATCTGAATCTGCATGGTTTCTTAAGGGATGTAGAGCAGGTTATTATCGACTTTCTTAGCAAGTACGGTATTAAATCTGGCCGTAAACCGGAATATACCGGCGTATGGGTCGGTGATAAGAAAATATGCGCGATTGGCATGAAGTTTAATAAAGGTCGTAACCATCGCGGATTTGTGACAAGCCATGGGTTTGCGCTGAATGTGAAGGCAGGCATTGAAAAGGAAGGGTTCGCGGGTATTATTCCATGCGGGATACAGGAATATGGTGTAACCTCGCTAGAAGAATGTACAGGTATGACTTTTCGGGTGGAGGAAGTTGCCCGGGAGATCGTTCCGTATTTCACCCGGGTATTTCCCTACGAAGTGCGTTCATTATAGCCAAGCTTAATTTGAATCTCAGATATGTTAGGCTTAGCGTAAGAGTAATGGTTCCAGAACAATAAATAAGGTGGAACCGATCATGGCAGCCAGCATGAGATAAATGACAATACGAAACCATTTTTTTCGTTGCATTGTGTTGCTCCTTTGGTTTAAGTTTAAAGATGTCATAAGGACTGAGTCCTATTTGCACATCGTACAAGCACATTGTAACTCATCTATGAAGGAGAGGAAAGTCCAATGATTTCACAAGAACGTATAGTTAAAGAATTTATGGAATTGGTTCAAGTGGATAGTGAGACTAAGCATGAAGAGCAGATTTCAGCAGTACTGAAGGAAAAGTTCGGAAGCCTGGGTCTGCACGTATTAGAGGACGATACACAGGAACAGACAGGGCACGGGTCCGGTAACTTGATTATTACTTGGGAAGCTGATCAGGCGGAGCAAGCTCATAAACTTTTATTTACATGCCATATGGATACGGTCACACCGGGAAAAGGGATTAAGCCTGAGCTCGGTGAAGACGGATGGATTCGCAGTGACGGTACAACCATACTTGGATCAGACGATAAAGCGGGACTCTCAGCGCTTCTTGAAGCCATTCGGGTCATTCAAGAGAACAAGATCCCGCATGGCAAGATTCAATTTGTAATCACTGTAGGTGAAGAGTCCGGTCTGGTAGGGGCCCGTTCGCTTGATCCAAAGCATTTAGATGCTGATTTCGGTTATGCACTCGATTCAAATGGTGAAGTTGGCGCAATTGCTGTTGCGGCCCCAACTCAAGCGAAAGTGAAAATGAGCATTACAGGAAAATCAGCCCATGCGGGCGTCAATCCAGAAGACGGTATAAGTGCCATTCAGGTTGCTGCTAAATCAATCGCAAAAATGAACCTGGGACGTATCGATGAGGAAACCACTGCTAACATAGGGAAATTCCAAGGCGGAGGCCCAACCAACATCGTGTGTGATTATGTTCAAATCGATGCAGAGGCAAGAAGTATTGTACAGGAGAAGGTAGAGAAGCAAATTAACCAAATGCGCGAAGCTTTAGAAACTACTGTACGGGACTTTGGAGCGACTTGTGAGTTCCGCAGTGAAATCATATACCCGGCATTCAGCTTCAATGAAAACGATGAAGTTGTCCAAATGGCACAGCGTGCGATTAAGGGACTTGGATTTCCAAGCCGAACCTTTCCATCGGGTGGCGGAAGTGACGCTAATGTCTTCAATGGCTTGGGCGTCCCAACCGTAAATCTAGCTGTAGGTTATGAAGACATTCATACAACGAAGGAACGCATCAAGGCAGCGGATCTGGTTAAGGCTGCGAAAGTGGTTGTTGCCATTGTGCAGGAAGCAGCGAAAGCCTAGTCTCTCTTCCTTGCAGAAGTGATTAAAAAGAATAAAATACCCCATTAGAAAGCCTGCTTGGAATAAACATTTTGTTTAACCAATGGATTCTAGGGGTATTTTTTTGATTTTATAGAGAGAAGCATAAGCCTCATTGATCATACAAAAGAGTTAGTTTAATAGCGTTGTTTGTTTTATGGTGCTCCTTCTACGCTGCTGTTCAAGCGTCCATACGGTGTGCCATTTCGTGTTTTCCACAATATGAAGTGCAGCATTAATCCCTTTCATATACTCTATCGCTTGCTGTTTTACCGAGGCTTGGGTATCGATGCGTGTGATACGGGAAGAAAGAGATAAAAGAGCAGATTGCAGATAGCATGCTGCTTCACCAAATCTGGCATTTGTATGCTCTGGTTGTGCTAACCGGATCTTCTCAAATAAGGCGGATGCTTTTTCATAATTACCCTCATCATATAATTGTTCGGCCTCAATGAATTGAAGCTCGGAGCTCTTCGCTTCTGAATCTGAGAGCTGACAGAGCCACGTTATCGCTAAATCTATATAGCCTTCTGAATACAGCAAAAAGATAAGAGTATGCTCCCCTGCAACTCCTTCACTGGATAAAATATTTTCTGCCTCCGCAACCATTCCCAAGTTCAGAGCGGCCCGTGCCAATTTACTTAAGTTGTACCCGGATGATTTAAGGTTGGGCCTAGAGCCGCTTATTCTCCATTCACACAGCAATAGGGTATGCTGAATGATGGAACGATCTTCATCTGATAACCAATCCAGCGGATTGAAGGTATGATTTAAGCGGTTTAACATTTCCACCGCTTCATGAAGATTACCTTCGTTGATCAGACAACGAGCATGCATCATTGCAGATTTATTATCGATAAATTTGGTCATATTAAAGCACTGTATAGCTTCTTTGTAGGCACCGATATTGGTTAATGCACACCCAAGCACCGATGGGGAAATAAAGTGTGATGGCAATTCTTCAATCAGTATATGGAAAATATCGCTGTCTTGAAGGCCTTGCTTATAGAGCATTGCTGTCCACTCCGCTAAGGCAAGGGAGGTATACGGCAACCCAAAGGTTAGGGCTTGTCTAAAGGAAGAAGAGGCTTCTTCGAATTTATTTAATTTTGTGCTAAGGCGCCCGTATTCAATCCAGCTTAAAGCAGAATTCTGGTTATCGGATCCTGACGATGAGTCAGATGGAATGGCGTTTATAGCTCCTTGTTTGAAGCACTCCAGTGCTTCTTCGAAATGCCCCCTTGATTCATGCCATTTACCAAGTTCAAAAGGATGCTTTGGTGGCTCTGGATTATGTTCGGGTTCTCTATTTATTAGATCTGTCATATCAAAACCTCCCACTAATAAAACACACGAATAGGATGAATAGTCACGGTTTTTAACGAAAAAAGTCGAATTTTAAGTCTAAAGAACTAGTTCCTTGCTCATTTTCGCATATTTTTTATTTGGATTTGCTTAAAATTTCAGCAATAGTGGCTTCAGGTCCCCACTGTTTTTGCCACTGCTTTAATAAGGATCTTATCTGCCAAACCTGGCCTGTCATATGTATGGATTTTATTCCTTGATAGCTCTTCATCGTCCGTTCCTTCTTTCTTCGATAGTTTGGTATAATAAAGCTTATGCAACTGTATGAACAGACATGCCGTTTTCAGAAAAAAGGAGGCCATCGTATGAGCGATGTCGGCAATAAACAACAACATAGAACTTTAGAAGAAATTACGGTATCAACCGAACAGATTTTTGAAGGAAAGGTTATATCACTTCAAGTCGACACGGTTACACTTCCTGATGGCAATCAGGCTACCAGAGAGATCATTCGTCATCCAGGAGCTGTAGCTGTTCTTGCATTACACGGAGATAAAATGTTAGTGGTGGACCAATATAGACAGCCGCTGGGACGTTGTGAAGTAGAGATCCCTGCAGGGAAGCTGGAACGTGGCGAGGACCCGCTTGAAGCTGCGAGACGTGAGCTGCAGGAGGAGACAGGTTATACTTGCGGGACAATCCGGAAATTGCAGTCATTTTATACTTCTCCTGGCTTCGCTGACGAAATCATTCATCTCTATTTGGCAGAGGATTTGATTAGTGGGGATATGAAGCCAGACGAGGATGAATTTCTTGAAATGTCTGAAATTACTCTAGAAGAGGCTTACCGCCTTATCAAGGAAGAAAGAATCAGTGATGCCAAGACGATTCTTGCTGTGTATGCTTGGAATATGTATAAGCTTACGGGTGAAATCTAATATGTCATTTGAACAACTTGATGATGCTAACGGGCTGAGGGAGTATTATTGTGACATGCATATCCATATCGGACGGACGGGAAGCGGACAAGCTGTGAAAATCAGCGGCAGTAGAAATCTTACCTTTGAGAACATTGCCAGGGAAGCAGCTGACCGCAAAGGGATCGAAATGATCGGAATTATAGATTGCCACTCACCCTCGGTACAGGAGGATATCATGAAAGCTCTGGACAGCGGGATGATGAAAGAGCTTGAGGGCGGGGGAATCGAATATCAGGATACGGTCATTCTGCTCGGCAGTGAGATTGAAATCCGAGAAAGCGGAAGAGGAGCAGCTCATGTGCTCGCTTTTTTTCGCGATCTAAGCACCATGCAGGATTTTACACAGTGGATGTCACGCTATATGAAAAATGTCCAGCTAAGTTCGCAGCGAATCTACGTTGAACCGAGGGAATTGCAGCAGGAAATCCTAGACCGGGGCGGAATTCTCATTCCGGCACATGTGTTTACCCCTCATAAAGGGCTGTACGGCAGTATGGCTGATCGGTTAGCGGATGTGTTTGATTTGAATGGCATCGCGGGAATTGAGCTCGGTCTAAGTGCTGACTCCCTGATGGCAGGGTATATATCAGAGCTGGATCATTTTTCATTTCTGACGAACTCTGATGCCCATTCATTAGGAAAGATCGGGAGAGAATACAACAAGATTGTGATGGGCACGCCGTCATTTGATGAATTCCGCTTGGCGCTCAAGTGTAAGGCTGGGAGACATGTCTCGGCGAATTACGGACTGAATCCCCGTCTTGGGAAATATCACCGGACTTACTGTTCAAGCTGTAACAGCATACTGGATGAGGAAGCCATTGTGTCTTCCCAGGAACGATGCCCTTACTGCGGGAGCCTCAAAACTGTAATGGGTGTATTCGACCGCATCATGTCTATTGCTGACAGAAGCAAGTCAAGCATTCCTTCTTATCGCCCGCCCTATCATTATCAGGTTCCGCTAGAATTCATCCCGGGACTTGGAAAAGCCTCCATGTCTAAATTATTGGCTGTCTTTGGCACCGAAATGTCGATCCTTCACAGAGCATCTGAGCAGGATATTGCAGCAGTCGTGGGTGAGGGACTTGCCAAAAGTATAGTTATGGCGAGAAATGGAACGTTGGAGCTTTCCGCAGGAGGCGGAGGCACCTATGGCAAGGTTGTCATAAAACCATAAATAGATAGGAACGATACGAAGTCATAGACAGCAGCAAATTCACATAGAGTAGGAATAGAGACAGGAAAGGAGACTCTATTTCATGCAATCATTCCGCCAAAGCTTTAAGGAGCAGATGCCTCTATATGTTTTTGTTGCTGTTTTGTTTTTAGTAGGGGTCCTGTTTGGAGCCTTGATGGTTAATGCACTTTCCCTCGAACAGCAGCAGGATCTTTCCGGTTATTTGGATCATTTCTTTCTAACCATACATGAAGCTGCTGAAGGACCGTCCTCAGCTGCCTTTGGCAGTATCGCTGCCCTTCACCTTAAATGGGTTGGTTTAATATGGATACTGGGTCTATCCATTATCGGTCTGCCTGGAATTCTTGTACTGGATTTTCTAAAAGGGGTTCTGATCGGCTTTACCGTTGGATACCTTGTCGGACAGTATTCATGGAAAGGTCTGCTCTTTGCGTTTGTCTCTATTGCACCGCAAAACCTGCTCGTGATACCGGTTCTCATGATGAGCAGCGTTGCAGCAATAACCTTTTCTCTCTATATTATAAAAAATCGCCTGTTAGCTCAGCGTAATGGAAGCCTGACAAAACCATTCACCTCCTATTTAGGGTTTACTTTGATCATGGTGCTACTTATGTTAGGTGTTTCTTCTTTTGAAACATGGATTACCCCAGTTATGATGCAATGGGTGGTGCCTATGCTTCTTTCTACCAGTGGTTAATCGATGTAGCAAAATCGTTTGACTTTGTTTGCAAAGTCCCCCTATAATGAAAGAAGTGAACAAATACGTGCAGTGATTTCCAAGGGGGAGGGGAACGATGGAAGCACGGATCGACAAAATCAAACAACAGTTACAATCCCAAGGCTACAAATTAACGCCCCAAAGGGAAGCCACCGTTAGCGTATTGTTGGAGAATGAGGACGACCACTTAAGTGCAGAAGACGTTTTTATGCTCGTTAAAGAAAAAGCTCCCGAGATTGGTCTGGCTACTGTATACCGTACCCTCGAGCTTTTAAGCGAGCTGCATGTGGTGGAGAAGATTAACTTTGGTGATGGAGTAGCCCGCTACGATTTGCGGACAGATACGTCTAAACATCATCATCATCATCTGATATGTACCCAGTGCGGAAGCATGGATGAGATAAGAGAAGATTGGCTTGGTCCACTGGAAGAGCGGCTCGAGAAAGAATTTAACTTTACCGTTCATGATCATCGTCTTGATTTCCACGGCATCTGTTATCGGTGTAAGGAAAAAGGAAAACAAGATCATAGTGACAATTAAAGAAATGCCCATAATCTGTACTGACACAGATGGCCCTCTTGAGGAAATTCCGAGAGGGTTTTTTCAACTTAATAGGTTCACTTACATATGATGTGTTTACAGTTTGTATACAGCTGTTATTAGCAGGAAATCGGCATGGAGATCATCTGGAATTAATGTGGTACACAGCGTCATATTCAATGGAATAGGCTCATAGGCTTGGGTTACAGGAAGCTTTTGGAGTTTTCATTGAAAGTGAGGCGTTGTTCTTGATTATTTCGATAAGAAAAGTCGCAGCTTTTATAAGATTTGTTTTATTATTTACCGTACTTACACTATTTTTTTACCATGCTTTGTCATTAGTGAATCAATGGTTGATTCCAACGGATCCGTACCGAGTGCCGGTAGGCCATGCCGTGAAGGCATTTCAGCCTGAAAACTCTCTGGAGAGCTGGGTAACTCCACGAGAAAGGCTTCGCTTATACTACTGGTATGGCGAATAAGCGTCCCTCCTGTGTATGGAAGTGCAGTGATAAGGAGCAGAATAAATCATGAAGCAGTATTTGGACACTTATATATCCTTCTTAACTGAGGAAAAAGGGCTTTCGCGCAGTACTACAGAATCATACCGGAAAGATATTTCCGGCCTTATCGAATTTGCAGAGCAGCGTGGTGTTTACGATCCTGCTGAGGTGAATCGAACACTGCTTAGTCTTTATTTGGGCAGTATGAAACAACGAGGCCGGGCCCCGTCTACGATGATGCGCAGTACCGTTTCGATTCGCTCTTTTTTTCAGTTTCTTGTACGTCTCGGTATCATTCAGCAAGACCCATCATTGATGCTTGAAGCCCCGAAGCCGGAACGAAAAATCCCTAAAGGCCTATCTATCGAGCAGGTGGACAAGCTTCTGAACGCACCGGATGTGACAACTCCCCAAGGAGCCCGGGATAAAGCAATGCTGGAGCTGTTGTATGCGGCAGGTATCCGTGTATCGGAGCTGGTGAATCTGGGTTTGAATGATGTGGATACGGATATGAAATTTGTACGATGCACTGGGAGCTCGGGTAAAGAAAGAATTTTGCCGATTAGTCCGATTGCTGCACGCAGCGTAGAACAGTACATGAACGGGATGAGGGAGAGACTCCTTAAATCTGGCACCGATGACGGAGGTCTGTTCTTAAACGGGCTGGGTACGACGTTATCAAGGCAAGGCTTTTGGAAGATTATTAAGAAGTATGGAAAAGACGCGGGAATTGATGAGGATATTACACCGCATACACTGCGCCATTCTTTTGCCATTCATATGCTGGATAATGGAGCAGATCTTCGCTCTGTACAAGAAATGCTGGGCCACGCTGACATATCTACTACACAGATGTATCAGACGCCCAAGAAAAGCATGAAAGAAGTTTATGAATCCCACCACCCGCGGGCAGGTAAATGATTGGTGAACCTACCATAAATAAGGAGTGATCATCATGTCAGACAACACCAAACAACATCGTTTTAAACGAATCTGTTTTATTGTACTTGACAGTGTAGGGATCGGGGAGGCACCGGATGCTTTAAAGTTTGGGGATGGTGGAGCTCATACCCTCCGTCATATTCTTGAACAAAATCCTGATCTATCGCTCAGTAATCTGCAGAAGATGGGGCTTGGCAATATAACTTCCTTACCGTCCGTAAGTCCTGTGGATGTGCCGGAAGCTTATTTTGGTAAAATGCAGGAACAATCGGTTGGGAAAGATACAATGACGGGGCATTGGGAACTGATGGGCCTTCGTCTGAACACACCGTTTAATACGTATACGCAGGGATTTCCGTCTGCACTTATTGCCCAGTTTGAACAGCAAACCGGACGTAAGGTTATTGGAAACAAAGCGGCTTCAGGAACCGAGATTATTGAAGAATACGGGGAAGAACAGAAGCGGACCGGTGCCTGGATTGTGTACACCTCAGCGGATAGTGTTTTTCAGATTGCGGCTCATGAAGAGGTTATCCCCTTGGAAGAGTTATACCGGGCTTGTGAAATTGCTCGCCGTCTTACACTCCAGCCTGAATTTTCAGTGGGCAGAGTAATCGCTCGCCCCTTTACTGGTGAACCCGGGAAATACATTCGCACATCAAATCGTCATGACTATGCGATTAAGCCGCCTGAACCAACCGTACTTAACGCGCTTGAGCATCATGGGCTTGATGTGATCGCCATCGGTAAGATAAGTGATATTTTTACTGGAGAAGGGATAACGCAATCTTATCCGACGAAGAGCAATGAGCATGGAATTGAAATAACGATCGAACAGTTGAGCAGTGATTTTAATGGATTATTATTTGCCAACCTGGTAGAGTTCGATTCCTTATACGGTCATCGCAGGGACCCGAAAGGGTACGGACAGGCTTTGAAGATATTTGACGAAGCTCTTCCGAAGATCAAAGAGAAATTAACAGAACAGGACCTGTTGATTATTTCGGCTGATCACGGGAACGATCCAACTCATTCCGGAACAGATCACACACGTGAATATGTGCCGCTGCTTGTATATAGTCCGGGTCTCAGCTCTCCAGGCAGTCTTGGATTGCGGACAACCTTCTCGGATGTGGGGGCAACGATAGCCGATATATTTGATTCAAAACCGCCAGAGTATGGCAAGAGCTTTTTACCGCTATTAAAATAATTGGATTGGGAGAGATGTTAGAGTGGGGACTTTAAATTTGGGAATGATTGAAGATGCAGCAGCTTTCATTAAGAGTAAAGGCGGAGTTGATCCGGAAATTGGATTAATTCTGGGTTCTGGATTAGGCGTACTTGCCGACTTGTTGGAAGAGCCATTGTCTATTCCATACAGTGATATACCTCATTTTCCTGTTTCGACTGTAGAAGGGCATGAGGGGGAGCTTTTGCTTGGAACGATTAAAGGGCGCTCTGTGGTTCTGATGAAAGGCCGTTTCCATATGTATGAAGGGTATGGCCCCGAGCTAACGGCATTTCCTGTACGAGTGATGAAACAGCTAGGTGTTAAAAGCTTGCTTGTCACGAATGCGGCTGGAGGTGTCAATACGGAGTTTAAGCCTGGAGATCTAATGCTTATAACGGATCACCTAAATATGACAGGACGAAATCCATTGATTGGGCCGAACGATTCAGCGCTTGGCGTGCGGTTTCCCGATATGTCGGAAGCATACAGCCGGCGTTTGCGTACTCTGGCCCTGGATACTGCAAAAACTCAGGGAATATCTCTTCAGCAAGGCGTATATGCAGGCCTGCTTGGCCCTACTTATGAAACACCTGCAGAAATCGTAATGCTTCGTACATTAGGAGCTGATGCTGTAGGAATGTCTACGGTCTCAGAGGTTATTGTAGCACGGCATTCGGGACTGGAAGTACTCGGTATTTCCTGTATCACGAATATGGCAGCAGGTATACTCGATCAGCCATTGTCCCATGATGAAGTGATGGAAACAGCTGAAATGGTACGCGAGAAATTTTTGGGGCTTGTCATGGCCGTTATCCCAGGTATGTAATTTTGGATCAGCCATGGAGGATATAGTTCACTCTTATTTCAACTAACACATATACCCATAAGAGATGAGAAGCTCTCTTGGGTATGCTAAGGGGTAAACCAGTTGGGGAGTGAAGTAAATGGCAAGAAGAAATAACAAATATGCAGTACCGTCTGCGGCGCAAGGAATACAAGCCTTCAAGGCTAAGGTCATGAAAAATGAAGGTTACACAGTAGATCCGAATCGCCCTGATGATGTAAAGTATGAGGTAGCCCGTGATCTGGGAATTCCGTTGCAGCAGGGGAGTAACAGAGATTTAACGACGGAAGCTGCTGGTCAGATTGGCGGGAAAATCGGCGGGTCCATGGTTCGTGAAATGATTCGGCTTGCTCAGCAGGAACTCGTGGACCGTGAGACTCACAAGTAAGATAAAAGTAGTTAATTGCTGCTTTTATACTGAACAGCAGGCACTAAAAAGAACCTGTTTTTACGTTTTGACTGTGATTGGATTAATTGTATGCAATAGATGATAGTACTTTAGTATACATCGCTTATAGCAGATGAATGGAATGAGCCCATCCTTTAAGGATATGGGCTCATCTTTTTTTTGGAAAGTAATGTTATAATTAACCCCGTTTACAACTTGGGGACCACAATCCTCATGAGAAATGGAGGGAAATTATGATTGAAAGAAAATATCAAATGCTTGCTGGTCTGTTTTTTATGACTGTCATGCTTTTGGTAGGATTTCAAGCCCCGGCTTATGGAGAAACGGCCGGAAAGAAGGCAACTTGGGTATGGCAGACGGAATTGATTGAAGACGGTGGAGAGAAAATTCTTCATTTTGCACGTGAGGAAGGGATTAACCTGATTTACTTACAAATTAATCGCAGTATGCCCAGAGAAAACTACGAGAAGTTTGTAAGTCAGGCTCATAAAGAGCAGGTTGAGATTCATGCCCTCGGAGGAGATCCGAGATGGGCACTTCATGCTCACAGGGATGATATGATGGGCCTTGCTGAATGGGTACTGAGTTACAACGAGAGTGCTGCAGCTGATGAACAGTTCGACGGCATTCATCTCGATATTGAGCCTTATGTGCTGAACCAATGGGAAACGGATCAGAACAGTATTATTTCATCGTGGGTAAGTAATATCGAGTCATTATTAACGATCGTCTCCGGTTCGAATTTAGAGCTTGGAATCGATATTCCTTTCTGGTTCGACGATGTGGAATTATCGAATGGAGATTTATTAAATGCGTGGTTAATGGAAACATTTGATCATATAACGGTTCTAGCTTATCGTAATATGGCAGACACAGAAGGCGGCATTGCTTGGCATTCAAGGCATGAACTCGAAATGGCAGATCGTCTTGGATCAGAAGTGTTAATTGCTGTGAATACCATGGAGATGCCGGGAGAGTCACATACAACCTTTTATGGTCTTGGAAAAGAGAAGATGAATCAAACGCTGGTACAATTGAAGCGTGATCTGGGTACGTACGATTCTTTTGCCGGACTTGCGGTTCACGACTTCATGAGCTGGGGAAACATGCCCGTATGGGAAGAGGATGAAAGAACAGATCCGGACGAACCAGCTCCAAAGCCTGATCCCGCACCGGAACCCGCACCAGGGCCTGTGCCGGAACCGGAGCCAGAGCCTGCGCCTGAACCTGAACCAGAGTCAGAGCCCGAGCCAGAACCAGAACACGATCAGCGTGTCCCAAGCGCGGCTCCTGTACACCGGGATCCAATGGTAAGAGGTACTTACATATGGGAAGCCAATGAAGTGATACAGAACAGTCAGGAGATTCTGAGGTTTGCGAAAGAGAAGAACGTGAATTGGCTATATGTTCGTCTGGATTTACAGCAACCGTTCGTATCTTATCAATCCTTTGTAGAACAAGCATGGGAAGCTGGCATTGAAGTGCATGCATTGGGAGGACATCCGATATGGGCATTTCAAGAAAATCAGGACAGAATGCTTCGGCTCGTTGATTATGTGAAGGCATACAATCGATCAGTTCAGAGTCAGCAGCGTTTTCATGGCATTCATTTGGACATCGAGCCTTATGTGCTGCCTCAATGGTGGTTAGACAAAGAGCTGGTGATATCCGAATGGACCTCTAATATGGAGCTGTTTGTTCATGAACTGAAGAAGGATTCCAGCCTCCAGGCAAGTATGGATATGGCTGTATGGCTGGATAAATACGTCGTTCCAGGCACCGATACATCTCTTAGCAAATGGATGATTGATCAGATGGACCATGTCTCATTTATGTCATTCAGAGATACCGCCGAAGGACGCGGTGGAATTGTCGATGTGGTAAAGGAAGAGCTTGCCTTTGCTAATGAGCTCAATAAACCGATCATGTTCTCCGTTGAAATGAAGGAAAGTAACGAGGGTGAACATATTACTTTTTATGAAGAAGGATCAGAGTATATGGAACAAGAGCTTGCGAAGCTCCAAGAATTATTGAAAGAATCTTCTTCTTATAGCGGTTATGTGGTTCATGCATACGAATACTGGAGGAAGAGTAAGCTGTAATGTTCAATAGAGAGGAAAATATCATATTGTAAGGATCTGATAAGAGTAGGAGAGGGTTTCCCGAATACAAACGGGAGCCCTCTCTTTTTTTGCGTAATATTAGATTCATCCCTTCTTCGATGGAATATTTTACTTTTATTCTGACCACAATGAATACAGAACCGTTGTGAGAAAACGGAAGATGTCATTATGATTGCAGGAGGGGAAGGATTTGAAAAAGGCGTTGACCGCCGGATTGCTGGCATGCAGTATGATGCTTGCACCGGCATTTGCAACCTATGCTGATGAGAAGAAACCAAATGAGGGATCTAATAGTGAGCTTGCACCAAGTGCACGATCTGCCATTTTGCTGGATGCGGAAACGGGAACTATTATCTATGAGAAAAACAGCCATGATAAGCTGCCTCCGGCCAGCATAACCAAAATTATGACGATGCTGCTGACGATGGAAGCCCTTGAGGACGGCAGATTGAAACTGACGGATAAGGTGCGTACAAGTGAACGTGCAGCTTCGATGGGTGGATCACAAATATTCCTGGAACCAGGCGAAGAAATGACGGTTGATGATATGCTGAAAGGCATCGCCATGGCATCTGGAAATGATGCATCAGTAGCTTTAGCTGAGAGAATAGCTGGTTCTGAAGAAGAGTTCGTCAAGATGATGAATGAGAGAGCGGCAGAACTGGGAATGAAAAACACTCATTTTTCAAATTGCAATGGACTTCCAGTTGAGAACCACTACAGCACAGCGCATGACATCGCTTTGATGAGCCGGGAGCTGTTAAAGCACGAGAAAATTACGAAATACACAGGGTTATATCAAGACTATTTACGTAAAGATACACCGAAACCCTTTTGGCTGGTGAACACCAATAAGCTTGTCCGCTTCTATCCAGGAGCTGATGGACTTAAGACCGGTTATACTTCAGAGGCGAAATTTTGCCTGTCTGCCACAGCGTCCAGGGATGGTCTTCGCACCGTAGCCGTTGTTTTAGGGGCACCGGATACAAAAAACCGTAATAATGAAATATCTCGCATGTTCGATTATGGATTCGCACAGTACAGTAAGCATTCGATCTACAAAAAGGGTGAGGTGCTTGGGAGCATACAGGTTTCTAAAGGCGCTGTACCTAGTATCCAATTGCAAGCAGACCAGAATTACAGTGTTCTTGTGAAAAAGGGCGGCAAAGCCGCAGTCCTTCGTCATGAAGTGTCTATTCCTAAGAGCATCAAGGCTCCTGTAACAGCTGGGCAGATCGTCGGTAAGCTTACGGTTTATCAAGGTGAGCAGCTGGTAAAGGAGTTTGATTTGAAAGCTCCGGAAGATGTAAAGAGAGCAGGCTGGTGGAAGCTGTTCAAACGAACGACAGGAAAGTTGTTTCATGTAGACTGATAGGAGTTTTCTTCTAGTTTTGTCGGGGGGCAGGAATGTCTTTGGCAGGTGTAGAAATCTTTGTCCATGCTAAAGAGGAGAGTGAGCAAACATGAATCTGCATGTTGAATTAGAACACCAGCGGCATGTGTTGATCGTCAGACTATCAGGTGAACTGGATCACCACACCGCTGATCATGTCCGGATGCAGCTGGATGATGCCATCCAGCGTCGTCAGACGGAGCATCTTGTGCTCAGTCTTAAAGAGCTTGAATTTATGGATAGTTCGGGTTTGGGGGTTATTCTCGGACGATACAAGATCATTAAGCAAAAAGGCGGGAAAATGGCTGTGTGTGATGTAAACCCGCCCGTGTATCGTCTGCTTGAGATGTCCGGATTGTTTAAAATCATGCCCATTTATGAGAACGAGGGTACTGCGCTCTCAGGTTTGGAGGTTGTGTCATGAGTGAAGAGAAATCTCAGCAGCATAATTTCATGACTCTGGAGTTTGCCGCAAAATCGGAGAACGAATCCTTTGCAAGGGTGGCTGTGGCTGCGTTTATTTCTCAGCTTGATCCGACAATGGACGAACTTAGTGATTTGAAAACTGTTGTTTCCGAAGCGGTAACAAACTGTATTATTCATGGCTATGACAGTAATCCGGCGGGCGTGGTGAAGATTGAAGCTGAAATTGATGGGGATATGATCTGCCTGGTCATTCAAGACAACGGTAAGGGTATTGATGATCTTGAAATGGCCAAGCAGCCCCTTTACACGTCAAAGCCTGAACTCGAACGCTCAGGGATGGGTTTTACGATCATGGAGAACTTTATGGACGAATTTGATGTTATTAGCGAACCAGGAGCCGGCACATCGATCAAAATGAAAAAAAGGATTGAATCCAAGAAAGCTTTATATAATTAGGGGTTGGACAAATGGATGCCGATGTGAAGAAGACTTCGCAGACTTATTTGGACGACGCGGAGGTTAAACGTCTAATTGCACTTAGCCAAAGCGGAGACACAGTTGCAAGGGATACGCTCGTTAACTGTAATATACGTCTTGTATGGTCGGTTGTGCAGCGGTTTATGAACCGGGGGTACGAGCCGGAGGATTTATTCCAGATCGGTTGCATCGGTCTCCTGAAATCCGTAGACAAATTCGATCTCAGTTATGACGTAAAGTTCTCGACGTATGCCGTACCGATGATAATCGGGGAGATTCAGCGTTTTTTAAGAGATGATGGTACGCTAAAAGTAAGTCGTTCTCTGAAAGAAATGGCTAACAAAGTTCGAAAGAAGCGGGACGAGCTGTCCAAACATCTGGATCGCCTGCCTACCATCAAAGAGGTTGCTGAACAGCTAGGCGTGACTCCGGAAGAAGTGGTTTTTGCCCAGGAGGCGAATAAACCTCCAACTTCTATCCATGAGACGGTATTCGAGAATGATGGCGATCCGATCACATTAATGGATCAGATTGCGGATGAATCACAAGACCGCTGGTTTGATAAACTGGCTTTAAATGAAGCTATAGAGGGATTAACCGAACGTGAGCGGCTGATCGTATATTTACGGTATTACCGTGATCAGACCCAGTCTGAAGTAGCCAATCGTCTCGGGATCTCTCAAGTTCAGGTATCAAGACTTGAGAAAAAGATACTCCAGAGCATTCGAAATCAGATTGCTCAGTAAACTTAACGAAATCGGAAGAAGCTGTTCCAAAAGCGGATTTTTTACTGCTTGGGGATAGCTTCTTCTTTTATTTTCCAAGGGGACCTGCCTGCAAATGGAAAGGTAAAAATGAGTAAGACGGGCTGTTATTTCCCATACTAATGGTAATTTAGCAGTAAAGGAGTGTTCCGGATGAAGGTTAATCCCACTCCGACGGTGTTTCTGCAGCTCAGGAGCCGTATTCGACTGCCCAGAGATCAGACCGTCAAATTAGGAGATGTTGCTTTTCTTATATGTGATCCGGAATGGGAAGAATCCCTTCGCAGTCTGCCGCTTGTTCACCCTAAGGAGCGGGATGGGAACCGGCTGCTCATGGATTTGATTCAGATCATTCCGAAAATCAGGCAATTGATACCGGGCGTTCAGATTGAGCCTATGGGGAATCACCATGCATTAGTAGAATTGATCGGTCCGGAAGCCAAGCCATCGAAGATATGGTTCATACTTATCTGGTTACTGCTTTTCTTTGGTTCTGCTTTAACAATTATGAACTTTCATGCTGATGTAAACATGCTGGAAGTGCATATTCGCATCGTTGAGATGGTTACCGGACAGAGGGATGAGCACCCTTATTTATTTCAAATTGCGTACTCCTTGGGGATTGGTTTCGGGATGACTGTGTTCTTCAATCATCTGTTCAAGAAGAAGTGGAATGAGGAACCTACACCGCTTGAGGTTGAGATGTATTTGTATCAGGAAAATCTAGACCAATTTGTAGTAGCTGAAGAGTACAGGAAGAGAAAGTCCCTGGAAATCCAAAATCCGGTGCAGAATAAGAATCCAAAAGGAAAATTATGATCCTGGTCCTGCAGCATATAATGACGATTCTTCTTGGTATTGCAGGCGGTATTGCGGTAGGCGGAGGGGTTATAGCGCTCATTATTGTGCTTGATATTGTTCCTCGGCTCTCACAGTTAACCCATACTTACAACAAGGTTCACTGGTATGAAGGGGCTCTGATTACCGGATCACTAATCGGGACTATTGCAGACTTTTGGATGTGGAAAATATCATTAGGTCCAGTGATCAGTACCATCATTGGATTGTTTTGCGGGGTATTTATCGGCATGCTTGCAGCAGCGTTAACTGAGGTATTGAATGTTCTGCCAATTCTTTCAAAACGTTTAAAAATGACAAAGTACCTATTTGGCTTGCTCATGGCAATGGTAGCGGGAAAAGTAGCAGGTTCATTGTTTGATTGGTTCGTTTACCAACAGTAAAACCAGCCGATATTAGGGGGTAGGATTAATGCATGATAAGAATGAAAAAAATCAGCAGCAAGGAGAAGGGGGGAGTTCCGATCCTTCTTCCGTTGCTGCGAAGTTGGATGAAGAAGAGCTTCTCAAAAAGAGGTACAGCGAAAGTTCTGATAATACCTATGAGTCTGTGCTGTATTGGCAAGAAAACGATGATATCCCAGAGCGCATGAAGGATCTGAAAGCAACACTCAGCGAGGTTTTAGGGCTTGGTGTTTCTTTTGATATCGTTCTTCGAGATATGGAAGTGGCAGGGAAAGAAACAGGATTGCTATTTATCAATGGCTTTGTGAATGATGAAGTAATAACGGAAATTTTAACGCGTCTTTCCTATTTGACTCCAGAGGATTTAGGGGAGCGGGCATTTTCCAGCATTATGGATAAGTATATTCCATTTGTTCAAGTAGAGTCCGTAGACAAGCTCAGTAAAGCAATTGATAAGGTACTTGCAGGACTGTGTGCTATCTTTATTGAAGGTGAAAACACTGCTATTTTGCTCGATACAAGAAAGTATCCTTCAAGGAGCCCCGAGGAGCCCGCCGTCGAAAAAGTTGTAAGGGGATCACGTGATGGCTTTACGGAATCGATTGTTACAAACATCAACCTCGTTCGGCGGCGTGTACGTGACCCAGGGCTTCATTGCGAGATCATGAAGGTAGGACGTCGTACACAGACGGATGTGGTTATTACGTTCATCGATGACATCGTAGACCGGTCCCAGGTGGAAGCGATTCGGCATAAAATCCAAGAGCTTGACCTGGAGGGGCTGCCACTAGGAGACAAACAGCTTGAAGAAGCCATTGTAAATAAAGGCTGGCATCCTTACCCTCTCGTCAGATATTCCGAGCGTCCGGATGTTGTTGCCTCTCACCTGCTGGAAGGCAGAGTCGTTGTGATGGTAGACACTTCACCCAGCGTTATGATTATGCCGACGACATTTTTTGATCTGTGTCAGCATGCAGAAGAGAACAGGCAGACACCATTTATGGGCACCTATTTAAGGTGGATTCGCTTCGGAGGCATCTTTGCCTCTATGTTCTTGCTGCCGCTGTGGATGCTTCTTGTCATTCATCCCGAATTAAAGCCGCCGCACCTGGATATAATTGGGCCTCATGAGAATGCCCAAATTCCAATCATCGCCCAGTTTCTGATTGTGGAATTCGGCGTGGATTTGCTGCGTCTTGCAGCAGTTCATACGCCAACTCCGCTCGCTTCTGCTATGGGCCTGATTGCAGCGATACTTATCGGAGACATAGCGGTGAAGACAGGGCTGTTCGTAAACGAGGTTGTGTTGTATATGGCTGTAGCAGCGATCGGAATGTTCGCAACACCAAGTTATGAGCTGGGGCTGGCGAATCGGGCTGTACGTCTCGCACTTTTAATCGCAGTAGCACTATTCGGCGTTAAAGGAATGGTCATCGGAACTACGCTGCTCATTCTGATGTTAACGACACACCGGTCCTACAACTCGTCTTACCTATGGCCTTTCATACCATTTAGTGCAAAGGCAATGGGAGAAGTTCTGGTCCGTAAACCTCTTCTATACTCCCGAAGACGCCCGGCATTAAACAAGACTCGGGATAACAGCAAGATGGGTCCTGAGATGGATCCGAAAAGAGATCGAGAATAAATAACACAAAGGATATGTTGAATAATCCATTTAATTACGTACCGTTGTCTGCTATACTGTGAACAATTATTCGATTTATCACATTTTGTAAATATTGATCGGAGGAATTGTTTGCATGTTTTTACACGGTACGAGCAGAATCAATGATCACGGACATCTTGAAATTGGCGGGTGTGATACGGCTGATCTTAAAGCCCAGTACGGAACCCCTCTCTATATTGTAGACGAGCAGTCGGTAAGAGCACGATGCCGGGAATATATCGATGCATTCAAGGCCTCTGGCTTGAAGTATCAGGTTGCGTATGCCAGCAAGGCATTCTGTGTTATGGCGATGTGTCGTCTTGCCGAAGAAGAAGGAATGTCTCTTGATGTGGTGTCTGACGGTGAGCTATACACGGCGCTGGAGGCGGGCTTTCCTGCAGAGCGTATCCATTTTCACGGTAATAATAAGACACTGGATGAAATCGAAATGGCTTTGAATGCAAATATCGGTTGTTTTGTGGTGGATAATGAGATTGAGCTTCACTTGCTGCAAGCCACTGCAGCAGAAAAAGGGCGCCTGGTAAAAATTTTGCTTCGTGTAACGCCTGGTGTTGAAGCACATACGCATGAATATATTTCTACGGGTCAAACAGATTCAAAATTTGGATTTGATATTGGTAACGGTTCTGCTTTCGCAGCGGTTAAGCTTGCAACTGCTCAACCTAACCTTGAGCTTCTTGGGCTGCATTCACATATCGGATCTCAGATCTTTGAAGTCGAAGGCTTCCAGATGGCTGTTCAGCGTGTAGCAGAATTTGCTCGTTCGGTTAAGGAAGAGCTTGGAGTGACATTTAGTGTAGTGAATCTGGGCGGTGGGTTTGGAATTCGCTATGTCGAGGGAGATACACCTCTTCAGGTGTCGCAGTATGTTAAGGCCATTACCGATTCGGTGAAGACTCATTTTGCAGGGATTGGCTCTGAGCTGCCAGAGATTTGGGTAGAACCGGGCCGCAGCATTGTAGGAGATGCGGGTACAACTCTTTATACGGTAGGAACCAGCAAGGACATTCCTGGGGTGCGTAAGTATGTTGCTGTAGACGGCGGTATGACGGATAATCCTCGTCCTGCTTTATATGAGTCCCGGTATGAAGCGATTCTTGCTAACCGTGCGAATGAAAAGAATGAAGAGAAGGTATCTATTGCAGGTAAATGCTGTGAGAGCGGGGATATGCTAATCTGGGATGTAGAGCTGCCTAAAGTAGAGTCCGGCGACTTGCTGGCTGTTGCATGTACTGGTGCATATAACTATTCGATGGCTAGCAATTATAACCGGATCCGTAAACCGGCGGTTGTATTCGTCAAAGACGGTGCGAGCGATTTGGTCGTTCGCCGGGAGAGCTTGGGGGATATCGTGAGACATGATGTCGTTCCAGAACGCATCAAGAACAAGCAGACTGTAATGAGCAAGTAATTCGAATAAATGAAGGATCATGCTTATGCTTCGGTATATGGTCATGATCCTTTTTTATTGCTCTATGTTTGCATGGGATGTTCGATTTGAGATACAATGGGAACGTGATCAAGACATGGAAATGTAATTGATTAGACGATGCAGTCGATTAATCTACTAAGGGAAGTGAAGAGAGATGAAAAAAGGTACAATTGAATTAGAAAACGGCGGTATTGTAGAAATCGAATTTTTAACAGAAGAAGCACCGAATACGGTAGCCAACTTTGAGAAATTGGCTAACAGCGGTTTTTATAACGGGCTTAGCTTTCACCGTGTTATCCCAGGCTTCGTAGCACAAGGCGGATGCCCGGTAGGCAATGGAACAGGCGGTCCTGGTTACACGATCAAATGCGAAACTGCTACGAATACAACGAAACACGAGCGCGGCGTGCTCTCTATGGCTCATGCAGGCAAGGATACGGGTGGCAGCCAGTTCTTTATCGTGTATGAACCGCAGCCACATCTGAATGGGGTACATACCGTTTTCGGTAAAGTAACCAAAGGTATGGAGTTAGTGGACAATGTTAGACCAGGCGACAAAATGAAAGAAGTTAAAGTCTGGGAAGAGTAGGATTTAAGAATAATGAGGCCCCTTGAAAGGATCTACTCCTTGAGAGGGGCTTTTTAATCGCAAGATTTAAGAAGTTGGATAATAGTACCGATACTTTGCTGTTTTCTTTTCGAGTTATTAATGATAAAATGCGATTAACTTAATACAGTTTTATCCTTCGGGGCAGGGTGAAATTCCCTACCGGCGGTGATGGAAGTAATGAATGAGCTGAAACAGTTGTTCATTGCGGACTTAGTCCGTGACCCGGATATGTTTTTCGTATATTCGGTGGACCTGGTGTGAATCCGGGACCGACAGTATAGTCTGGATGGGAGAAGGAGAGAAGACGTATATTTTTAATAGATACGTAGGGTCGAAACAGCATTTTTTGATATGTTCGGTTTTTCACAAAGTAATCACAGCAATTTAGGCAGTTGTTTTCGTTACGCCTAGGTTTGTGTTTCTTTGAATGCACACGGATATGTCTTGCTTGTTTCCATCTATCTTCTATATTCATTTCTCCCTATAAGCCGCCCTGTTTGGATGCCAATGATCCGAGCAGGGCTTTTTTATGCTGTACAGAGAGAACTCCGCCTGGTCACACACGAGTTGAACTCATAAGTATGGGGAGGGGAAGTGGTTGCAGGGCATGGAAATATTGAATGATGAATTTTATATGAATCTTGCACTGGAAATGGCGGCTCGCGCGACAGGTCAGACAGGAGTCAATCCTGTTGTAGGCTGTGTTGTTGTTAAGGATGGTATGATAGCGGGAATGGGAGCACACCTTGAAAGGGGAACGCCTCATGCTGAAATTCATGCACTTCAAATGGCTGGACCGAAAGCTGCTGGAAGCACGGTATATATTACGCTTGAACCATGCAGTCATTATGGAAAGACACCTCCTTGCAGTGAGCGGTTAATAGCGGAGGGTGTTAAGCGGGTTGTTATTGCTGCGGAAGACCCCAATCCTCTTGTATCCGGCAGAGGCATTGAAAAGCTTCGCGCAGCAGGCATACAGGTGGATACAGGAATTCTGAGAGAGCATGCAGTTAAGCTTAACGAGCCGTTTACGAAATTTATTACAACTGCTAAACCATACGTCACCTTAAAGACAGCAAGTACACTGGATGGAAAAATCGCAACAAATTCCGGTGATAGCAAGTGGATATCCAATGAAGCAGCAAGAGCAAGAACTCACATGCTCCGGCATCAGCATCAAGCAATCATGGTTGGTGTATCAACTGTCATTGCAGATGATCCGAAGCTTACAACCCGCTTGCCGGTGCAAGCCTTAAATCCGATTCGTATTGTAGTGGATTCCGAGCTGAGAATTCCGTTGCACAGCAGGATGCTTAATGACGAGGCAGCTCCGGTGATTATTCTGACAACTGCACTTGCGCCGCCGGATAAACGATCCATGCTGGAGGAGAGAGGGGTTGAAGTAATCCCTTGCGGGGAAGGTCCTCAGGTTGATCTGCCCCTTGCTATGACCTTGTTAGGAAAAAGAGAGATTAGTTCGATTCTTGTGGAGGGCGGGGGAAGGCTGAATGGATCTATGCTGGAGGCAAGGCTTGTAGATCGTATCGTTCTTTTTATAGCGCCCAAAATCGCAGGTGGTCTTAAGGCACCTTCGAACTTCATGTTTAGCGGTGTAGAGCTAATGAGTGATGCTGTCACTTTGAAGAATCTGGAGATCGAACAGGTTGATGACAATGTATGCGTCAGCGGTAATCCCATTTGGGCAGATACAGTTAGTACATAACTGATCTTATAGTTCCATATTATATTTTGCCTGAGAGGAGGTTTCATATGTTCACAGGACTCGTGGAAGAAATCGGGGAAATAAGCCGTATTAGCCGCAGCGGTGAGGCCATGGTGCTCAGTATATCTGCTTCTCGCATTATGGATGATTTAAAGCTGGGTGATAGTGTTGCCGTGAACGGTGTATGTCTAACCGTGACAACGATGGAGAAGAATCAGTTCACGGTAGATGTGATGCCTGAGACTTATCGAAGCACCAATTTAAATAGTCTGCAAGGGCGAAGTAAGGTGAATCTGGAGCGGGCCATGGCTGCCGGAGCAAGGTTCGGAGGGCATATTGTTCAGGGGCATGTTGATGGTACAGGTGTAATACGAAGTCTCCGCAAGGATCTAAATGCAGTTGTGTTTGAGATTACGCCTACTAGCCAGGACATGTTTAAATTTATTATTCCAAAAGGATCAGTTACCCTGGACGGAATTAGTCTAACTGTGGTTGAAGTATTGGAGACTTCTTTTACCGTTTCGATTATTCCACATACGCTTGCAGAGACGGTCCTTGCGTTCAAAACTAAGGGCGATACGGTAAACATCGAATGCGATATTCTCGGCAAATATGTGGAGCATCTGCTGCATTTCAGTTCGCCAAGTAAGGCCTCGAACAGAGCAGACAGCAATATTAGCCATGATTATCTGGCCAGACATGGTTTTGCATAACACATTGATAGAACTCCATGAAGAACAGAGGAGGATGCCATATGGAGAATGGGTTCAAGTTCAGCCGAATTGAAGAAGCATTAGAGGATTTAACTCAAGGAAAGGTTGTCATTGTCGTTGATGATGAGGACCGTGAGAACGAAGGGGATTTTATCGCTCTTGCTGAAAAAGCGACTCCTGAAGTTATTAATTTTATGGTGACCGAAGGAAGAGGTTTAGTATGTTTGCCTATTACACAAGAAAGAGCGCTTCAGCTGGATCTGAAGCCGATGGTATCTCAAAACACAGATAATCATGGAACAGCTTTTACCGTATCCATCGATCATAAAGATACGACCACCGGCATTTCAGCCTTTGAGCGGTCACTTACTGTTCAAGGACTAATTGATTCGCAGGCAGCACCGACAGATTTCCGAAGACCTGGTCATATGTTTCCGCTTATTGCAAAGGATGGCGGGGTTCTTCGCCGGGCTGGCCATACCGAGGCTGCTGTAGATCTGGCCCGTCTATGCGGTTCTTATCCGGCTGGGGTGATATGTGAGATTATGAAGGAAGATGGATCAATGGCCCGTCTACCGGAGCTTGTCCAAATCGCTCATGATCATGACATGAAGCTAATAAGCATCAAAGATTTAATTCATTATCGTAACGAAAAGGAAAAGCTGGTCCACCGTGAAGTTTCGGTACGTATGCCGACCGATTATGGCGAATTTCAGGCTGTAGCTTATACGAATGAAGTGGATAGCAAGGAGCATATTGCTCTTGTAAAAGGGACGATCACCGGGGATAAGCCTGTGTTGGTCCGTGTCCATTCGGAATGCCTAACGGGTGATGTCTTTCATTCCCACCGGTGCGATTGTGGTCCTCAGTTCGAAGCGGCTCTTCGTCAGATTCAAGAAGAAGGTGAAGGGGTCCTGCTGTATATGAGACAGGAAGGACGCGGAATTGGTCTTATTAATAAGCTGAAGGCCTACAAGCTTCAAGAAGAGGGATTAGATACGGTTGATGCGAATCTAAAGCTGGGATTTCCGGCTGATTTAAGAGACTATGGAATAGGAGCCCAGATTTTAAAAGATCTTGGCATTCGCCAAATTCGACTGCTGACTAACAATCCTCGCAAAATCAAGGGGCTAGAAGGGTACGGGCTTGAAGTGGTTGAACGTGTTCCGATCCAAATGAAAGAGAATGAGGATAATACCGGTTATCTTCATACGAAGCAGGCTAAGCTCGGGCATTTACTAAGATTCGATGATCTCGAACAGAACGAACATAATGTAAAGTTATAGTAAGAGATTTTAGAAATACTATTATAAATCTATTTATTTGAAGAGAAAGGTTGATGAAAAGATGGCACAATATTTTGAAGGAAATCTCGTATCTGAAGGGTTAAAATATGGAGTGGTTGTAGGACGATTCAATGAGTTTATTACAAGCAAGCTGCTCGGAGGGGCCCTCGATGCACTGAAGCGCCACGGGGTTCAGGATGAGGAGGTAGATGTTGCATGGGTACCGGGAGCATTTGAAATTCCACTGATTGCCCAAAAAATGGCTGAGAGCGGGAAGTATGATGCTGTTATTACTCTGGGTACCGTAATCCGAGGCTCAACGACTCATTATGACTATGTATGTAATGAAGTTGCTAAAGGAGTTTCGGCGATTAGTCTTAAAACCGGGGTGCCTACCATTTTTGGTGTAGTGACGACAGAAAATATCGAGCAGGCGATTGAACGGGCAGGAACAAAGGCAGGTAACAAGGGCTGGGATTCAGCCATGGCAGCGATTGAAATGGCGAACTTGACGAAACAGCTAAAATAGTGCTTATTTAATGTAGTACTCTTTTTTCTTTATGAAGCGAATATCGTTGATATTATGACGATGAAACACGTTTCTAAGAGAGTACTGCATTTTATTTTTTTATGGCGGGAGGATTCACCGTGACCGTACTATACAAGCTGGAGACGTTTGAAGGACCGCTGGACTTGTTGCTTCATCTCATTGATAAAGCGGAAATCGACATCCAGGATATCCCCGTCAGTGAAATTACCGATCAGTATATGGCTTATCTACACAGCATGCAGGAGTTGGAGCTGGAAATTACCAGTGAATTTTTGGTGATGGCTGCCACGCTGCTTTCTATTAAGAGTAAACTTTTACTGCCTAAGCCTCCGGTTATTGACATGGACGAGTTTGATTTTTATGAAGAAGATGAAATTGATCCAAGAGAGGAACTCATTCAGAGGCTGATTGAGTACAAAAAGTTCAAAGGAATTGCTGAGCATCTTCATGAACGTGAATGGGAGCGCAGTCTGATTTATTCGAAAGAGCCGGAAGACTTGACACCATTCATGCCAGTGACAGAAGAAAATCCGGTAGAGGGATTGCATACATCTGATCTTATTGCCGCCTTTCAAAAGGCGCTCAGCAGAGCGGTCAAGCGAACTTCATATGCCCGTATACAAAGGGATGAAATATCGGTAAAGGACCGGATTAATCAGGTGGTACAAACGCTGGAAAGCGCTGGTCCTGGCGGAAGAGTAATGTTCTCTAAATTACTGCATGAAGAGATGGTAAGGCATGAAATTGTCGTTACTTTTTTGGCGATTCTGGAATTGATGAAAATGAAACAAATATGGTGTTTTCAAGAAAAACTGTTTGATGACATCGTTATGGAGTGGAGAGGGGAAATAAAGTTTGATGGATTTTCCGGCGCTGAAATCGATTATTGAGGGACTGTTATTCTTATCTGGCGAGGAGGGCTTGTCGGTTAAACAGTTGACAGAAATCACCGAACAGCCGGCAGATATCGTTGTTGATGCTCTGAACGAGATGAAGAAAAACTGTGAACAGGAACATCGGGGGATTCAAATTATTCAAATAGCGGGCAGCTACAAATTGGCAACATTACCTGAGCATGCACCTTATTTTGAACGGCTTGCCTATTCTCCATCACGTTCTTCTCTATCTCAGGCTGCACTTGAGACGCTGTCTATTGTTGCTTACCGGCAGCCGATCACTCGTGTTGAGATCGAAGAAATACGCGGTGTGAAGGCGGAGCGGGCGATTCATACCTTAACGAATAAGGGACTTATTGAAGAAGTAGGGCGGGCTGAAGCGATCGGGAGACCTATTCTGTACGGAACAACCAAATCGTTTTTGGACTATTTTGGATTAGCGAACATCCGTGATCTGCCTGAGCCTTCCCAATTTGAAGCAGATGTCGACAGCTTGGAGGAAGAAACACAAATGCTGTTTGATAAGCTGGATAATAAGCAGATGACGTTTGATGATGTGAATTAAGCATATAAGAGAAGAAGCCTGGGGATTTCCCGGGCTTCTTCTTGTTTTCTGCACTTTTTCGCATTTTTTACCGGATGAATTGCCATACTAAGCCAGATAGTTGTTCTATAACGTTTTGGAGGTAAAAGTGTGGGGATGTGGATTTTTCTTTGGTTATTGGCGCTGGTAATATTCGTATTTCTGCTGATTATTGTGATGGCGTCCACCATTACGATGCGAATGCATCTCGTTCTTCGTGGCACAGAATACAAATTGAATGTGGAAGGAAAAATGTTATTTGGGCTGGTAAATGTGAAGTATGAATTTCCTTTTAACGTTATAGATACGGGTATTCGACTTGTGAGGATGCTGCTCACATCTGAGAAATCAGAGGAGAGTTATGAAGATTCAGAAGAGAATCCGGTGAACAAGAGGGCGCTTCAGTTCAGCGATATGAAGTTATTATTTCGGGCTACAAATGGTCTTAAAGAATGGATGATAAATACAATGTCCATTATGGAAATGTCCAAGTCCCGCTGGGAGACCTCTATTGCACTTGATAATGCAGCTGAAACCGCTGCAGCAGCGGGAATGGTATGGGGAGTCAAGCATACGATTTTCGGGATGCTTTCTTTCTACCTGAGGTTGACAGACATTCCTCAATTGCAAGTAAGGCCGGATTTTACCGGACCACCGCAATTGTCCTCCGATATGAGTTTTGAAATACAGATGAACTTCGGTAGGGCTTTATATGCAGGTCTTATTCTTATGGTTCGAATTTTAAGATCAAAGGGAGGTCTTAAAACCTGGCGCAAAGTTATGTTCAGGGTGCAGTGAACTAATCTGTTTAAAGTTTTCGATCAGAACTCAGATGAATACATATAACTCGTTCCTTCCGAGCAAACTGACGATAGTGCAGGAATGCTCTTTATTATATAAACACCAGAGGAGGAGTCATCATGTCAGATCACCCTATTCAAGGGTTAATGCAAACCGCGATGGAAAATATTAAAGCGATGGTCGATGTAAACACCATTGTTGGAGATCCTGTAAATACCCCGGACGGCACCGTCATACTACCGATCAGTAAAGTCGCTTTCGGTTTCGCTGCAGGCGGAAGTGATTATAATGCGGCTCTCAGTAATGGCCGTGGGGGAGACAATCAGAACAATAATCAAAGCTCCCTTCCTTTCGGAGGGGGCAGCGGCGGAGGCGTATCCATCAGACCGATTGCTTTTCTTGTCGTCGGGAAAGAAGGAGTTCATATCGTTCCGCTTGACAATCAGACACATTTGTTCGAACGAATCATTGATTCGACACCTTACTTGCTCGAGCAAATCCAAAACATGTTTCAAAACGGAAGTGGCGGATCAGGCGGAAATGGTGGAAGTGGTGGAACCAGCGGAACGGGTGGGACAGGGAACTCTAACTCCAGCCAAAATGGAAAGCAGCAAAATCAATAGTCTGTCAGCCAGATCCCTTTCGGACTCCCCGGAAAGGGATCTTTTGTTAATATGGCATTTCGGTGGGAAGATGGACATACCCTGAACCTTTTCAGCATATACTTGTACAAGATTTTGATCAGCGGAGGCTAGAATCCATGAATCGATTGAAGGGTTTTACAAAAAGATCCATGTTTATATGCTTTACAACCTTGATATTCCTTCTGCACAGCGGATCGCCTGCTCAGGCAGAATATGAAAAAAACGTACTTAATGGTCCTGAACATCATGCCCAGGCTGCAGCTGTAATCGATGTTACTTCAGGCAGGCTCCTCTATAGCAAGCGAGGGGATGAGCGAATGAGAATTGCAAGCTTAACGAAAATCATGACAGCTATCGTTGCGATCGAACGCGGAAATCTGAAGGACTCAGTCAAAATAACGAAAAACTCTTTTGCCAAAGAGGGATCCTCCTTGTTCTTGAAGCTGGGCGAGGAAATGTCACTGGAGAACTTGTTATACGGTCTCATGCTTCGTTCAGGTAATGATGCCGCTTCTGCAATTGCAGAGCATGTAGGCGGTTCAGAAGAAGGATTTGTGCACATGATGAATGAAAAAGCAGCTGTTTTGGGGCTTAGCAACTCTCATTTCATGAATCCGCACGGTTTGGATCACGATGATCACTACTCTTCAGCTAATGATTTAGCAAAGTTAACGGCATATGCCCTTAAGAATCCTGTATTTAAGGAAATTGTAAAAACCCCTGTTAAAAAAGCGCCTAACCCGAATGAGAAGTGGGATTACAAATGGGACAACAAAAATAAAATGCTTCGATTTTATGAAGGTGCTGATGGAGTAAAAACAGGATACACCAAAAAAGCTTTCCGGTGTCTTGTAAGCTCTGCCACTCGAAATGGACAACAAATTGCGGCGGTCACCTTAAATGATGGAAACGACTGGAGTGATCACGCGAATATGCTTGATTATGGTTTCGCCCACTTCCCGTTAAGCCAGATTATCGCAAAAGGACAAAAGCTAAAAGGGTATTCACTTGTAACGGGTAAAGGATTCTCTTACGCGCTGGCGAAGGGCGAAGAGGAGCGAGTATATAAAAAGCTTAGGCTGGAAAAGCCGGGGAATCCGGATCTTAGCTTTGGATTAAGAGGGTTTATAGAAGTGTCCTTGGATGGAAAATTGATTGGACGGGTTCCTGTATTTGCTGAAGGCAGCCGTTTGCCCGAGGAGCATCTTACAAGTCCGTCTGAGAAAACGGCAATGAATCACAGAGTAAAGACAGGGAGCTTATGGGAGGCAGCGGGTAAAGTCCTTGCGCTGATGTTCGGAAGCGATAAATAACAACGTTCACAGCATCGGGAGAATGCTGTTGACGAAGAGAGGGACAGGAGGAAGAAACATGATCAATGTGATATGGATGGGCATGCTCCTTATCGGCTTTATTTTTGCTGCGATCAACGGGAATATGGATGCTGTCACCAAAGCTGCTTTTGACGGGGCACAAACGGGGGTAACCGTTTCGTTCGGATTGATCAGCGTTCTTGTATTTTGGCTCGGAATTATGCGGCTGGCAGAAGATTCTGGAATGCTGGCAAAGGTAGCCAAGTTGATGGGTCCGATTGTGCGCTATTTATTTCCTGATGTACCGAAGAATCATCCGGCAATAGGTTTTATCCTGTCCAATATGAGTGCTAACTTGTTTGGACTTGGAAATGCAGCAACTCCGATGGGCATTAAGGCGATGCAGGAACTTCAAAAGCTCAATCCGGACAAGGATACGGCTACCCCTGCGATGTGCACGCTGCTTGCTTTAAACACCGCCAGCATTACCATTATTCCTACGACACTCATTGCAATAAGAATGAACTATCATTCAGCAAGCCCTACAGAGATCGTGGGTACGACATTACTTGCTACAGCAGTAGCGACCTTGGCTGCAATCGCAGCGGATCGCTGGTTCAGGGCACGCACCATTCGCCGGCATAAACCGCCCCGGGACGGGGATGGATTCAATGCTGCTGTTAGCGGGAAAGGGTGATGACAGGTGCTGACGTGGATTAATACCATATCCATATGGTCAATTCCGGTCATGATCGCGTTTATTCCGCTATATGCTTTTACCAGGAAGGTTCCCGTGTATGAGTCCTTTGTAGATGGAGCCAAAGACGGGTTCTCAACGGCGATATCGATTATTCCCCATCTGGTTGGCATGATGGTGGCAATTAGTGTGTTCCGATCGTCTGGCGCACTGGAATATATGGTTGGCTGGACATCGCCGTTCTTTCAATGGCTTGGTGTTCCAAGTGAAGTTCTGCCATTAGGAATTCTTCGCCCTCTTACAGGAACGGGATCCCTGGCATATACAACAGAGCTGATCCGAGCTTATGGCCCGGATTCGATGATTGGGCGGATTGCATCAACCATTCAGGGTAGTACGGACACTACATTATATGTATTAACTGTTTATTTTGGGGCGGTCGGCATCCGGAATGGACGTTATGCACTGAAAGTAGGATTGTTCTCGGATATAGTCGGTTTCATTGCAGCGATCGCGGTCTGCCTGTTTGTCTTCGGATAAACAGGTTTTTTGTTTTTTAATTAGGTCAAATGACCATATCCATGGCAGGGCCTCTGCATATACTGATGAATCCACAGACCGTATGAAGAGGGTGATGATATGGAGTTCGAAGGATTTATCATACACAATAACTCATGCGATAAGAAGAAGGAAGAAAAATGGGATTTTACCATCCGCCGTGACGGCTCGGTTTCAGCTTCACCCGAGTTTATGGAATCTGACTATATTCACATTTGCCTGGAAGGGGATTTTAACCGGGATTATGAATTGATGGATAATGAACAGAAAATACAGCTTTTTATGGCGAGCAAGATCATCTATGAGCTTTCCCGCCGATTTTCCATATCCCCGCTTTTTTTGTTTCCGCATAACGAAACTTGCCCGGGTACACATTTTCCTTGGAACGTGCTTGTGATTTATCCTGCAGGTGGGTATCATTAGGTTGAGGTGACCAAAAGGACATGGAGAGATTACAAAAGATTATGGCACAGGCCGGAGTTGCTTCCCGCCGCAAGTGCGAAGAATTGATTTTGCAAGGAAAGGTGCAGGTTAACGGGGAAACCGTAACCGAGCTTGGTACCAAGGCGGACCCCGATCAAGATATCATCACGGTTGCTGGCAAACCGATCAAGAATGAGAAAAAAGTATACATTATGCTGAACAAGCCAAAAGGTGTCATCACGAGTGCCTCCGATCCGGAAGGCCGTAAAATCGTGTCGGATTATCTGAAAGGCGTGAAAGAACGCGTATATCCGATTGGACGGCTTGATTACGATACGGAAGGACTTTTGCTGCTTACGAACGATGGCGAATTCGCAAATTTGCTTAGTCATCCGAAGTATCATGTGCCCAAGACATATCTTGCAACCGTTAAAGGCGTACCGCATGGAACCGAACTGGACAAGCTTCGCCAGGGTATTATGCTGGAAGACGGCATGACCTCACCGGCTGAGGTAGAGTATAAAGATGTTGATCCGGATAACAAACAATCCGTAATCTCCATTACGATTCATGAGGGCAGAAACCGTCAGGTCCGCCGGATGTTTGAAGCCATCTCACACCCTGTAACCCGTCTCAAGCGTATTTCTTATGGCGATCTTCTGCTTCAAAATTTAAAAAGAGGCGTGTATCGTCATCTGACTGCAGATGAAATTAATACGCTGACACAGCTGGCAAAATCGGCTAAGCCTGAAGGAAGTCCACGCAAAAAACGTTAAATCCTGACACATAATATTCAAATTGAATTGCGGCGTTTATGACAAACTTCGTTATAATGTTCATAGGATGTTCACACATGCTGCGAATGTTATGATGAATGTCATAGGAAGGGTGCTGCTTTGTTTATGGTCAAATCAAGGAAAACGGTTCAAATCATCATCCTGTTGATTATTGTTCTATTGGGTGCTTATGCTGTGGCTACCGTAGTTACTGGGAAAGACAGCATTCCTAGAGAAGGAGATAAAGCTCCTGACTTTCAGTTGCTTGGATTGGACGGTAAGGTGCATACCATGAAGGAATATGACGGCAAAGCCAAGGTCATTAACTTCTGGGGAACTTACTGTCCTCCATGCGTGAGAGAAATGCCTGCACTGCAAGCCCAGAGAGATAAATGGGTGAGCAAGGGAGTCGAAGTAATAGGCATAAATGCCGGGGAAGACAAAATGACGGTTGAAAATTTTGTTGCAAAAACCGGTGTGAAATTCCCCATACTGATGGACCCTGATCGCGATACGGTAGGAGATTACAAGGTTGGCCCCATGCCGGCAACCTATTTTGTGTCGTCTAAAGGCGAAATCGTTCACATAAAGATAGGGGAACTAGACTTAAGCACTTTGGACAAACAAATCGAACAGTTGGTGAATGAACAATGAGTCAGGAGAAACATTCTTTAATAACAAACACGAAATGCGAATGCGGCCACCAAAATCCGGTTGGCACCGAGTTATGCGAGGCATGCGGAAAACCGTTGACGGAAGAGGCGGAATCTCAGCCTATCCTTGAAATGCGCTATGATGGAGTAGCCCGCCGTTCGCAGAAATCCAATCCGGGTGTCATTGATCGTATCTGGAACTTTTTTTCCTCGGTTAAAGTCGCCATTTATTTGATTGTTTTCACGTTGGTTGGCTCCATGCTCGGGACCATTTATCCTCAGGAAAGCACATTCCTAAACATTGATCCGTCTGTTTACTACAAGGAAGAATATGGGCAGTTGGGTCACATTTATTATTTGCTCGGTCTTTCTCATACATATACCTCCTGGTGGTTTGTGCTTTTATTGGTTATGATTGGAGCTTCGCTTGTAATATGCAGTCTTGACAGGGTTCTGCCATTGTACAAAGCTCTTAGCAGGCAGCGTATCCCGAAGCATATATCCTTTCTTACCCGCCAAAAGGTAACTTACCAGACTTCGATTAACGGGGACGGAACGGAATGGGTAGAGAAGGTCAAGCCTATTATTCGTAAAAAAGGCTACCGTGTTCGAACGGATGGAGGCACTTTGCTCGCAGAGAAGCAGCGCTTCAGCCGCTGGGGGCCTTATGTACTTCATATTGGCCTCATTGTTTTCCTGCTGGCCGTGCTTGCCAGAGGCTTGCCGGGAATGCATATGGATGTACATATCGGATTCCCTGAAGGGGAAGCCAAAAAAATTCCGGACACAAGCTATTACCTGGAGAATGACGGTTTTTCGGTAGAGTTTTATACAGAGGACGACATGCCTAATGAATTTAAAGGCAAGGGCAAGGTTCTGCCTAAGAAGTTCGAAACAAAGGCGATTCTTTACAGATGTGAATCCGATTGTGATGATCTGACGAAAGAGCCGAAACTGATTGAAGTGGATCGTCATAATATCCAAGTGAATGATCCTATGAATTATAAAGGACTCATGGCCTATCAGTTCGACTATGATCTGAATCCTGTCTTGCGTTCGGTTTCACCAGTATTGGTAAATGCCCAGACGGGTGAAGAATATGGAAAGTTTACATTGAACATTAGGGATCCGGAACGCGAATACAAGGTTGGAGCCTATACCCTCAAGCTGAAAGAGAAATTTTCGGACTTTGGTCTAAACGATCAGGGGAAACCTGCGAATATGTCATCGAATCAAAATGCACCGGCCTATTTATTCCAGATTTATGGACCTGATCTGCCGGAAGATGGCGTGCAATATTTCTACTTTCCGAAACAAATTGACAAGGAACGATTTCAGCAGGATGCACTTAATGCCCAGCTTGCCGGAGGAAGTATTCCCCTCAACTTGGATGTAATGAGCATGGAGGATGTCGACTTATCGAAATCCACCACTTATTTGAATGTACGCGTCGATAAAGTTATGCCTTTTATATGGATTGGAGCAGCAATAGCCATGCTTGGCCTGATTATGGGCTTCTATTTCCAGCACCGCCGTATATGGCTTAGAATTGATGATGGAATGCTGACTTTGGGAGCGCATACGAACAAGAACTGGTTTGGATTGCGAAGGGAAATATCGGCTGTATTCAAGCAAATGAATATCGAAGTGGAAGAGAAGTCATTGGAGAATAATAGGGGGAGCAAGCTATGACATTAGTGGATTTTAGTAGTGATGTATTTATAGTGGCATTTTTGCTGTATTGTTTGTCATTTAGTTTTTACGGAGTAGCGATTTTAGGCAAACGCTTCAGAAAGACAGATCCGGAGGTTCATGTTGCTAAATGGGGTAAAATTGCCTTTATCACGTCTACCATCGGTCTTCTCTGTCATCTGATTTACTTCTTTACACGTTGGGCAGGATCAGGACATGTGCCTGTCAGCAACATGTATGAATTTATGACGTTCTTATCAATGGCTATTATGATTGCATTTCTGGTCTTGTTTATTCTTTATAAAAAATCGATGCTTGGACTATTTGCACTGCCGCTTGCAATCATTATTATGGCTTATGCTGCAGTGTTCCCACAGGAAGTTCAGCCGTTGATTCCTTCCTTGAAATCATACTGGCTCGGCATTCATGTCACGTTAGCGGCCCTGGGTGATGCATTTTTTGCAGTAGGCTTTATTGCTGGTTTGATGCATTTGCTGCGGACGGTTAATTTCAATAATAAAGACAAGTCCGCTCGCCGGGAACAGCGGTGGTTGGAGCTTTGCATGTTTGCTATTGTCGTGCTAATCGGATTTATCGTTTCTGTCTACAGCTTCCGTGCAGCGGGTTATCATGCAGAATTTAATCAGACAAATGTTGACCCTAAAACAGAAATTAGTAAAATAGTTAAAGTGGAATATGATATGCCTCCTATTGTAGCTCCTTATAATAGTGAAGTTAACGAGATGCAGTCTTTCCTGGGAATGAAATCTCCACTCTTTAATGCACCTTCATGGATGCATGGCGCAAATGCAGGTCGTAAATTGAATACAGTTATTTGGTCGATTCTTAGCGGCTTGATCATTTATGGAATTATTCGACTGATATTACGCAGACCACTGGCTAAGGTTATTCAGCCAGCATTGAATAAGCTTGATCCGGATGATTTGGATGAAATCAGTTACCGGGCGATTGCGATTGGCTTCCCTGTATTTACACTGGGTGGATTAATATTCGCTATGATTTGGGCACAAATCGCTTGGGGACGTTTCTGGGGCTGGGACCCGAAAGAAGTATGGGCTCTTATTACCTGGCTGTTTTATAGTGTATATTTACACCTGCGGTTATCCAAAGGTTGGCAGGGAAAGAAATCATCCTGGCTTACTGTTATTGGCTTTATCGTCGTGATGTTTACACTCGTCGGTGTAAATTTAATTATTGCAGGGCTCCATTCCTATGCTGGAACTGAATAATATGATAATGTTATAAAAGTGTGTAATCTATTAGAATTAATCAGAAGGTCCTCGGTTAAAGTCGATGAGGACCATTCTGATTTTCCTCTATGATAATGAAGGAGATGTTACCGATGACAGAGCTTGGAAATCGTATCCTCGTAGTAGACGATGAAGAACGCATTAGGCGTTTGCTTAAAATGTATCTTGAGAAAGAAGGATATGAAATCGATGAAGCCGAGGATGGAGAGACAGCTCTAAAGAAGGCGACGAATGAAGATTATGGGCTCGTGCTCTTAGATTTAATGCTGCCTGGAATTGATGGAGTAGAGGTATGCTCACGTCTGCGCCAGGTGAAATCCACACCGATCCTTATGCTTACAGCGAAAGGTGAGGAAATCAATCGTGTTCAAGGCTTTGAGGTAGGGGCAGATGATTATGTTGTTAAACCCTTTAGCCCTCGTGAAGTAATATACAGAGTTAAGGCTATCTTACGCCGTTCATCTGCAACCGCTTATCTTTCCAAAGAAACAACACCAAGCAACAGTATTGTTTTTCCGCATTTGGTTATTGAGCATGATGCTCACCGTGTAACCGCAGGCGGACATGAAATTAGCTTAACGCCTAAAGAATATGAATTATTGCATTATCTGGCATCTTCACCGGACAAGGTGTTCTCAAGAGAAGAGCTGTTGAAGGATGTTTGGAATTATGAATTTTTCGGAGATCTTCGGACTGTTGACACTCATGTAAAAAGACTGCGCGAGAAACTGAACAAGGTATCGGGAGAAGCAGCGGCTATGATTACAACCGTATGGGGAGTAGGCTACAAACTGGAGGTTCCGAAGTAAGTGAACTTCATGAGAACGCTCGTCGGCAAGCTATGGATCACAATTACCTGCCTCGTAGCATGTGTTTTGCTTATACTCGGTCTATTCCTGCTTCCTTATATAGATACCGTATTTACGAATTCTGGAGCTATTAAACGTTTGTTTACCTATGTGTCGATTATCGGATTCTCGATGACGACTTTCTTTGGTTTGTTTCTCCTAACAAAGATTACTCAGCCAATGCAGAAATTGATCCAAGCAGCTAATGCAATTCGTAAAGGAAAATACGGAACTCGTCTGGATCTCGTTACGAGTGATGAAATCGGAGAACTGGCGAATACTTTCAACCATATGGCGGCTGAACTGGAGACAACGATTCGCAGTCTGAACCATGAGAAAGAACATTTGGCTAGTGTTTTGCGAAGTATGAGCGATGCTGTTATAACTTTCGATAACAATGGCAATGTGATTTTGGCAAATCCTCCGGGTCAGGAAGTCATGAAGAATTGGCAGGGTCTGCACTGGGATGATGAATTAAAGGGCGGCGGTTGGGATGCCGATGTCATACCCGAGCCTTTAAGCGCCTTGTTCTATAAAACGATGCATGAGGGCAAAGACCAAAGTACCGATCTGCATGTTAAACAAGGGGTCTGGGAGGCACATATGGCTCCGCTGTATTCGGATGAGGTTATTCGAGGAGCGGTTGTTGTTCTGCGTAATATAACAGAGCAGGTGAAGCTTGAGAAGAGTCGTACTGATTTTATCGCTAATGTATCTCATGAAATAAGAACGCCGCTATCCATGATGCAGGGTTACAGTGAGGCGCTGCTTGATGGAATGGCTGAAACTCCTGAAGAGAGGGAGGAACTCATTCGGGTTATCCATGAAGAATCACTTCGAATGGGGAGACTAGTTAAAGACCTTCTGGATTTAACAAGAATGGAAGCGGGACACTCGGAATTAGTAGGCCGTAAAGTGGACGCAGGAGAGCTGTGCGAGCGTGTGTACCGCAAATTCGCGGTTAGGGCCAAAGAACGGGACATCGACCTGCGATTGAGCAAATTAAACGGCAACTTAATGCTCGAGTTTGCAGATGAAGATAAACTGGAGCAAGTAATGACCAATTTATTGGATAATGCTTTCAGGCATACTCCTTCTGGAAAGGTCATTGAAATAACTGCTGACCGTGTTCAGAACCAGACGGGCGCTGCCGTCAAAATCGTGATTTCAGACCAGGGAGCGGGCATTCCTTCAGAAGATCTCCCTTTTGTGTTTGACCGGTTTTACAAAGCAGACAAGGCCCGTGTTCGAGGGGAGTCCGTGGGAACGGGAATTGGTCTTGCCATTGTGAAAAATATTGTAGAAACGCATAAAGGAACGATTAGTGCTACCAGTGTAGTGGGAGAAGGCACGGAATTCACCTTCTACATACCTGCAGAATAGGAACTATTACATCAAATAATTACAAAAAACAAAAAACACCTTCTTATTTTGAAGGTGTTTTTTGTTGAATGATAAACTTTAATCTTGTTCTACGTGGAACATGGAATTAATTAAGTACGATTTCCTGAGCTGAATTAAGATCGGCAAGTCCTGTCAATTTAACAAGCACTTCTTTAGGGACATCCTTATCGACTGTAAGGAACATGATAGCTTCTCCGCCGATTACTTTACGGCCAACCTGCATCGAGGCAATATTGACATTATTCTCACCAAGGAGAGTTCCCACTCGTCCGATTATACCTGGAATATCATTGTGGGATATGAGAATTTGGTATCCCTCAGGTGCGATATCAACCGGGAATTTATCCAGACGTACAATCCGTTCTCCATAGCCATGGAGCAATGTGCCGGCAATCAGACGCTCGCTTCCGTTTTGTGATTTCAAGGTAACAGTCACCAAATTGGTGAAGCCCTTGGTTTTTGGTGTTTGAGAAACGATAACATGGAGGTCGCGGCTTTTTGCAAGATGCATTGCATTAACGATGTTTACATCGTTTCCTAGATGGCGTTCAAGTACACCTTTAACAATATAACGGGTCAATGCCTGTGTATCTACCTCAGCAAGCTCACCTGCATAGTCAACATGGATCTCGCTCACCGCGTGAGCTGTAATTTGTGCAACCGCACTGCCCAATTTTTCACCGAGATGAAAGTATGGCTGAAGCTTGCTCATCACATTTGCGGCAATGAGAGGGAAGTTGACCGCATTTTTAAATGGCTCATCCCGCAGGATGTGAAGCACCTGCTCCGAAACATCGATTGCTACATTCTCCTGGGCTTCCACGGTGGAGGCACCCAAGTGAGGGGTGACTATGACTTTAGGGTGTGTTAGAAAAGGATGGTCTGCCTGAGGTGGCTCATGCTCAAATACGTCAAATGCTGCTCCAGCTACGATACCTTCATCAAGGGCTTCTACGAGTGCCAGTTCATCAATGATTCCGCCTCGAGCACAGTTCACAATCCGCATCCCAGGCTTCATCACTTCAAATTGCGGTTTTGCAATCATATGACGAGTTTCTGGTGTAAGCGGTGTGTGTACAGTTATGAAATCTGCATTCCGAATGATGGTATCTACGGAAGCTAATTTCACTTCCAGCTTTTCAGCGCGTTCCTCGGTAAGGAACGGGTCGAAAGCGAGGATGTTCATACCGAAAGCCTTTGCACGTTTTGCAACTTCGCTGCCGATACGACCCATTCCCATAACACCAAGGGTTTTGTTGCGCAATTCAACGCCAAGGAAGGATTTACGATCCCATGTGCCTGATATGGTCTTCGCATAGGCTTGGGGAATATGACGAGCAAGTGCGATCATCATGGCGAATGTGTGTTCAGCCGTAGTGATAGTATTACCGTCCGGTGCGTTGATTACCACAATACCGCGTTTGGTTGCTGCTTCCAGATCGATGTTATCCACACCGACGCCAGCACGGCCAACTACTTTTAGATTCACACCGGCATTCATGATTTTTTCGGTTACACGAGTCTGGCTTCTTACCAGAAGACCATCGTACTCACCGATAATAGCAACCAGTTCGTCTTCTGAAAGGCCCGTCTTTTTCTCTACCTCTACGTCTTGAGCATCCATTAGCTGCTGGATACCCAGGTCACTAATCGGATCCGACACCAAAATTTTATACATGGTTTCTCTGCCTCCTTAATACCTTCTCTAAGTATAATGTGCTGCATAAATATAGAATAAGGACTGCATATAGCGCATTCCGTTATACCTGGATTCAAGCGACGCGGTAATGTGAAAAAGGGAAAATCATATAAAAAAAACCTCGATCCGCATACTACTTCCGTAGTAAGGGACGAGATTTATTCGTGGTACCACCCTTATTCACTGCCTTAAGGCAGCCTCAAACGGCCATTCGTGGCCATGATTGGTAACGGATATCATCCGATTACGCCTACTGTATTCAGCGGAATATCTCAGGATCGCTCAAGAACACTTTGCGCCGCCGATTTGCACCTACCATCGGCTCTCTGTAGACGTTTAAAGCTTCTTTTTTCCATCATCGGTTTTGGTCGATTAATTTTTTCATAATGTATCATGGCTTTTGTAATCATGTCAATAGGTAATTAGGCAAGTATAAAACGCGATGTTCTGGCTATCTGGTTGCCTTAAGCCTTGTAATACGGGCGTTTTATTTGCTATGATGCATATGCCGACTTATTTTTATTGCTCAGGATTTATGGATAACATTCTATTTATTTTATTTATAATCTATTAATTAGATCATTATAAAGACAGGCAGGCTAACATGAAAAAATTCAAAATTAAAATCAAAAAGATTGAGCCGAATCAGCTAAATGATCGGCTGCTGTTGATTAATTTGTATCTAACACAAGGCCTAACACTGATTATAGGCCTGATCTGGATCATGTTTCAGCAGCGGAACCCTTTTAGACTGCTTGCTGTACCAACCGATAAACAATTTATCCTATGGGGATTAGGTCTTGCCATTACAATGCTGGTCATCGATTTTATCATTTCCCGAATTGTACCGGAGAGCGCGATGGATGATGGCGGTATCAACGAAATGCTGTTTAGTAAAAGACCGGTCTGGCATATTATTGTTATCGCATTTATAGTAGCGGTATGTGAGGAGCTTCTATTTCGCGGAGCCATTCAATATGCTTTTGGCCCTTACTGGACCAGTATTCTGTTTGCTGTTATCCATGTACGTTATTTAAGGCACTGGATTCCGACTGGCTGGGTGTTTTTGAGCAGTTATGGTCTTGGGTATATTTATATAGAGTCAGGAACACTTTGGGCACCGATAATTTGTCATTTTGTCATTGATATGATATCAGGAATGATGATTCGTTTTCGGAGGAAGGAAGATAATGAACGAGCTTAGCAGAATGGATCGACATCAGCGCCGACATAAAGGCCGGAAAAAAGATAATAAGGCTGCATCAGAAGAATCAGCTTTTCGTTCAAAATCAATAAAGGAAGACCAAGTTGTTCATGAAAGAGCGCAGCAGGATTACGACGTTTCAGCTGTAAATCGAACACACGAAGTTGAAGAACTGCGCAGGTCAAGACGTGAAGACCATAGTTATGATAAATTCGAGCTTGATGAAGAATCTGTAACACCAACCAGAACAAGCACTTATCCGTCATCACGGGTAAGAATGAGTAAATGGTTTGTCAATTCTCTTATTGTAATTTTTATCCTGTTGATGGCCGGTCTGGTCTACTGGGGATTGATCGGTGCACCGCCTTTGGAGGAAATGTTTTGATTGTAGAGGTTAGTTTAGCGGCAGGTGTTATTGCATTGAGTGCGGCAATATGGATGAAGATCGAAGCATTTGGTTACCGGGTTAGAAATGAGGTCATTGAGACCCAAGACATCCCAGATGCATTTCATCTTTATAAGATTTTGTTCATCACAGATATACACCGCCGCAAGCTTTCCGAACGAAAGATTCTGTCGCTGAACCTTCAGCCAGATTGCATCATGCTGGGCGGTGATATAACAGAAAAAGGGGTTCCGTGGGAGCGTGTGGGCGCTAACTTAGAGATATTGCGAAAAATAGCACCAGTCTATGCCGTTCTTGGCAATCATGATTTGAAGGCAGGAAGCGGCAAGCTTGAGACTTTGTTTGAAGAGCCCGGGCTGCTCTTGCTTAAAGATGATACGGTTATGCTTAACAAGAATGGAGACTCCATCGCCTTAAGCGGTATTATGCAGCCAGTTTCCCGTAATGATCCGTACAGTTCTTTTCTAGGGAATGCCCACAAAGGTCAATACCACATTGTTCTGGTTCACGATCCGATATGGATTAAGGATAGACGAAGCATTTCTGCAAATCTGATCTTAGCTGGCCACACACACGGTGGACAGATTGTACTGCCTTTTCTTGGGGCGGCGCGCCTTGAAGGATTTTATAAAAAGTATAATGCTGGTTGGTATCATCTTGGTCATAAAGCGAAAAAAGCAGTCCGAATGCTGATTAGCCGGGGGTTTGGTACATCGCATATCCCGCTTCGATTTCGGAGTCCATCTGAAATACACTTGATTACATTGATTAAAAAGCCTTGACTTCTTAACCCGTTTAGGGGGAGGAGTCAAGGCTTTTTGTAATGGCAGAGAGTTTATGTAGACGTCTCTAATCATTTATTTTGTTTTCAGTTCAATATTTTGAGGATCAACGAAGCTGTACCCTTTCTTCTCCAGCTTAGTTAGAAGTGTATCCAGTGCCTCAACAGTCCAAGGAAGCTCATGCATAAGGATATTGCTTCCGGGATGAAGCTGCTCCATCACATTGTTAATAACGGCCTCCGGATTGTTCCTGCTTTGGCTTTCCCAATCCAGGGAACCGTTGGACCATGTCATGAACAGCATGTTATTTTCGCTTACGACTTGCTTGACATAATCTCCACCTGAGCCAAAAGGAGGCCTGAAAAATTTAGGCTTCTCACCGATGGTATCCATCACTATTTTTTGAACATCCTCAATCTGTTTCTTCGCTGTTGCTTTGCTTTCCTTTTTCAAATCGATATGATCCCAGCTGTGATTTCCAATAATTTGACCCCGCTCGTGTATTAATTTTAAAAGCTCGGGATTCTGCTTTACCCGGTACCCATTGACGAAAAATATCGCTTTAGCCTTATGTTTGTCCAGTGTATCTATAAGGCCATTGATCATTTTTTCATCCTTAGGACCATCATCAAAAGTTAACAACACGATTTTTTTCTCCGCTGCTTCATCATTCGGAACAATATTGTATACCTTATTCATGTAGTACTGAGGGGCTGCAGGTGTCTCTTCTGCTTGGGTGTTATCAGAGTTGTCTTTTTCTTTCCCGGTATCCTCAGATCGCTCCGGTTCTGTTGAAGTTTTATTCGAAGTATCCGAGGGGTCCAAGGCATCCGAAGAATCCTTATTTTCTTTGTCAGAAGAAGGAGCTTGGTTTGTCTCATTGGGTGCTGTATTATTTTCTGATTCTGCTCCTGAAGGGGCCGGGCTGTTTTTTTCGGCTTGCCCGCAGGCGCTGAGTACTAAACTGGCCGCCAGAAACAGCGCGGATGTTCTTATAACCATCATTTCCATCTCGCTTTCCTGTATTTATACTGCATGGATTTCCAGAGCAAGAGAACACTACTTATGAGTTTATCATTGAAGGAGGTAATATTTGTGAGATCTTCGACATTTTTATTCGGTGCCTTAATGGGAATTGCTGTGTATCGTATGTTCTCCGGCAAAGGCAATATGTCATTCTCTTCCATAGTAAAAGGGACGGACATTAGTCAATTGGCGAATACAGCAAAAAATATGATGAAAGACTATACAGGCAATTCCAGCAGTTCAAATCAAGGCAGCAGACGCCAAGAAAGCGTGCGTCCCAGTTCAAGCAGTTCAGAATCTTCCAGTCATTCCAAGAGCAATCAACACGGGGGACAGGCATCGTCTGATTCGAAGGCTGCCAACCTGAAGCTGGTTAAAGAATTTATCCAGAGCAATCCTGATGTCAAGCACGAAGTCGAACAAATTCTTAAAGAAACCAATACAGTCATACCGGGTTTGTAAACATCCAGAACGTATTCGAATCATTCCATGGGAATCTTTATTCCCTAAGAATGATTCTTTTTTTATCTGGTTACATATTTACGTGCATTTGTGGGTATTAAATGATAAAATCAATATATAAAACCATTTTTAGCACCTCATTATCAAAGAATCATATTTTGTTATAAATTTTTGTTTTTCAGAGGAGGATCCTGTCATGAAAATAGAACGTTTGAGTCAAGATAAGATACGGATTTTCCTCACGTTTGACGATCTGAGTGAGCGTGGGATACAGGAAGAGGAATTGTGGCAGGAAGCCCCAAAGGTTTATGACCTGTTTATCGAAATGATGGATCAGGCTTATAGTGAACTCGGCTTTGATGCTACAGGGCCACTAGCGGTTGAAGTGTTCACTCTGTCCGCCCAAGGTATGGTGGTATATGTGACGAGAGGAAAGTTTGATCACCATTTCGGAGGCTTATCCGAGGATGAAATTCCGGATGAGATTTATGAAATGGAAGTAACTTTAGAACAAAGCGGCAGCATTGTGTATGCATTTAACGATTTTGAAGTGCTTATTGAAGCCGCCCATATGTTGAACGATTTAGTCGACGGGGCAGGTACGCTCTATCACTATTTGGATAAATGGTTTTTATGGATGAATCCGGAGCAGTTGAATAGTGATAAACAGGCAGCAGTCACTGCTCTTCTTGCTGAGTTTGGTAATTCATCTACAGTAACAGAGGCTATTCTTGAGGAATATGGGAAGAAAATAATGCCGGAGCAAGCGGTAGGAAATATATGCTTCCACTTTGAACGCAGCAAATAATTCAGTGCGGTCAAGTGAGAACAGTAAAAGACATGCTGCAACTAATAGAGGGGGATTTCGGTGCTTGTGTTTTCAATCATAGCGTCTGCTTTGGCGCCGGGTCTCGCATTACTCACCTATTTTTATCTGAAGGACAGATATGATCAGGAACCGCTTCATATAGTTGTAAAGGTATTCTTGCTAGGATTCCTGATTGTCATTCCAGTTATGATTGTGCAGCGGGGTATGATATTATGGCTCGGGGACAACCCGGTAGTCGAATCATTGATTATTTCCGCAGGCGTTGAAGAATTGTTAAAATGGTTTGTGCTATACCATCTAATTTTTAACCATACGGAATTTGATGAGCCTTATGATGGCATATTGTATGCCACGGCGATTTCTCTGGGTTTCGCAACGGTTGAAAACATCTTTTACGCATGGTATAGTCACGCCGCTTTTGGTCCGATGCTGATTCGGGCTCTGCTCCCGGTATCAGGACACGCCATGTTCGGCATCATTATGGGATATTATTTTGGACACGCGAAATTTTCAGGTGAAAGGTCTAAACGAACCGCCCTCCTGCTTTCCTTACTGCTTCCTTGGATGTGGCACGGACTGTACGATTTGATCCTTAACACGGTAACTCATTCCTGGTTATGGTTTATTATTCCGTTAATGGTCCTGCTGTGGTACGGAGGAATGGGAAAGATTTCGCGGGCAAATAACCGATCTCCCTTTCGTTTGCTAAAGAGGGAAGAAGAGGTTTTAAAACCTCATCAATAAGGGCACACTTCATCGTATTGAACCCTGGCTGTGAGTCAGGAAAAAACGATGGAGGTGTCTTTTTTTTGCGAGTTAAAGTGAAGATACGTTGTAAAGAATGCGGGGAAAGATACATCTTGCGAGGAAAAAAAGAACATGGACGGATTGAGACAGGGTTTAAACGATGCCTCTGTGATAATCAGAGCTCCTTTGAAATTGAGGAGGACATGTAAATACAGCCGGGTAAGTAATGTTTTATTCACAATGCATAATACTTCATTCTTCTAGTCAAACTAACGGCAGTGAATAGAAGAAAGGAGTCTTTAACCATATGTATAAACGAATTAGTGCCGTATTGTTTCCCGTGGTGACCATAATGCTAATTGGTTCGCTTATGTGGGGAAATCAGCTTAAGGCAGATCGGAACAGTATGCAGATAAGAGCAGAGAACCAATATCAGCGTGCGTTTCACGATCTGTCCTATCATATCGATCGGATTCACGGTGAGCTTGGTAATACCCTTGCGGTTAACTCCGCATCACAGGGGATGCAGCGTAAAGGGTTGATGAACGTCTGGAGACTTACCAGCGAAGCTCAGACCGAGCTTAACCAATTGCCGCTTGCTATGCTTCCTTTCAGCAAAACGGAGGAGTTTCTGTCACGGATTGCCAACTTTTCTTACAAAGCAGGTGTCCGTGACATGACGAAAGAGCCGCTTTCCGACAAAGAAATTCAGACATTGAAGTCGCTGTACGCAAACTCCGGTGAAATTTCAAAGGATATGGAAAAACTTCGTAATACCGTTATTTCACAGAATCTGAGCTGGGTTGATGTAGATGCAGCGATGGCCAGAAATAATGAACAAGCGAGCAACAATGCAATTGTTGACGGGTTTAGTTCGGTGAATAAAAAAGTAGAAATGTACCCTGAACTCGATTGGGGTCCTTCGGTAAGCAGCATGTATGAAAAACGTTCCGTGAAAATGCTGTCTGGTCTTCCTGTGACGGAGAAGGATATTGTTCGCAAGGCGCTTAAGTTTGCTGATGCTGGTGAAAATGCGAATTGTCAGGTAATCGAGAACGGTAAAGGAACCGACTGGGAGTCCTATACCGCCAGGGTACAGCCACCGCAAGGAAGCCCGCTAAGTATGGACTTTACGCGTAAAGGCGGACTGCTTATTTCTTACACCGATGACCGCCAGGTAGGCCCGGCTAAAGTAAAGGTTTCAGAAGCCATGAACAGAGCAGAGGAATTCCTGTCGAAAAAAGGCTATCGGAATATGAAGGCTGTTAATGCAGATCAATACGATAATCTGGTGAACTTTACTTTTGTCAAAGAACAGGACGGAGTTCTCATTTATCCGGAGAAAATGACAGTAAGATCTGCATTGGATAATGGTAATGTTGTTGGGTTTCAGGCCAGCGATTTTATCTATGAGCATAAAGATAACCGGGAAATACCTAAAGCTAAACTAAGTCTTGCTGAAGCAAGAAAAACATTAAATACCGATTTCAAAGAGGTATACAGCCGTAAGGCATTGATTAAGAATGATCGGGCTGAGGATACGCTCTGTTATGAGATTGGCGGCAGAATCAATGGTGCTCAGTATCGTATTTATATCAACGCAGATACGGGGCTTGAGGAGACCGTTGAGATCATTCGGGATGCTGAGGCTGACATAAGCTAATATTTGCTGATAAAAAAGAACGGGTCTCCATAAGGAGGCTCGTTCTTTCGTTTCGTTATGTTTATAATTTTATACCTTCATTGAAAAGGGTGCGTGTTATAATGTTTTTATGTTAATTATCCAATAAGTAGAAGGTGAACGGTTTGTATCTTAAAGTGAATGAGGTTTTGTTCATCCAGGTGGATACGGGTGATGAGAAAGAAGCGAAACTTGTTTACAAATCGAGGATTTCTGAAATTACAGAAGACTCAATTTTTATGGAGGTACCGATTCAGGAAGGGACGGGCCGTCTGAAAAAATTATACCTAGGGGACGAGCTTTCGATATACTTTCTCTCCGAAGGCGGCATTAAGAACTATTTTAATACACATGTCCTTGGGTTTCATGATGATGTAATACGGCAGGTAAGAATCAGAAAACCGGAAGCGGAAGAAATCACAAAGATCCAGAGACGCAGTTTCCTCAGGGTGCAGGCCGAACTTGAGATTGCAATGAGTCACAAGGATGGCAGTAAATTTTTATCCAAAACAGAGGATGTTGGGGGCGGGGGAGTATCCTTTTATTCCGCGCCGGACCAAACCGTTAACGAGGAGGATATATTATCCTGCTGGCTGCTTATTCCTTACAAGAACGGTATGGTTGAGCACGTGCCTTTTGAAGCTGAGGTTGTAAGGATCAAGAAGCTTCTAAACGGACGCATACTGACGATGCTTAAATTTACTAGCATTGCAGACATAGAGCGTCAAAAGCTGATCCGTTACTGCTTTGAAAGACAATTTGATTTTAAGAACCGGTAGAATATTTTTACTCGTGTCGTGCCATCCTAACCTGAAAAAGGAAAAGGGGGCATATTCGAAGGCATGAAATGTTCTGATTACCTATTCAGCTGTCTGCTGAAGACTCTTCCTTGGCTCGTAATCAGTCTTGTTGTCATTCAGATTCTAATACATATTGAATGGGTCAGACCTTACTTATCGCCTGTTTATCGTATGGAGGGGGTACCCGTTAATATGCGAAATGTAAAGGATTGGATGGGGAGAAAAGAGCCTGAGCTTTTGCAACACTCTAGCTAGTGTGGTATAATTTTCACGTCGCAGGCAATGCCTGCTTTTTTCTTGAGGCTTATGTTTGAGGAGGAATGCCCCGTTGGTTATGAAGGGGACAGGTAAGAACGACAGAATAAATATTGCCATCGATGGACCTGCAGGGGCGGGCAAAAGCACGGTTGCCCGTATGGTGGCGAACAAGCTCCAGTACATCTATGTTGATACAGGAGCCATGTACCGGGCAGTGACCTTGTTTATGCTAAATGAAGGAATTTCTTCAGAAAATCACGAAAAAGTGCTTCAAACAGCACAAAATATGGTGATTGAATTAAAACCGTATGAAAACGGACAGCTTGTTCTGTTAAACGGGAAGGATGTTACACCTTATATTCGTTCTCATCAAGTCAGCTCAGCTGTTTCCCGTTATGCTCAGATCGAAGGTCTTCGTACTCAGCTGGTTGATTTGCAGAGACAGATGGCATTACGTAAAGGTGTCGTAATGGATGGACGTGACATCGGAACAACTGTTTTGCCGGATGCTGAGGTCAAAATTTTCATGACGGCTAGTGTCAAGGAACGTGCTCTCCGCCGATTCAAAGAAATGGGTGACGCAGAAGGAGTGTCTCTGGAACAGCTTGAATTGGATATTGCAGCTCGCGACCGTCTGGATCAAGAACGCGAGGTGTCACCGCTGCGCTGCGCTGATGATGCGATTGTGCTGGATACGACACAAATGACAATTCATGAGGTTGTGGATACGATATTTTCTTACTGTATATCTCAAATGGATGGGGAGAAATAAAACATGATCTATGTGTTCTGCAGAGCAGTGGTTCGCGCATTGTTCGCTGTGCTCTATAGGTTTGAGTCCGTTGGCGTACATAACATTCCTTCGGAAGGCGGAGTACTGATCTGCGCCAATCACATCAGTTTAAGGGACCCTATATCCGTAGGGATCCATGTGAAGCGTCAGGTCAAGTTCATGGCCAAAGCAGAACTGTTCAAAATTCCGGTATTCGGCTGGCTGATTCGTCAGCTTGGTGCATTTCCTGTTAAGCGCGGTGGCGTCAGCAAGGATTCAATTAAGACATCATTGAAAATTTTACGTCAAGGTGAAGTGATGGGAATTTTCCCGGAAGGAACACGTAATTCACATTCAGATGCTGCGAAGCGGGGGGCAGCAAGCTTTGCGCTTCGAAGTGATGCTGTTGTTATACCGGCAGCCATCGTCGGTGATTACAAGTTATTCCGAAAGACGAAGATCATATATGGAGCTCCCGTTGATATGTCGCCTTTCAAAGAGGATAAGTCGCCTGAGACCCTTGATAAAGCTACAGCACTTATTATGAAGAGTATTAATGAAATGCGCGCTACAGGAAAGCCGACGGTGAACTGATGTTTTCACTGTATCATGTATAAAATACATGAACATTATGGAAAGCTAATACAGCAATTATGTTTTGAACTTCGCTTCATGCGGGTTTAAATAAATGGGGTTTGAATTGAGGAGGGTATTGACATGTCGGAAGAAACAAAAAATCAAGAAGTTGAAGCACAAAGTCAAGATCAGCTGGACCAAATCGTATCCTTGAAAAAAGGGGACACCGTGAAAGGGACGATCGTCAAACTTGAGGATAACCAAGCTTATGTAAGCATTGGATATAAATATGACGGAATTATTCCTGTTCGCGAATTGTCTTCTGTTCATTTGGATAACGCATCGGATGCGGTTCAAATTGGCCAAGAAGTAGAATGCAAGGTTGTCAGCATTAATGACGACAAGGAAAGCCTGGTTCTTTCCAAACGTGCAATTGATACTGAAAGCGCTTGGGAAACACTTGAGAAGCAGTTTGAAGATCAAGAGATTATCGAAGTTGTAGTTGCTGATGTAGTAAAAGGCGGTCTGGTTGTTGACGTAGGTGCCCGCGGATTTATCCCGGCTTCTATGGTTGAGCGTCATTTCGTAGAAGATTTCAGTGATTACAAAGGCCGCACACTGCGCGTTAAGGTTAAAGAACTCGACCGCGAGAACAACAAGGTAATCCTTTCACAGAAGGATGTCTTGGAAGAAGAGTTCGAATCGAACAAGCAGAAGGTAATGGCTGAGCTTCAAGAAGGCCAAGTGCTGGAAGGAACAGTTCAGCGTTTGACTCAATTTGGTGCATTTGTTGATGTAGGTGGCGTGGATGGTTTGGTTCACGTATCCGAAATCGCTTGGAGCCATGTTGATAAACCATCTGATGTCCTTTCTGAAGGCGACAAGGTTACTGTGAAAGTGCTGAAAGTTGACCCTGAAAAAGGAAAGATCAGCCTCAGCATTAAAGCTGCACAACCAGGTCCTTGGGAATCAGCTGCAGATCAATTCAAAACAGGAGATGTTGTTACAGGTCAAGTTAAACGTCTCGTGAACTTTGGCGCATTTGTAGAGCTGGCACCAGGAGTTGAAGGTTTGGTGCATATATCCCAAATTTCTCATAAGCACATTGGAACTCCGCAAGAAGTGTTGAAAGAAGGCCAGGAGGTTCAGGTTAAAATTCTGGACATCAACACTGAAGAGAAACGCGTGAGCCTGAGCATTAAAGAGACTGAAGAAGCTCCTGCTGCTCCAGCTCCACGTGCTGAAAAACAATCCAAAGGTCCTAAAATTGATCTGAAAGACAATCCTAACGTATCTTTGAATAACCAAGGCATGAGCGTAACGCTCGGAGAACGCTTTGGTGATAAATTGAGTAAATTCAAGTAAGTCGGGAATCGAATGAGCGGTCATGGTGACCTATCATAATTTAGTCGGCGGACCCAGTTTTGGGTTCGCCGTTTGTTTTATTTTTACCGCTGCATACAGAAGTGGTGAATAGGGAAAGAAATGATTAGAATCTGGTGACGAAACGTTAGCCAAGTGTAATGTTTTTTGCTATGATGATTATCGTAAGCATTGACAGGAGGAGTGAATATGGCAAGACCCGTTGTGGCTATTGTCGGCAGGCCGAATGTCGGTAAATCGACAATCTTTAATCGGTTGATCGGTGATCGGTTGGCCATCGTTGAAGATAAACCTGGAATTACACGTGATCGCCTATATGGCATTGCTGAGTGGAACGGTAAAGCTTTCAGTGTAATTGATACCGGAGGAATCGAGATTGACGGCGATGATATGATTTTAAGATCCATCCGCATGCAGGCTGAATTGGCCATTGAGGAAGCAGATGTGATTGTGTTTATGTGTGACGCAAAATCTGGAGTTACAGGTTCCGATGAAGAGGTTGCACAAATATTGTTCCGCTCAGGTAAACCGGTCATTTTGGCTGTTAACAAAGTGGACAATATGAAGAGAACTGAAGATATTTATGAGTTTTATGGCCTTGGTTTTGGTGATCCGATTGGAATATCCGGAAGTCATGGAACCGGGATTGGAGATTTGCTTGACGCAGTAGTGGAGAATTTGCCTGATTTACCAGACGATGAATATGATGAAGATGTAATCAAGGTTGCCCTGATCGGCAGACCAAACGTAGGTAAATCCTCACTCGTTAATGCGATTCTCGGTGAAGAGCGTGTTATTGTAAGTGACATAGCCGGTACCACTCGTGATGCGATTGATACTCCATTTGAGAAAGATGGACAGCGCTACGTATTAATCGATACGGCTGGTATGCGTAAACGGGGAAAAGTATACGAGACTACCGAAAAGTATAGCGTCATGCGTGCATTGCGTGCGATTGAACGTGCAGATGTTGTGCTGGTGGTCATTAACGGTGAGGAAGGCATCATTGAACAGGACAAGCACATTGCAGGCTATGCATATGAAGCTGGAAAAGCTTCACTGTTTGTCGTAAATAAATGGGATGTCGTTGAAAAGGACGACAAGACGATGCAGCAGTTTGAGAACAAAATTCGTGATCATTTCCTGTTTATGACTTATGCTCCAGTGGTGTTCTTGTCTGCCAAAACAAAACAACGCTTGCATAAGCTGCTGCCGGTCGTTAAGCATGTTGCAGAGCAGCATACCCTTCGCATTCAGACTCACTTACTGAACGATGTGATATCAGATGCCGTGGCAATTAATCCACCGCCAACAGACAAAGGCCGGAGATTGCGTATTAACTATGTAACCCAGGTTGCCGTTAAACCGCCAACCATGGTTGTATTTGTTAATGATCCCGAAATGATGCACTTCTCTTATGAAAGATATTTGGAGAATAAAATTCGTGCAGCATTTAATTTTGAGGGGACACCTATTCGTATATTTACAAGACGAAAGTCTGATGAGAGTTAGGGGAGAGTAGTTTGGTTCTGAAGATCGTAGCGATTATTTTATGTTACATGCTAGGCTCTGTTAGCTTTAGCGTACTGTTGGCGAAGCTGCTAAAAGGAATTGACATTCGTCAGCACGGCAGTGGAAATGCCGGAGCAACGAATACGCTCCGCGTGCTTGGTAAAGGTCCAGCTATTCTTGTATTAGCCCTTGATGTATTAAAAGGTATCGCTGCGGTATGGATCGGTAAATGGCTTGGCGGGGACAGTGAGTGGTTACCGGGATTATGCGGTATCGCAGCTATTGCAGGACATAACTGGCCTGTTTACTTCCGCTTTCGCGGTGGCAAAGGTATTGCTACTGCAATAGGTGTACTGGCAACACTATGCTTTTTACCGGCTCTGTACGCAGGAATCATTGCGATTCTATCTATCGTGGTTACTCGCTATGTTTCACTAGGATCGCTCATTTTTGTAATCTTAACACCTATATTTATCATGATTATGAAGTTCCCTTGGCCGATATTTTGGACCAGCCTGATTATATGTGTATTTGCAGTATGGCGGCATAGAACCAACATCTCAAAGCTCATTGCAGGAAAGGAAAATAAACTTGGTTCCGGCGGTAAAGGAAAAGGGGGGAAACGCGTTGTCTAACAAGGTGGCTGTACTAGTCGCTGGCAGTTGGGGGACGGCTCTTGCCAGCGTGCTGGCCCATAATAATCTGGAAGTAGCAGTATGGACTCGAAACATAGAGCAGGTGAAAGAAATCAATGAGAAGCATATGAACAGCCGGTATCTCCCGGATGCTGCATTGCCTGCTAACATCCGTGCAACGACGGACATGAAAGATGCGGTTGACGGAGCAAAAGCGATCGTGATTGTTGCACCATCATCTGCGATGCGTGAAGTATCGAACCAGCTTAAGGCATACTGGACAGAAGGTACACTGGTTATTCATGCAACGAAAGGCTTTGAAACTGAATCCTTGAAACGGATGTCTACCGTTATTTCTGAAGAACTTGGCTGTGATGAAGGAAATCTCGTAGTGTTATCGGGGCCGAGTCATGCAGAAGAAGTAATCAAAAAGTGTCCTACAACGGTTGTAGTGGCTTCTGCAAATGCTCAGGCTGCGGCAGCAGCACAGGATTTATTCATGAATTCGTATTTTCGCGTATATACAAATCGGGATATGATCGGTGTTGAACTTGCAGGTGCTCTAAAGAACATTATCGCTCTTGGAGCAGGAATGTCCGATGGCTTGGGATTTGGAGATAATGCCAAAGCCGCGCTGCTTACGCGCGGGCTCGCGGAAATCTCCCGTATCGGAGTAGAGATGGGAGCCAATCCGCTTACCTTCGCAGGTCTCGCAGGGATCGGAGACCTGGTTGTAACGGCAACAAGCCGCCATAGCCGTAACTGGCGCGCCGGCTCCCTTCTGGGCCAGGGCAAGGCCTTAGGTGAAGTGCTCGACTCGATGGGCATGGTTGTGGAAGGCATTCGTACGACCAAGGCTGCTTATGTGATTTCGAGCAAGCTCGGGGTTCAGATGCCGATCGTAGATCAACTGTATCATGTATTATTCATGGACAGAGATCCCCGAGTGGCTGTTGAAGCACTTATGGGCAGGGATCCTAAAACGGAAATGGAAATTATGCCTCAGGAAATATGGGAGCAGTGGCATACCTAGCTTATTCACCATCCGTCCTTCCACCTCATATAATGATGTGAGGATTGCCGGAGGAGGGGTGGAAATGAACAAGAACTTTCCTAAAGATGTGCTGAATGCGATTAATAAAAAAAGCGGCAAACAAATATCTTCAGGGGCTGTCAAGAAGCTGGCCGGGACGGTTAAGCCGTCTACGATGCAGAACGAAGCCCAGCTCCGACAGCTGATCAAGCAGGTGTCTGCTATGGCTAACGTGCCTGTCAGTGAAGAGACAATCAAAGAGATTGTTGCTGCCGTCAAAAAAAGCGGTATGAACCCAAGCAATATGGAAGCATTAATGAAAATGATGATGAACAAGTAGGACTTACTTAAGTCCTTGAATTACAGAGCAAAGGACCAATCCTTTCAGGATCAGGTCTTTTGTTCTTTTTTTTGTGAGAGAAGGGTGAATTCGTGATATAATGGGTTGAAATATTTTGTCGATAGATTGGAGCGGATAATAGCATGGATGCAATGCAGAAAATGTGGCTTTCCATGATTGCTTTATTGATTATGGCAATCTCAGTTGTTATTGTTACATTGGCTCGGAGTAAGACCAAAGGCGTTATACGGATGGGCTTATCCGCCATTGCGTTCGTTATGATGATCATCGGTTTCATCGCAGGATTAGCCTCTATAACTTAGATGGATTATTATGATAAGTTAGTGAGCCGTGATGAAAAGATGAGGTGAGTCATGAATATCGATCGAATGCCGGAATTAGAAAAATCACTTCTGGTTGCAACTGAGTCATTGGATAAAGCTAAAACGGCTTGGTTATTAGGCGGGAGCTGCGGATTGCTGCTTCAAGGTGTCAAGCTGGATAAAGCCCCCCGTGATATAGATATTTATACGGATGCAGAATCGGTACATAAGTTACATCATGAACTAAATCTATGGGCTGAGGATTCACCACACCTCGATGAAGAGGGAATGTATAAATCGGTACTTAGCCATTATGTAATCGCTGATTACCCGGTTGAATTGGTTGGTGGATTTGAGATTGCATCATTAGGGTCACAGTATAAGGTTAAGGTTTCGAGTTTGCTTTACGACAGAGCACCTGTATACACCCTGCAGCACAAGCCTATCCGTCTGATGCCATTATCCCATGAACTAGTATTTAACGTACTTCGTAATAGAAGGGATCGGTATGAAGCCATTGCGAAAGAGATTAGGCGTAAACCGGAGCTTCATTTGGACCTTTTAAACACAATTTTGTCTCACAATAAATGGGATGCATCCCATTTAACGATCATTCAGCAATTGACGAGCTTTTCTTAATAAAAAGTGACTGTTGTATTTTTCAGAAGGAGTGGATAAGGTGGACTTTGAAGTGACGTTTCAGCCTGAAGGCACAAAAGTGAAAGTCCGCCGAAACACCAGTGTACTGGAGGCTGCACGGCGTGCTGGCGTGAGAATACCTACACGCTGCGGGGGCAAAATGGGATGTTTAATGTGTAAAGTCCAGATTCAGGATGAGGAGCGGAACAGCTGCCTTCCTCCTAAAGAGGCAGAACGAAGAAAGCTTGGCTCACTTATTGACTCGGGAATAAGGCTTTCTTGTCAGACTGTTATTACTGGAGATTTAACCGTTATCGTACCTGAGGATCCCCTTAAAGCCGCGGTCCGGAAAAAACTTGAGGCTGCCCGAAAAGGACAAGCTGATGACTTTATTTAAGTTGTAAAGGATGATGCAAGGTGAAAGGGACTTTATCGATTGGCAAGGCAATACCGACAGCAATGAAAAAGGCTGCATATACCGCATTCATTCTTACGCTGTTATCTATTCTGACGACAGGATGCATGTATCCAAGTGATAACGAGCAGGACAGCCAGGTTTCTTATCGTGAAAGCGTTAAGCGCATACAGTCTGCTGTTGACGATTTTTATAAAGAGCAGTCTGTTCTTCCGATACTCACAGCTGATGCAGAGGTTCCGCGCTATGAGAAGTATCGGGTGGACTTAGATAAGTTGAAGAATATGGGGTATATAGATGAAATTCCGAAAACAGCCTTTGAAAATGGTGGAAGCGCCTATTTTCTTATCATTAATGAAGAGTCTGAGCCTAGCGTAAAGGTGCTGGATTTAAATACGAAGCAGAAAGTGAACGAGGTTCAAATGTCCGTGAATCGTTACAAGACGGCGAATAACGGTACACTTCCGACAGGAGATGAGCTGTACCCGGGATTATTCGCAGTTGACATTTCGAAAACGGATGTTAAGAATATGAAACTCAAAAGCGTTTATTCCGGTCAAGAGGCAGTATTTATGATGGACAACACTGGAACAGTCTATATTGACTATGCTTTTGATATTATGCAGGCGGTCGATAAGGAAAAGGCTAAACCGAAGTCTGATGAAGATTTGAGAGTTTATCTAGAGCAAGCTTCTTATTTTGCACCTGTAAAATCCACACCTTATTACTGGAAGGATAATCAACCTGTAGCTCAATTATAGCTTTATGAAGCCCGCTGAGAAGCGGGTTTTTTATTTTTATGGGAATTATTTTGAACGATCAGACATGATTGAATGCTTCTAAGCATATCCATAATTAGAAAGCGCAGTTCGGGTTCACAGATGCCCGGCTAGATTTTCAAAAAAAATCAGGACGGACTTATCCGGGCAACCGTCATATTTTGATTCCCGGTACATATGATGTTACTAGTCCAAATGCATGTACGAGTTAAGCCGCTTTGCCGATTCCAAGAGCTCACTAGGATAATGGCGGCGGACTACTGGCGGCGAGGAAAAGGCTGCTCAATTGTTGCAATGGCTTTGGCTGTGAGATGGAACACGAAGCGGATGCTCTTAAAGCATTTTTCCTTCGGAGTAATTTGAGGAGGGGATCTCTTTTGGAAAAAGTGGACATTTTTAAGGACATAGCCGAACGTACTGGAGGGGACATATACTTAGGTGTCGTTGGCGCAGTCCGGACGGGTAAATCAACCTTCATCAAGCGGTTTATGGAAACGGTCGTGCTTCCGAATATAACGAACGAAGCTGATCGGGTAAGAGCTATCGATGAATTGCCGCAGAGTGCTGCCGGTAAAACAATAATGACTACGGAACCGAAGTTCGTACCTAACAATGCAGTTCAGATTAAAGTGGCTGAAGGTCTTGAGGTTAATGTTAGGCTTGTTGACTGTGTTGGCTATGCTGTAGAAGGTGCAAAGGGATACGAGGATGAGAGCGGTCCTCGCATGATTTCAACACCTTGGTTCGAGGAGCCTATTCCGTTCCAGGAAGCAGCGGAGATCGGTACACGCAAAGTGATCCAGGAACATTCGACTCTTGGCGTTGTCGTAACAACGGACGGCACGATTGCTGAAATTCCGCGCAGCTCTTATGTTGAGGCAGAAGAGCGGGTTATCGAGGAGTTAAAGGAAGTAGGAAAGCCTTTTGTAGTAGTGATTAACTCTACTCGTCCGAAGAGCGAAGAGGCGCAGCAATTGCGCAATGAGCTGGCTGCAAAATACGATATTCCGGTTATGACTTTAAGTGCCGCGTCGATGACTGAAGATGATGTTACAGGCGTTCTCCGTGAAGTATTGTATGAGTTCCCTGTGCATGAAGTGAACGTGAACCTGCCGAGCTGGGTTATGGTGCTGAACGAAAATCATTGGCTCCGGAACAACTATGAGAATTCCGTAAGAGATACAGTGAAGGATATTCGCCGTCTCCGTGATGTGGATCGTGTAGTCAGCCAGTTCATGGAATATGACTTTATTGATCGCGCTGGACTTAGCGGCATGAACATGGGGCAAGGGGTTGCCGAGATCGATCTCTTTGCACCTGACGAATTGTATGATCGTATTCTTATGGAAGTGGTTGGCGTTGAAATAAGGGGCAAGGACCATCTGCTTCAGCTGATGCAGGAGTTCTCTCATGCGAAACGTGAATATGACCGGTTTGCTGAAGCACTTGAAATGGTCAAAACAACAGGTTACGGCATTGCGGCTCCATCGCTGGCTGAAATGGCACTTGACGAGCCGGAACTCATCCGTCAAGGAACCCGATTCGGCGTTCGGTTGAAAGCAACGGCTCCATCTATTCATATGATCCGTGTCGATGTGGAATCCGAATTCTCACCGATCATAGGAACAGAGAAGCAGAGTGAAGAGTTAGTTCGCTATCTGATGCAGGATTTCGAGAATGATCCGATCAAAATTTGGGAGTCTGATATATTTGGACGTTCGCTTCACTCCATTGTACGGGAAGGAATACAAGGCAAGATTGCGATGATGCCGGATAATGCCCGCTATAAGCTCCAAGAAACATTGGGACGGATTATTAATGAGGGATCAGGCGGATTAATTGCAATCATCCTATAAATCACTGATGAGGAGAAAAAAGCAGCCGTAAGCCGGTTTATATGCCGGATTACGGTTGTTTTTTGCCGTTTTGAGGTCCTGCAGCAGTAAAACGCTTGAAATTATGATTTGGCTGTATTACTATAAGTTTGTTCCGCGTCCTGCGACAGATAGCAGTAAAGGGCGAAAAAAGCCCGGTGCACGTATATTTTGCGGTAAAACGGAAACAGTGAATAGCAAGTAAATGATACCCTTGTCAGGAGGTGAAAGAATGAATAAATCAGATCTGATCACTCAGGTTGCTGAATCCACGGAGCTTTCCAAGAAGGATGCAACAAAAGCAGTTGATGCTGTTTTTGATGCTATTTCTCAAGCGTTGCAAAATGGAGACAAAGTCCAATTGGTAGGCTTCGGAAACTTTGAGGTCCGCGAGCGTTCTGCACGTAAAGGCCGTAACCCGCAAACGGGTGAAGAAATCGAAATCCCTTCGAGCAAAGTTCCTGCATTTAAACCTGGTAAAGCGCTCAAAGACGGAATCAAATAGGTTTCTACATACTATCTAAAAAGCAGAGGCCCGTGAATTCGTTTCACGGCCTTTTCTTTTCTACAAGATTGGGGGAGGACACGGTTATGGAAGACATGAAAAACGGTGATTATTTTGTCGTGAAGGCTCTGGAAAATGGGGTTCAGGTAATCGGATTGACCCGTGGGCAAGATACTCGTTTTCACCATACCGAAAAACTCGATAAGGGCGAGGTTATCATCGCTCAGTTCACAGACCATACCTCTGCCGTTAAAATCCGAGGCAAAGCGGAAGTGCTGACAAAGCACGGTAATATTGAAGCTGGTTCGTAAATTAATATTAGGCTTTTATCGTTTATAGCAGGAAGGGGCAGCCCAAGGTCATTCGACATTGGACTGCCCCTTTTATTTGTTCGGGAACAGATTAGATCATTTTTAAATAGTTGACGATTGTCAATAATCCAAGATCAAAGTTCTCCAGGTTAAAATGCTCGTTAGGCGCGTGCAGGTTTTCATCAGGCAATCCAAAACCCATCATGACAGCAGGTGCATTAAGCGTACTGGACAGCTTTTCTACGATCGGAATGGAGCCGCCGTCTTTTGTGAACAACGCACGCGTACCATACACACTCTCGAAGGCGTCCGCTGCTTTCTGCAGCATCGGATGTGATGGATCAATATTGAATGCAAATGCTTTTTCCTTAGGAGCGAAGGTGAGCTTGGCACCGACTGGAGTGTGAGCGTGTAAATGAGCTTCAATGGCATTCAGGACAGCTTGCGGGTCTTGATCAGCGACCAAGCGGCACGTAATCTTCGCATGAGCTTCTTTCGGTATCACTGTCTTGCTGCCTTCCCCTTGAAACCCGCCATAGACTCCGTTTAGCTCGAGTGTCGGACGAGCACCAACCCGCTCTACAAAAGAGTAGCCTTCTTCACCGAAGAGAGCATCCAGACCAAGATCCTGCTTAAGCTGCTCCTCATCAAACTGCTGCTTTTCGAATTCTTCATGCATTTCCGGAGACAGCTCCAGAACCCCATCATAAAAGCCTTTTACGCTGACTCGGCCCTTCTCATCATGAAGTGATGACAGCAAGGATACAAGTGCATGCAGAGCATTGGGAACTCCTCCACCGAATGTACCGGAGTGAAGGTCTGTATTTGCCGTATTGATGGTAAGCTCAAGAGAGCAAAGACCGCGAAGCCCCGTGGAGATTGCAGGCTTCCCGGGTGCCAGAAGCGACGTATCCGAGATCAGGATAGCATCGGCTGCAAGCTTGTCCTTATTCTGGTCCAGATAAAGCGGCAGGTTCGGGCTGGAGACCTCTTCTTCCCCTTCAATACAAAATTTAATGTTCACAGGAAGCTCTTGTTCCTGTTTCAATAGTGCTTCAACCGCCTTAACGTGAAGGAATAATTGGCCTTTATCATCAGTAGCGCCGCGTGCAAAGAGCTTTCCGTTACGAATCGTCGGCTCGAATGGAGGGCTCTCCCACAGGTTAAGCGGATCAACAGGCTGTACATCATAATGACCGTAAATTAATACAGTCGGTTTACCTTCAGCATGCAAATAATCTGCGGTAACAATAGGATGTCCATTGGTTGGATGTACTTCTACATGTTCCAGCCCTGCGTCTCTCAGCTTGTCCGCCAGCCAGTCAGCTGCCCGGGATACATCTTCCTTATGTTCCGATATCGCAGATATGCTGGGAATCGATAACCATTCCTTCAATTCGTTTAAGTGAGTTTCGCGATGTTCAGCAAAATATGCTTTATAGTCCACGCTCATTTTTTTATGAATCCTCCTTCGCATGTATAACAGCATCAGTTTATGCAGTTCCTTATTATTCTATCGCTAATTACGAATTTACGAAATATCGATCGTGAATATTGTAAGGAGGCATAGCTTGTTCTTTGTGATTGTACAATGAAGTATGAGCTAAATAAGGGGATATGATAATTGGATAAGGGGGTTACCAATGAAATATTCAGTTCGAACCTGGTTTTTCTGGGTGCCGGTTATGGGAACTTTTTTAATATTTGTGTTTCTCTCTGCTATTCACTCCATTAGTAATACAGAAGAACGAAACAGTACGGCAGTTTATAATCCTTTTACAAGTGGGAATTTGTCAGATGATAACCTGGTGGATCGTCTTCGCGCTTTGCCTCTCGGATTAAAAATAGGGACGGCTGATTGGAATAACGGAGCATTGTATCTTGATCTAAAAGTAACGGAGAACCCATTGAGGGTGGAGGCTGTGAAAAAGGATCTTGCGGCAGTGCTTTCATTCAGCTTTGAAGATGTGGACAATGTTAATCGTCTTTTCCTCAGGTTTGAGGCAGTAGACCCATGGTCCGGGTCACGTTACTTAATACTTGCTGCGAACGTCAGGAAAAACGAGTGGGATCATACTCTGCTGGAAGAGCTAAAACAAACGAAGAATGAACCATTTTCGGAGAGGTTAGTGGAAGGGCTGCATCTTACGCTCACTAATCTATGGAAGATGCAGTTCAATATCAGTCCTGCGGGGTAAAATAGTATTTACCAGGCGTGTACGCACAGGGATCATGTGTTATAATAGATTGGATTTAAAATCACGACTGGACTATAGTACATCAAGTGCACGGAGGCTGAGGATGAGACCGTATCGCGTTCCCGAGTTAGCTAATAAGTATTTAAATTATGACATGATTCAAAAACACACGGAGCTTCCAGCATTTCCGGATGCCCGCGTTCATTTGTTATACATATTTTTACAACATTCCAGCGTGAATGCGGAACGTGCTGAATTGTATGCTCTGGTTACTTCATTGGTTCAGGTAGGGTTAGATACACATGAGAGTATCGACACGACAGCCGGGAATCACGGGGAACTCATGATGCGTTCACGGCAGTTGAAGGTTTTAGCCGGTGATTATTACAGCAGCCGGTTTTATCATCTGCTGGCACAATACGGAGATTTGAAAGCTATTGCTATACTGAGTAAGGCTGTCAGTGAAGTTAATGTGTTGAAAATCAAGTTGTATGGAAAGATGAAGAGCTTGCTTCTGTCAGCAGAAGAATATTTATCTCAAATGGTACAGCTGAACATGCAGCTGTTTCTTTCTTTTACTCCGCTGATCGAGCCTTCCATTCAAGAATTGTGGAAAACGCTGTTGAATGAGGTAACCCGCTGCGAGACGATCGAAAGAGAAATGGCTCGCACTGCTTCTCCAGAAGAAGGTGAGCGTGGGTATGCTTATTGGTATCTTCTTGGACAAGTCAATGAGGATGAGAAGAAGATGCTTTCCATGGAAAAGACGGATTCCAGGGATTGGACAAAGCTGATGCTGAAGTATAAAGCAATGGATGATCTGCTGGACAAGCTGCGTCACTCTGTTAGCAGTGTACAATCAGCAATATCAATGGGGGACGAAGAAGGAATTTCAGCTCAAATGAGTGGGATCCTCATACCGTTCTCTCAGAGAATTAACAGATATCGAACTGCAGTAAGGGAAGGATAGGTGTTACTATGGGCGATAATTCGGTAAAGCCTATAACCAAGCATGATGAGAGCAATAAACCGAAGGAGGAATATGTTCATTCCGTATTTGAAAGCATCGCTGATAAATATGACATCATGAATGACATTACCAGCTTCAGGCAGCACAAGTTGTGGCGTAATTTTGCAATGAAGAAAATGAACATTGAGCCCGGAAATACGGCAATTGATTTGTGCTGCGGCACTTGCGATTGGACGATCAGCATAGCCCAGGCAAGTGAAACCGGCCACATAGTGGGACTCGATTTCAGTGAAAGCATGCTGCAGGTTGGTCAGCAGAAGGTGAATCAAAAGGGCTTAGACAACCAGATTACGCTGGTTCAGGGTAATGCGATGAGCCTTCCCTTTGATGATAACAGTTTCGACTATGCGACGATCGGTTTTGGCCTAAGGAATGTTCCGGATTACAACCAGGTTCTGAAAGAGATGAAGCGTGTTGTGAAACCTGGAGGAATGGTCGTATGTCTTGAACTTTCCAAGGTGACATGGCAGCCATTTAAAGGCTTGTACAATTTTTATTTTTCTAAAATGCTGCCTATGATCGGAAAAATCATTGCCAAACGGTATGATCAATATAAATGGCTTCCTGAATCAGTGGCTCTGTTCCCAGGGAGAGAAGAGCTGGCTGAGGAATTCCGTAAGGTCGGATTGGTTCAAGTTGAAGCCTATCCCTTAACCGGCGGAATAGCAGCTTTACATATTGGGATCAAGGAGAGTCAGAATGTTTAAGAAGATCGGTGTTTACTTGGAAATGATCAAAGTAGAGCATACCTTATTTGCTCTGCCTTTCGCACTAATGGGAGCCCTTGTGGGATCTGTGGTCGAATTTGACCATCTTCCCTCTTGGGGAGATATCGGCTGGATCCTTCTCGCCATGTTTGGAGCCCGGAGTGCTGCCTTTGGTTTAAACCGGCTGACTGATCAATACATAGATGCTAAGAATCCAAGAACAGTCGGACGTGCTATCCCTGCGGGGCTGCTCAAACCACTCGAAGTGGTATTATTTATTATTTTATCTTTTGGTGTATTTTTCTGGGCAACAGCAGAGCTGGATCCATTCGCGTTTCGATTGCTTCCTATTGCCGTTTTCATGCTTGTATTTTATTCCTATACCAAACGTTTTACCTGGCTTTGTCATGTAGTTCTAGGATTGACAACTGCACTTGCTCCGCTTGGCGGATGGGTAGCGGTTACCGGACAAGTGGACTATAAAGCAATTATATTTTATATAGCTTTGGCCTTCTGGACTGCAGGATTTGATGTGATATATGCCTGTCAGGACCTGGACTTTGACAGCAAGGAAGGGCTGTATTCGATCCCATCCCGCTTTGGCCTTCAGAAAGCACTATGGTTCGCTCGTGGATTCCATGTGATTACTGCTGTCGGCTTTATTATTCTTTTCCTGGTAACTCCGTTAAGCTGGTGGTATTTAATCGGTATGATTATCGCTTGCGGGATATTGTTCTACCAGCATTACATTTTATCTCCCAAAGATATGACCAGACTGCAGACTGCTTTCTTCACGATGAACAGTACACTTAGTATCGTATTATTTGTATTTACTTTGATTGATCTGGTGGTGAAGTACCTTTGACGAATACAAGCCGGAGAAAAAGCTGGATTGTAGGTATTACAGGTGCAAGCGGAAGTATATACGGAGTACGATTGGTTGAGTGTTTACTCGAGCTGGGATATGATGTGCACTTGGTTATTACAAATGCCGGCTGGCGTGTATTAAAAGAGGAACTGGATTGGCAGGCTGGAGACCGGGAAGCTGTACTTCAGGAGAAGTTTGGAAACAGATCCGGCAGTGTTCATTATCATCCTGTGTCTGACATTGGCGCAAGTATTGCGAGCGGTTCTTATCTTGTGGAAGGTATGATTATTATGCCTTGTTCGATGGGAACATTATCGTCAATATCCCACGGGGCTTCTGATAACCTGATGGCTCGTGCAGCAGATGTCATGCTGAAAGAGGGAAGAACTCTCGTTATTGTTCCTAGAGAAACGCCTCTGCATTCGATCCATCTGGAGAATATGCTGAAGCTTGCGAATCTGGGAGTCAAGATTATTCCGGCGATGCCAGCCTTTTATTATAAACCGCAAAGCTTGGACGATATTGTTAATTTTCTGGTTGGTAAAGTTCTTGACAATATTCGAATCGATCATCAATTGTTTAAAAGATGGGGTGACTAGCATGCCGGGAAAAGACACGAAGACAGTGATCGGCAAGATCAGTTATACCAATGCATGGCCATTGTTTTATTATGTTGATCCACAATTGCTCCGCACATCTGCTTCCATGGTTACAGAGGTGCCTTCCGTTTTGAATGAGGGCATGAAGAGAGGAGATATCCACATCGGTGCGTTATCCTCCTTCGCTTATGCGGAAGCAGCTGAACAGCTGCAGCTGCTTCCGGATTTATCCGTGAGCGCGAATGGACCCGTTAAATCAATTTTTCTGTTTTCCCGTGGACCTCTTCAGACACTGAAGAATGGAACGATTGCACTTACGAATACCTCTGCAACATCGGTTAATCTGCTTAAGATCCTGATGATCAAAGCGCTTGGGGGAAATCCGGAGTATAAGACAATGGAGCCCAACCTTGAACTTATGATGGAGCATGCGGATGCGGCTCTGCTTATTGGCGATAATGCTATAAGAGAGTCATGGTATAACCGTGGCAAGTATCATATGACTGACTTGGGTGCATGGTGGAAGGACTTCACTGGATGCAGTATGACTTTTGCTGTATGGGCTGTTAACCGTAAAGCAGCGGCTCAGCAGCCAGAAGCCATGGCGGAAATCACCCGTATGTTTCAGGACAGCAAGAGACGCAGCTTAAAGGATTTAACTCCAATCTTAACGGAAGCAACCAGCCGAATTGGAGGAACAGCAGCTTATTGGCAAGGATATTTCAATAATTTGTGTTATGATTTTGATGAACAGCAGCAGAAGGGCCTCCGCTTATATTTTAAATATGCGTATGAACTGGGACTTTTACAGCAAGATGTGAAGCCTGAGCTATGGAGAGATAATATTCGGATGCAGGTGAAAGAATGAAGCGATTGGACATTTTCGGAGCACTGAAGAAAGATATGGATATCATTGAGAAAGAGCTATATCGCAGCATCGAAGGCGATGAAGCTCAACTGACTGAAACTTCCCTTCACCTTCTGAAGGCAGGTGGTAAACGACTTCGTCCAGTCTTTGTGCTGATGGGCGGCAAATTCGGAAATTACGACATCAACAAGCTCAAGTATATTGCCGTTCCGCTGGAATTGATTCATAGTGCTTCTCTTGTACACGACGATGTTATTGATGACGCAGAAACAAGAAGAGGCAAGCCGACAGTCAAGTCCAAATGGGACAATCGTATAGCTATGTATACGGGTGATTATATTTACGGCAAGGCATTAACCCTGACTACAAATTTAAGTAACCCGGAGATTCACCGGATTTTATCTAAAGCCATGGTTGAGATGTCGATTGGTGAAATGGAGCAGATTCGTGATTTCTTTAATACTGATCAGGATGTTAGGCGTTATCTTCTGCGAATAAGACGAAAAACTTCGCTTCTAATCGCGATAAGCTGTCAGCTGGGTGCACTGGCTGCAGATGCTGATCGTACAATTGCAAGTAGTATGTATCGTTTTGGGTATAATGTAGGAATGGCCTTTCAAATTCAGGACGATCTTCTCGATTTATGCGGATCAGAAAAGCAAATTGGAAAGCCTCCTGGCAGTGATATGAGGCAAGGTAATATAACCCTGCCTGTCATTTATGCCCTTCAGGATCAGGAGATAAAAAAACCTTTATTGGAAGAAATCGATCGAATTCATTCGCTGAATGGACAATGCGATGTCAGCAAAGCTGTTGGGATGATCAAAGCAAGCAGCGGAATTGCCCGCGCCGAACAACTTGCAGACCGCTATATTCAAAAGGCGTTGAATGCTTTGGAAGGCTTGCCGGACATTAAAACAAAAAAGCAACTGAGAGATATTGCACACTTCGTTACAAAGCGTTCATATTAAACTGAAATTGCACTTCTGTTAAACTTGCGTTTGAAGAATGTAACATCACTAGTATGAAAATGGAGCGTGATGAAGCTAATGGAGCGTACTTTTTTGATGGTAAAACCGGATGGTGTTCAGCGGGGATTAATCGGAAGAATCGTTAGCCGGCTGGAGGATAAAGGCTTTAAGCTTGTTGCAGGGAAATTCCTTCAGATTTCCGACGAACAGGCAAAGCGTCACTATGCTGAGCATGAAGGTAAAAACTTTTTTGGTGATTTAGTGGAGTTTATTACCTCGGGCCCGGTGTTTGCGATGGTATGGGAAGGTGACGATATCATCACTTTATCTCGTATGGTTATAGGCAAAACGAATGTTAAGGAAGCGCTGCCAGGAACCATTCGAGGTGATTTCGCCTCACATACTCCTCATAACCTGATTCACGGTTCGGATTCACCGGAAAGTGCGGAACGGGAGATTGCAAATTTCTTCAGTTCAGAGGAGCTTGTTAAATACGAAAAAAGCATTTCCCCTTGGAATTAATATTCTGAATCAATACAGGATGGTACGATGAAGGAACATGAAAATGAAGTGCTGGACCAAGATTATATAGGATTTATTCAGAACGTCAAACGGAGTACCGGAATCAATCTTGCAGAATATAAAGAGACCCAGATGAAACGGAGATTAACAACTCTTCGCTTAAAATACGGGCATCAGACATTCTCTTCCTTCTATGAAGGCATGATGACGGACAAATCACTGATGCACGAGTTTCTGGATCGAATGACGATTAATGTCTCGGAGTTTTGGCGTAATCCAAACCGCTGGGAGGTTCTGAGAGACAATGTCTTACCGGAGTTATTCGGGCGGGGTTCTACACGTCTTAAGCTATGGAGTGCAGCCTGTTCTACCGGCGAAGAACCATACACGCTTGCCATGATATTAGCTGAGCAGAACCTGTTCCGTTCAAGTACGATTGTGGCAACAGACATTGATGATGGAGCACTTGCAAAAGCTATGCAGGGAATGTATCTGGAGAGGTCTTTAAAGGATGTCCCCAAGGCGGTTGCCGCAAAATATTTTACAGAAGAAGGCTCACTCTATAGATTTAATGAACAGCTTAAGAAAGAAGTTCGTTTCCAGAAACAAAACCTGCTCACAGACAAATTTGATACGGAATTTGACTTGATTATTTGCAGAAATGTAATGATTTATTTTACAGAAGAGGCAAAGCATAAGCTGTATCAGAAATTTGCTGACAGCTTGAAGCCAGGCGGGGTTCTGTTTGTAGGCAGTACTGAGCAAATATTTAACCCGGGTCAATATGGACTTGAGACGGCTGAAACTTTCTTTTACCGCAAAATTAGAGGATGACTGTTATTTGAATAATTGCATGTTGTAAATGTGATAATAGTAATGATATATGCAGTATTCAAGTGGAGGTCGAAAGGTGGATAAACGAAAGGTAATTACCGCTTACCAGCGTGGATTATTCAGCGTGCAGGAATGCGGACAAATTCTTGGATTGGAAAGTTTTCAGATAAATGCTATTCTAGATCCGCAACAGACCGAGGCATATAAACCTTGGAGAAGGACAACACGTTATTTGAAATAACCAAATCCCAACTAGCACTTCTTATCTATAGATAAGGAGTGCTTTTTTTTGTAAATCCGTTTTCTTGTCAAAGCGAAGGTCCTATACTATAATGAGCAGAAGATATTTTCGGGTTTTAGTGATTCACAGTCCTAAAAGAATAAAGGGGGAACTCATCATGACTATCCGTTTTTTGACCGCCGGGGAGACACACGGTCCTCAACTCACCGCCATTATTGAAGGGATGCCGAGCAATCTTAAGATTGATTTTGAGGCATTGAATTTTCAACTGCAGCGCAGACAGAAAGGCTACGGCCGCGGGCGTCGCATGCAAATAGAGAAAGATTCAGCGCAGATCGTCGGTGGAGTTCGCCACGGGTATACAACAGGTGCACCTATCGCACTTGTCGTGGAGAATAAAGACTGGACGCACTGGCGCAACATTATGAATATTGAGCCGATTGAAGGAACAGATGAAGAGAAGAGACGCGTGCACCGCCCAAGACCGGGACATGCGGATTTGAACGGTGGTTTGAAATATAACCTGACAGACCTGCGAAATGTATTGGAACGCTCAAGTGCCAGGGAAACGACAGTTCGCGTTGCATGCGGGGCGATTGCAAGGCAATTTTTGGAGCAGTTTGGAATTAAGGTAGCAGGCCAAGTTATTAGAATCGGAGAAATTGAAGCTCCCCCTCACAATCTCTCGATTGATGAGTTGATAGCACGTACGGAGGAATCTTCTGTTCGCGTTGTCGATCAAGAAACTGAGAAGAAGATGGAAGAGTACATAGATTTGATTAAAAAGGAAGGGGACTCCATCGGCGGTATTGTGGAATGTATCATTGAAGGGGTTCCTGTTGGACTGGGAAGTCATGTTCAGTATGATCGAAAGCTTGATGGCAGAATTGCTCAAGGTGTAATGTCCATCAATGCCTTCAAGGGTGTTGAAGTAGGAATTGGATTTGAAGCCGGTGAATTGAGAGGCTCAAATGTGCATGATGAAATTATGTATTGTGAGGAGCGGGGATATTACCGTGCCAGCAACCGTCTAGGCGGGTTTGAGGGCGGTATGACCAACGGGATGCCAATCGTGGTTCGCGGCGTGATGAAGCCGATTCCTACCTTGTACAAGCCATTGCAAAGTGTAGATATTGATACCAAGGAAGCTTTTACAGCCCAAGTGGAACGTTCAGATGCATGTGCAGTTCCTGCGGCAAGCGTCGTTATGGAGCATGTGGTAACCTGGGAAGTAGCGAAAGCGTTCCTTGAGAAATTCGGCGGGGACTCGATGGAAGAAATACGAGCTAATTATAACAATTATCTGGCTCAGCTGGAGAATTACTAATATGAGAACCTTACAGGTTGAATTAGGCGAACGCTCTTATCCAATATATATAGGCTCAAGTATCCTTAACATGATCGGTGAACTAAGCTTGAAGCATGGAATTCATAAACTTAGTACACATTTGATTGTAACAGATGATCAGGTTGCCCCGCATTATTTGCAGATGGTCGAAGCTTTCATGGCAGAGGCAGGATTTCAAACCGTATCTCATATTGTACCATCGGGAGAGACCTCTAAATCTTTAGCCGTATTTGAGCAAGTGATGACGACCGCCATACAAGGCAAGCTGGATCGGAATTCCGCAGTATTTGCTCTGGGCGGAGGCGTTGTGGGTGACTTGGCAGGCTTTGTAGCAGCTACTTATATGAGAGGAATTACTTTTGTCCAGGTCCCTACAACGATTCTTGCCCATGACAGCAGCGTAGGTGGAAAGGTGGCAGTCAACCACCCTCTCGCTAAAAATATGATCGGAGCATTTCACCAGCCGGCTATGGTACTTTATGATGTTGATACGTTATCCACACTACCTCCAAGGGAAGTGTCGGCAGGGTTATCTGAAATGGTTAAGCATGGGCTAATCCTGGATGAGCAGTTTGCATATTGGTGCCGGGATAATGCAGCCGATTTACTCTCCTTGGATAAGGAAAAGCTTGCTTATGGCTTAGAACGCGGCTGTGCCATAAAAGCGGATGTTGTCTCCCAAGATGAACGTGAAGGTGGACTAAGAGCCATCTTGAACTTGGGCCATACAATAGGGCATGCCATTGAAGCTGTGGGCGGTTACGGTCGACTGCTGCATGGGGAAGCTATTTCGATCGGTATGGTAGGGTCTGCGATGATTGCTGAAAAGATTGGAAGAGGCAAACATTTGGTGAGTGAAACCAGGGAGATGTTAAAGGCACTTCAGCTTCCGGTCGTGCTTCCGTCAGATTTGCCGGTTGATGACATTATGGATGCCATGCAGCATGACAAGAAGTTTTCTGACGGTAAAACGGTGTTTATCGTTCCAGATCGAATTGGTAAGGTTAGCATCGTTAAGGATGTGCCGGTCGAGCTGGTTCGTTCGGTTGTAGAACAGTTGAAGAAGGAGGAGTAACGATGATGAATCGCGGTATTCGCGGAGCGACAACCGTCACGCAAAATGACGAACAAGAGATTTTAAAGGAAACCGTACTCCTTTTGGACGAAATCGTGAAGCGAAATGATGTAAAGCCAGAAGATATATGCAGTGTATGGATCACCATGACACATGATCTGGATGCTACATTTCCTGCAAGAGCGATTCGATCACTGAACGGCTGGGATCTGGTTCCATTAATGTGTGCAGTTGAAATTCCTGTGCAGGGCAGCTTGCCCCGCTGCATTCGCTTAATGGTGCAGGTCAATACAGAGAAGAGCCAACAGGAAATTAAACATGTTTATTTGAATGAAGCCCAGCGGCTTCGGCCCGATTTATCGGCGTCTTCCTAAAAAGATTGAATTTTGGGGTTGCTATTTATAAAGCAGATCCTGTATATTGATATCAGAATAGCTGAGTAGAGTTTAGATGAGTATAGTTGAGATGAGAAGAGCAGAGCATATAGTGTGAAATCACCATGAAGCGGATTGAGAAGACCATATCTTTTAAGGTTGGAGTATTTTCTGATCATTTGTGTTCCGGTAGTGTTAGTTATGCTGGAGAACATAATGTATCTAGATACCTCATTACCTTATCTGGTTGTACCTTCTTGTCCATGCCCTTTTTCATATACTTGTCTGTTAGAGACCTCTACTTCGGTAGAGGTCTTTTTTGTTTGGTCAGATGATAAATAAGGAGGGATTAATTATGGCTAACCCATCAATGGAGCAAGTGGTGTCCTTAGCCGGACAATACAACTTGATTCCTGTAGCGATCCGTTTGCTTGCCGATATGGAAACGCCGATTCGTATTTTTCAAAGGTATGCAGAGCGGGAACGGGCCTTTTTATTGGAGAGTGTAGAGGGCGGTGTACAATGGGCGCGATATTCGTTTATCGGAACTGATCCTTTCCTTATGATATCGGGTAAGCAGGGTCATATTGAAGTAGATCTTAATGGCACACGAAAACAGCTTACTGGTAAACCGGTAGAGGAACTAAAAGCACTGCTCCGTTCTTATCGAAGTCCACAGCTTGATGAGATGCCTCCATTTACCGGGGGTGCGATTGGATTCTTTGGATACGATCTTCTTCAGTATTATGAGAAGCTGCCAAGCCATGCACTTGATGATCTGGGGATGGACGATATCCGATTTATGTTTTGTGATCAGATTATTGTATTTGACCATGTGAAGCAGCAGATTCTTCTTATTGGCAACGTGCATGTCAAGGAAGGCGCTTCGGATGATAACATCCGGCAGTCGTATATGGATGTATGTCGCAAGCTGGAAGAGACGGCTGAGCAATTGCAAGAGCAAGGACCACGAGAAAACGTAAATTCACGTAATATTCCTTCAGAAATTGAACTAGGACATATCAAATCCAATATGACCAAGGAACAGTATATGAACAATGTAGACATAGCGAAGGAATACATCCGTGCAGGCGATATATTTCAAGTCGTACTGTCCCAGCGGTTTCATATCGACACTGAGGTGTCTCCGCTGCATGTTTACCGGGTGCTGAGAACATTAAATCCTTCTCCTTATATGTATTATTTAAAAATGGATGAGGAGATCATCGTAGGAACCTCACCAGAAGCGTTGGTTAAAGTCGATGGCAGAAGGGTTGAGACGAGACCGATTGCCGGAACCCGTCCTCGCGGTATGGATGAATCAACGGATCGAAGGCTTGCTGAAGAATTGTTAACGGATGAAAAAGAGCGGGCAGAGCATTTGATGTTAGTGGACTTAGGGCGTAATGATCTCGGCCGTGTCTCTGAATTCGGAAGTGTGAAGTGTGATACTTTTATGGAAATCGAACGTTACTCCCATGTCATGCACATCGTGTCCGGAGTATCCGGCAAACTTCGCGAAGACAAGGATTTCTTTGATGCATTTCTCTCCTGTCTCCCTGCTGGAACCGTATCCGGTGCTCCAAAACTGCGGGCAATGGAAATTATCGCAGAGCTTGAGCATGAAGCCCGGGGAGCTTATGCAGGAGCGATAGGGTATCTTGGCTTCACTGGAAATATGAATTCATGCATTACGATTCGGACGATCATATTCCGGAAAGGCAAAGCTTATGTTCAAGCCGGGGCAGGTATTGTGTGGGATTCCGAGCCAGAGAAAGAGTTTGAAGAAACAGTCAATAAGGCGAAGGGGATGCTTAAAGCAATTCGGATTGCTGAAGCAATGTTCCCAGCCAAGGTGAAATCAGAAAGCACAACGAATCAGGATTATCTTTACGAATACACACCTTAACATTTATAGAGGAGGGAGAAGTAGTAATGAACAATATGGGAACTGTACAATCCAGTATTTCCAAATTAATAGAAGGCCAGGATCTGGAGCGTATTGAAGCCAGAGAAGTCATGCAGACCATCATGGAAGGGAAAGCTACGCCTTCTCAGATCGGAGCGCTGTTAACCGCACTCCGCATCAAAGGTGAAACGGTTGAGGAAATTACAGGTTTCGCAGAAGCCATGCGAGGCTCCGGTGGCCGGGTTCAGACAGAACGAAGTCAATTACTGGATACCTGCGGAACAGGAGGCTCTGGAATTCATAAGTTCAATATATCCACTGCCTCAGCTATTATCTCGTCCTCTGTATCTGTTCGGGTAGCGAAACATGGAAACCGCTCTGCTTCCGGGCGTGCAGGAAGTGCTGACGTGTTAGAAGCTTTGGGAGTAAATATTCATTTAACAGCAGAGCAGGCGAAACAATGCCTTGACCAGATTGGTATCTGCTTTTTATTCGCTCAAATCTATCATCCATCGATGAAGCATGCAGCAGCCCCGAGAAAAGAGCTTGGTGTACGAACGGTATTTAATATGCTGGGTCCTTTGACAAATCCAGCGGGTGCAGATCGTCAGCTGCTTGGTATTTATGATCGGGATAAAACAGAGACAATCGCAAAGGTTCTGAAGGAGTTGGGCCTCAAACGGGCTATGGTCGTAACCAGTCATGATGGATTGGATGAGATCAGCATATCCGCACCAACACGGGTATCAGAACTACGTGGAGGAGAAATCCGGACCTTTGATATTCATCCTCATGACCTGGGTCTTGCAGTTCATCCGATGCAATCCGTCCTGGGTGGAGATGCTGAGGAGAATGCTTCGATTATCAGATCTGTGCTTCAAGGTGAGAGAAGTGCCTATAGAGATATCGTACTTGCCAACGCCGGAGCCTGCATTTACGTTTCTGGTTTGGCAGATAGTCTTGCGGAGGGTGTTACCAAGGCAGCTGAGGCAATTGATACGGGAAGTGCACAGATGAAACTGGAACAGTTAATTTCTATGACGGGAGAATTGAGCTATGTATCTTGATCGAATTGTTGCAACCAAACGTGAAGAGGCTGCTAAACTGCGCCAGACCTTTTCTGTTGAGAAAGCTCTTGAACAAATATCCACACTCCCGCAAACCAGAGGGTTTATCGATGCATTGTCCTTGCGGCGAAACAGAAGAATGGCTCTCATTGCTGAGGTGAAAAAAGCTTCCCCGTCAAAGGGGTTGATCAGGGCCGACTTTGATCCGGTCGCGATAGCTAAAGCTTATGAAGCTGCAGGGGCTGACTGCTTGTCAGTTCTAACAGATGTGCAGTACTTTCAGGGAGACGGTTCATATCTGACAGTGGTACGTGAAGCTGTTACGCTGCCGCTTCTTCGGAAAGATTTTATTATTGATGAAGCTCAAATATTTGAAGCTCGGTTGATTGGTGCAGATGCGGTTCTGCTGATAGCGAGCATTCTGGAAAAGGAGCAAATTTCAGAGTTTATCGCTGTGGCGGACTCTATAGGGCTTGATTGCCTGATTGAAGTGCATGACAGAAGGGAAATGGACCTGGTGCTTCAACTGGGTTCAGCGAAGCTGGTTGGTATAAACAACCGGAATTTGCAAACATTTGAGACATCATTACACACGACTGCCGAACTGAGTCAGGATATACCGGAGGATGTTGTCCTGATCAGTGAAAGTGGTATTGCCGGGCCGGAGGATATATCATTTTTAGCATCAAACAGAGCTAACGGTGTACTAGTAGGCGAATACTTTATGCGCAAACAAAATATTGAGCAAGCAGTTTATGACCTGATGGGGCCGTTGGCAGGAACTGAGACTATCGGACGAGGAGCATTTTAGTATGAACGATACAGCCGTAAAAATATGTGGACTTCAGGACGTTGAAGTGCTAAAATCGATGATAAACTTACCCGTGGATTATATTGGACTTGTATTTGCAAAGAGCCGTCGTCAGGTGACACTTGAACAGGCTGTAGAGCTTACCAGTATATTGAAGCGGTGGGAGAACGGGCATAAACCTTCCTCGGTCGGAGTTGTAGTAAACCCCGACATAGAGCAAATTAGAGAGCTTCTTCATACGGTAGAACTGGATGTCGTTCAGCTGCACGGACAAGAAACACCTCAATTTTGCCGGGAAGTGAAAGAGAGCTTCCCGGTTTTGGTATTTAAGGCCGTATCGGTACAGGCAGGGCGGCTGCCTGAAGAAATTATGGCTGAGCTTGAAGAATTCGCCGGTTGTATTGATGGTATCTTGATTGACACGTATGACCCGGTGCACGGCGGCGGATCAGGACGTACATTTAACTGGGATGTAATCCCCTTATATAAAGCTTGGGCGAGCAAGCAGGGCATACCGTTGTTCGTGGCAGGAGGACTTGATTCCTCGAATGTGGAAGAGTTATTAAGAGACTATTCACCGGACGGAGTGGATGTTTCCAGCGGAGTTGAGTCTTCACCAGGCGTGAAAAATATAGAAAAAGTAACAGCATTCGTAGAAAGGGTGAAACGTAAAATGACAGTGCTTCCGGATCGCAATGGACGTTTCGGCTCCTTCGGAGGACGATTTGTTCCTGAAACATTGATGAACGCATTGATTGAGTTGGAGCAAGAATATAACCGCTATGCCGCGGATCCTGCTTTTCAAGAAGAGGTGGCATATCTGTTAAAGCAATACTCCGGCCGGGAAACACCGCTATATTATGCAGAGCGACTAAGCAAGCATCTGGGAAAAGCAAAGATCTACCTGAAACGGGAAGATTTAAACCATACGGGAGCACATAAGATCAATAACGCCATCGCTCAAGGCGTTCTTGCTAAACGGATGGGAAAACATAAGGTTATCGCGGAAACAGGAGCAGGTCAGCATGGTGTAGCTACGGCTACAGTCGCTGCTTTACTTGGGTTAGAGTGCAAGGTATTTATGGGTGAAGAGGATACGAAGCGTCAACAATTAAACGTATTTCGAATGAAGATGCTTGGCGCAGAAGTCATCTCTGTAACCTCTGGAAGCCGGACACTAAAGGATGCAGGTAATGAAGCACTTCGTTACTGGGTCAGCAATGTAGAGGATACATTTTATGTACTGGGCTCGGCGGTCGGTCCACATCCTTATCCGATGATGGTTCGCAACTTTCAGCGGATTATTGGAGATGAAACACGACGTCAGATTCTTGCCGCCGAGGGTCGTTTACCCAATACTATATTCGCTCCCATCGGGGGAGGAAGTAATGCAATCGGCATGTTCTATCCTTTCCTGGAAGATACGGAAGTAGCCCTTGTCGGCGTTGAAGCTGCTGGTAAAGGTGTAGACACTGAATTCCATGCCGCAACAATGAGCAAAGGGACCCAAGGGGTATTTCAAGGTTCCATGAGCTATCTACTCCAGGACGAGTTCGGTCAAGTGAAAGAAGCTCACTCGATTTCGGCTGGCCTAGATTACCCGGGCGTAGGACCAGAGCACTCTTATTTAAAGGATATTGAGCGAGTCCGTTATGTTCCGATTACCGATCAGGAGGCACTCGAAGCTCTCCAACTGCTCTGCCGAACGGAAGGTATTATCCCTGCATTGGAGTCAGCTCATGCTGTAGCTCAAGTTGTTAAAATGGCTCCGGAATGGAATGAGGATGACATCATCGTGATTTGCTTGTCGGGTCGGGGCGACAAGGATGTGGAGTCAATCATGGCGTATACAGGGGGAAAATCATTATGAACCGGATGGATGCAGCTTTTGCTCGCTTGAAGGAGCAAAATAAAACCGCACTGATTCCCTTTCTGACCGTTGGTGATCCGAGTATTGAACTGACACTTGATATCATTGCTGAATTGGAGTCAGCTGGAGCCGACATTGTTGAATTGGGTGTACCTTATTCCGATCCGCTTGCGGACGGTCCTGTTATTCAGAGAGCTTCCGAGCGTGCTTTGAAAGGGAAGGTTACGATACGAACCTGTATGGATGTTGCTTTACAGGCTAGAAAGGCAGGAAGCGAGCTCCCTTTTATACTGTTTACTTATTATAATCCAGTTCTTCAAATGGGACTAGATAAGTTCTTTGAAGAAGTCATCGCACATGATATCAGCGGTCTGATCATCCCGGATTTGCCAATTGAGGAGTCAGGTGAAATTCGCAGAAAAGCGAAAGAAGGAGGAGTACACCTGATTCCACTGGTTGCTCCGACATCACATGAACGCATAGCGAATATTGTGGGTGAGGCTGAAGGCTTTATATACTGTGTTTCATCCCTTGGAGTAACCGGGGAACGATCCGACTTCTACAGCGGCATTAATGAATTTATTGAGACCGTCAAGCAATACAGTAAAGTTCCTGTTGCTATCGGTTTCGGGATCTCTAACGGTGAGCAGGTCGCAAGGTTTTCAGAAATTTGCGATGGTGTTGTCGTAGGCAGTGCTATTGTTCGTCAGATTGAAGCGTGTATACCTCTGCTGCTGCAAAAGGATACAAAGGAAGAAGGGCTTTTGCAAATTAGGGAATTCGTGTCACAATTAAAAAAAGCAAAAGTGTATGAAAGGTGAGTTGTGAATATGAAGCCAAAAGCGAATATTGTAAATCTTCCGGTATATCAACCCGGAAAGCCAATAGAGGAAGTCAAGCGAGAGCTGGGCTTAAGTGAAGTCGTTAAATTGGCATCCAACGAGAATCCATATGGCTGTTCCCCGCTGGCAAAGGAAGCAATTGTTGCAGAATTCAGCAATCTTAGTGTTTATCCGGATGGAAGTGCTGCTGAACTGACAGCGGCACTTGCGGGTCATCTTGGGATTAACAGTAATCAGATAATATTCGGATGCGGTTCGGATGAAATTATTGCCTTGATTGCACGTGCCTTTCTTAGCAGTGGGGACGAAACAATTATGGCAGACCAAACTTTTTCCGTTTACAAGAGTAACGCAGACATTGAGAATGCCGTAAGCATTGAAGTTCCATTGGTTGACGGCAAGCATGATCTAGACGCGATGCTGAAGGCTATTACGGACCGAACGAAAATTGTGTGGGTATGTAATCCTAACAATCCGACAGGAACCATTGTATCCGAAGAGGAGTTTATCCGGTTTATCGATGCTGTACCTTCGGAGGTGATGGTAGTTCTGGATGAGGCTTATTATGAGTACGTAGTGGACTCTTCCTATCCTGAAAGCATTAAATTACTGGATCGGTATCACAATCTGGTTGTGCTGCGTACATTCTCTAAAATCTATGGTTTGGCATCACTTCGAATAGGCTACGGAATCGGGCAGGCTGAAGTAATCAGATTTATTAATCAAGTCAGAGAGCCGTTTAACACAGGACGTCCGGCACAAGCGGCAGCAAAAGCAGCGCTTCAAGATCAAAAATTCATTGAGAGCTGCCGCAAAAATAATGCAGAAGGAATTGTTTATTTACAGCAGGAGTTTGACCGCATGGGACTTAAGTATTTCCCTTCCCATGGGAATTTCATCCTTGTTGATGTTCAAGCACCAGCCAAGGAAGTATTCGAGTCGCTCTTAAGTAAAGGGATTATTATCCGCTCCGGATTCTCCTGCTATCCGACTTATATCCGGGTGAGTGTTGGGACGCCAGAACATAATCAAGCATTTATTGGCGCGTTAGAGCAGGTCCTGCGTGATATGAAGTCACCTGTTTAAGCATTACATATGCAACATAGAAGAGAGTGAGAGAAAATGGAAAATAATATGACAACGAATATCGCAATATTTGGCGTAGGACTAATTGGAGGTTCTCTCGCTCTATGCTTTAAAGGTAAACCGGGCATAACCGTTACAGGTTATGCCCATACGCAGCAATACGCCCAGGAGGTCGCCGCTCGAGGCGTTGTTGATCAGGTGACTATGTCTGCGGAAGAGGCAGCACGAAATGCTGATTTTATTTTTTTATGTGTGCCTGTAGGAAATTTAGAAGAATATATAACTCTTCTGAGTACATTGCCGTTAAAACCGGGATGTATTATTACGGACGTAGGGAGCACCAAGGCAAGTATTGCTGAATGTGCTGAGAAGCTCATTCTTCGTGATGCCTGTTTCATTGGGGGACACCCTATGGCAGGTTCAGAGAGGTCAGGCGTAGCTGCAGCTTCATACCTCCTATTCGAGAATGCATACTACGTGTTAACGCCAGCTCAAGGGGTTCCAGAAGCCAAAGTTGAAGCGCTGGCCAATATGTTATCTCATACTCGTGCGCATATTGTTACGGTCGAGCCGCATTTGCATGATCAGATTGTGGGAGCAATTAGTCATTTGCCGCATATCATCGCTGTAGCCTTGGTTAATCAGATTTGTGGGTATAATGATGATAATCCCTTGTATCAGACGCTGGCAGCCGGAGGCTTCAGGGATATCACACGGATTGCTTCAAGTGATCCGATAGTATGGCGGGATATTCTGCTGAATAACCGAAAGGTAATGATTCCGCTGCTTGAGGACTGGAATAATCATATTATGCAGTTCATGGACATGCTTCAAAAAGAAGATGGTTTTGCAATCGAACAAGCATTTCGGCAAGCTGGTGAGTTCCGTAATGAGCTGCCGGAAAGACGGAAAGGTATGATCGTCCAGCAATATAACTTGTATTTGGATGTTCCCGATCATCCGGGTATTATTGGCGGGATTGCGACAGAGCTTGGCCAGAGAGGCATTAACTTAAGTAATATTCAAATTATTGAGAGCAGAGAAGATGTCCCTGGACTGATGAAATTATCCTTCCGTAATGAACATGATCTAGAACTTGCCAAGGAGTTACTGCAGTCGATCGGATACTCCGTTTTTCAATGAAAACAGCCTGATTTTTAGTTTCCGAAATTTTTACAATGTTCATGTTGACAAAATGAAAACGTATACATATAATAAAAGTACAGTATGGTTTCTCTCCACTCCTATCCAATAATTGCACGTTTGTGCGGCCGCCTTCCCTTAAGGGAGGCGGTTCTTTTTTATTGAATGCCCTTACATCCATATTGATATAATAATTGAATCTGGTACACCTGACCTATTCTCCAGTTTATGCTATAATAATTAATAGTTTCAAAAAGTTTAGGGGAAATTGCCGAATACATAGAAAAAAGTCAGACATCATGTGGTGTAATATGGTTTTGCGACAGCTATGTGAACCTTGTTATATTAAGAAATACCGATGATGACAGGGAGAAGGCACACAGATGGCGAGGGAGGAAATAAAAATCATATGACGGATTCCCAATTAATTTATGAGATAAAACAGGGAAATGTTGATTTATATTCTGAATTAATGAGAAGGTACCAACGCAAAATATTAGCGTTTGTATATCATATGTTAAAAAGTGCTAACCTTGAGCTGTTAGCTGAAGATATATGTTCAGAGACTTTCTGTAAGGCTTTCCGAAGCCTTCATTCATTTCGCGAAGTAGATGCGTCATTCTCAACGTGGCTGTATACGATAGCGCGTAATACGGTTTTAAGTGAGCTGAGGAAACAGCGCAGCGGTACTCTTCCTTTGGAAGAGAGTGGTGTAGTTCCGATTGCTCCGCTTGAAATCGCGCCTGAACAGGCGATTCTGCGCAGTGAGCGTGTTACTCTAGTCCGGGCAGCGATTAACAATTTACCTGAGAAACAACGCTCGGCACTGATTTTACGTGAATATGATCAGCTTGATTATCAAGAGATTGCTAATATATTGGGCCAAACCGTCAGTTCGGTTAAATCCCTCCTGTTTAGAGCGCGATATAGTGTGAAAATTCAGCTAGAGCCATATTTCACGGAGCCGGTGTACAAGGAATATGAAGGGATGAGCAGCAGATGAATTGCGAGGAAGCCCAATTGCTGATGGAGTATGTCTGGGATCTCCCGGACAATGATCTCCGGCGGATCAGGCTGAGACAGCACATACAGACATGCGGCTCTTGTGCAGTGGAATATGAAATGTGGGAAGATAGTCTCAGAGCGGTTCATTCTTTGGAGTATGAGGTGACGGAAGCAAGGGCTGAAGCGATCAATCGTAATGTAATGGACCGGATATATCGCGACTTTCCGATGCTTGTTGAGGAGAATGAAAAGGGAAAGATGGTATCCCGCATTTTCCGCAAACGGCTCACTATTCTGATTTCGGGCTTTTTAGCTTTATTTGGAAGTAGTTTTCTGTATTTTGCTCTTAAAGATAACACTAAAGAACCCCAGCCTCCTGTGCAGCCAACAGGCATTCTTCCAACAGGTGTAGTGGACGGCGGAACAGTTACAGCCGAGGCTCAGCACTACAACATTCCAGGAATTAATAGCGGAATTATTGATCCATTAGTTGTGAGTATGGACCCAAGCCAACCTGAGTACTGGATGATATTATCCATTCTTGGAGTTGGATTGGCCTTATTTTTCTTAATGCGGCTAAACAGAGTCGTAAGGCGTTAACACGACAGGCCAAAAGATTCATTTTCGATAGGAGGCTCTAAGATGCTCATCGGTTTTATCCGGCACGGCTTAACGGATTGGAATGCAATCGGTAAGATACAGGGACAAACAGATATTCCACTTAATGATGAAGGGCGTTTGCAGGCAAGAATGCTGGCAGAACGTCTGTTACATGAACCATATAAGTGGGATTTTATCGTTAGCAGCGGCTTGTCCCGCGCAGAAGAGACTGCCTCGATTATAGCCTCCGCGCTTGATATTCAAATACTTGAACCGGATCTTCGCCTGCGTGAGCGAGCATATGGCCAAATAGAGGGACTAACGGCTGCCGAACGTGAAGAAATGTTTGGCGCAGAGTGGCATTTACAGGACCTTGGTCAGGAAAAGGACTTGGAATTACAGGCTAGAGGATTGGATTTTTTAGAATCCATGTGGGACAAATATCCTGATCGTAATATGCTTGTGGTCAGTCATGGAGGGTTTCTTGCACAATTGTTCAGCGCTCTTTACAAAGAGAGACAGGCAGAGAGGATAGGAAATCTGTCTTTAACGATTGTGGAGAAAAAAGAAATCGACTGGGTTCCACATCTGTTTAACTGCACAAAACATTTATTAGAGAAACAGCACTAAATACCCCAAATTGGAAATGGGACCTCGCTCTGAGGTCTTTTTTTTATGCCGATTTAAATGTATTCAAATACAATCACAAAAAGTTAAAAAAAGTTGAGTTTTTGATGTTTATAAATAAGCAAAACCGTTAAAAATGTGGACTAGCAGCGTGTTGGACATGTATCAAATGGGCACAATATTCACATAATGGAAGTAAAACGGTGAGGACGATGGAAGATGAATCTAGCGGATATGCTCACTTATGCCGACATTGGACAATTAAGCAACATCGCCAGTTATTACGAATGTGAATGTAAACGTAATTCCAAGCATGAGCTCATACAGAGTATCCTGATTAAACTTGGCGGAAGAGATTATTTCGAGGAACTGATGAGACATTTATCTGATTCGGATTTAAGATTTTTAAACAGTCTTGTATTCGATGCACGGAGTGTCTACAGCTTGGAGGAATTAACAGCAGCGATTCGTCAAGCCTCTGAAGAAACCGTTTCTGGTGAACAGGGTGCTCAGAGAAAAGCAGAGAGTCCCCGAGAAGCGGTTGCAAGATACCGTAGAAGCGGATGGTTGTTCAATGGATTTACTCATTCCACGAAATATTCGTTCCAGGTACCGTCTGATTTGAAAATACGTTTTAGAGATGTGCTGGGTGAAAGACTTCAAGAAGGAATAAAGTTAACCTCGGAACCTGAAGTTTATCGGGATGAGCAGGGGTTGGCAGCTGCAGATATGGTTCTTCTACTGAAGTTCGTTGAGAATCAGGAGATTGACTTGAATGCTGAAGGATTTATGTACCGCAGGCATCAGCAGCAGCTGATGAGCTCTCTACACATCCAAGAGCCCTTGATTTCTAAAGGGGCCTGGAGGTTTGGATATGGACGATCTTGTGCCGAATATCCGAATCGATTGGCGCTGCTTTATGACTATGCCTATGCTAGGAAGTGGGTCCAGGAATCGGGCGCCCGTCTAGTTCTGACGAAGTATGGTAAAGAGGTGCTAGAAGAAGGAAATGAAATAAGTGTGATACAGATATTCCGCTTTTGGTTAAGACTTTATAAAGGCGCCGTCCCTAACTTGTCTTCTTTAGTGTACTGGATAAGTAAGTGTGCTAAGGATTGGGTTACTGTTGAATCCCTTAGTGAATCGCTGGGATGGTTAATTCGCCCTTTCTACTACGACACTCCTCAAACCATATTGGATCATCGTATCATCCAGATGCTTATGCATCTTGGGATGCTCCGCATTGGTGAAAGTAAACAATCGGGTACTGTTATCCGTATGACGGCATTTGGTCAAAAAGCTGCAATGGAGTGTCTACATACAGGGGCTAACAACAATGTACCGCATTGACAGAACAAGTTGTTGATTGCTACAATCACTCCCAATAATTAAAGGGGTGATCCGGAAATGAATTATGAGTATAAAGGAATATGGCCGACTGTCCATTCTTCTGTATTTGTTGCTGATGGTGCAAAGAACATTGGTGATGTTACGATAGGCGCCGATTCAACGATATGGTTCAACGCTGTTCTAAGAGGAGACCTTGCGCCAATTGTAATCGGTAACAAATGTAACATTCAGGATGGAGTAATCGGACATGTCAATGCTGGTCAGCCATTAATCCTGGCAGACGAAGTATCCGTCGGACATTCAGCAATTATCCACGGATGTACAATCGGGAAAGGCTCTTTGATTGGTATGGGCGCGATTGTGCTAAACGGCGCTAATATTGGTGAATATGCTTTAGTCGGTGCAGGCGCTATTGTAACAGAGAATACGGTGATTCCTCCCTATACACTCTCCCTTGGCACACCTGCTAAAGTCGTTCGGGAATTGACGGATGAGGATTTGCTTCGAATGAAGAAGACGATGGATAGTTATGTACTTAAGGGTAAGGAATATAGGCAATTCTAATTCATAGTTGGAGGTGCATCCTAATGGATAAAATGAAGGTTACTTACGAAGTAATGTTAAGTTTGGCTGCGGAGATGGTATGGGACGAGGCTTTGCGTAAGCATCGGAGTGAGGAACTTTATAAAGGAATTGACGAGGCGCTCGCTACAGGCGATGAACTGGCTTTCCGAAACCTGACGGATGAACTGAAAACATTAAATTGAAGAAATGCTACGGCATTTCTTCTTTTTTTTTGCCTAAATCATGATGGAAACGTATAATTAATAAATGAAACATTTGGAATAGAAAGGATGTACTGCATGAAATTCAGTGAAGTGGATGAACAGGCTTGGCCTGAACTGCAGCCATATTTTGATACCTGTGTGATTCCTTATACGGCCCTGACCGGGAGCGAGAGCCCTTGGGAAGCAACGGCAGCACTTGAAAGATTAAGAGATTTTATGGATTTAATAGAGATTCCGTTTAAAGGAAGGATCATTACATATCCTGCTATGCAGTATAGTGGAGAGTCATCCGTTCAACTTCTAAACGACATTTGTCATAATGTCAAATCTGCGGGGTTCACCTATGCAGTCATCATGACAGCTGATGTGGAGCTTGATCAAGCCGATGTTCCTGAAAGCGCATTAGTGCTTTCCCAGCCTAGAATTTTAGCTAGTGAGAATACACCGCTGTCTTTAGCTGTAACCAAGAGAATTCATCAGTTGTGGAATAATGAGGATATCGTCTAAATGTGACGGAAAACCGACAATTTTGATAGTGCTTACTGGAAGCGGAGACAAATTTGGGGTTCAAATTCTTGACGGTCTGAGATGCCTCATATATTATTATTATGTCCTAGTACGTCGTGTGATATTAATCATTGAAAACACTTAGAATGGTTGACAAAGGGGGTTGAACACAGAATGAGCCACAACCACAATGACGAGCATGAAGAGTCGCACAAACCACCCCGGCTGAAAGAAATGTCACGAAGACAATTTCTTACGTATACGTTGGGCGGCGCCACAGCTTATATGGCGGGTGGAGTCGTACTTCCAATGCTCCGGTTTGCCGTGGATCCTATTCTTCAGGATAAAGAAGAAGGGGCGTTCGTTAAAGTAGTTGAATCTAGCAAGATTACGAATGAACCACAAGAATTTGATTTTGAGCTGAAACAGCAAGATGGCTGGTATGCAAGTAAAGCAACGCTGACTGCCTGGATCCGTAAGACAGACGATGGGAAGATTCTTGCACTTTCACCGATTTGCAAGCACTTAGGATGTTTGGTGGGCTGGAATAACAACAAGACCCATCCAGACGAGTACTTCTGTCCATGTCATGGTGCACGGTATACGCCGGATGGCAAGAATCTGGCTGTTGCGCCTAAGCCATTGGATATGTACACCGTGAAAGAAGAGAATGGCTGGATTTATCTCGGTGAAATCATACCAAATACCGTAGTGAAATAGGAGGCGTAGATTCGGATGTTGAAGAATGTCTACAACTGGATTGATGAACGTCTCGATATCACGCCGATCTGGAGAGACGTTGCGGATCATGAGGTTCCAGAGCATGTTAACCCCGCTCACCATTTTTCCGCGTTTGTTTATTGTTTCGGCGGCTTGACGTTCTTTATTACTGTAATCCAGATCTTGTCAGGTATGTTCCTGACAATGTATTACGTACCCGATATTATAAACGCTTACGCCAGTGTAGAGTATTTGCAGACGAAGGTGGCATTCGGCCAAATCGTTCGCGGTATGCACCACTGGGGAGCAAGCTTGGTCATCGTGATGATGTTCCTACATACGATGCGTGTATTCTTTACAGGCTCTTATAAAGCGCCTCGTGAAATGAACTGGGTTGTCGGTATGCTGATCTTCTTCGTCATGTTGGGCCTTGGTCTGACAGGCTACCTGCTTCCTTGGGATAATAAAGCATACTTCGCTACAAAAGTAACATTGGAAATTGCAAATTCCGTGCCTTGGCTTGGACCAATCATAAAGGAACTGCTGCAAGGCGGTACCATCGTTGGTGCCGAAACGTTAACGCGTTTCTTCGCCATTCACGTGTTCTTCCTTCCGGCTGTACTGCTTGCTCTATTGGTAGGGCACTTTATTATGATCCGAAGACAGGGTATTTCCGGACCACTATAAGAAGAAGGGAGGCGTATTCATGGCACACGGTCACAAACCTGATGAAAAAGTAGTATACGTAGGCGATTCCCGTGTACGTAAAGGTAAAGGTTTTATCGTTCCTCCCGACTATACGGCTTATCCCGGAAAGTCGGAAGCGTTTATACCAAACTTTCTGTTAAAGGAATGGATGGTAGGGGTTGTGGTACTGGTAGGATTTCTGGTATTGACCATATCAGAGCCCGCTCCACTGGGCTACCCTGCTGACCCTGGTGCATCTGTAATTCCGATGCCGGACTGGTACTTCCTATTCTTATACGAATATTTGAAGCTGCCGTATGCATCTGGTGATTACGTAGTTCTCGGTACACTCGGTGTTACTGGAGTAGCTTTCGGTGCACTATTGCTGGTCCCTTTCCTGGATACAGGGAAAGAGCGCCGTTTCTACAAGCGTCCGATTACTTCAGCTCTGATGTTTCTTTCGATTCTCGCAATCATTTACCTGACCAATTCTGCTTGGACGCACTATACACATGAATTGGAGGCTACAGGGCAGAAACCGGAGCATATTGACCGCGAAGAGAAAGCGCACGAGAGACGTCTACAGGGGCTTCCTCCAGTCTCAAATGCGAAGTCGGCTGAGTCCGACGAGGTTGCTATTGTAGATCCGGAGAACCCTGCTATGGAAACCTTGAAGAAGGCGACTTGCATTACTTGTCATGGAGCTGATCTTAAGGGACAAGGAAATGCACCTGCACTTCGCGGTGTTGGTGACAGTCTTGATAAGGATGCTATTGCAGGCATTATCAAGAACGGTAAAGGCAGCATGCCGCCAATGCATGACCAGGCCATTGCTGCAGGTGTTTCGGAAAAAGAACTTGATCAATTGGCTGAATGGCTTGCCAGCCAGAAAACTGCAGAGTAGAATAATGATGAAACCTGATCGTAACTTACGGTCAGGTTTTTTAATGAGGAGATAAGTGAGTGTGAGCTTTATCTAGGGATTTATTCATGTTGATTCATTATCTAACAGGAGGGTGTGCTGGTTGTCTGTTACTTATTTATGGAGCCGTGAGTTTTTGTCGAAGCGGTTTATCTTGTGGATTTTGTTGATCAGTAATACTTTAGGGACGGTTTATGGTTACATATGGTATGGAGGACAACTCTACAATACGGCTCAAAATCATCCTGCATGGCAGCTTGTGTTCGTCCCTGACAGTCCGACGGCGAGCTTGTTTTTCAGCCTGGCACTAGTGATGTTATTATATCCACCGAGATCATTGTCAGGGCTGTTAATTCAGCAGCTTACGGAGTCCCTGGCTGTTGTAACCTCGATCAAATACGGGGTGTGGGCGGTAGCCATGATTTTTGCCGGAGCATCCCAAGGGAATGAACTCATTTGGCAGGATTGGATGCTAATAGCTTCACACACGGCGATGGCGGTGGAAGCTCTCATTTATGTGAAATTATTTCATATCCGGTGGACTGCTCTAGCTGTTGCCATGGCATGGACACTGCTGAATGATACTGTCGATTATACTTTCGGTATATTTCCATATCTCCCAGGCCCGCTTTATGATCATTTAGGGGCTGTGGAAGCCTTTACGTTCGCTCTAACGCTGCTTAGTGGCTTCCTGACCTGGATCACTGTTAAACGTTCATTATCCGGCCAAGAAAAAGCTAAAGAGTTCTAGAGACATCCCTTCTGCCATATATTACGGGTAGGAGGGATGTCCTATGCTGCGGAGTGTATTCCAATGGACAGCGGGTGCAGCCGCTGTTTTCTTACTGTTTGGTCTAGGCTTTGGGAAGATTGCATATTCAAGCCCGGATACACCAAAAGACCGCCCGTCACCAGCCGCATCTATTCAGGCGAAAGCCTTAAATCTCGAGGTAGAGACCTTGTATAAGCTGGTGGAGGAAGGCAATTTAATGAAGGTTAATGAGTCTTTGAGGAAGGTGCAAAGTTTGTTTGAGGCAGCTTCTTTTCAAGGCTTGACAAGTGTCGAAGGAATTCAGGTGCTGGCTGAAAGTATTGTAGAAATGAAAGAAACGACAGCCGGTGCCCAACTGGAGCCAAAACAATGGATGAGATCTGCAGCTAAACTAAGGCTAGCGGCAGACAGCTTGACACATCCTAAAGATGGAATATGGCTTCAATACTATAAGGTCATTCGGGAAGATTTGCGAATGATGGAGCTAAGCGCGGCGAAGCAGGATACGAAAGGGATTAAGAAAGCATATGCCTCCTTGGAGGATCATTATGAACTGATTCGCCCGGCGCTGGTCATACAGCGTAAGCCTGAGGATGTTTCCATGATAGAATCTTGGTTATCACATGCCGGCGGTGTTGTGTCTACGGCAGGGCCATCTGCTGTAAGGGGCATTATTCCGCAAGGAGAAGTAATAGTTAATATACTCTTCGGGAAGAAAAAAGACGAGCCCGCTCTTGCCCAATTGGGAGAGGTGGAGGGACCATGGTTCTGGCAGCTGCTCTTTGGAGCTTTTATACTATCGGCTTTGAGCTTTGCAGCTTACCGTAAATATAAGGGACTTAACAGCGGATATCATCCTATGTTTCCTAAAAAATACTAAGAAGAGTAGCCCGAAAACTCAGGGCTACTCTTCTTTAAATCCTTCACCGTGCACATCTTTAACATCATTTATAATGACGAAGGCACGTGAATCAACAGATTTGACTATTTCATTTAAACGGCGTATTTCCTGCCGGGAAACAACACAGTAAACGATATGCTTGGCTTGTTTGGAGTATGCACCGATGGCAGGGATCAGGGTGACCCCCCGCTCCAGCTCGTTGGTGAGACGATCAGCAATATTCATAGCCTTATCGCTAATAATTGTACAAGCTCTAGCCGAGTAAGCCCCTTCTTGGATAAAATCAATGACTTTTGAGGCGATGAACACCGCTACAAGCGTATACAATATTTTTTCGAGAGGAATATACAGAAGTGATGCTCCGATGATGATTATATCTAAACCAAGAATGACCTGGCCCATGCTATAACCAAATTTCCGGTTGAAGATCCGGGCAATGATATCTGAGCCTCCGGTTGTTCCTCCGAAACGAAATACAATGCCAAGACCTGCTCCCAAGGTCACACCGGCGTATAGAGAAGCGAGAATGTAATCATGTTCTGTTTGAAAAGGGACAATCCAGCCAAGTTCAATCCATTTCTCAATAAGCCATAGAAAAAAAGTCAAAGATACAATTCCAAGCCCCGTATAGATCGACTGCCGGCCGCCCAGAATTTTGACCCCCACTAAAAATAAGGGGATGTTCAGCAATAGTGTTGACATGGATGGGGGGATTTGAAACGCATAGTTCAGCAATACCGTTATTCCAGTAACCCCGCCCTCCATCAATTGATTCGGAATAATAAAGTAAAGTAATCCGAATGCATAAATCGCTGTACCCACGATGATGGGGATAATGATTTGAAGCTGCTGAATCAATTTGGAGTTTTTCATTGAAATCCCTCACAATGGTAATTGATTATTGTTCTTCATTATAAATTCGGTAGCTTTTCCATAGTATATACCTTTCTTGTGACAATAAAAAATATTTGTTTTCAAAACCGCTTTACGATAACATAAGTGGTAAAACGTTGCCGATAAATGTAAAGAAATCTTCAGCAGACAGAAGTATAAGAGGGGAGTGCCTACTATGGAGAAATCTATGGCAGAGATGCAGCGTGAAGTGGATCGTTATATATCGCAGTTTAAAGAAGGTTACTTCAGTCCTTTGTCCATGATGGCGCGTATGTCGGAGGAAGTGGGCGAGCTTGCCAGAGAGGTGAATCACCAGTTCGGTGAGAAGCCAAAGAAGCCTGATGAAGCTGAAAACTCAATTGAGATGGAGCTCGGCGATATTTTGTTTATCACAATGTGCTTCGCTAATTCTTTAGGGATTGATCTTGCAGAGGCTCATGATAAGGTGATGCACAAGTTTAATACAAGAGATGCGAATCGCTGGACGAAATTGAACACAGATTAGGCTGAGTATACATATGCTGTACCAAAACCCGCTATAGGGGAGGGACAGCCATTGAAACCGGATAACTATATACAAAAGGCATATCATTTCATTCTGCAAAACGATTTTGAAGAAGCACTCCGTTGGTTTGAGGCCGCGATTCAAGCAAATCCAGGAGATGCGGAAGTTCATTATCGCTGCTCCATAACTTACGGCCGTAGCGGTAGACTTGAACAGGCGATTCGTCATGCCAAGGAAGCGGTGCTCCTTCAGGAAGATAAACCGGAATACCATTTACATCTTCAGCATTTGGAAGCGTTGGAGCTTGTGCAGAAGGCTCGGAAGATGGTAGAGGGGAAGACAGATGCTTCTCCTAAAGATCTATACCAGGCAGCAGCGCTATTAAAGTCTGCGATATCCAAAGATCCTTTGCATTCCGAAGCTTATGTTTGGCTTGCACTGGTGTATAGCGAATTAAATGAACATCCGCTTGCGATCACAACCTTGAAAGAAGTCATAAGCTTATTTCCACAGGAGAGCGGACTTCAACATATCATGGAAGAACTGAAGAAGCGTCTAAAATCTTATGTGCTTGATTTACCAACAGATTGAGAGTGGAGGAATGTTTGAAATGTCAAAAGCAATCCGGGTAGCGGTCGTTGGAGCAGGCGGCCGCATGGGTAAAGAAGTTGTGAAATTAGTGCTGCAGGACCCTGAGCTTCAGCTCGCTGCTGCCATTGGACGTAGCGATCAGGGAGTGGATGCCGGAACTCTTGTGTCCTTGCCGGCTTGTGGGGTTAACGTCTCAGCCGATCTTGAAATGGCGCTGGTAGAGCATAAGCCTGATGTGATGGTGGATTTTACAACACCTCAGTTTGCCTACGCTAATACCGCTTTAGCTATTAAGCATGGAGTACGGCCAGTTATCGGTACGACCGGCTTTACTCCCGAACAAATCGAAGAGCTGGACGAGCTGTGCAAATCCCGCGGGATCGGCGGGCTAATTGCTCCGAATTTCTCGATTGGGGCGATCCTGATGATGAAATTTGCAGCTCAAGCTGCGAAATACCTGCCGCATGTTGAGATTATCGAGACACATGGAGACCAGAAGCTGGATGCGCCTTCCGGAACTTCCATCAAGACTGCGGAGATGATTGCAGCAAACCGGGAGGAGCTTCGTCAAGGAAATCCGAATGAGGAAGAGACAATTGAAGGCGCGAGAGGCGGTTATTATAATGGCTTCCGTATTCACAGCGTTCGGCTCCCGGG